>NZ_JAGJDZ010000001.1:0-715225 GCF_018100775.1 Shewanella sp. MMG014
TAAACCAAACAACTGAGCTAACGACCCATCTGTATTTCATTAAAACCTATGTTTTAATTGGAGAGAAAGCCAACTGCCTAATTAAACTAAACAACTGAGCTAAAAACCCATCTGGTTTTACGTAACGATTCATTACGTCTGAATTAAAGCCTGACTGGCAATCTCACTTTCAGAAAAGTGGTGGGTCGTGAAGGATTCGAACCTTCGACCAATTGGTTAAAAGCCAACTGCTCTACCAACTGAGCTAACGACCCATTTCTGTTTCTTAGATTAAGTGAAGACTATAAATAGAGTTCAATCAATCTGTCATCTAACTAAGTTAATCTAACCTGTTTAATGACCTCAGAACGTCGCTCCGTTCTGAGGGCGCCTATAATACCTTTTTCATCTTCGCATGCAAGTGCAATTTATGGTTTTTTTGCCGTTTGCACTAAAAATAAACTAAGAGGCTGTTTTTTAGTTAAATTAGGCTTACAAAGCCGACAATTGTTGTTGGGCAAGTCTTGCTGAGGCACTATTAGCGTATTCTTTCAACACTCGGTTATAGAATGTCTTCGCTGTCGCACTGTCACCTTCTTTTTCAGCGATCATGCCTAACTTAACTAAACTATCACCACGTTTATTAGAGTTAGGATATTTATTGACCACGGTATTAAATGCAACTTTAGCTTCAGCAAAAGTACCTTTATTGAATAACAACTGGCCTAACCAATAGTTGGCATTGGCAGCATATGTGGAATCTGGGTATTGTTTAATGAAGTCACTAAAGGCCGGAATGGCTTCATCGTACTTACGCTCTTTCAATACAAGGTTCACGGCTTGCTCATAGCTTGCAGTTTCCCCTAGAGTAGACTGAGTGCCAGCAGATGTAGCAGTATCAGCGACAGAGACAGTGGTCGACGCCGCACTCGCTGATAAATTAGCAATTTCTTCATAAAGCTGGCGTTGGCGCTGCAACATTTGACTAATTTGATAATCTTGCTGTTCAGTAATACCACGTAACTCAAGAACTTCACGTTGTAATGCATCTAAACGTTGTTGCGCTTCAAATTCAGATTGTTGTTTTGCTTTAATAATACGTTCTAAACGAGATAGTCGATCATCATTTGACCCGCCTGCAATATCTTGAACAGGTGCAGGGGCAGCGTTAGCACCTGCAGCTACAAACATCGCAGCAACTAAAACAGCATGTTTCATCAATAAACTCCTAAACTGGCCGGCATAGCCGGCCTTCCGTTATCGCTTTTACTCTTCGCGATTAATAAACTAAAACACCGCGGCGGTTTTTTGCAAAACCACTTTCACTGCGTGAAAAATCTAATGGCTTTTCTTCACCATAACTAACAACACTCATTTGGCTAGCTTGAACACCCATACCTTGTAAGTATTTAGCAATAGCTTTAGCACGACGTTCACCTAACGCAATATTGTATTCAGGCGTGCCACGCTCATCAGCATGACCTTCAATTAATACACGTACATTTGGGTGCTCAACTAAATAGTTTCCGTGAGCTTGAATAATTGCAGCATTTTCACTTTGTACTTCACTACGGTCAAAATCAAAATAAATAATATTTTGAGCACGTAATTCTTCTTGCTCAATACGTTGCTGCTCTTCTGGAGTTAAGATTGGCGCTGCGCCACCTGTTTCAACACCACCAGAACCATATTCACCGCCAGTGGTTGTAGTAGTAGAACTACTAGTTGAACCACTTGCGTCAGTTTCAGATTCTGAAGTTGTGCTACATGCACCTAATGCCATTACAGGTACAACAACTAACATAGCTTTAAACAACTTATTCAGATTCATGGGTAATCCTTAATTAAAATTTATAGAAATGGAGACCAGGCTGGCGATTTCACTTCACCTTGGCCTGCTGGTAGTCTTGCTTTAAAACGTCCATCCATAGATACCGCTGCTAATACTTGCTTACCGCGATAGGTTGTACCATAGATAACCATGGTTCCATTAGGTGCAATACTTGGTGACTCATCAAGTTGAGTTGAAGTAAGCACTTGCATAAAGCGAGTTTGAAGATCCATTCTCGCAATATTAAATTTACCATTAGTACGATTTACAAAAATCATACTACGTCCATCAGGAGTGATAGTACCGCCGAGGTTCCACTCACCTTCAAACGTTACACGTGAGATTTTTCCAGTACTCAATTTAACTTGATAAATTTGAGGTCTGCCGCCACGTTCTGAAGTAAAAATCAATGACTCTCCATCAGGCATCCAAGATGCTTCTGTATCAATAGCGTAGTGATTTGTCACACGTTTAAGTGCCTTTGTCGCTATATCAATCACGTAAATTTCAGGTTGTCCATCTTTTGATAATGTAACAGCTAACTTTTTACCATCAGGCGAAAAGCTTGGTGCACCATTAATACCTTTATGGGAGCTCACCTTAATACGTTCTTGAGTATAGATATCTTGAACAAATATTTCTGCTTTACGATTCTCAAAACTCACATAAGCGAGACGACGTCCGTCAGGAGACCAAGTCGGTGACATTAACGGTTCAGGCGAACGCAATAACATTTGCTCGTTATATCCGTCATAATCAGCGATCATCAAGTGATACGGTGATTTCTCACCCTGTTTCACAACCACATAAGCAATACGACTTAAGAAGGCACCACGTATTCCAGTTAGCTTTTCATACACGATGTCACTGATGCGATGACCATACTGTCTAAATTGCGACTCACTGATTACCGTTTCACGGCTTTCCAATAATAAGTCACTTGCAGGTACTGGACCTTTGTCTGACTGCAATTGCGCTTTGACTAAGTCGATTAAGTCAAAACTCACTAAGTACTGATTAGTACCATAAGGTTTAATCGAACCGACTAAGAGTGCATCTGAAGCCGTTTGCTCCCAACCTGTTGCAATAAATTCGTTAACAGTACTGATATTCGCTTGCGGTAGACTGCGAGCATCCAATGGGCTAAATGTACCACTACGAGCTAAATCACTTGTAACAACATCACTAATTTGTGTTGGCGCTGGCCCTGTTCCTTGCCATACAAAAGGCATGACCGCAATGGGCCTTGCGGCATCAACACCTTCAGTAATAACAATATCTAGCGCAGCATTTGCCGTGGTACTGGTTAAAAATACAAAAACTGTTAACCATTTTGCCAAAATCTTCATGTGACTCCTTTAATTAAATTCCGGTGATACGGTTAAATTAATTTCTTTCATTTTATTGTAAACATCTTCTTCAGAAGAAACGGGTAAACGCCCCGCTTTATTAATTGCAGCTTTCGCAGCACGGCAAACGACTTGATCGCCACTTAACGTTTGGCTTGCCGTCACAAACCCATCTTTTGCGAGTCGAATAAGTACTTGGCAACTTTTACCACGCATTGACTCATCAACCACCAAATTGCGTTGAATCGTTGATTTAATCATTGCTGTATATTTATTGACTTCTGACGTAATTTGCTTTGAACGTGTTGCCGATAAAGCGACTTGCTCAGCTGCCATTGCTTCAGCCATTTCACGTTCTTGACGAGCACGTTCTGCTTCTTCAGCTTTGCGTTTCCGTTCTGCTTCTTCTTTACGTTTACGTTCTTCTTCTCGCTTTTTCGCTGCCGCTGCTTCTTCAGCTTTACGTTTTTCAGCGGCTTTTTTCTCCGCTGCTTTACGCTCAGCTTCTTTTTGCTTTCTTAATTCAGCTGCTTTTTCAGCTTTTGCTTTTTCTTCAGCTTCTTTTAGTTTTGCAGCCTTAGCTGCATTATTCGCTTTTAATGTCTCTTGTTCTTTTATTCTGCGTTGGTTCTCAAGCTGCTTTATTCGCTCCTGCTCTTTTCTAACTTCTTCCTTCGCTTTGCGGGCTTGCCTATCTAACTCTTCTTGACGCTCACGCTCTTTACGTTGCATTTCAATTCGCTGTTTTTTGAGTTTTTCAGCATGCTCATTAATACGTTGTTGATCAACGACAACTGCTTGCACAACTGGCTCAGATGATTGCGCTTGAGGCAGGTGCTTTGGCTTGTCTTCAAAACTGATACCAAGAGCTAACGCAACAATAACACCAATATGAATGCCAGCTGAAATAGTAATAGGTAAGGTTAATTCTGATTTTACAGCCACTGAATTACTCCTTAGGTGAATCAGTCATTAGGCCAACAGCAGGCACACCTGCGCCCTGTAGACTGACCATTAACTGAATCACATTTTCATAAGGAATTCTTCTATCAGCCTTAACAACGACTGGCCTTTCTGGCTCTAGCTGGATCATCGCACCAACTTGGATAGAGATCTCATCCAAAGACAGCGGATCATCACTTGAACCACTCCCCACATTTAAGAAGTACTCACCAAACTCATCGATAGAAGCAACGATTGGTGGTTTACTTTCTGCAGGTAAAGGTTCAGCTTCGCCTTGTGGCAATTCTACTTTTACGCCTTGCGACACGATAGGTGCTGTGACCATAAAGATGATCAACAACACCAACATGACGTCAATATAAGGAACAACATTGATTTCGGCGACCGGACGACGGCGCTTACGTTGATACATTACACCGCTTCCTTCTCACTGTAGGCTTGGCGTTGCAATATGTTAGAGAACTCTTCCATAAAGTTTACATGCGCCATTTCTAGTTTTTCAACTTGTGTCGAAAAGCGGTTATAACCAATTACGGCAGGGATCGCTGCAAATAAACCCATTGCAGTTGCAATTAATGCTTCAGCAATACCTGGTGCTACCATAGCTAAGGTAGCGTTTTCAACTGCACCTAAGGCAATAAACGAATTCATAATGCCCCATACCGTTCCAAATAAACCAATATATGGGCTGGTTGAGCCAATGGTAGCTAATAAAGGTAGATGGGTTTCTAGTCTTTCAACTTCACGAGATAAACTCACACGCATCGCTCTAGATGTGCCATCCATGACGGCTTCCGGTGACTTACTATTTGCTTGACTCAAACGAGAATACTCTTTAAATCCTGCAACGAATAACGCTTCCAGTCCCGAAACCCCTTCACTTCGCGCAGATAATTCTTTGTAGAGTTTATTTAAATCCACACCTGACCAAAATGTGTCTTCAAACTTAATTGATTTAGCACGAGCTGAGTTTAATAACTTCCTGCGCTGAATAATAACAGCCCATGATGCTATTGATAGACAAAGTAAGGTCAGCATTACCAGTTTGACGAGGACACTTGCCTCTAAAAAAAGACCTATAAAAGAAATTTCAGCTTGCACGATTAAACTCCTGCACAATATTTAATGGGATAGCTCTTGGGCGCATACGAGATAGCGCGATACAAGCAACAATAATGGTTCCTTCACAATAACAGTCACCGTTATCGTCAAGCAAACGCTGCTTAAATACCAAAGAGGCTTTTTTTAATTCTATGACCTTTGATTCAACAAATAAGTTCTGTTCAAACCTAGCTGCAATTCGAAAATCTAACTCAGCATGCTTAACCACAAAAGCAATATCATCAGCTAAAAGTGTGCTTTGTACTACTCCCATCGATTTAAGCCATTCAGTTCTTGCTCGTTCAAAGAAATTTAAATAATTAGAATGATACACAACGCCACCGGCATCCGTGTCTTCATAATAAATTGAAATTGGCCATGTAAACATAATTAGCGATTGTGAATTTTGCGTAATAAAAGATGGCTTACTATACCGAGTACCACCACGCTTGTGAATAAAAGGACACAGCTATAAAAGGTTTATTTTAAAGAGCGATGATTAATTTGCCATTAAACTTAGGGCTTTTGCAGCGATATGCCTAATAAATGAAGAATGTTTAATGTTAGCTATTGATTCATTTACAAACATTTAACTTTTAAGCGTTCCTCATTCGAGTTAACCATTGAAGGAGGTTCACTACATAAAGGGGATGTTTAACAAAGTAACTAGAGAACAAACATAAACGTTTTCCAGCGTGTTTATTAGTCAAATTTATAAGTCACTCATATAAAATCGTTAAGTCACAGTAGACAGCAAGAATGATTAATTTTCATTTTTAGAAAAAGTCATGAGTAATGAGTAATGAGTAATGAGTAATGAGTAATGAGAGTTTATCAATAGTGATGCGTAAATAATTTGATGGGTAATTAGTTAAAGAAGTCCTAAAAAGTCTATACACATAGGTCATTCAATCGGTTATTTCTGCGATGACTTTCCCAAAAGAGCATTTGGATAAGAATATATAGTGCTAAAAGTTACTTATGCTGTAGTTTGTGGATATAGCGATAAAGGATACAAAGTCATACAGGTGGTTAATATCCGCACAAAAAGCGGGTTAATTATACAGGGCGACCTCAACTTTGTTCCCTGTATAGCAAAAAATTATAAAAAAATTAACGAAGACATCAATTCTAGCTAGTCACTAAAGATACGATTTCCCTATCCCTTACCAAAGTACTAAAAACCCTATTAACAAGGGAATTCAGCAGTATTTCTTATTATTAAATTTTTTTGTATTGTTAGTAGAATTGTAAATTTAACATTTATACATCAATTGAAATAAGCACAAAAACAATTAAATATGCATAACGAATGAATATAAACGGCCATTTTAGGTATTCTGATTTAATTATTGTGATTAGTAAAAATTTAACGACATTGTAATGAATTAGAAATACTAATCTGAAGCTGTAATTTTTCTAGTTTGTCACCTTAGAGTAAACTCTCTAAAATTCATCTTGTTTTCAGGACATAGCTTATTTAGTTATTGAAAACCAAGAACTCCTAGTTGATGTACCCCAATACCTCAACTTATCCCTGGTTCTTATGCTTGACTTCCTTCCTTGAATTTGTGAATACAAATTGTTTGGCCCACTTATTTTAAGTGGGCTTTTTTTTACCTTAAATTTATCATCGACTTTATTCTAATGAGTCTCAGTTCATTAAAATGCAACTTACTTTGTGGTGCTGCCATCATGATGTTCAATCAGTGGCTTAGAAAACTAAAAAGGCTTAACGCTGAGTTAAGCCTTGAAAGAGATTGGGGCTGCTAGAGTCGTGATAGGCAGAAATTGAAATTTAAATGCTCTTGGAAATTTTGATCACTACGCGGCGGTTACGTGCTCTTTCTTCAACAAGATCGTTAGATGCAACATGACGACGTTCACCATGACCCGTCTTATGAATACGACTTTCTTCAATGCCACTTGCAACAAGAAGATCTGCAACTGTGTCTGCACGACGCTGTGACACCCTTTGATTCACAGAGCGACCACCATAACTGTCAGTATAAGCATCAACAAACACTAACTCTACATCAGAATCATAGGATAAATACTCTTGAACACGTTTCAGCTGCTGTTTTGAAAAACGGGTTAAATTAGTTCCACCCTCTTCATAATTGAGCACGGTAAACGCTATATCATCAAAACCGTAAGGTAACAGCGTCGCTAAACAAGAACGAAACTGACGGTACTCACCACCAAAATTTGCCGAAGATAAGCCTACAGCGACTTTGTCAGATTGATTATACCAATCTGCGTAGTAAAAAGTCGGTTGCATGCCTTTACTTAATTCTGACAACATTGACCAAGCCGCTTTCTTTGGAACTTCGCCATTAAATTGTTTTTGATATTTAAGTTTAGTGATCGCTTTTTCATTTACGCCAGGACGCCACTGAGGTGCTTTACTAATTAACTCAGCATTAGTCACTTGATCGGGCTTGTTCCACATATCTAAGGTAAAATTAAGGTTTAAATCTTTACCTGCTTTGCTAGTAAAAATGGCTTTGCCATAATCAGGGATATCATGTTCTAAACGGCATTCAATTGGGCTGTTTTCACTAATGCGCCACATAGAGTTATCTAATGATGCAACATAATGCTGTAAGTCTGCTTGTGCAGAACTTACTAAACAAAAGCTTGATACTAGAATTGCCTTACGCCACATAAAAAACACCCTGTTTGCTAGTCACAATACTCTATCGGCATCGTTTTATGTTTCTTTAGCGTAGAATTTACTCATTCACACATGACACTGGCTCTCTCTTTTAGCATAATAGCCACCATATTAAAGAAAGAGGTTTTTAATGAGCGATATCTGCGACGCAAATAAATTCAAACACCGTTTTAGAGGCTACTTCCCTGTTGTTATTGATGTTGAAACAGCTGGATTTAATGCCGCCACTGATGCGTTGCTAGAAATAGCGGTTACCACCCTTAAAATGAATGATGATGGTTTTATCGAACTAGATAAAACACTTCACTTTCATATTGAACCATTTGAAGGCGCTAACCTAGAACCCGAAGCACTTGCTTTTAATGGCATTGATCCAACAAATCCATTGCGTGGAGCCGTTGAAGAAAAGCAAGCTTTTCTAGAAATATTCAAGCATGTCAAAAAAGCGCAGAAAGCCGCTGATTGTCATCGCTGTATTATTGTGGCCCATAATGCTGCATTTGATATTGGCTTTGTTAATAAAGCCATAGAACGAAACGATTTAAAACGCTCACCTTTCCACCCGTTTGCCACTTTCGACACCGCCACGCTTGCAGGGCTTGCAATAGGTCATACAGTGTTAGCAAAGGCCTGTAAAATGGCAGGAATTGAATTTGACAATAAAGAGGCTCATTCAGCCTTGTACGATACAGAGCGCACTGCTGAGTTATTTTGCTACATCGTCAATAAATGGAAGACTTTAGGCGGCTGGCCAATGGTAAGCGAAGAGCACGAAGAAGAATCAATTAAAGAAACATCAGAAAGCTGATTGATATAAATAAAAAAAGCTGCCGAGGCAGCTTTTTTTTATGTCTAACAAACGAATATTAAAGCTTGTCAGAGTTATCTTTTAGGTAAGAAGCAACACCTTCAGTTGTTGCTGTCATGCCTTTGTCGCCTTTTTCCCAACCAGCAGGACATACTTCACCGTGCTCTTCGTGGAATTGTAATGCGTCAATCATACGTAGCATTTCATCAACATTACGACCTAGTGGTAAGTCGTTAACCACTTGGTGACGAACTTGACCTTCTTTGTCAATTAGGAATGATGCACGGAAGGCAACACCAGCTTCTGGATGCTCAACGTCATATGCTTTACAGATTTCATGTTTTACGTCAGCTACTAATGTGTAGTTAACTTCACCGATACCGCCTTTTTCAACGGCAGTTTTTCTCCAAGCGTGATGAGAGAATTGAGAATCGATTGAAACACCGATAACTTCAACACCACGTTTAGTGAACTCTTCAATGCGGTGATCAAAAGCAATCAGCTCTGAAGGACAAACAAAAGTGAAGTCTAGCGGGTAAAAGAAAACAACTGCTGGCTTACCTTTAATCGCGGTAGATAGATTGAAACTATCAACGATTTCACCAGTACCAAGAACCGCTGCGGCAGTAAAATCTGGGGCCGGACGGCCTACTAATACGCTCATTTTAAATCTCCATCTATGGATTGAAAAAAATTAACACAATACCTGTTTAAAACTGATAAGCATTATACCCAAACAAATACAATATGCGAGATAGCTCACATACGTGTTAACGATTAACACGACGAATGTAGGATAATTGCGCTATACCTTACCGCTAATTGAATAAAGACATAAGCCTTTTAAGATGAAATATGGTTTACTTGATGAAAAATACTCCATATCAATCCTTTTTTATTCCTAAAAAAATTTTCAACATCCTTACACGCCTTGTTACATCAATGATAAACCCTACTTACAAGCATTCAGTTTTCGTAAACTCAACCGAGATAAACTGGACATGAGGTTTTATACAGACAAGAATGATTGCACTATGTCTATCTAAATAAAAATTAAATAAGAAAACTTAAATATGAATGCAGTCGTAATTGCTGTCACCTTAATGCTTGCATTAAGTCTCATGCGTGTGAATGTTGTTATTGCACTAACGGTTAGCGCCTTGGTAGCGGGTTTAGTTGGTGGACTTGATATTCACCAAACAATAGGAGCCTTTAATGATGGCTTAGGAGGCGGAGCGCAAATCGCCTTGAGTTATGCTTTGCTAGGGGCTTTTGCTGCTGCGTTATCGCATTCTGGTTTAACGACCCTTATTTCGCATAATATTATTAAAAAAGTAGGTAAAGAGCCAAACAGCACCAATACTTTAGTCGTTCGTTGGTTATTACTTGCCTCAATTTTATTAATGGCGATTAGCTCGCAAAATATTTTGCCGATTCATATTGCCTTTATCCCGATCCTTATCCCGCCGCTACTTCATGTGCTTAGTAAACTGCAAATTGATAGACGCCTTGTCGCTTGTATTATCACATTTGGTTTAGTGACGACCTATATGATTCTACCGATTGGTTTTGGCGGCATATTTTTAAATGACATACTATTAGCCAATTTAAACAATAATGGCCTAGAAGCCGTAAAAGAACAGATCCCTGCAGCTATGCTACTACCTGCACTTGGAATGATTGCTGGTTTATTGACTGCGGTATTCATCACTTATCGAAAACCAAGAATATACGAAGCAAAAGATATTACTGTTGAGCAAGAAGAAATCAGTATTAATAAGAAAACCATTTTAATATCGTTAGTAGCGATAGTTGCAACACTGGTTGTGCAACTTCAAACTGACTCAATGATTTTCGGTGCCTTAACAGGTTTTATCATTTTTCGTTTCTCTGGAATTATCAAACCTGACGTTAGACAAGACATGTTTAATCAAGGTGTGCTAATGATGGCCAACATTGGTTTTATTATGATTGCAGCTGCAGGTTTTGCTGCAGTTGTAAAATCAACGGGTGAAGTGAGTACTCTTGTTGCTTCGCTTGGTGACATTATTGGAGATAATAAAGCATTAGCTGCATTATTGATGTTAGTAGTAGGCTTGTTAATTACTATGGGTATTGGTTCTTCATTCTCAACCATCCCTATCATCGCCACGATTTATGTGCCACTAGCATTAACATTTGGATTTTCTGTAGCTGCAACTATTGCACTTGTAGGCACTGCTGCCGCATTGGGCGATGCGGGTTCACCAGCTTCAGACTCTACATTAGGCCCTACTGCGGGCTTAAATGCGGATGGTCAACACGATCATATTCGTGACAGTGTTATTCCGACGTTTATTCACTACAACATTCCCTTAATCGCCTTTGGCTGGATTGCTGCAATGGTATTGTAGTAGATAGAATATAAATACAAAAAAGGGAGCCAATGGCTCCCTTTTTACAACACATCAAATGACTCTTTGATTATTTAGTACCGAAAATTTTATCTCCAGCATCACCTAAACCAGGTAAAATGTAACCTTGTTCATTCAAACAATCATCAATAGATGCAGTAAATAACTCAATATCTGGATGCGCAGCTTCTAATGCTTTAATCCCTTCTGGCGCAGCAACTAGCACTAGTGCTTTAATCGAAACACAACCACGCTTTTTCAATAAATCGATAGTCGCAATCATTGAGCCACCAGTTGCAAGCATTGGGTCGACGACAATCGCTACACGCTCATCTACATTACTAACAAGTTTATCAAAGTAAGGAACCGGCTCTAACGTCTCTTCATCGCGGTAAATCCCTACCACAGAGATTTTGGCACTGGGCATATGCTCTAGCACGCCGTCCATCATGCCAAGTCCAGCTCGTAGAATTGGTACAACCGTGACCTTTTTACCTTTAATTTGTTCTATCTCAACAGGGCCATTCCAACCATTAATCGTAACTGTTTCAGTTTCAAAATCCGCAGTAGCTTCGTAAGTTAATAAACTACCCACTTCCGTTGCTAGCTCACGAAAACGTTTAGTACTAATGTCAGCTTCGCGCATTAAACCCACTTTGTGACGAATTAACGGATGTTTTACTTCAACGACTTTCATTTTGCACTCCTAGTGATGAGATATTTTTTGCAAATTGTTCAAATCTTAGTTTATTTATCCTCGATATAAAACATAAAGTTTCATAATTGCAAACAATCTCACGCTAACCAGCTAAAACCATTACAGAAAACTGTTTTCATAAACGTATAAATCCAAATGATGACTTTCGACGGCATTCACAAGCTGATAGAATACCGCCGCATAAAATCCCATA
The DNA here is from genome assembly GCF_018100775.1 of Shewanella sp. MMG014. Taxonomy (NCBI): domain Bacteria; kingdom Pseudomonadati; phylum Pseudomonadota; class Gammaproteobacteria; order Alteromonadales; family Shewanellaceae; genus Shewanella; species Shewanella sp. MMG014. The sequence goes on from NZ_JAGJDZ010000001.1 coordinate 12,013, forward strand.
AAACGATGTACCCTAGAGGATCCTCCGTGAGCACTCCTACACCACTTAGTTACAAAGACGCTGGCGTTGATATCGATGCTGGTAATGCATTAGTAGACAACATTAAAACTGCGGTTAAACGCACTCATCGTCCTGAAGTCATGGGCAATTTAGGCGGTTTTGGCGCATTATGCGAACTACCGACTAAATACAAGCACCCTGTACTGGTTTCCGGCACTGATGGTGTTGGTACTAAATTACGTTTAGCGATTGATTATAAAAAGCATGACACTGTTGGTGTTGATTTAGTTGCTATGTGTGTCAATGATTTAATCGTATCTGGTGCAGAGCCTTTATTCTTCCTCGATTACTACGCTACAGGTAAACTCGACGTTGAAACAGCGACTTCTGTTGTCAATGGTATTGCTGAAGGTTGTCATCAATCTGGTTGTGCGTTAATTGGTGGTGAAACGGCTGAAATGCCAGGCATGTACGAAGGCGAAGACTACGACTTAGCAGGTTTTTGTGTTGGTGTTGCTGAAAAAGAAGCAATCATCGATGGTACAAAAGTACAATCTGGCGATGCACTTATTGCGCTAGGTTCAACAGGGCCTCATTCAAATGGCTACTCGTTAATACGTAAAGTATTAGAAGTGAGCAAAGCCGATCCGCAGCAAGATCTAGCCGGTAAGCCACTTATCGAGCACTTATTAGAACCAACTAAAATCTATGTTAAGCCATTACTGAAATTGCTTGAGCAAACTGAAGTTCATGCAATGGCACACATTACTGGTGGTGGTTTCTGGGAAAATATCCCACGCGTATTGCCAGATGACTGCAAAGCCGTCGTTAAAGGTGACTCATGGCAATGGCCTGTCGTTTTTGACTGGCTAATGGAAAACGGCAACATTGAACAATTTGAAATGTACCGTACCTTTAACTGTGGTGTGGGTATGATTATCGCTCTTCCTGCAGAAAAAGTTGAATCAGCTTTAGCGTTACTTAAAGCTGAAGGCGAAAATGCTTGGTTAATCGGTGAAATTGCTAATCGTCAAGGTGACGAAGAGCAAGTGGAGATTAATTAAATGTCTGAATGCTGTCGCGTTCTTGTTCTTATTTCAGGCAATGGAAGTAACTTACAAGCCATCATTGATGGTTGTGATGATAACGTCAATGCTGAAGTCGTCGGTGTTATTAGTAATAAAGCCGATGCTTACGGTTTAGTTCGAGCTCACCATAGTGAGATTGATACTAGTTGCGTTATAGCCCGTAAAGATGAATCGCGTCAGCAATATGACTTGCGCTTGCAAACTGTTATTGAGCGCTATCAGCCTGACTTAATTGTACTTGCTGGTTTCATGCGGATCTTATCAGATGAGTTTGTTAGCCAGTATTTAGGTAAAATGATTAATATCCATCCTTCATTATTGCCTAAATATGCTGGTTTACATACGCATCAAAGAGCGATTGATGCGAAAGATACTGAGCACGGCGCGAGTGTTCACTTTGTGATACCAGAACTTGATGCTGGCCCTGTGATATTACAAGCTAAGGTACCTGTATATGATGAAGATACTGTTGAAACATTATCTAGTCGAGTACATGAACAAGAACATGCCATTTATCCGTTAGTCGTTAAATGGTTTAGCTTAAAGCGGTTAACAATGCATGATAACTGCGCTTTCCTTGATGGTGAGAAAATTGGCCTTCATGGATACGCGCCTGATTAACCCTGTATTTGCATCAAGATGCCATAAAAAAATCTCGCTATTGCGAGATTTTTTTATGGCAAATATCATTACCTCACAGGCAACTCCATTCCTGCGAACATCTCATCAATTAATTGCTGATCTCTCAATGCTACTGCTTTTTCAACAACATCTCGGGTCAAATGAGGCGCGAAGTTATACATAAAGTCATACATGTAGCTTCGTAAAAAACTCCCACGTCTAAAGCCTATTTTAGTCGTACTATGGGCAAATAGGTGTCTCGCATCAATAGCAACTAAATCTTTATCTATCACGGGATCAATCGCCATAGAAGCAATCACTCCGACGCCTAAGCCAAGCCTCACATAGGTTTTTAATACATCAGCACTGGTGGCACTGAATACGACTCTTGGCTCTAGTTCAGCTCGTTTAAACGACTTTTCAATCTCAGAGGCTTTATCGAAACCAAACACATAAGTGACTAAAGGAAACTCTGCTAAGTCTTCTATTGAAAGTGTTTTACGATTAGCCAAAGGATGATCACGCGTTACTACAATCGAACGATTCCAATGATAGCAAGGCAACATAATTAAATCTGAGTATAAATGCATTGCTTCGGTCGCAATGGCGAAATCTGCATCACCTCTTGCTGCCTGCTCACTGATCTGAGATGGCGTGCCTTGATGCATATGGAGATTAACTTTTGGGTAGCGCTTAATAAAAGGTTTAATCACTTGCGGCAACGCGTAACGGGCTTGAGTATCAGTTGTCGCAATGTTGAGCTCACCTTGATTCGGTTGTGTGTACTCTTCAGAAACCTTTTTGATACTCTCGACTTTTCCTAGGATATCATTTGAGATATCAATCACTAGCTGCCCAGCAGGTGTGACGTGAGTTAAATGTTTACCACTACGTCCGAATATCTGAATACCAAGTTCATCTTCTAACATACGAACTTGTTTGCTTATCCCAGGTTGCGAGGTATAAAGGTCTTCAGCTGTCGCTGATACATTTAAATTATGCTTCACCACTTCTGCGATATATCTTAATTGCTGTAACTTCATAATACGACCTTCACTCTGATCTGAGACTAAACAACATTGATACAAACCAACACACTGTTATAGCTAAATGTTATAGTCCATCTAGTTTATTAATGCAAATAGTAATAACGAGATTGAGAATTTTGCATGTTCTCAGCCTGTAATGTTACCCTTGCTCACAGAGTCGACACATCTCGCAATTATCAACAGATTGAATGACTTTTTGTACGACACAAGCGATGACATGCGCTAAGATATAATCAATTAATTAAATAAAAGTGGTAACCAGCCACTCTGCTTTCACACAATTGAACGGAAACCATATGACCTTTACTTTGGTATTGATCCTTCTAGGCGCACTATTTATCCTCATTATCGGGATTAGCGTCATTCAGCAACAAAAAGAACGCGCTGAAGCTGAACGAAGAATGGAGCTTAAACGCCAACGTGCCATTATTGATGAAACAGAAACCGTATTATCAAATACTGGGCTCGCTTCTTTTCCTAGCAGTGTAATCCTTGTGCTCTATAAACGTATTAATGAAGCCTTAGAAGTCTCGCTAACACATTTGGAAAATCAGCCGCAGCAACTTGACTATCAGCGTCGTCTATCTGATATTCAAGCTCAAATAACCACATTAAGTGCTAGCCCTTCTCAAGCGCTGGCAATTGAAAATTTCCGTCTGCCTGATAATGACAAACAAATTTTAGAATTGGTGCAGATGCTGAAAAAATTAAAAGCGATTGTGAGAGCTGAAAATAACAAAGGGAAACTTGAACCTCAGGTATTTACTGATGCAGAGAACCGAATAGACAGCTATCAGCTTCGCATTAATGTCGAATCAATGCTATCGAGAGCAAGAGCTTCTAATTCGCTAAAGCAATTTGGCTCTTCAAAACAAATGGTTTCTAAAGCGCTGGCAACCCTACAAGCGATTAAAGCCAAAACACCAAACGACCCATTCATTAGTCGTAAAGTGGATGAAGCAAAAGAGCTATTAGAAGAAATAAATTCGCAGCAAAAACAAGTCACTCCAGAAACGGTCAATACACCTAAGAATGACGAAGATGATATTGACATGTTATTCCAGCCAAAGAAAAAATGGTAAGTAGTTGGTGAGATAACAAAGTAGTTGATGAGATAATAAATCCGCCGCACCTATTTAAAGCCTCGCTAGGGGCTTTTTTTATATCTGCGTGTTATTAATACTAACCACTACGTTAATATAGAGTGACTCACAACATACCCTTTTACCAAGCCTGCCTCCCTCTCATGTAAAACTAACCCTAGTTGACTTAAAAGCTATGGAATAACTGATTTTCTAGGCTCTAATATCCTCCTAAGCGGGAACAAATCTCCTTGTTCTAAGATATTCATTTTATATTTAACCATAAGCTGTGATTGCTGCTCACATAAAAAATGGAACCCGAAGGTTCCATTTATATAAAAGCGATTGAAACAAGCTTAGCGATTAACGCCTTAGCTATGAAGCTTTTTTCTTGACTGCTTTTTTCGCTGGCTTTTTCTTGGTAGATTCACTCACCCACTTGCCACCGATAAACTTAGATGTCCATCCAGTCGCTTTGCCATCCACTTCAGTAGCAACGTATTGCTCTTTCGTTTTGCGGCTAAACTTAACGGCAGCTTTATTACCGTCATCATCAGTGACTGGCGCATCAGCCAAAAACTGATACTTAGGCCAAAGTTGTTCACGATAGCGAACCAACTCTTCAACTAATGGCGCACGTGTTTCCCGAGATTTAGGAAATGTACTTGCCGCAAGGAAAATACCAGCAGCACCATCACGTAAAACAAAGTGCGCATCTGATTTAGTACATTTTAAATCAGGTAAGAAGATAGGGTCTTCTTTTGGTGGCGCCGCTTCACCACTTTTCAGCAGTTTACGGGTATTCTTACACTCGGTATTTGTACAACCAAAATACTTACCAAATCGGCCGTTTTTAAGTTCCATATCATTGCCGCATTTATCGCACTCAATGATCGGCCCTTCATAGCCTTTAATTTTGAATTGTCCCGCTTCGATTTCATAACCGTCACACGTTGGGTTATTACCACAGACATGCAATTTACGGCCTTCGTCAATTAAATAGCTGTCCATCGCTGTGCCACATTTACCACAGCGATGTTTAGCGCGTAATGCATCCGTTTCAGCATCTTCATTATCGCTAACGGCTTCTTCACCAGGTGTTAAATTCATGGTGGTCTTACAGCGCTCTTTTGGCGGTAAAGCATAGCCTGAACAACCTAGGAATACACCTGTTGTACCAGTGCGAATTCCCATAGGGCGACCACAAGTTGGACACTTAATATCTTCAGCAAGTACCATCTCATTAAGGCGCATTCCGCCTTCTTCAGGATCGAGTTCAGCTTGTTTAAGCTGTTTAGTTAATTCAGCATAAAACCCATCAAGCACTTTTTTCCACTCTAACTTACCCTGGGCAACATCATCGAGCGTTTGCTCCATGCTGGCAGTAAAATCAAAGTTCATGATGTCACTGAAGCTTTCGACTAAACGGTCACTAACAATTTCACCCATTTTTTCAGCAAAGAAGCGACGGTTTTCAACTTTAACGTAACCACGATCTTGAATGGTAGAAATAATCGTCGCATAAGTCGATGGTCGACCAATGCCACGTTTTTCAAGTTCTTTTACTAATGATGCTTCACTAAAGCGTGCAGGAGGCTTTGTGAAGTGTTGTTTAGGTAATAAGTCCTTAAGGTCTAATACATCCCCTTTAGCAACTACTGGTAACGTATTATCTTCCTCGTTCTTTTTACCCATTGGCGGTTGCACTTTTGTCCAACCATCAAATCTCAATGTACGACCACTGGCTTTTAATTCGTAATCACCCGCAGTGACCGTTAAACGAGTTGCATCATATTTAGCTGGAGTCATCTGACATGCTACGAATTGGCGCCAAATAAGCTCATAAAGACGCTGAGCGTCTCTTTCCATATCTGTTAAGGATGCGGACTGAACTATCACATTAGACGGTCTGATAGCCTCATGCGCCTCTTGAGCGCCTTCTTTACTACCATAACGAATAGGTTGTTCAGGTAAATACTTGTTGCCGTAATCATTGGCAATCATATCTCGTACACAATCAACCGCTTCTTTACTCAAGTTCGTTGAGTCGGTACGCATATAAGTAATATGACCAGCTTCATATAATCGCTGTGCCATCATCATGGTCTTTTTAACACCAAAACCAAGACGAGTACTCGCGGCTTGCTGTAATGTCGACGTTATATACGGCGCAGATGGTTTGCTTGATGTGGCTTTGTCATCACGGCCAGTAACAACAAACTTAGCACCTTTTAGCGCATCCAAAGCAACTTGCGCTTGCGCTTCATTGATTGGACTAAAAGCGGCCGACTGGAATTTAGCCACTTGCATTTTAAGCTTCTGAGCTTGAGATGTCGCTAAATCCGCATGTACATCCCAAAACTCTTCAGGAACAAATGCTTTAATCTCGCCTTCACGTTCAACGACTAATCGAACAGCTACCGATTGAACTCGACCAGCTGACAAACCACGAGCCACTTTTTTCCAAAGTAGCGGGGAGACCATAAAGCCTACAATACGATCGAGGAAACGACGTGCTTGTTGGGCATTAACCATATTGGTGTCAAGAGCAGAAGGTTCACTGAATGCATCTTGAATAGCTGATTTAGTAATCTCGTTAAAAACAACACGTTGGTAACGAGATTCATCGCCACCAATGATTTCTTGTAAGTGCCATGCAATCGCCTCTCCCTCTCTATCCAAATCGGTTGCGAGATAGATATGGTCAGCTTTTTCTGCAAGGGCTTTTAATTCTTTAACGACTTTTTCTTTGCCAGGCAAAATTTGATATTTGGCGTCCCAGCCTTTTTCAGGGTTAATCCCCATACGAGCCACTAGCGCACGTTTATCACGTTGCTGCTTATATTTGGCTTTTTCTTCAGGCGACATTTTCCTGACTTCAGCTGGCGTTTTAGTTGCCACTTTGCTGTCAGGCGATGATGATGTAGGCAAATCACGGATGTGACCTACACTCGATTTAACGATAAATTCTTTACCAAGGTATTTATTAATAGTCTTGGCTTTGGCCGGCGATTCGACAATAACTAGCGATTTACCCATAGTTTTATTTGCGCCAAAAAGTCTCTGATAGATATAAATTGGTTCCATATATAGAGTGTTGAGACGAATGTTTCAAGTAAATAACTCTAATATGTGTCCAGCGAGCCATTTTTTAATCAATTATAAAAAAGGAGAAAAAATAATATTGCGTTAATAAAAAGTAATATTTCATTATTTAGGGTCTAGCAAGTAAAACTTGTGCATGTTTAGTCACTTTTTCATTTTTTGAGACAATTGTCACTGCTTGTTAACCCCTATTTCATCAGTATACTGGCAATATTCTTGCTGTAGCTATCAGCAAATCACGCGATAATTACAATAATAAATATTTTAAGGATAATAAATGAAGCACTACGAAGCGAACTTTGACGGACTAGTCGGACCAACGCACAACTATGCAGGTTTATCTTTTGGTAATGTAGCCTCTTATAGTAACGCAGCGCAAGCATCAGATCCTAAGGCAGCGGCAAAACAAGGCTTATTAAAAGCTAAATCATTAGCTGATTTAGGTATGGTGCAAGGTGTTTTAGCACCTCAAGAACGTCCTGATATCTATTCGCTTCGACGCATGGGATTCTCTGGCTCTGATGCAGAAGTGCTAAATCAAGCAGCTAAGCAAGCACCTGCATTACTCAACGCATGTTGCAGTGCATCTTCTATGTGGACAGCAAACGCCGCTACTGTTTCACCTAGTGCCGATACCCGAGACGGTAAAGTGCATTTCACTCCAGCAAATCTCGTTGATAAGCTTCATCGCAGCATTGAACCTGTTACAACTGGTAATATTCTAAAAGCAACTTTTAAAGATGAACGTTTTTTTAAGCATCATCAACATTTACCTGAGCACGCAAGCTTCGGTGACGAAGGAGCTGCAAACCATACTCGTCTGTGTAATGATTACGGTCATTCAGGGGTTGAGTTGTTTGTATATGGCCAAGAGTCAACCAACCCTAATGCAGTAAAACCGGTTAAATTCCCAGCAAGACAAACACTTGAAGCATCACAAGCTGTAGCTCGCCTTCATCAACTAGATGAAGAAAGTTGTGTATTCATGCAGCAAAACCCTCACGTTATTGACCAAGGTGTTTTTCATAATGATGTGATTTCAGTAGGAAACCAAAATGTTCTTTTTTACCATGAACAAGCATTTTTAAATACTGATGTTAAGTTTGATGAAATACGTAAAAAAATGAATACTGATGTTCACTTCGTAAAAGTTTCAACTGAACAAGTATCTATCAATGATGCCGTAAAAAGTTATTTATTTAACACGCAAATTATTACCTTACCAAATGGCGAAATGGCAATTATTGCCCCAACCAATTGCCAAGAAAACCCTGCTGTGCACGCGTATTTGAATGAGTTAGTCACCTTAGGAACCCCAATTAAGCAGGTCCAATATTATGACGTGAAGCAAAGCATGCAAAATGGTGGTGGACCAGCATGTTTAAGATTACGCGTAGCAATGAGTGAATTAGAAATATCTGCCGTCAATCAAAACACATTAATGAACGATGTATTATTTAATAAATTAAATAACTGGGTTGAGAAACATTATCGTGACCGTCTAGAAGTTAAAGACTTAGCTGACCCACAACTTATTATAGAATCTCGTACCGCATTAGATGAATTAACACAGATATTAAAACTTGGCAGTGTTTATCAGTTCCAAAGATAATACATAGTTTGAATAATGACATAAAAAAATGCCGCTCAATGAGCGGCATTTTTTGCAGTTAGATAAAATAATTATCCATTATCTAATACATTAACCGTATATGTCACCGCGTCACCAAACAAAGTTTGGACAGTTATAGAAAGCAAACCTTCCGTTTTTTGGTTGGCGCTACTTTCTCTACTAACAGTAAATGCATAGAGCAGAGGTTTGTTAGAAGTATTGTTACCTATTGTATACTCCGTTGTAGCTGCAGCTAGGTCACCATTACCTGATTGAGCAGTAATTGTCGTTCCATTTGCTAATGTGTTGTTATTAATATCTGAAATAAAAAGATAAACTGTTTTAGAGGATAAACCAACATCTTCTTGAGGACCATTTGGATCAGATGGGTCAACAGGAACAAATACAGATCTTAAATCAATAGCTGTTACAGGTGTAATAGCTCCAGCATCATCAATATCAACTAACCTTCCGAAAGGAACCGAGCCAGACATCACAATTGGGATATTCCTAAACACATTTAGTTGGGCTTGAGTATTATTGATACCAGTTTGAGTACAACTTGCTTCAGAGCCTGTTGCACATAGCAAACCTGTGTAAAAACCATCTGCGGTATCAAAGGTTCCATTACTGTTGTAGTCAACATATTCTTCATTTACAGCACCGTCAGGAAGTGGGCTAACTATAGTGTCACGGTAATTACCATCCTCATTATGATCAAAGAAAGCTTCAGATAGATCTATCCATTGCTCCCCCGTATCAAATAAACCATTGCCATTTAAATCAACAAAGCTTTCCTCACCAATTGCATAGGCAGTTATTGTTGAGCGACCAGGACGTGGCTCAGCAATCACCGAGTTTGTTCCATCGGTGTAACCCGCCATTGTTGCACCTGTACAAGGAGGTAAAACGGAGCCATTGAAACCGCCATTAGGGCAGGTCACAGTTGTACCATCAAAAGGTCTTGGATTTGAACTAGTCCATATAACTGAACAGGTACCAGTATTAGAAACGGTTGTACAACTACCATCTAAATCACCTTGACCGATATTCCCACCTTCAGTGACGAAGTGAACCACGGTACCTGCCGGAACAGGATTATTAAAATGATCAGCAGAACGAATAGTGACTGTGCTTGTTTCTCCGTCGCGGTTCCAACCTTCAACATTCAATACTGAAGCAGATAAAGAAAAGCTATTATAATCAGCAAGACCTGTTGTGACTGTTAAGCTGTCTGAAATATTTGAAACAGGTAGACTAGAAGGATCATTTTCGTCTTGCCAAACAGCAAACACTTTTACTGGCGTAGGTACATTACCCGAACGAACCGTAACAGTTACATCGCCATTCGCATCTGTATATGCAACGGCATACTTATTTGCTTGCGTAAGGTCTGCTGGGTATTCTGCATCACCGACTTTTGGCATATTTGGACAATTTACAAAGTCATCTGCAATAGGAGCTGGTGATAAAGTCATCCCTCCGACTTCTGTGCTTAATTCAAAACATACTCTTTTTGCTGCAGCAGCTTGTCCTATCTCATTTAACAATTTGAAAGAAACCTGAGATGTTTCTGAGCGTTCACCCGCATCAGAAAGCCCACCTGAGCCTTTTATTGCTAATTTCGTAGGAGAAGCCTCAATAAATTGAATTGCACCAACAGAGATAGCCTCAATCAAGACATCTATGGTAGCAGTAACAGTTGAAGCACCAGTTATTGCAGATACAGTTATAGTATCTGTACCTTGACAATTTATACTTTTGTATGTCGCAAAACCTTTACCTGCATTTGTTACTACAGGAGAGTCTATTACAGCATTTCCTGCGGACATACATTGAGAAGAAAACTCTAAATTAAATGGTTGAGTTGTTTCAATCGCTCCATCAGGGTCAAGAACAGTTACTTCGATTACTGTTGACCCACCAGCAGGAATTGTACCTGTACCAATATAAGTAGAAACTTGCAGGTCAATATCAACACGTCCAATTTCAAATGCTTTAGTAGAAGTAACTTGCTTTACACTAAGAGAGACTTCACCAGCACCTACTGCCCCGTCAGAATATAAGTCAAGTATTGCTTTACCGTCTGAGTCTGTAATAGCGGTAGCAGAAGCGGGGCTGATGGCACCTAGTGTTGTACCTGCACTAACAAGAACTTGTTTTAAAGGCTGGTTAGAACCTTCAAGCGTTACAATGGCTCCTAAAATGCCTGGTCGCTGATTTGTAATATTATCAGTTACTGTGCAAACTTCGAAGTTTTTCAGAGCTTTGTCAAAAGATGGTGCATCATTACAATCATAGATATCAAATGTAATGCTTGGATCTGCTGCGACAGGATCAATATCATCACCAGCAGTTTCAAAGCCTATTGTTGCTTGAGTTGAACCAAAAGAAGCGGTTATAGTCGCAGCTCCTTCAACAGTACCGGCTGTTATTAATATTTCAGCTTTACCTGAAGCATCCGTAAGCGCCGTTCCAGAATTAGGTAAAAAGTTACCAAGAGTACTTGTAAAAGTAATCACTTTGTTCTGCAGAGGGTTACCACTGTCATCACTCAAAAAGACTTGAGCTCTACCTGGAGAGGCTTGACTGATGTAGCTTGTTTGATTACCTGATGTATCAACGAGTGTAACCACCAAATCGTTTACTTCACCATCACCACCTTCTGCATCACCAGCTACGCTATAGCTAAAGTCATCAGAAACTGAATCATTATCCAATACAAAAGTTGCTGTTAAAGTACCTGCACCTTTAATATCACCGGTTAGTAGTGTTACAGTTGCTATACCATTAGTATCAGTTAATGCGTTACCCGACGTTGGATTGATTATACCTTCGCCTGTTATAGAAAAACTAACAGGCTCAAATGCTGCTGCTGCACCAAGTTTGGTTAAAGTCGCTAAAACGGTTCCTGGAGAATCTTGGCTAATATCTCTTAATTCGTTATTTGCTGAATCCTCAACAGTCAAAGTTATTTCATATTCATCAATTGGATTAACGACTGAAACATCACCAAGCGTGGTAAAACCAATTGTTTCAGTTGTCTCACCAATAACAACTGTAATTTCATCTGCACCAGCAATAGTACCGGCTGTTAAAGAGATCTTAGCTACACCATTAGAATCTGTTATGGCAGTTCCAGTTGTTGGATTGATTATTCCTAGGCCTAATTTAGTAGAAAAAGTAGCTAACTCTCCAGAAATAGCATTGCCTGCAACATCTAAATAAGTAGCATGTACCTCACCTGGTACATCATCACTAATCTCACTAATAGAATTTCCAGAAGTGTCTACTAAAGCTACTGTAAGCGTATTGGAACCTGTCGTAGTCCCATCCCCTTTCATCGTTATCGCTAACGCATTAGAGTCCCCATCTGCTGTAGAAGCAACGACACTACCCGATCCTGCAATATTTGCTGAAAAAATGGAGATAGTAGCAACACCATCAGAGTTAGTTACAGCTGTCGCTGTTTCGTTACTAAATGTCCCTAAGTCTGTATTGTTTAATACAAAGCTGACCAATGTCCCAGAGACTGCGCCTTGAGTTGAACTTGTCACGGTTGCAGTTAAAACTGCACCAGTTGTTGCATCAACTTCAGCTCCATCTGCCACAGATGATGTTAATTCTACACTGATGACTTCAACAGGATCTGTTCCCCCGCCGCCATCATCTGAAATACTTCCCCCACCACTACAAGCAAAAAGAAAAATCGAACTTAAAAGCGCTAAAAATAGTCTTTGTGCTGACCTCATTGTCAGTCTCCCTGTTACATTAAAATCGTACTTATGATTTATAATAGTTACTTACCGGTCGATATTACATAAAAATATCGTAACTTTCTTGTTACTCTAATGTTTTCTTCGGCATTTTTCCTTAAAAACTTTAACTTTTATGCCGTTTCATATGATTTATTTTCCTGCTACGCTTTAAAAGATAAAAAATAATAATCATCAAAAAATTGATGATAAAGATTGAAGGAAGTGGTTTTGAATAAAAATAGTAAGCTTGGTTTAACAAGCAAAATACTTATCGGTATGGGTGCGGGTATTCTTCTCGGATTAATTTTGAGAAATTTATTTCCTGAAAGCTTATTCGTTAAGGATTATATTACCGAAGGCATTTTACATGTCGTTGGTACGATATTTATCTCCAGTTTAAAAATGTTAGTTGTCCCATTAGTGTTTGTATCACTAGTATGCGGAACCAGTTCATTGAGCGACCCTTCCAAACTGGGTCGTTTAGGTGGTAAAACTATCGCTTTTTATATGTTCACTACCGCTATTGCGCTGACAGTCGCTATAACGTTAGCGATTATTATCCATCCAGGTAATGCGTCCCTTGCATCCTCAGCAATGGAATTTAGCGCAAAAGATGCACCTAGCCTGTCTGAAGTTGTCATCAACATTGTGCCAACTAACCCAATTGAAGCCATGAGCCAAGGTAACATGCTGCAAATCATTATTTTTGCCGTTATCTTTGGTTTCGCAATTTCACATATCGGCGAACGTGGCGCTCGAGTATCAGCGTTATTTAATGACTTAAACGAAGTGATTATGCGCGTGGTAACTTTAATCATGCAGCTTGCGCCTTATGGTGTATTTGCCCTCATGGCGAAATTAAGTCTGACCTTAGGATTAGAAACCTTAGGCAGTGTTGTTCAATATTTCTTCTTAGTAATATTTGTACTGCTGGTTCAAGCATTAGTCGTTTACCCGACCTTATTAAAAACATTTACTGGTCTTAATCCGTTTATGTTTTTACGCAAGATGCGTGACGTGCAATTATTTGCATTCAGTACTGCAAGTTCCAATGCAACGCTACCTGTTACCATCGAAACCTGTGAACACCGTTTAGGCGCTGATAATAAAGTCGCTTCATTTACCTTGCCTTTGGGTGCAACCATCAACATGGATGGCACCGCGATTATGCAAGGTGTCGCGACGGTGTTTATTGCACAGGTATTTGGTATCGAATTAAGTTTAATGGATTATGTCACTGTGGTTGTAACGGCAACCTTAGCGTCTATTGGTACTGCTGGTGTTCCTGGTGTTGGTTTAATTATGCTTGCGATGGTACTGAACCAAGTTGGCTTACCAGTTGAAGGCATCGCGTTAATTATTGGTGTTGACCGTTTACTCGACATGATAAGAACTGCGGTAAACGTAACAGGTGATTCCGTAGCGACTGTAGTCATAGCGAAATCTGAAGGCGAATTCAGCGAAGAAACTTTCAATGATTCTCAAGCAGGAAAAGTTGGTTCTAGTTTTGAAGATCAAGTTAAAAACGCTTAATGAGTAATTTACTTTTGCTTTTACTTCATACAAAGTAAGCTTAATTTTGCATACGAAAAGGGTGCCTTAAAGGCGCCCTTTTTATTGTTTAAAAATAGAAACAAAACAATCAATACCAAATAACTCATATTTGACTCGTATAAGGCTCATATAATGGACACCTTGCCTTTTTTATCGTTAATCTATGACCATATAAACTGTTTTCAGATAAAAATGCGTTCATATAAAACCTGGTTTAACAAATACTCAAATGGAATTTAAATGGATTTTGCTCTTCTATCGACTCTCGCTGTTATACACAGCCTAGCTCTTATTAGCCCTGGACCAGACTTTGCTATCATAGTCAAAACAGCGACACAGCAACCACGACGTATTGCATTAATGTGTGCCTTTGGTATTAGCCTCGCCATACTAATACATAGTCTACTTTCACTATTAGGTATCAGCTTAATGATCCGTCAATCTGAGTTTGCCTATTTTGCAGTGCAAATTATTGGAGCCTGTTACCTTGCATGGATGGGATTTGGTGCTTTATCTTCTGCATTATCATCATTCAAAAAAAACACTAAAAACGAAGAAAAAAATTTCAGTGAACCATCATCTTTTGAGCATAAAACCCAAGACAAAGCCGCCAATCAACCTAATAATAACGATTTAGAACATTTAACATTTTCATCAGCTAAAGGATTCAAAATTGGGCTTTATACAAATTTGCTTAACCCTAAGGCTTTGATCTTTTTCATCACAATCTTTACTGTTCTAGTCACACCACAGGTTACACTAGCTACAAAAGTAGCTTCAGCAAGTCTATTATTCACGCTTTCCCTTTGTTGGTTTAGTTTTCTTGCTATCATTCTTACAAAACCGCAAATACAACATAAAATGGCTAAAGGCAGCCTGCTCATTGATGCTATAACAGGCATTATATTTATGGGTGTCTCAATCACTATTTTAATGAATTTAATCAATCAACTTATTGTCTGGTAAACAATTACAGATTACAGTCAGTTAAGGTTAAGTATCGTCGGGCTAAGATGCCACTATGCCTATCGCCTTGTACTTTTCTTAAGCGATCATTTAATGCAAAGAAATATTACGATTTCACCAAAGAGTATTTGTTATGAGAATTTTGGTAATAGAAGATGACCCAATTTTATCCCACCACTTAAATGTGCAATTATCTGAATTAGGTAATCAAGTACAAGTGGCACTGACTGCGAAAGAAGGGTTTTATCAAGCAACCAATTACCCTATTGATATCGCTATTGTTGATTTAGGCCTGCCTGATAAAGACGGTATGACACTCATATCAGATATCCGTAATGCCGATGTTAAAGCGCCTATTCTTATTCTAACGGCCCGAGTTAACTGGCAAGATAAGGTTGAAGGATTAAATGCAGGTGCAGATGATTACTTAGTCAAACCATTCCAAAAAGAAGAGTTAGTTGCTCGACTTGACGCATTGGTAAGACGGAGCGCTGGGTTTGTAAAACCGACCATAAGTAGTGGGCCACTACAATTAGATTTAGCAGCAAAACAAGTCACGCTAAATGCTGAGGTTATGGAAGTTACTGCATTTGAATATTTAATTCTTGAATACCTCATGCGTCACTGCCATGAAGTTGTAGCCAAGCAACGTTTACTTGATGTCGTTTACGGTGACAAAGAAGGCGACCCGAATACCATTGAAGTCATGGTCAGCCGTATACGAAAAAAACTTAATAAAGGCGGTATGGATAATCCAATCGCTACCATCCGCGGTCAAGGATATAAATTTAATCTACCATGCAGCTAAGGTTTAAGCCCAAAAAACGCCTACTCACGAGGATGTTTATTACCTCGTTAACTATCATCGCACTGGTAGGCTTTGGCCTTGCATGGTCAGTAACCATTCTTCATGCGCAAAACAGTTATAATAAAGAAACGGCTCAACTTATCGCTGAAATGCCGCAAATTGCAGCAGAGCTGCGTGAACACGACCTTATTCCAGCCAATAATAATTGGTTAATGGAAAACAATAAGCAAAAACGCTATATGATGGCCAGCTGTAGTCAAGACTTTGCAGACGTATGGACGTCATCACTCGCTACCGATGCTGGGTTAACCAATATATGTGAACGATTTGAATCTATTGTCGACTCCAATCCCCCTTACTTTCTAAACATGTCAGATAATCGTTCCTACTTTGCCTATTTACTGCCCGTTGAACTCAATCAAACCCAATACAATATGGTGGTATTAAAAGAAGCTGACACCGTAGAGAACGACTTTAAACGTTTTAAAAAGTTGACTTATTTGCGTCTTGGCGTCGTCATGTTACTTGCATTTATATTACTGATTAGTGCAGCTTATTGGGGAATGCGCCCACTGACGAGGCTCAAAAGTGAATTACAAGCAATTGGTGACGGCAACAAAAAGTCACTATCAGATGGTTACCCACAAGAATTAGAAGGGGTAACTCAAGCATTAAACCAACTATTATCGCAATCGAGTGCGCAACAAGAGCGTTACCAGAATGCCATGAATGACTTAGCCCATAGTTTAAAAACGCGCCTTGCCGCTGTTCATGCAATAACTGATGACGCAACGTTGTCAAAATCAGATGCCAGTGAAAAAATCATGCAGCAAGTGGGACAGATGGATCAATTGGTAAAATATCAATTGAAACGCGCTTTAGTCGGTCGTCAAGGGCTCGTTCAAGAACAAACACCGGTTCAACCTATGGTTGAGCAGTTGTCACAAATGTTGTTCAAGATTTATCAAGAAAAAAACGTCAAATTTAGCAGTCACATCGATTCTGATATTAACTTTCCTATTAATAAAGGGGATTTAATGGAGCTGTGTGGCAACCTAATGGAAAATGCATTCAGGCTTTGTATTAGTGAAGTTATTGTTACTGCGACAATTGATAGTGAGGGGCATTCTATCCTTTGTGTTGAAGATGATGGACCTGGCGTTGATGAATCATTAAAAGCACGCATCATTCAACGAGGAGTGCGCGCCGATACCCAATCACCAGGTCAAGGCATAGGTTTAGCTGTGTGTAACGAAATTGTCAGTAGTTACCATGGTCTATTATCAATCACCGAAAGTGAGCTTGAAGGGGCTAAATTTACTATCAAAATCCCCCCTCAATAACAATAAACACTATTTACTGTTTAATGGTGCATAGAGCTGCTCTGCCCGGTTAAACATAATCCAAGAGGTGGCGATATATTTATCACCACTGATTGGCTTATTACCTTTATGGGTGTGAGTGAAACCCGCTGGTGCAATAACCATGGTCCCTTTTTTAGGTTTAATGCTTTTCTGTTGGTAAAAAAACTCCGTCTCTCCGCCCTCTTCCACATCGTTTAAATAAAACATATAAAGTAGTACTCGATGTAAAGCTTCATGTGAACCAGATTGCGGAAAATGCTCAGAATGCCAATGAGGGTAGCCCCCTAGCCCCATAGGATATTTTTGCAAATTTACATTGCCACTTCGATACAAATACTTGGTTAGCGCTTCTGCTCGAGGCGCACCTAAAGCATCGAAATTGTTGGGTTGTAAAGTCACTGCTTGACCATGCTCATCAGCGACAGCCACAGATACCGCGCCCATTAACGCCATCGAATATTGAGTAAAGTATGAAGCCGCATGCTTAAGCGTTAATTGTAAAATTTCATTTCTTAGCGGCGCTAAATCAGCATGAATGTCTAAAGTTAAATCAAAACTATGTTTTTTAGCCTTATCAACACCTTGACCAGTTTTACCTTCAATGACTCCTGGGTGTTGTTCAAAAGCGGCAATCAATCGATCGCATAAATCTTCATCTAACGCATTTGGTATGACTTCAATAAAATCCATATTAAATAAGCACTTTTTATATCTGTTTGGTAATATGCTGCCATGGAAACTGTCGATTAGCAAAAGGGATGAGTACAGATGGTTAGCTACAAAATAACAAAAATAAATTTAGGTACCTGTTTTAACCTATGAAAAACACAGTAAAAGTTTCAATCGATGAAATCCAAGTCGGCAATTTTATTTGCTTGCCAGTATCTTGGAAGGATCACCCATTTCTATTTAGTCGTTTCAAGGTTAAAAGTCAGTCTCAAATCGATTTAATTAAAAGTTTAGGTATCGAAACCGTTTTATTCGTGCCTACTAAAAGCGACACTGAGTTACGTGATAAACCCGCTAAAGATGCAAAAGAAGTACTTACAGATACTGCTTCTCTCGATAAGCTCAAGCTTGAAATGGATCAGTACAAACATGATCAAATTGAAACGCAAAAGAAGCTTAGAAGAGGACTTAAAAAGACTGAGCAACAGTTTGACCGTTCATTATCAATTATGCGTTCTAGTATCTCAAAACTCGGTAGTCGACCATTAAACGCTGTCAACGATGCTAAAGACATGGTGAGCTCGATGACCACTATGCTGCTTAATTCTGATGATTTAGTGTTACATCTTATGGGTGATGTCAAACCTGGCGATTTAATATATCACCATTCACTGAATGTCTCAGTGCTTTGCATGATGTTAGCAAAAAGCTTGAATTGGTCACGAGAAGAGATTGAGCAGATTGGCTTAGGTGCCCTATTTCATGATATTGGCAAACTTAAAATTCCTAGCAATGTACTGAATAAACAAGCTCCTTTAAATAAACCGGAACATAACCTTATAAAGCAGCACCCTTTAATGAGTCTCAACTTCCTTAAAATTGCCGATACTTTTCCTGAAGAAGCTAACCCCATGATAGCCAATCATCATGAGTTTCTAGACGGTTCTGGCTACCCCAAAGGACTTAAAGGAGATGAGTTAGATAAATACTCCCAACTTATCACGGTAGTCAATGAGTATGATGATTTGTGTAACGGCACTAAGACTACAAAAGCGAAAACACCTTATGCTTCTTTAGGTTATATTTATAAAAACTATAAAGATAAGCTCAATCAAGAATATGTAGGCACCTTAATCAAAACCATTGGTATTTACCCACCTGGTAGTGTTGTAGAGCTTTCAAGCGGTCAATTTGGCATGGTGATGTCTGTAAATATAAATAAGATTTTATACCCTCAAATCATGCTATACGACGCACTCGTTCCAAAAGAACAAGCACCAATCATTGACTTAGAACGCGAAGAAATCAGTATTGCACGATGTTTGCCGATATCTGCATTACCCGAAAACATTCTAAAATATTTAAGCCCAAGAGAGCGCATAAGCTATGGTATTGGCCAAGGGTAATCCTTATTTAAACAAGCATAAAAATCTATTTAACAGATACAAAAAAGCCATTAATAACTTAACGTTACTAATGGCTTTTAATATTAACAAAGGACTTAAATAGGTTTTATAACCAGCCTTTTCGCTTGAAGAATAAATATGTACCACCGGCACTGGCTAACATCAATCCTATCGCCATTGGGTAACCGAAACGCCAATCTAACTCTGGCATATTAACAAAGTTCATTCCGTAACTACTTGCAATTACCGTTGGTGGTAAAAACACCACGGCGGCAACCGAGAATATTTTAATAATCTTGGTTTGCTGAATGCCACTGAAGCCCATGGCTGCGTCGAGCAAAAAATTCAACTTATCAAAGATGAATTGGCTATGAGGCATTAACGACTCAATATCCGACAACATCTCACGAATATCCTTGATATTTTCTTCAGATAAATGATCGCGGTAGTAACGTTGGATATATCGTAATGAACGCTGAGTATCGAGTAAACTTAGACGGATTTTACCGTTTGAGTCTTCTTGCAGCGTGATCATTTTGAATACTTCATCTAACTCTTCATCATCAAACACTTTTTCACTTACATCATCAAGAACAGAGTAAACGTCTTCAATTAAATCAGACAGGTAATCCACTTTTAGATGGAATAGCTCTAGCATTAAGCCTTGAGGCGTGGTGGCATCCAAACGGCCAAGACGTAGATAGTTGCGTAATAAACGGATCAAACCGACATCATCTTCACGAATAGTCAGTAAGAAATCCTTTCTCAAGTTAAACGATACGTTAATCGCTCGCACATCCGAGCCAACACGTTGCGGGAATAACGAATTAATATGCAATCCATCTTTACTTTGGAAAAAACGAGCCGAGGCTTCAATTTCGTTGATGTCTTCTTCGTCGGGAACTTCCTCGACCGAAAACCGACTCAACCATTCCCTTTCATCATCATTGGGTTTGAACATGTCTAACCATAATGTTTGTTCGGGTATACTGTCTTGAACATTCAGTTCGTGAACAGTTAACTTGCGATTTTTATAAACATAGGCAGTAATCATGTATCCCCCACATAGTTATATTTTCATAACTATCAATATTAGGTTTAAATTTGTCGGCTAGTGTACTTAAATAAATTCAAATTTAAATCTTTAAATGTATTTATGCCTAAATTAGCTCTTATATGTACCGAAATCGTTAAATGCATATAATAAATGCAAAAAAAAACGCCCATATGGGCGCTTTAATTGAATATTGTTTCTTTATTCACCTTTAAGGCGGCGATCTAACTGATCTTTCAAGTTAGCAGGAACACCCTTAATAAGAATGGTGTCAGAAATAGGATCGTAGATAACTCTCTCACCTAAATGGCCGCCATCAAAACTCAATGTAACGCCACCACCAGTACCCGAAAACTTCTTCAAGGTGCGTAAACTGGCTTTATCAGCAGGAAACTCCTCATCTAACTCGTAAGCGCCGCCACAAGCAAAATCGTAAAACGAATCCATACCAGAATCGGCCAATTCATCAGCCAAATCTTTTACTTCGATATCCGCGCCTTCATCGGCACGCTCACTGCAGTAATCAAACACTTTATCACGACATTGTTGACGCTCATCTTTAGTCAATTCACTACTGGCGACAAAATCTTCAACTGCGTGCATTAATGTTTTATTCTGCGCCTTAGTATTCACGCCTTCAACACAGCCCATGAAATCCAAGAAAAAGTCTGCCACTTTACGGCCCGCACGACCACGTACAAACGAAATATATTTACGTGAATCTTTATCTGCTTGCCATTCTGTTAAATCAATTCGAGCTGCCAACTGAACATTCGTTAAATCAAGATGGTTGTTTTGCGATAGTTCCATATCATCTAACACCGTCATTGACGATTTTGCGTTTAACAATGCCACGAATAAATAATCACTTGTCATGCTGGTATAGCAAGACATCAACAAAAAGCCGCCTTGACTAAAGTCATATTTCGCAAGTTCTTCTTGAAGTAACTTACTTGCAGCACTACTAAACTCAACAAATCCTAGTTCGCCGCTTCGATATTCATTTAATGCGTCAGAAAAAGCAGGGTTGGCTTCACCATCTTCACCGTGTGTGCCAAAAAAGCCAAAGCCTTTACCAGCTTTACCCGTATACGTTTGATGCAACTCTTCTAGCATCGCTTCTACAGCGCTGCTATTTAGTAGAGGTTGTGGTCTTAAACGACAACTGAGTTGACCCTGACTGTCTTGGGAAATTTCGTGGATAATTGCTTGTTCGATATTGATGCTCATAAGCCCTAACTGAATCTGTAATATATGGAAGCGAAATAGCGCTGAATATCATAACAGACACGTTAAAAAAGTCTCAAAAAATATTACGAAAAGTGCCAATAGCTTCAAGTGCCAATTTTAGTTAACTCAACCGCTATATTTATTTCAATTTGTACTTAACAAGGCCATTAAATTGCTAAATTTCGACGCTATTTTCACCACAATAAACTACAGCAAGATAATATGAAATCCGATATAATAGGCGGCTAATTCATTACTTTTTGAACTTTTCTGATTATGGCTATCCAATCTAAATATACCAACACCCAAGTTGAAGCGTTAATTACTGAGTTATTAGCAGTACTCAACAAGCATCAAGCACCGACTGATTTAAGTCTGATGGTATTAGGTAATTGTGTTTCACATTTACTAGAGAACAAAGTACCTAGCGAATCTCGTCAACAGGTTGCTGAACAATTTGCAAAAGCATTGGCGCAATCAGTAAAGGCTGACTAAGCCATATTAAAAGGTATTTTAATTTATCAAGGATATGTTAGCTTTGAAGCATATCTTTGATAAAGATAGGATTAGGAAAACAACTCCGCATGGTTGAGCGCAAAAAACAAATGACTCGCGATAAAGTATCGCGCCTCGTTAATTGGGGTCACTGGTTTGCCTTCTTTAATGGCTTTTTAGCTATGATAGTCGGTGCCCGTTACCTCAGTAGCGTGGGTTATCCTGAAACCTTTATTGGTTGGGGCTATCTTGCCGTTAGCACCATTGGTCACTTCAGTTTTTTAGCTTTCATTGTTTATGTAGTCTTTCTTTTTCCTGTCACGTTACTATTACCTTATTCTAAAATTTTACGAGGCTACGCCGCCCTCGTCGCGAGCCTAGGCTTATGTATCTTATTGTATGACACAATTGTCTATGACGATTATGGTATCCATTTAAGCCCCTTCGCATTTGATTTAGCTTGGACAGATCTGAATGCATTATTAAAAAGTACCTCCTATATAGTGACTCCCATCTCGATTATATTAATCGAGCTAACAGCAGCTAACTTCATATGGAAACGCATCGAAAAGCTGGAGAAAAAACAGCTTGGCAATAAAGCAATTGCTTTTGTCGGTATTTGCTTTATCAGTAGCCATTTAGTTCATATTTGGGCTGATGCATCTGACGTAACACAAATTACCCGTTTTGATGATACTTACCCTTTATCATACCCAGCCACTGCACGGTCATTCATGGAAAGCCATGGTATTGAAGGCACCAATATAGAAGATAATCGCTACCAAACTAAGTCACGTAAACTGAGTTACCCTGTTAAGCCATTACAATGTAAAACGCCATTAATCCAAGAGCAGCAACCTAATGTATTGATAGTCTCTGTCGATGGTTTACGTGCAGATATGGTGAATGAACAAACCATGCCGTTTCTGACGCAATATCAGACTGACAACAAACAATTCATTGACCATTTTAGTGGTGGGAATCAGTTTAAGACGGGAATTTTTTCAATACTGTATGGCCTTCAGGGCAACTATGGTGACAGAAAAGAGTTTTATCATACTGCACCTGTTATGACACAAACCCTTGCCAAAGCAGGTTATCAGCAAGCTATTTTCTTACCGCAAGATAATGCTAATCCGTTTATCGGGCGCGCTATTTTTGATGAGCTAACACCGTTTATCAACCATAGCGATGAAGGCAGTGCTAAAACAGATAGTAAAAATGTGGCCCAGTTCGTCAATTGGCAAGCATCGCAGCAGTCACATTGGTTTTCAATTGTGAACCTCACGGCTCCAAAACATTATGACACGCCTATTGGTTTTTTAGGTATCGAAACCGTTAAGCCTCACATAATGTTGAAACCTGCAGAAAAAGTACTTTATAACCAATACCGACAGTCATTGTATTTTATCGACCAGCAACTCAATCAACTAATTGATAGCGTTGATAAAGATACGGTCGTGATGATTACAGGTACCCATGGCCAAGTGTTTAGTAGTAATCCATCTGAGGTTAACCAGAATTTATCCCCTGGCAACGTAAAAGTACCTTTTGTTATGCATTGGCCAAAAGCCGCTGCAGACACAGTCACATACCGCACCAGTCATTACGGCATAGTGCCGACTATTATGAGCCAAATCTTACATTGTAATAATCCATCTACAGATTACAGTTCTGGCTACAGCTTATTGCAGCCAAGTGAACAAAGCTGGGTCTATATTGGAGATAGTCGTACATTTGCCATCTATCAAGATGCTGAAATCACCGTTTTAGATCGTCACGGTAAATATCAAATATATGATATTAATTATGACAAACGACTCAAGCGCAAGTTGAGCGCACCTGAGTTAATTCAAGTCATGCGTGAAGGCCGCCGGCTATATAATCAATAACTCGTGATAAAAATACGCTATAAATTGAGTGATTAAGAGATGACTTAACAAAAGGTTAATTGACTATATATCAGTCAATTAACCTTTTTTATTTAAAAATAAGTTGCGCCTAAAATGACGAGTTGTTAGTTTATTTACGCATCAGAAGTAAAGTCATCGGGATATGGCCTAGTCCGGTAAGGCGCTTGTCTGGGGGACAAGAGATCACAGGTTCAAATCCTGTTATCCCGACCAATTTTCACACTTAATACCATTCATAGTAAGTCTTCATATTAATAAAATATTGACGACCCACACGCTGTTTTTCTCGTTAGCTCTGACTAAGAAGATTGCTGTTTTTTGAACTGTATCACCCACGCTGCGATATTATGTGACCACTTCGACAGAACAACCTAAATTGATTGCGATATATTGCGTCAGCAAAAATCAAAATAGTTAGGAGAACAGAACCATGTGGTGGCGAATTATATTCATTTCATTAGCGTATGTATTACTTGCAGCGCATTTTCTTCGATTTGGACAAATGCCACTTGCAATCACTTGCGTCATGCTACCTTGGTTATTATTGCTTAAGAACAATATTATTACCCGAGTCATTCAATTAGGCTTAATCGTAGCGACTGTGATGGTTTGGGGCGTATCAACTTACCAATATATTGATATGCGAATAACAATGCATGAACCTTGGTATACACTCGCCATTATCATGGGTTCAGTTATCGCCTTTAGCCTTTTTGCAAGTTACTGTTTCAATGGGCTGGTTAACCCACCCAGAGCCAAGAACTGTTTATTTCGCTAAAGTCCGCACAAGTCACATTCAAGCTTAATCTGACTATGATTATTTAAATAACCAGCTTGGCACAAAAGGTTTAAACTACACCGCGCCTATAGCGCCAATAGCAAACAGGGATTGCTATATAAAACAACACCGGCAATGCCGGTGTTGTATCTTTAAAAATCAGTTGGCTACATTAGTTAATAAACCACCCATTAAACAGTTGATATAACTAACGTTTTAACAGCCATATTTTAATCTGACGTCTTCTTAGCCACAATAAAGCCGCAAAGAGAACGAAATAAATACTCGGCTCGATGATTTCTGATTTTACAGACCAATAGAAGTGTATTGGCGCTAAAATCGCGACAACATAAATCCAATTGTGTAATTGCTGCCAACCTTTTCCCATTTTACGTTTTATTGCTTGAAACGAGGTCAAAGCTAGAAGCGCTACAATAATCAACGCCACCGCGCCGACCAAAATATACGGCCTTTTAACCACTTCTTGTAACAAATAACCCCATGCAAAAAGTAAATCAAGGCTAATAAAAGCAGCAATATGTAAGCTCGCATATACAAAAACATACAAGCCAATTAATCGCCGAGTTTGCAGTAACACCCCTTGCTTCAAAAATTTAGCTAATGGTGAAACTACTAAGGTAATGATTAACGAATTAATTGCACCCATCCCAGTAAAATGGATGATGTATTGGACAGGATCGCCACCAGCATTGTCAGTCATAACTAATAAAACTAAATACACTATTGGAGATAAAAAGCTCACATGCAGTAAGCCTTTTATCCAAAATAGACCTTTAGGTGTTAACCGCTTCAATAGAACTTCCTTAAATCTAAATCTTTATATAAGTCAGCCACCTGTTCTGCGTAGCCATTAAACATTTGCGTCGGAATCCGTTTTGCAGAGAATAAACCGCCTTCACCAATGCTGCGCTCTGTCGCTTGTGACCATCTAGGGTGATCAACCTGTGGATTCACGTTGGCATAAAAGCCATATTCATGGGGTGCTAGTTGGTTCCAACTGGTAGGAGGCTGCTTATCTGTTACTCGAATTTTCACTACAGACTTAATGCTTTTAAACCCGTATTTCCAAGGTAGCACTAAACGAACTGGTGCACCATTTTGTGGCGGTAAAGTTTTTCCATATAAGCCAACAGCAAGGAACGGTAACTCGTTCATTGCTTCTGCAATGGTTAAACCTTCTACATATGGGTAGTGGATCCCACCTCCCATTAGGCGATTTTTCTGACCGGGCATTTGATCTGGGTCGAATAAAGTTTCAAATGCAACATGCGTTGCCTTATTTGACACTCCAGCCATGGTTAATAGTTCAGCTAACGAAAAACCAACCCAAGGCACCACCATTGACCAAGCTTCTACACAACGAAGACGGTAAATGCGCTCTTCTAAATCAAACTTGGTCGTCAGGTCATTTAAGTCAAGTGTTAATGGTTTATCCACTAAACCTTCAATTCGCAGCTCCCAAGGATTGACCTGAAAACCTTGTGCATTTTCAAATGGATCCTGTTTACTCGTGCCAAATTCATAGAAGTTGTTATGGCGAGTAATTTTATCTTCTGGCGTCAGTATGTCACTGATTTGAAATTGGCTTGGCTTGCTGTAATCAAGCCCTTGAACAGCAAAAGCAGGTTTATCTTCGCTGCCGAATAAGTCAAATAACCCAGCTTGAACCTGCCCAGGTAGACTTGCTCCTAACGCGCCTAAACCAAGTGCTTTTACAATGTTGCGTCTATCAGCAAATACCCGCTCTGGTGTTACTTGGTTTTCTTTTAATGCCCAACTTGGCGTGTTGGCAATGCCTTTTGTGAACCCTTTTTTTGCGACCATAACGCCTCCTAAAGCAAACCTATTCTACAAAGTCATTCTACTGTTAAACTATTAGACATGTTTATACGGCAATTAATTTCAAATAGTTTACAGTTTTTAAGCTATTGAGTTTATTAATTAAGCGCTTAAGTATGAAATCACTCGATGTTGGCTTGCGCCATGTGCACTGCCATGAGAATCTTAAGCATTCATTTTTAAGCTGGCCGTATTCATGACGCTTCCTACCTCTTTATCCATTGCTGAAATCATTGCCCTCTGTGCTGTCGCCTTTTTAGGGTTATTAATTGGTGCGCTACTTAACCAACGTTTGACCCGCCAACGATGGGAGCAACATCGAGACAAACTCCAAGCTGAAATGGCGCAGTTTGAATCTGATATGGCGATAAAACAGCAATTACTTCAACAACAAATCGACGACAAAGAACTCGCGCTGCATAGTGCTAGAGAAAAAGCAGAACTTTTAATTGCTCAACTTTCAAAACTTGAAGCCCAAGCTGAAAGGTTACCACTTCTAGAGCAGCAGCTTAGCGACGGCCAACGTAAGTTTATGGAGACTCAACTGGCTCTGTCTAAATCAAATGCGATGCAACAAAGCATCCAATCACAAGCTAACACTGAAAAAGCAGCGCTCAATGACAAAATAGCTTTACTAGAAAGTGCAGAAGAACGATTAAAGTTACAATTTGAAAACCTTGCTAACCGCATATTTGAAGAAAGAAGTGAAAACTTCAAACAACAGAATGTGACACAAATTGATGGGGTTTTAGGGCCGCTAAAACAACAGTTAGAAGGATTTAGGCAGCAAATCCGAGAGTCATATACTCAAGAGCAAACTGAGCGAAGTGCCTTAAAGCACCAACTCGATCACCTCAAAGATCTTAACCTTAAAATGAGCCAAGACGCGATAAATTTAACTAAGGCTTTAAAAGGCGATAACAAGCAGCAAGGCAATTGGGGGGAAGTCATATTAGAGCGTGTTCTGCAAGAAAGTGGCTTACGTGAAGGACACGAGTACGACACTCAGCAAGACTTAAAAGATGATGGCGGAAAGCGATTTAAACCGGATGTTATCGTTCACCTGCCTGAACAAAAAGATGTCGTTATTGATGCAAAAATGTCATTAGTAGCCTATGAACGTTTCTTTAATAGCGAGGATGAATTAGTACAGCAACAGGCAATTAAAGAGCTTGCGCTATCAGTTCGCCAACATATAAAAGGTTTAAGTCAAAAGGATTACCACAAGCTGCATGGCTTAAAAAGCCTCGACTATGTGTTGATGTTTATTCCAATTGAGCCTGCGTTTTTACTGGCGTTAGAGTCAGATCCGAGTTTAGTCAGCTTTGCACTCGATCATAATATTATGCTGGTCAGCCCAACTAATTTACTCGTCGCACTTCGAACGATTAACAATATTTGGCGTTATGAATATCAGAATCAAAATGCCCAGGCTATCGCTTCGCAAGCCGCGAAAATATATGACAAATTATGTGGCTATGTAGAAGACATGGATAAACTTGGCCGCGCATTAGACACTGCAGATAAAACTTATCAGCAAGCCATGAGTAAGTTGTCACAAGGTAAAGGTAACCTAATTAGACAAGCTCACGTAATGCAAAAATTAGGTGTTGAAACCAGTAAAAATCTTGACCCGCAATTAATTAATAAAGCGTTAGATGAGTCAAAAGAGTAGCGAGTAATTGAATAAATGAGCAGCACTTTATAACAGCAGCTCACAGCGACTCAAAAGTGAATATTATCATGCAGGTTTATAATGATGAGCTAGTATTTAAAGGCTCATCATCGTTACTAATATAACCTTTAAGCATGATATAAATACCATGTACAAACATGCTCTAATATCCGATGAGTAGATGAAGTCATTGAGTAAGAAAAGTTTAATTAAAATACGTTCGTAACAATTGGTTTCGCAACAATGTCGTACTGGGACGGAGGTTCTCATTATTATGCGTAACAGTGTGTTTTTTTTAGTTAGTGTATTTATTTGTCTGTTAATGGCAGGGCTTAGCTTGCCGGTTTCGGCTGCAAAAACAACTTATACCACTGAGCAACAACTTTATCTTGATGCCCGTAAAGCACTCGATAAAAAACAAATGAAAACCTACCAGGCGCTGCGGAAAAAACTTGGTGAATATCCATTAAATGTCTATCTTGACTACCATGAAACTGGAAGTGACATCCTGTCGCTAAACGGCGAAGATGCCCATATCGCTATTGAGAAATATAAGAAAACGCCCCTCTATAACACCCTACGCTACCGTTATCTAAAAAATGCAGGGAAACGAAAGCAATGGCAGAATTTTTTAGCCATTTCTCCAAACACGCCTAACGATATTGCATTGCAATGCTATTACTATCGAGCGCAACTTTCTCAAGGCAATAAAAAATCCGCCTTCGATGGTGCTGAGCGCATGTGGCTTTATGGCCGTTCACGACCAAAAGAGTGTGACGTCCTCTTTAGTGAATGGACTAAAGCAGGAAAACGGACTCAGGCATTAATTTGGTCAAGAATGCTATTGAGCTTTAACGAAAATCAATATGGTTTAACGCAATACCTTGCCAGAAAAATAACCAAAAACAAGAAAGAAGCTGACTTACTGATTTCAGTTTATCGAGATCCCAATAGCTTACGCTATACAAAAAAGTTTTCATCAAACTCACCTATCGTTGGTGATATTGTCAATGTAGGCCTTAGAAAGCTTGCTCGAAAAGATCTCAAGCAAGCCGTAAAACTGTATAACAAATATGATAAAGCTAATCGCTTTACTGCCATCAAGGGTCAGCAACTTAACCGATACATCGTAAGAAGAGCACTAATCCGTAAAGAGGCTGATTTACTTGAACACATTGATGCCAGTTTGCCCATATTAGATTCAGATGATCTATTCCAAATACGTTTACGATGGGCCATCAGTGAACAAGATAATGACAGCATAAAACGTTACCTTGCCTTACTCAGTGATGATGTGATTGATGACAGCCGTTGGCAATATTGGTCTGCCAGAATGGCATCTATTGATACAAACAACACCCCCAAAAAAAACACCACAATAGAACAACTCAGCAAAGCTCGTAATTTTTATGGTTTCCATGCGGCGCAATCAATCAACTCACCGCTTGCGATGAACGATGATAAGTTACAGTCCAATCCTAAGCTTGCCGCTAAAATCAATGATGACCCAGCAATGGCCAGAATAGTTGAACTCATTGCAATTGATAAAACCCGAGATGCTCGAGGTGAATGGGTAAGCATGTTACGACGACATGACAATGCCATGCGAGCTGAATATGGTTTATATGCCTTACAGCAAGGTTGGTTTGATTACAGTGTCGAGGCCAGTATTCAAGCGAAACAATGGAACAGCTTGCAACTTAGGTTCCCTAATGCAGCACAAGACTCATTTGAAAAAGCCAGTAAACTGTACCAAGTCGATATTGATGAGATACGTGCCATAGCCAGGCGTGAAAGTGCATTTTACCCTTATGCGACATCCGGTGTAGGAGCAAGAGGATTAATGCAACTCATGCCTGCAACTGCAAAAGAAACCGCTCGTAAAAACAAACTCAGTTTTAAGAACAAAATTCAGCTTTATCAAGTTGATTATAATGTGCAGTTAGGGAGTGCCTATTACAGCCAATTACTAAAACAGTTTGACCAAAATCGAGTACTAGCCACTGCCGCATACAATGCAGGACCGCATCGAGTGACTCGGTGGCTTAAAGAATCCAATGGGACGCTGGATGTTATGAGCTTTATTGAAACGATTCCATTTAAAGAAACTCGAGAGTATGTTCAGGCTGTTTTAAGTTACCGAATGATTTATCAGCATAATAAAAACATTAACGCCAGTATGTTTAGTGAACAAGAAATGGCATTTGCATACTAAATTACACTTTTTCAGTCTTAAAACTTGTTAAATCCTTTCCTTATATTTAACGACAAGGTAACGTAATCAACTCGATGTATTTGTTACTGGCAGTATAATGTTACTGCCAATTAACTAATGGAGTAATGCGTGCCTGCGTCAAAACTACAACAATTATTATCGCAATTAGAAACGGTATTATTAGGAAAACCTCAGCAAATAAAATTGGCCGTCGCCTGTATACTTGCAAAAGGTCACTTACTCATTGAAGATTTACCAGGCATGGGCAAAACCAGTTTGTCTCAAGCACTTGCGACCTCACTTGGTATGAGCTATCAACGGATTCAATTTACCAGTGATATGTTACCTGCTGATATCCTTGGTGTTTCTATCTATCAGCAACAAACACAAGAATTTCAGTTTCATCCTGGGCCGATCTTTAATCAGATGCTATTAGCTGATGAAATCAACCGAGCAAGCCCTAAAACACAAAGTGCTTTACTTGAGGCGATGGCTGAAAGGCAAATTACTTTAGATGGCGCAACCCATGCCCTTCCCCAACCCTTTTTTGTTATCGCAACTCAAAATCCCATTGAGCAATCAGGAACATTCCCGTTACCAGAGTCGCAATTAGATCGCTTCATGATGCGCATTTCAATTGGCTACCCAAATGAACAAGCTGAACTTGAAATGTTAAAAAGTGATACGGCCAAAAACACCGCTACCACTACGCCGCAATGTTTTACGCCGGATGAACTCATTACTCTTCAATCACTCGTGCAAAAAGTCAGTGCATCGGATGCTGTACTTAAATATTTAATTCATTTAGCACAATATTCTCGAGAACAAGCAGACGGAAATGGCCTATCACCCCGTGCCAGCATCGCTTTACTTGATGCAGCCAAAGCGTGGGCATTTATGCATCAAAGAAACTACGTGGTACCGGAAGATATTCAAGCAGTATTTCATTGTGTAGCCGAGCATCGAATTCGTAATAATAACCCAATACAAGGCCAAGCTATCTCAGATCAAATATTGGCTAACGTTAATCCAATTAGTTAGTGATAATGAACAAGAACATCGGTAATACTGCTCATTATCAAACTCCGCCCAAGTGGTATTCTCGCTTTATTCCTAAAATGATAAAGCAGCGTTGGGCGCGTTGGTTAACACGTCGAATCCCACCCAACCAACAAGTGACGTTAAGCCATAAAAGCATTTTTATCCTACCGAGTGCCTTTGGTATCGCATGGTTTATGTTAATCGTCGTACTTTATTTATTCGGCACCAATTATCAAAACAACCTAGTCATTGGCTTAAGCTTATTACTCGCAAGTGTGCTGCATACGTGTATCATTTACAGTTATAAAAACCTGGCAGGGTTAACATTAACAGCTCCTATGCCGCCAGAGAGTATCGCGAACACCAGTTTGGCATTTCCGGTTGTTCTTTCGAGTAAACAAAAAAAGGATTTAAGCCACACAAACCACCAGCAGATTTGTTTAAATTTTGCTCAGCAGCGCCATATTCGTATTGGTGATGTCGGTGAATCCTTCAACGCAACGGTCGGGTATTCGCCTCAAAATAGAGGACCATTCAATCCAGGTCGTATTCAAGTTTCCTCTAACTTCCCATTGGGTTTATTTCGCGCTTGGTCCTATGTTGATTTAAACATCGAGCAGCTCATTTTCGCAGAGCCATTGCAAACAACCGTTTCGCTTACCAGTTTAGATGATGACAATAATACCGAGTTTGAACACGGTAAATTACAACCAGGGGTTGATGATTACAAAGGGTTGAAAACTTATGTTGAAGGTGAACCCTTAAAGCAAGTGGCATGGAAACAATGGGCGCAAGGGCGTGGTATGCTCAGTAAAGAGTTCGCTCAGCCAGAAGGTAAACCCGTATGGTTAAGCCTAGCTGACACACAAGGTGATGACCTTGAACATAAGCTCAGTAAATTAGCGTGGCAGGTCAACGCGTTATCACAAGCCCATCAAGTATTTGGTTTAGCGTTAGATAATCAAATCATCGAACAAGACAGCGGCGAGTCACACCGAAAACAATGCCAGCAATTGATAGCAAGTTATGGTTATCGAGATATTACCCGCTCAACACAAGGTGAACTCGATGAAAATTAGCGATGATTTTAATGAGAATATTAGCCGTAACACCTTATTTTGGCTGTTACTGACTAATGCCTTGGTATTATCACCACTATACCAAGACGCCACACTGTGGAGCATTGGTATTTGCTGTATATGCTTTGTTTGGCGCATCGGCATTTATTTTGGCAAAGTCGCGGCCCCGCCTAAATTGCTGGTCACCAGTCTAGCTATTGGCGCAGCGATAACATTAGGTTTAGTGTCAAAAGAAATCGGTATGCTCAATGCACTCGTTAATTTATTGATACTTGGTTACGCCTTAAAATACATCGAAATGCGCCAAATACGTGATGTAAAAGTGGTTGTACTAGTCGGGTATTTTCTCATTGCCTTTGCCTTATTAGAGCGTCAAAGCATGCTTGATACGGTGCACTTACTCTTTGTTTCGCTAATCAATACCTGTGTACTTATCAGTGTTTATCAACATGCAACTCGTAAAATAAACTTCAGCTTTGGCGCTAAAGTGTTACTCCAAAGCCTTCCTTTGGCTATCTTGCTTTTTATTGTATTTCCTCGCCTTGGCCCTCTTTGGTTAGCGCCCAGCATGAAAAATGCGACAACTGGCTTATCTGATGAAGTGTCATTGGGCGATATCAGTAAACTGACGCGCTCACCTGATTTGGCATTTAGAGTGGGTTTTGACAACGAAGCATCCAATGCCAGCAAGATCCAACTTATCCCTAATGAGGCGTTATATTGGCGTGCCCTTGTAATGGAGAATTACGATGGTAAAACGTGGAAACAAGCTCACTTGCGTAAAAATGCGCAGCAGCGAGCTTATCGCGACCGCAACCAAAGAGCGATGCCAGCTCAAGTCGATCAATCCAATTCGCTTAATTATCAAGTGATCACTGAGCCGACTTATCAGAAATGGTTATTTGGCTTAGATCAGGCATTTTCAGAAACGGATCACGTTGTTGAAATGGATGACTTTCGCTTATATTCCGTCAGGAATATTGACCAACGTTTCAGTTACCGCGTGACATCTTATCCTTTGAGTATGCTTGAGCCTGTGCTAACACCACTGACCAAACGGATAAATCTATCACTGCCGAAAGAAACTAACCCTCAGACTCAAGCTTTAGCTCAGCAGTTCGTAAAAGATTACCCTGAACCACTGCCTCGAATTAACGCTATGATGCAGTATTTTAATCAACAGTCTTATTTTTATACCTTGAGTCCACCGCCTCTGGGCAACAATCAAGTGGATGATTTTTTATTTAAAAACAAAGCAGGATTTTGTTCTCACTACGCATCAGCGTTAGTGTTTATGGCTCGCTCCAGCGGAATACCTGCACGTATGGTGGCAGGTTACCAAGGTGGTGAATACAACCCCAAAGCCGGTTATTACAGTATTTATCAATATATGGCACATGCTTGGACTGAAGTATGGATTGAAGGCAGAGGTTGGATAAGGTTAGACCCGACTGCGATGATTGCACCTGAGCGGATCTTGGATGGGTTCGATGCCATGTTTACAGGTCAAGACAGTTACCTTCAAGATAGTCTTTTTACCAGCTTGCGAGTAAAAGAAATACCTTGGTTAAATGACATTCGTCTACAGTTAGCCAGCTTAGACTTTTACTGGAGTGTTTGGGTTTTAGGTTTCGATGAGGAACGTCAACAGCAAGTGCTAAGTGAACTACTAGGTGAGGTCAATACCAGTAAAATCATTATCTTAATGATTGTGAGCTTTAGTATCATCGCACTGGTTATTGCGTATTATGCAGGCGTATTTGCATTAAAGCCTAAACAAGATCCATTAATTAAACGCTATAGCCATATTTGCTCAAAATTTGCTGACAAGGGCTACCCAAGAGAAACAATGCCTCCACAAGCATTTGCAAACTTTATTCATCAAGCTATTCATCAAGAGCAGCCACAACTAGCTGCTGACTTTAATAAAATGACCGAACACTTTATCGCACTGCAATATCAAGTATTAAATGATAAGCAAGCCCAGCAACATCAGAAATTGTTTAAACGCTACTTTCGTAAAGTAAAAATTGGATTATAAGTGAGTTGGCAGATTAGAGCATCAAACAACATCTACCAAGATAAACTTATATTTAATAATTTAGCTTTACATTTTTGACCTGAATTTAGAAATTTAAAATTCAGGCCAAATTAAGATGCAATAGGTCACTTATGACATTTTTAGAATAAAAGTATTTTTACACCATCCAAGAAATCATTTGCATAGGTTGTAGATCTTTACTCACATCACCGGAGCTATTATCAGCTGAGTCCAAAACAACACCAACAATTGGTGCACCTTCATTAAGGTTTAACTGCTTTAAATCTACCCAAAATAAACCTAGTTGAGATGAAGACTCCATATAGTACTTTTTATTACTATGATCAGCTAATGAACGCCACAAGGTCGCAGAAATATTGGGATGGTCAGGATCTTCCATGCCTAGCGGTACCCCTATAGAGCGCATAATTGACATTGCAGCAGCTATAGCGCTTTTTCCATCTTCAAACTTTGGAGTACTTTTCAGGAAATAATCTACTCTTACGAAACGGTCAGCAGCATTAATTGTTCCAGGGATCATTCGATTACCGCCAACCGTTTTCCAATATTTGTTAATTGCTAATTGCTCTTCAAACGTAGGAGAGTTGGTCATCACGGTATATTTAGGATGATGATGAATCGTCAACTCACCATCTATGTACTCAAAAATTGCAGAATCACCGCTTTCGTCTGTCAGAGAAATATGTGCCGTAGCTGGGCGACCATTTGCAAGTAATGGTGCGTATATTACAAAAGCTGGCTCATGCATCGCTAAAACCGCTTCATCAACAGTAGCAAAATTGTCAAGAAAATATTGGGCCCAAGCTCCAACCGAAATAACAGGCTTTTCAGTTTTGGTGTAATCACCATAATCTGCTTCAGTGAAATAAAGTGCGTTCACAGCTAAACCAGCTTCATTTAAACCGTCTGAGGAAGATGAATCATACATTGCAGTAAACACTGAACCGTATTTCGATGTCCAAGATAGCGCGTTCGCAACATCTCCACCCGTTTGTGCTGTTCCTCTAGGCATTGCTATCACAGCAAACTTTGATTTAGGATCATTCCAGTCCATACCACGCCCAGTAATGAATTTACCTGATTTAGTTTGATAAATAATACGAGTACACATTCTTAATCTCCCACATGATAATTACATGAAATAAAAATACTTCACCATAAAACTAAGATTAATATATGCCACTAATTTCCTATCAACCAATGCAATATGACGTATCAAACCCTCACTTAACAGCTATTAGTCACGTCGTCTTATAAACGTTTAATCTAGTGACTAACTCCTGTTGACTTTTCAAGGTTGTATTAGCTTTGATTTGATAGCCATTTATATGAGAGAGACATTACGGTGTCGTTATTCTACATAGAAAGTCGATAACACAGTAAAATAGCCAAGAAAAAATCAACAAACACTAATAAACGTCATAATTTAAAAACTTAAACTTCGATATATAAGTTACTCCATAACTGATACATAAGTATAAAAATGAATTAACTGCCATATTTAATTAAGTGAAAGTTGATGTAGGTCCTCGTTTTCATAAACTGGTAGCCCATATAATCCATTAGTATAGGAAAATACAGTTTAAACCACATACTAATGACATCAAGAACAAAGATATTAGTGTAATTATTTAGCTTTTAAATATCCGCAGCTATAAAAGCCTTTCAAACCTAATAACAACCTCTTAGAATGGTTTTTATCATCAGCTTTCGAGTCAGTTATGCTTAGATTAATTCAATCAAATCAGATGGAAGTGTTATCGGAACAACTTTCTAAAATGTTGGCAATTCCACTTGATTCAACGCATTTACTGGCCAGTGAACATATCTTGGTACAAAGCCCAGGTATGTCGACTTGGTTAAGGCTTGAAGTCGCTAAATACAATGGCATTGCTGCAGCGCTTTCATTCCCATTGCCTTCAAGTTTTACTTGGCAATTATGCCACGAACTCTTACCTGATGTTCCAAAAGACAATGCTTTTACTAAAGCTGCAATGACGTGGAAGTTAATGGACTTGTTACCCAAGTTATTAACGGATGAAGATTTTGCGCCATTAAAAGCTTACCTTGAGCAGCAAGCGAGTACATTAGTCGAACCCACTACGACTAGCAATGAACTCTCACCTTTATATGCTCAACATCAACAACATTTTGATGCGATGAAACTATACCAATTATGTGGTCGAATAGCCGATATATTCGATCAATATTTAGTATACCGTCCACACTGGATACTTGGCTGGGAGCAAAATGAGCATCCTTTGTCTCTTGAAGATAATCAGTTATGGCAACCTAAACTATGGCGAGCATTAATTGAATACAACCAACATCAAGTTAATTCCAGTTTGTATCACAGAGCTAACTTGCATCAAGATTTAATTACAGCACTGCAAAACCCAAATACGGTAATCGAATCTCTACCTGAACGTTTATTTGTATTTGGTATTTCATCTATGCCTCCGCAAACGTTAGAAGTGCTATATCACCTTGCAGAACGTATTGAAGTTATTATGTTCTCACTCAGCCCTTGCCAGCATTACTGGGGGGATATTGTTGACCCGAAAGCCCGTGCTCGCATGGCGCTTCAGTATGCCAATAAAAAGCAGCTAGGCGAGCAATGGGAAGAAAAACTTGAAGTCGGTAACCCTATCTTAGCGAACAACGGAAAAATGGGCCGTGAGCTATTAGATTTAATGCTCGCGCTACCTGCAGAGCACACTGATTTTAGTTATGATTGTTATGTTGAACCCAGCCAATCCACCGATGAGTTAAGCCTACTACATGGTTTGCAATATGATATTTTGCAAATGGAAACCTTAGGTGAGCCATTAGGGCCAGATGCGCATTTTTATCAAAACACCGAAGCTCGAAGAACATTGCACTCAAGCGACGATTCCATCACATTGCGCAGCTGTCATAGTCCATTGCGAGAAGTTGAAACGCTGCACGACCACCTTTTACATTTATTATCAAATGATGCCGACTTATTATCAAAAGACATTGTGATCATGATGCCAGATGTGGCCGCTTACGCCCCCTACATCGACGCTGTTTTTGGCACAGGAAACAGTCAGCAACAACATGGCAATCGCTATATTCCTTATGCCATAGCTGACCGAGGTGCTGCGCAAGAATCTCCATTAATCAATAGTTTTTTAAACTTACTCAATATTAATCAAAGCCGCTTTGGCTTAACTGAGATTGTTAGCATTCTTGAAGTGCCAGCCATTTTACGTAAATTTCAACTCGACGATGACGGATTACAGCTTATTAGGCGCTGGTTAGATGATGCTAACGTTCGCTGGGGGCGTGATGAACACACCCGCGTTCAACAGGGCGTGCCAGGCTTTAATCAAAACTCTTGGGCTTTTGGTATTACACGGTTAATTCAAGGCTACGCGTTTAATGATGAGTCCTCCATTTATCATGACACTTTGCTGGTTAAAGGGGTTGAAGGACAGTCAGCGCAAACGTTAGGGTTTTTACTCAACTTTTTAGAAGCCATTGACGAATACCAACTTCAACTTGCAACCCCTTGCCCTACGCTTGAGCGTATTGAGCAACTCTATCAACTGCTGGAAGTATTCTTTGAAGCTGATGATGACGAACGTGAACAAGTACAAACCATTCGCGAAGCACTCACCGCCTTAAAAGATGAGTTAGAAGCTGCAGGCCATCAAGGTTCGCTCGATATTGAAGTATTAAAGCAATGGTTTAATCAGCGTCTTAACGAATCTCGTGTGGGTCAGCGTTATCTAGCGGGCAGCGTTAACTTCTGCACCCTTATGCCAATGCGCTCCATTCCATTTAAAGTCGTTTGTTTACTTGGTATGAACGATGGGGTTTACCCACGAGTTCAACACCCTGTTGGCTTTGACTTAATGGCGCATAACGGCGCAATGAAAGGTGACCGCTCTCGTCGTTTAGATGACAGATACCTATTTTTAGAAGCCTTATTATCAGCTCGACAACAGCTTTATATTAGTTACATTGGCCATTCTGAACGTGATAACGCTGAGCGTATTCCGTCAATGTTAGTCTCTGAATTAATTGAATATTATCAGCTTTGTTATTTTGCGGATTATCGTTTACTCACGAATAATAAACAGCGCAGAGATATCAATAACGATGACGCTAACCTCGCCATTATTGAACATCTAATTATTCAGCAGCCATTACAGCCTTTCGACGCTAAGTTATTTTCCCCAAGCGAACAGCTCACGACAAATAGCTCGCCAGCATTAATGCAAAGTTATAATCATCAATGGTGTCCGCCACAACATGATCCCAGCGCAGAAAGTCAACGCCCTTTTATTGCAGCTAAACAAACCATCGATATTGATTGGCAGCTTGAAGAAGCAATGCCTGCCCAAGTAACAGTGGACGTACCTAATGCAGATATTGGCCGACACACACTTGAGCTTTCAGCCTTGCTTCGGTTTTATCGTAGCCCAGCACAATTTTTTTTAAATCGCAGCTTAAAAGTAGATTTCAATCTTCGTATTCAAGCTGATGATAATGATGAGCCGTTTAATTTA
Organism: Shewanella sp. MMG014; assembly: GCF_018100775.1. Taxonomy (NCBI): domain Bacteria; kingdom Pseudomonadati; phylum Pseudomonadota; class Gammaproteobacteria; order Alteromonadales; family Shewanellaceae; genus Shewanella; species Shewanella sp. MMG014. Next base: position 51,035 of record NZ_JAGJDZ010000001.1, read on the forward strand.
GATTCACTCGAGCGATATAAACTGCAATCGTCCCTGCTAGACAGTGCGATTAGTCACCAGTTAGAGCACGCAGATATGGAATTTATCGCCCAATTAAAAGCCAGCGGCGAGCTTCCGATGCGTCCTTTTGATGACTTGTTGCTTAACCAATATCAGCGAGATATCGCTCCATTAATTGGTCGAATTCAATTTTTAACCGCAGAGCAAGAAAACACGCGAGAAGTTGATGTTGATTTGTGCTTTAACCACATGCCGTTGAATCAACAGCAAAACATTCAAGTCAATGTCGTCGGTCGTATCGATAATATTTATCCTAAAGGTCAAATTAATTACCGACCTGGCACAGCCCATGGTCGTGACTTTTTACGAGTGTACTTACGTCATCTTTGTATCAACGCTTCTGGCATTGAAAAAAACAGTTACCTATTAGATATCGGTCATTTTCATGCCTTTACTGCCATAAAGCAGGCTCAAGCCCACACACTGCTACAGCAATTTGTGCAAGGTTACCTTAATGGTCAAAACAAACCATTATGCTTTATGCCTCGCACCGCCCTTGCCTACGTTGAAGCCGAAGGCGAGCATGCTGACAAGTTATTAGCAGCTCAAAGCCAATGGATAGATGAGCAAACTGAATTTGGCGAAGGTAACGATCCCCATAACAAACGATTATTTCAATTTCCAGATGACTTTACCGAAGTTGAGTTTGGCCACACAGCGATGCAATTATTGAGTCCTATGCTGAGTGTGTATCACAAAGGGACATTAGCAGAGTTAGATGAATACATTAGCGAGATCACCAGTGTTAACACAGAGGGTAGCCACTAATGACCAACGTCACTAAGCTTGACCCGCTCACTTTACCTTTTGCAGGCAGTAGTTTAATCGAAGCCAGTGCTGGTACGGGTAAGACCTACACTATATCGGGTTTGTACTTACGCTTGCTATTAGGTGATAGAGACAAAGCGCCATTAACTTGTGAACAAATTTTGGTGGTGACTTTTACCAATGCGGCAACAGAAGAACTTCGTGACCGAATTCGTAAGCGTATTCAAGTGGCGTTTAAATGCTTTCTTGGTCTTGAAACCGACGATGCCTTCGTCAATGCCCTTTATCAACAAATGCCTGTCGATGAACATTCAATGGCATTAAGGCGATTAGATTTAGCCTTAAAATCATTAGATGAAGCAGCCATTTTTACCATTCATGGTTTCTGTCAGCGCATTCTATCGGATATGGCATTCGAGTCATCTTTACTGTTTGAGTCTGAATTTACTCTGGATGACAGTGAATTTTTACATCATGCCGTTCGAGATTTCTGGCGTGAGGCCTGTTACCCACTACCGCCAATATTAGCCCAAGTCATTGCAAATGAGTTTGGTAGCCCTGATGAACTAGCGAAGCAATTACGGCAATTATTAGGTGCAACCCAAGCCAATACTTCTCTTGTTACTAAAGACTTTAACAAGCTCACAGCAGAGCTAAGTCAAAGCTTATCTCGTTTTAAAATGCGCTGGAAAGCAGATAGTGAAGCAGAACTTGAATTACTACATAGCTTGCCTTTAAACGGCGCAAGGTTTGGTAAAAAAGCCGATGATTACCCCAAGCTTGCAGCCATGTTTGATAAACTAACTCATTGGGCTAGTGCTGAGCACGCGAGTTTGCCGCCAATTAAAGAACTTGAAATGCTGGCATTATCAGGACTTAAACTCAATAAAGGCGGTGAAATACCCACACCTTCTGAAGCACCATTATTGGATCATATCGAGCGCTTATTCGACTTAATTAACCAAATTAAACCGGCTTTTTTAGTTAAAGCCAAAGAGGGTATTAAGTTACGATTTGCTATGCAAAAAGCGCAGCGCAACTTAATGACACCAGATGACTTACTGATGACTTTAGCTGGGGCGCTTCATTCTGTAGCCACTAACGAAACTAACTCTGAAATTAACTTAGAAACTAGCTCAGAAGCTAACTCAGAAAATGACCCAGAATCTGACGACATGGCGTTGGCATCAAATACACAAACTGCACAGCAATTAGCAAAAGCGATTTCAACACGCTTTCCTGTGGCATTAATTGATGAATTCCAAGATACTGACCCGCTTCAATTTGCGATATTTTCAGCAATTTATCAGCAACAGACTCAACTAGAAAAACTGAGTTTACTCATGATTGGCGATCCTAAGCAGGCCATTTATGCTTTTCGTGGTGCCGATATTCATACCTATATTAGTGCAAGAAAACAAACTCAATCGCATTACAACCTTGAAACTAATTATCGCTCATCAACCGCTTTGGTTAATGGGGTGAATCAATTATTTAGCCAGCACGATGATCCTTTTATTAGCGATGCGATTCCTTATGATGTCGTTAACACGCCAAAAAACGCAGATACAAAAATACTTACTGAAGCGAGTAATGACCGCTCAGCTCTTCGGATAAAGTTATTATCTGAAAATGAAAGCGGGTTAAACAAAACCACCGCTAGAAAACAACTCGCTGGTGATGCAGCCAGTGAAATTAAACGACTGCTCACTGAGTCTCAAGCAGGACAATGCCATCATAATGGTAAAGCACTCGTGGCTAAAGATATTGCTGTATTAGTGAGAGACAGAAATGAAGCGGCCGTAATGAAACAGGCATTAAGTCAGCGTAATATTGGCGCAGTTTTTTTAAGTCGTGATAGTGTTTTTAAAACCCAAGAAGCTTTTGAACTCGCTATCATTCTGCGAGCCCTTGCCACGCCAAAAGATGAACGCTGTTTGCGAGCCGCAATGGCGACTGAACTCATGGGTTATAACGCCTTGCAAATTCATCAGTTCAATCAAGATGAAGAGCAGCGACAAACCTTATTAGACACCTTTGCACAATGGCACCAATTATGGTCTAGGCATGGGATCATGCCTGCACTGTTATCTTTGGCTAATGAAACTCAGCTTATTCGACGCTTTTTGTCTCAAAGTCATAGTCATAGTCATAGTCATAGTCATAGTCATTCAAAAATTGACAACAAAATTGAGTCTGAGAATGATATCAGTCAACTTCATGAGAGTGGTGAGCGACGCTTAACCGATTTTCGTCATCTCTCTGAGCTATTGCAGCAAAAAGCCACTGAACTTGATGGCAGTAGCGCACTGATTAATTGGTTTGAGCAACAATTAATTGAAGCTCAAGGCAGTGATGAGCAACAGTTAAGATTAGAAAGCGAGCAGAATCTTGTTCAAATTGTCACGATTCATAAGAGTAAAGGCCTTGAGTACCCTGTTTGTTTTGTACCTTTTATCAGTTTAGCCCGTGACAATCGCAGAAAGCCGACACCAATGCTGTATCACCAAGATGATCAACTCATTTGGGATGTAGAAGGCACCAAAGAAGGTTGGGAGCAATACAAACAAGAAAACCTCGCTGAAGATTTACGCTTGTTATACGTCGCCCTAACCCGCCCTGTGTATGTATGCTATCTCTATATAGCCAATCACAGCCGTATGTTAAAAGCAGGCATTAGTAGCCAATTATTTGAGACTGCAATCGGTTATTTACTTGGCATCACCAGCAAAGATTGCGATTTTGAACAGCTAGAACAGCAAGCACAAAAATTACTGCATCTGGAGTCGGATGATGAACTATACCGCTGTGCAATCAGTATCACTGAAATTAATCAAATCGATGAGTCCGTATTTGTTGACAGCCAAACGTCTTTAGAAGCCTTAGCTGCCAATACACTCAATCGAGGTTACGATACGCCTTGGCGTGTCGGAAGCTATTCAGGTTTAGTAAAACACTTAGCTCATGAGAAAGTGTCACCAGGCGCTGACGATGAAGATTTCAGCCAAGAGCTACAAGTTGCATTTGAACCCAGTAATGACATCAACCCATTTGATACTGAAGCAGAAGTTAATGCCATTAATCGCTTCACCTTTGAGCGTGGCGCCAATGCGGGTAGCTTTATGCATTTAGTAATGGAATTATTTGACTTCACCAAAGCCGATATTGAACTTGCTCCTGCACTAGAAAAAGCCATGGAGCAATACGGTTTTGATAAAGAGACATGGACGAATACCTTAACCGAATGGTACCAGCAAATACTGCATACTCCATTACTCACCGGCTTTATCGACAATGATCAACAACTGCTGAACTCAGATGGAAATATCATTAGCTTAAGTGAGCTAACGCCAAAACAAACATTGGTTGAAATGGAGTTTTATCTACCAATTACTCGTCTTAAAGCCCAAGGGTTAAATACAATATTATCTCAATTTGGCTACGATGCTGGCTTTGAGTTTGATGAATTACAAGGCATGCTTAAAGGCTTTATTGATTTAACTTTCGAGTACCAGGGACGTTTTTATATTGCCGATTACAAATCGAATCATTTAGGTGAAAATTTTAGTGATTACGATACTCATGCAATGGCAAAAGCCATCAGCAGTCATCGTTATAATCTGCAATATATTTTGTACACCTTAGCGCTGCACCGTTACTTAGCATTAAGGCTTCCGCAGTATGATTACAATACACATATTGGCGGTTGCTTCTATCTATTTTTACGTGGAATGACACCACATGAGCCTCAAACTGGCGTCTTTTTTGATAAGCCTTCTCAAGCGCTTATAGACGCATTAGACAGGTTATTTCAACAAGGTGATGACGCCTACTTGGAGTCGCTAAAATGAATTCAATACTCCAATTACAAGCCCCCATTCAACAATTACTGAAACACTGGCAACAACAGGGTCTTATAACGCCTCTTGACCGACATTTTGCGTTAGAAATGGTAAAAATGCAGCGTAGCTATGTTGATGCCAGTCATAGCCAGCAAGATGAAGCCTTTTTACTGTTTATATGCGCCTTATTAAGCCAGCAACTGTCTAGCCAACACAGTTGTTTAGTGATCAGTAATATCAACCTCGAAAACCCGTTATGTGAACAACTGGCTTTATGCCAAATAAAAATTAATCATGGGCAGTTAGAGGATGAAATCAAACAACTAAGTTGTGTTGGTGAGCCCGAAGATAATTTGCCATTAATCATTGAATATGGTCGCCTGTATCTAAACAAATACTATCATTTCGAGGCTGAAGTTGCTCAACGGCTTAATCAAATGGCAGCTATCAACTTAGTGGCCAATACTGAGTTACTGCCAGCCTACCTGGATGATTTGTTTGATGAGCAAGTAAATAGTAAACAGAACAACACGAATGAACCTCTCATCAATTGGCAAAAAGTGGCTACAGCAACCGCATTAACTAAATCTTTAGCGGTAATTACTGGCGGGCCTGGAACCGGTAAAACCACCACAGTCACCAAACTATTATTATTGCTATTAACTCAGTCTTCATTAACCATCAAGTTAGTGGCGCCAACAGGCAAAGCTGCCGCGAGATTAAGTGAATCAATTAAAGCGTCAAAAACAAGGCTAGCAAGTCAGGTAGAACAGACTGGTAAACAAGAGCTTAAAGATGCGCTAACACGTATCCCTGAAGAAGCAGCGACTTTGCACCGGTTATTAGGCGTGATTCCGAATTCTCACACCTTTCGCCATAATAAAGCCAATCCATTGCGATTAGATTTATTAGTCGTAGATGAAGCGTCCATGGTGGACTTACCCATGATGCATAAATTGCTCAGTGCATTACCACTCAATGCACGGCTAATTTTATTGGGCGATCAAGATCAATTAGCCTCTGTTGAAGCTGGCGCAGTCCTTGCTGATATCTGTTCTGGCCTTCAACAGCATCAAGTAAATGCAAACACTGCGACTCAGCCTTGGCAAATGCGTTACTCTGCCGAGCAAGCTCAGTTGCTTGAAAAACTGACCCATCAACCCACCAGCCAATTCGTTCACCCCCAACCTATGATTGGTGACAACCTTTGTATGTTAATGCACAGCCACAGGTTTAAAGGCGATGCAGGTATTGGTTTATTAGCGAGTGCTGTTAATTATGTCGATATTGCGGGTATTCGCCGAGAATGGCAGCATGGTCACCAAGAGCTCACTTGGATTGAACATCAGGCTCAAGCTACAACTCAAGGACATTCTCCTGTAGCAAGCACGAGTAAAACCCAAGCAAATACTCAAAGTCTGCAACTGCTACAGGTATCTGTTGCAGCTTATGGTCAGTACTTGCAAATGATCCTTGATAACCAATATGCCTATACGCAACTTGAATCTAGCTCAGCGGCGCTGGAAAACTTACATAGCCCAACAGCCATTATCGACAGTTTTAACCAATACCGCATTTTATGTGCGATGCGTTCAGGCGAGTTTGGCGTAGATGGGATGAACCTTGCGATGACCAATGTGCTTAAAGAAAATCAATGGATCAAGCCAAGCCAAGAGTTTTACTTAGGTCGCCCAATCATCATTCAAAGTAATGATTACAACTTAGGCTTATTTAACGGTGATATCGGGCTTATTTTACAAGACGAGCAAAAACCAGAACGCTTAATGGCTTATTTTGTTAAAGCCGACGGTAGCTTATTAAAAGTACAGCCAGCTCGCTTACCTAACCACGACACCTGCTTTGCGATGACCGTACATAAAAGCCAAGGCAGTGAGTTTGAACAAGTGGCTTTTGTATTACCGCAAAAGCCCAGCAACGCTCAATGGCAATTGCTTACAAAAGAACTTGTTTACACCGCAATCACTCGTGCTAAAGAACACTTTATTTGTTTAGGCTCGCCTTATGTTTTTGAAAAAGCATGTCAACAAGTCACTTCAAGGGCATCAGGTTTAGCAATAAGATTATGGGGCACTCATTAATACTGAGTCGTTAATATCGAAATAGTTAATATCGAGATAGTTAATCACGAATAGCTTCATTTAAACCCATTTAGCAGCCTATATCGCATCACAGGCTGCTTATTAATTAGATTGTGGTTACCCTGTCTCGTTTGTGGTTTTAGTTGCTGCATTTATTGAATAGTATCGACCTATTACCACTGTCAAAATGCCACCTAACACCACTAAAGATGAAATCATTAGACGATAAGTTATCGGCTCTGCCACAAATATCACCCCGCCTATTGCAGCAATTATCGGCACAGATAATTGGATCACTGCAGCTTGGGTAGCACTTAACCCCTTTAGCGCAATATACCAAATACTGTAACCTACCGCTGAAGTTAACCCACCAGCTATGGCAGCCAATATTATCCCCTGATAAGTAAAATGGAAGCTATCAAAGGCCACGATGATTAGCACTAAAACCAAAGGTAATGTACAAGCAAAGTTATAAGCTGTATCCATAATTGGCGCTTGAGAACGTCGCCCTTTAAGGGTGTAAACTCCCCATGCAACACCTGACAGAGTCATCAAAATAAAGCCATTAAATGACGGTGAACTGACGTCAGGTAACACAAGATAAATTAACCCTGAAAACGCCATCAAAATACCAACCCACTCGGCAAGATATAAACGTGTACCAAATAAAAGCGATATGGCTATCATCGTTAATTGCACTGAACCAAAAAGTATTAGGGCGCCAGTGCCAGTATCCACAGAGATGTACGCATACGAAAAGGTCACTGCATAAATGAATAACATAATACTGGCAAACCAACTGCCCGAAACAGGTTTAACGACCTTTGACAGATTAATTGATTGCCCATGACTGAGTGATTTAACACTAACAATAATTAACAGCACTAAAGCCCCAGTAATCAATCTTACCGCGGTAAAGCTTGCTGCATCTATCGCCTCTTCAGCTAGGGCCAGTCGACTTAAAACAGAGTTAGCTGCAAAGGCAATGATTGCTAGCACGGTTAACAAACAAGTCTTTAAAAGAGAATCGGCAGCTTTAGACGTCGATGAGCGTAAAGTTGACTGAGAAATAGCAAACACCTTAAATCGTAAGTTATTTTGTTCGATATTAGTTATATAGACACGATTCTATCTTTAAAATTATATCGTTAAGATTATCAGCATTAGTATTCGCTATTTTTCCTTTATGGTAAAAGCACTAAAAAGCATTATTTAGATAACATTACAGCAGAATCAATACTGTCCATTTAAACTTTGATGCTCAAGTACTCATGCTCAAAGAGGCTATGACAGTCACGACAAGTAATGAGCCAAATAAAACACGAATGATTCGAGCATGCTTTGGATGAGTAAATACAGGTTTCAATAAACTTCCGCACATTAGCCACAGGCTATCAACTACAATGGCCACGACCAGACAAACGATACCTGTTATCAGGTAGCTTAATTCAATAAAAGAATGAGGTAGCAAAAACTGAGAAAATATCGCAAGAAATGCAGCATAAGCTTTAGGGTTAAGTAGATTTAATACAAAACCATCTCGAAAATTGGGTGCCTTATGTAAAGTGTCATCGGACTGAATTGGCGCTGTAGCAATCTTAAAGGCGATATAGCACATATAGCCTGCGGCAATGATCTGACAAACAATTCCGATAGTTGGGTAATGAATTAACAGTACAGATAAACCCAATATCGACCCAGTTATCGCAAAAGTGAGTCCAACTAATATACCCAGTAAAAATGGTAAACCTTGCTTAAGTCCATAGGTAGCACCTGTGGCAGCAAGTGCGATAGGCACAGGACCTGGCGAACCTAACAATAAGCCTGTGACGATAAGAAGCGTTAACAATGACTCCAATGACATAATTTCCTTATTATTTTTAGATACTTAACTTAACAAGCTGGTTACTGCAGCTTATTTTCCCAAATGGTTGATGCTAATTAGCCTACATAAGTAAAAGTACTGCTGATAACAGATGGACATTAAAAAGGCTTACAACAGATACCGTTATAAGCCTTTTATTGAGTATGAAGTCCACCATAGAGCCAAAAAGCGTGGCGCTAAAAACTATCACCTGGTATGCGTACCCAACCTTCCATTAACACCCGTGCACTTCGGCTCATACTGGCTTTATCAACTTGCCAGTTCCCATTATCTACACTGGCCTGCGCACCAACTTTTAGTGTGCCTGATGGGTGACCGAAGACCACTGACGTTCGCGGTTTCCCGCCAGCCGCTAAATTAACCAATGTACCTTCCACTGCCGCCGCGGTACCGATTGCAACAGCAGCGGTGCCCATCATCGCATGGTGCAACTTCCCCATAGATAATGCCCTTACCTGCAGATCAATACCCGCGGCACTGATCGCTTTTCCGCTAGACGACGTGTAATCGCTAGGTGGAGATACAAAGGCTATTTTAGGCGTATGTTGTCTTGCTTGAGCCTCATCTATATGGTCAATCAAGCCCATTTTTACTGCGCCATGGGCACGAAGCATCTCGAAAAAAGCGAGCGCCCCTTCATCATTGTTTATCGCATCTTGTAGCTCATTACCGACATAACCGATATCAGCAGCATTAACAAAAATAGTAGGAATACCAGCATTGATCATCGTTGCCTTAATGGATGAATTAGCAGATGAGATTCCTTTAGCGCTAAACTCAGCAATTGAATGTGGCAAAACTAATTCATCAACGACATTCCCAGTTGGAAACATTGCTGCATCTGCATCAGCTGGGGCAAGAAAGTCCACCAAGACTTCAGCGGCCGGAAACGTCACACCGTCAAGCTCAAAGTCGCCAGTCTCTTGTACTTCACCGTTAACCATAGGTACATGGGCGATGATGGTTTTGCTGATATTAGCCTGCCATATTCTCACCACGGCAATACCGTTTTGAGGTATACGACTCTTATCAACCAAACCATTAGAAATGGCGAATGATCCAACGGCTGCGGTTAAGTTTCCGCAGTTACCGCTCCAATCAACAAAGGGTTTATCAATGGCAACTTGGCCAAATAAGTAATCAACATCATGATCAGCTTGCTCACTCTTAGACAAGATAACCGTTTTACTGGTACTGGACGTTGCGCCGCCCATACCATCAGTTTGCTTGCCGTAAGGGTCTGGACTGCCGATGACTCGCAGTAATAAGTTATCGCGAGCTTGACCTGCAACTTGAGCCACTTGGGGTAAATCAGTGAGGTTAAAGAAAACACCTTTACTGGTCCCCCCGCGCATATAAGTAGCCGGAATTTTAATTTGTGCAATAGTAGACATCTTTTATCCTAAGATGAATTAGCTGAAATAAAGCAAACGTTAATCAGTTAATGCTTTAATCAGCTAATGTTAAAGCTATATGTCAACACTAAGAGGTCGTGACATGTTAGTGTTAATGAGTTGCCTCTAAGAAGTCCTTAGCAAAGCGTTGTAATATCCCGCCCGCCTCGTAAATAGACACTTCTTCAGCCGTATCTAAACGACACTTCACAGCAATAGTCACTTGCTCACCATTGGCACGTGTGATGATGAGTTCAAGCACCGCACCAGGAGTTCGCTCACCAACGACATCATAGGTTTCAGTGCCATCAATGTGATAAGTATGACGATTGTCACCTTGGGTGAATTCAAGTGGTAATACACCCATGCCCACTAAGTTAGTGCGATGAATACGCTCAAACCCTTCAGCAACAATAACTTCAACTCCAGCAAGGCGCACACCTTTTGCCGCCCAGTCACGACTCGACCCTTGGCCGTAATCAGCGCCTGCAATAATAATCAACGGCTGCTTACGATCCATATAGGTTTCAATTGCTTCCCACATGCGAGACTCTTGTCCTTCAGGTTCAATACGAGCCAATGAGCCCTGCTTAACTACTGGCTTGCCATCTTTGCCAATTGTCGTCACCATTTCGTTAAATAGTTTAGGGTTAGCAAAGGTGGCACGCTGTGCAGTAAGGTGATCTCCTCGATGCGTTGCATAAGAGTTAAAGTCAACTTCAGGTAAACCCATTTTAGCAAGGTATGCACCTGCAGCACTGTCGAGCATAATGGCATTTGAAGGGGATAAATGGTCAGTTGTGATATTATCGCCAAGTACAGCTAATGGTCGCATTCCTTTCATGGTGCGCTCACCTGCTAATGCCCCTTCCCAATAGGGAGGACGACGAATATAAGTACTTTGTGGGCGCCAATCATATTGCGGATCAATTTTTGCTGAGTCTGTGCCATATTCGACTTTGACATCAAACATTGGCTCATAGACTTGACGGAACTGTTCAGGTTTAACACTTTTAGCGATAACCGCATCAATTTCAGCATCTGAAGGCCATAAATCTTTCAAGCGAATATCATTACCTTCGCAGTCTTTTCCTAGCACATCTTTCTCAATATCAAACCGGATTGTCCCAGCGATAGCATAAGCGACAACGAGCGGCGGCGATGCCAAAAACGCTTGTTTTGCATAAGGGTGAATACGGCCATCAAAGTTGCGGTTACCAGATAATACGGCTGTTGCGTATAGGTCCCGGTCAATCACTTCTTGCTGGATAACAGGGTCAAGTGCGCCACTCATGCCGTTACAAGTTGTACAAGCAAAACCCACAATACCAAAACCCAGCGCTTCAAGTTCTGGCAACAAATTGGCATCTTCAAGGTAGAGTTGCACCGCTTTCGAGCCTGGAGCTAATGATGTTTTCACCCAAGGTTTACGGGTTAGCCCTTTCGCATTGGCGTTGCGAGCAAGTAAGCCTGCTGCAATCACATTACGAGGGTTAGACGTATTAGTACAGCTGGTAATTGCTGCAATAATACAGGCCCCATCAGGCATTAAACCCGCTTCATTTTCGACTTCGCCACTGATACCTTTTGCTGCAAGATCTGTCGTTGAGACTCGGCGGTGCGGATTTGAAGGCCCAGCGATATTACGCCCGACTGTCGAAATATCAAATTTCAGAACCCGTTCATATTCAGCATGTTTAAGTGAATCAGCCCATAAGCCATTGGCTTTTGCATATGTTTCAACCAGTTCAACTTGCTCTGCGTCACGACCGGTTAATCTAAGATAGTCGAGCGTTTTATCGTCGATATAGAACATCGCGGCTGTCGCGCCAAACTCAGGCGTCATGTTTGAAATAGTCGCGCGATCGCCTAGTGTGAGATTTTCAGCGCCTTCACCATAAAACTCAAGGTAAGTAGAGACCACTTTTTGTTCACGTAAAAACTCAGTAATTGCCAGCACAATGTCAGTTGCGGTAATACCGGGTTGGCGCTCGCCAATAAGCTCGACACCCACAATATCAGGTAGACGCATATAAGATGGACGACCCAGCATCACGCTTTCAGCTTCTAAGCCACCGACACCAATAGCAATAACACCTAATGCATCAACATGCGGTGTATGACTATCAGTCCCAACAAGTGTATCCGGAAAAGCAACGCCTTCACGGGATTGCACAACTGGTGACATTTTTTCAAGGTTAATTTGATGCATAATGCCGTTACCTGGCTGAATAACATCAATATTTTCAAAGGCCGTTTTGGTCCAGTTAATAAAGTGGAATCGATCGTCATTACGTCGATCTTCAATAGCACGATTTTTCTCAAAAGCATCTTTTTCAAAGCCTGCATGCTCGACAGCTAAAGAGTGATCCACAATAAGTTGCGTTGGCACAACAGGGTTTACTTTGGATGGGTCTCCCCCCTTTTCAGCAATCGCATCGCGTAGTCCTGCTAAATCCACTAATGCAGTTTGACCTAAAATATCATGACAAACTACACGCGCAGGATACCAAGGAAAATCTAAATCGCGCTTGCGTTCAATAATTTGTTTAAGTGAATCTGTTAAGGTTTCAGGAGAGCAGCGTCTAACTAAATTTTCAGCATAAACGCGTGATGAGTAAGGTAGTTTTGCAAAAGCACCAGGGGAAATAGCATCTACCGCAGCTTGAGTATCAAAATAATCTAGTTGGGTGCCTGCAAGGTTTTTTCTATATAAGGTATTCATGTTAGCTTCCATGATCCACGCACTATGGCGTTAGCTGGAACAAAGTAAAAAGGTTAACGTGTCGCATAAATCAAAAGTACTGACAAAGGACAACACGTTAACCTTCCACCATTATCTTTGTGCAATCGGTGTTACAGTGCGAGGTTCTGAACCAGTATAATCAGCACTTGGGCGAATAATACGGTTATTTGAACGTTGCTCCATCACATGTGCAGCCCAGCCTGTTAGGCGTGAACAAACAAAGATTGGCGTGAATAACTTCGTTGGGATCCCCATGAAGTGATAAGCTGAAGCGTGGAAGAAATCTGCATTACAAAAAAGCTTTTTGGTGTCCCACATGAACTCTTCACAGGCAACAGAAATATCATATAAGCTAGTATCACCAAATTCATGGGCTAACTTTTCTGACCACGCTTTAATGATGACATTACGTGGATCCGACGTGCGGTAAATCGCATGGCCAAAGCCCATAATTTTTTCTTTACGTTCAAGCATGCCAGCCATTTGTGTTTTAGCATCTTCTGGCGAAGTGAACTTTTGGATCATATCCATTGCAGCTTCATTTGCTCCACCATGCAGTGGACCACGTAAAGTACCAATTGCACCTGTGATACACGAGAACATATCTGATAATGTTGACGCACAAACACGTGCTGTGAAAGTTGATGCATTAAACTCATGCTCTGCATAAAGAATTAACGACACGTCCATCACTTTACGGTGCTGCTCCGAAGGTGTCTCGCCACGTAATAACTTTAAGAAGTGACCGCCAATTGAATCTTCATCAGTGACACAGTCAATCTCAACGCCTTCATGGCTGAATTTGTACCAATAGCACATGATTGCAGGAAAGGCTGCTAACAAGCGATTTGCAGCAGTGTTTTGTTGGCTAAAGTCAGCTTCCGGTTCAAGATTACCAAGGAATGAACAGCCTGTACGCATAACATCCATTGGGTGTGCATCGGCTGGAATACGCTGCAATACTTCTTTTAATGCCTGTGGTAAATCACGCTGTTCCATTAACGATGCTTTGTAACTTGCTAATTGATCTACCGTAGGTAACTCACCGTTAAAAAGTAAATATGCGACTTCCTCAAAAGTGGCATTTTCAGATAAATCAGCAACATCGTAACCGCAATAAGTTAACCCTGAACCCGATTTACCTACGGTGCATAATGCTGTTTCACCTGCGCTTTGGCCACGAAGTCCTGCGCCACTTAATTTCTTGTCTACCATAATGATGTCCTATTCTTTTATGTTTTTAATTGTTATCTGTAGGGGCTAAGCCGCTTTATCTAATTTATCTATTTACCAGAAACTTACTTTGTTCCAAAACAAGATTTGTATATTTTTTAAGCAAACCTTGCGTTCTGACAGGTCAAGATAAACGCGTAAAATTACTTGTTTTTACCTTCAGCAAATAAGCTATCTAACTTTTGCTCGTAATCGTGATAACCCAAGTAATCGTATAAATCCATACGAGTCTGCATCGTGTCGACAACCGCTTTCTGATCGCCATCAGTCAAAATAGTGCTATAAACTGTTTCAGCTGCTTTATTCATCGCTCTGAATGCACTTAATGGGTAAAGCACCATGTCTGCGCCCCATTCGCCTAATTGCTCTTTATTCCACAATTCTGTTTGGCCAAACTCAGTAATATTGGCCAAAATAGGCACATCTAGTGCTTCAGAAAAAGCACGATAATGCGCTTCGGTCTTAACCGCTTCAGCAAAAATACCGTCCGCGCCTGCTGCTACATAAGCCTTTGCGCGTTCAATCGCCGCCTCTAATCCCTCTTGGGCGAACGAGTCTGTGCGTGCCATGATGAAAAAATCTGGGTCGGTTCTAGCATCGACTGCCGCCTTGATTCGGTCGACCATTTCTTCAGTTGATACAATCTCTTTATTTGGACGATGACCACAGCGCTTTTGAGCCACTTGGTCTTCCATATGCACGGCTGCGGCGCCGGCTTTCTCCATATCACGGATAGTTTTCGCAATATTAAATGCGCCACCCCATCCCGTATCGATGTCGACCATTAAAGGTAAATCACACGCGGAGGTGATTCGTTGTACGTCAACTATCACATCATTTAATGATGTCATGCCTAAATCCGGTAAACCGTATGATGCATTAGCAACCCCGCCACCAGATAGGTAAATAGCTTGATGACCAATTTGTTTTGCCATCATGGCAGCATAAGCATTAATGGTACCGACGATTTGTAATGGTTTATTGTCAACTAAAGCTTGACGGAACTTTTTACCTGCACTCATGATTTCCCTCTCTATTGTTATTGTTTGTACTTGGGCTGTCTTAGCCCACAAATATTGATACTTTCTAGCGATTGTTTTGCTTGTCGTTATCGAGCTTATTTTCGATATTGGCTTTTGAATACATAATGTGTCGGCGCATCAGCATTTCAGCTAATTCTTCATCACGGTTCGCAATGGCTTTAACGATATGTTTATGCTCATCAAATGCTGTTGTCACCCGTGGCCCAGCCATGCCTAATTGCACTCGATACATACGAATAAGGTGGTACATACCATCAATCAGTACTGAAATAAGATGCTTGTTTTTGCTACCTAGAATGATGCGATAGTGGAAATCCACGTCTCCCGCTTCTTGATAGTAAGACTCGCCTGATTGAACTTCGTCGAAATGATGATTTAGTAAACCATTCAAGTCGGCAATTTCTGCGTCAGTCATGTTTTTTGCGGCAAGTCTTGCAGCCATTCCTTCAAGCGATTCACGTACTTGATACAGTTCAAGTAATCCTTCTGGCGACAATGCAACAACTCGAGCCCCTACATTGGCTTTTCGTTCAACCAAATGACATGACTCTAAGCGATTAATCGCTTCACGAATGACAGCTCGGCTTACTTGATAGTTTGTCGACAATTCCGTTTCACTCAGCTTTGAGCCTGCAGCAATTTCACCTTCAACAATATCCTTTCTTAATTCAAAAAAAGTTTTGTCCGCTGCGGTAATGGGGTGTTCGTTGAAAAATGTCATCGTTACTCTACTGTCAAATTATGACCAATTGTCGACAATATAGTCTTATTAGATTGTAAACTCAATATAAAACCCACATATTGTCGACAAAGGTCTAACGTAAACGTCAATTAATCAGTACATTTTGTTGTTAGACAAAGTAACTTCAAACAGAATGGGAAAGCATGTTGTCATTTATTAACAATATAAGCACAATAGGAATACAATCGAGGGCGATAGTTAATTACAATAATATCAAGGCTTAATATGGAAACTAATGCTGCAACACCTAAGGTTAACCCTGCGGAGAAAAAAGGCTTTTTAAACAGCATTAATCATTTTCGCGGGATTGCGATTATTTTTATTGTGATGGCACATTGTTACCGCCCTGCAGGTTGGCAATTAGAGACTTTAGCGGATAAAGCATGGTTCAACTTAATGATGAATGGCACAGTCTTTTTTGTCTTTATCTCAGGCTTTTTGTTTCATCACGTGTTTTACCATCGCTGGGACTATAAAAAATACATGAAGAGCAAGACCAAGTTTGTATTTGTTCCTTATCTACTTTTATCTTTACCTTGGATTATTTGGCACATAACTGCAGGAACAGATCCTGCTTTGCATGTTTTATATGCCGATATAGACAAACCTGCCGTAGCAGCAAGTTGGTACGTTATAACAGGCAGAACGTTAACTGCTTATTGGTATATCCCTATGGGAATGATGCTATTTGCGCTTTCACCTTGGGTGATGCATTTGATTAAACGTCAGCATTTGTTAATCGTCGCGATTCCCCTCTTTATTATTGCGATGATTATTCATCGACCCGAATCGAACCTTAATGCAATTCAGTCGTTGTTTTACTTTTTACCTGTATATCTGTTTGGTGTTTGGGGATCGGCACACCGAGATAAGCTATTTCCGTTTATCGATAAATACTGGTTAGTGATGTTGGTATTAGCCATCTTGCTTGCTGTCGGTCAAGCCTACTGGTTTGGCGCTGGGGTATTAAATAAAGCCGCGTTTGAGTTCACTGTGCCGGACTTAATGTTGCCGCAAAAAATACTACTTACCTTAGTCATTTTGGCGATTTTAAATAAATTTGAACATATCAGTATTAAGCCACTGCAAAAACTCGCCGAAGTCAGTTTTGCGATTTACTTTATTCACCCTTGGCTCACAACACCTTGGTGGATGATTTACGAAAGTCCCGACTTATTTGGTTTTAATGGACAAGGAAACATTCTCACAACCTTGATTGTGACCATGGGCGTTATCTTCATTTCTTATTTTATTGCTGTTGCCCTTAAAAAGGTGCTCAGCAAAAAAAGTCGTTATTTAATTGGATGGTAATGCTATATAAACCAACACTAATCGCTTAAAAACACAAAGCCTTATTCACAGTAATAAGGCTTTTTTATGTAAATTTGCTTAACGTATTAGTTTGATTAAAAATTAATAATGCTTATTGATGAATAGATAAGCAATTACCACAAACCTTTCTTGCGTTGAACCTTGCCAGTTCATTATCATGAACCTATTAAACTGGTAACGACTTTTTTCTTCACGAGGCATTATGACGACTTTTAACGTTCTCCTTATTTGCGGTGGTGGCAGCGCTGAACATGATGTATCTGTGTTATCGGCTAACTTTTTTGAATCGTCATTATTGCAATCTAATAAAATCAATCTGTTAAGAGTTGAGTTAGATAGCAAGGGTCATTATTTTGATAGTGAAGGTCATAGTTGTGAATTAACTAATCGGCGTGAAGTACGATTTGATAATGATGTCAAAGCGCCATGGGTAGTGGATTACGTCATTCCTTGTATTCATGGTTTCCCTGGTGAAACAGGCGATATTCAATCTTATTTTAACTTAATTCAATTACCTTACTTTGGTTGTGAGTCAGAAGCATCGAGTAATTGTTTTAATAAAATCACCGCCAAAATGTGGTTTAGTGCACTGGGCATCCCGAACACGCCTTACATTTTTTTGAATGACTATAATCAATCAGCTATTGAGCAAACCCAAGCAGCACTATCTAAATGGGGCTCAGTGTTTGTAAAAGCAGCTTCCCAAGGCTCATCTGTTGGGTGTTACAAAGTCGATAGCCAAGAGCAAATAGCACAAGTGTTAAAAGATGCATTTAGTTTTGCACCTTCAGTTGTGGTTGAAAAAACCATCATAGCGCGTGAGTTAGAAGTCGCAGTATATGAATATCAAGGTAACGTCATCGCCACGTTACCAGGCGAAATTATTTGCGCCGACAATACTTTTTATACTTTCGATGAAAAATACAATGCTTCAAGCAAAGCTCGAACTGATGTAGTTGCAGGAAATTTATCACAACAAAATATCGATAAGATCAGAGAATACGCCTTAAAAGCATTTACAGGTATGAAGTTACGTCATTTGTCGAGAATTGACTTCTTTTTAACTGATGACGGTGAAATTTTATTAAATGAAATTAATACCTTCCCTGGTTCTACACCCATCTCAATGTTTCCAAAAATGATGCAACATCATGGTGAAAATTTTACCGACTATCTCGTTGATAACATTGAAACACAGTTAACATCTCTTAATACCATTCGTTAATTTGATTAACTGTTACCGGGACATATTAATCGAAATAATATTGGAGAATGTTTGCTGTTGGCCAGCATTTTCCAATTCATCACGCCATGGGTTCTCTTGAACTTTCACCATGTAAAAATGTTCTCTATAGGTATCAGTCACAAAGGCGATGCCATGCTGCATTAACTCATAATGTATATCGTGAACAAACACCAAAGAAAAATTTTGCCTCCCAGTTAATTGATTAATATCTTCACGGGTTAAACTCACCCCTGTTTCCAACTGCTCAAATTGTAATTTAAGCCAATTAGCAAAGTCTTTAGAACTTACCATCGACATAGTCACCTCCAAACAAAGCCCAAATATATTTCAGCGGATATCTCATCCGTTGAGAGCTAGCTGAATAGTCAAAGTATAGTTTGTTATGAAAATGTTGTTTTGAAAGCAGACAATTTATAGACTAAAAGGACATAAGAGCAATACTTTAGTGCTCAATTATTACAAGTTCAGTGATACTAAGCTTAATGAGTTAATGCCGAAATGTTCAACCAATTCATCCAATATCCCATTGTTATTTATTAATAATAGACCTTTAAAAATTTTGATTTTTGTAATTACTGGTCATACATCTGCGTCAATTATCACATTATTGTCAAATTAATGACTAAAAGGGTTGATTTAAACGTACTGTAATATGAATATAAGATTAACACTTTAGTATTAATAAAGTGACATCTGGTAACAGTATTTATAAAAACCACATCAATAGGAAGGTAGGATGCTTAAACAACTGGGTTTAATTGTGTTATTCGTTCTTGCAGGGTGCAGCTCTAATAACCAATTAAATGAAATCGATGCTAACAATGTCGCAGGAAAATATTTCAATGATGACGGTTTTGGTAACAGTACCTACCTCATCTTATACGAAGATGGACGATACGAATCTAAACATGACGGTTTTGCAGGAATATCAAGCTACTCAACTGGTGTTTGGTCAAACAACGGCAATAAAATTTCTTTCACTCCAGAAAGTCAAAGTGGTGAACTAAAGCTACCTTTGCTGCCTATGGCAATCATGGAGAAGAATAAGGGTTTATTATTAGTCCCTGCCAAAAAAGTTAACCTTCATCAGCAATTAATGACAAACTTTGGAAAATCTACTTATACATATAATCGCTAAAACTTTAAAATATTGTATTAGCCTACCTACAAGGAAGCACCGTAGGCTTCATTAATCCTCACCATAAAACCATCTTGATACATTGAATTCAGTGCCTCAACTAATGCATCATGCTTTGACTCTTCTAATTCTCGATTACACGCCATAGCTCTCAGTGCAGTATAAAAAATCAATTCAGGCTCACCCAATTGCACTTTAGATTGATCCATAATGGTTTTGGCACTAATGATTTCAGATGCCCAAAGTTGAATCCTATCTCTTTGTAGCTTTTTAATATTGAGATTATCATCGTTGGTCAGTTGTACTTGATATTCAAAAGACGTTAAGTATTCTCCAATCCCACTTCCTAAAAAGGTGCCAATTGAATAGGATTTTGCATCTTGTAAGGTAATTAATGGTAAGGATTTATCCTTGGCACTAAACAAACCGTAACGTGAAATTAATATTGGTCCTACCCAGCGAAACTCACTCTCTCTTTGCTGGGTTCTATCAATGGGTAACACACAAACACCTTGGCTGCGTGACGTCATGGTCAATCCTCTTTTCAAAGGATTAAAAATAATCTTATAGTCAATATCTGCCCGAGAGAATAATTCATCAATGATTTCTATAATCATACCTTTATGAGTAGTATCGGTTTGCTCTGCATAAGGTAAGTGTTGATAGGTATAAATGGTAATCTCTTCTGCCTCGACCCATTTAGGAAAACAGAACAATAATGAAAGTAAAACCCATGTTTTTCTACCAAACATTGATTGCCTCCTCAAACGGTAAGGTTTTACCTTTTACTGACGTTTCCTTGACTGGTTTCGGGGAGCCTGGTTGATTTAGCCAGAAAGAAGGTGAAACTTTAGGGTTCACTTTAGGACCACATGTCATCTTGCTTGATTGGAGCTTAATAAGATGCTCATCAATTTTTTCAGCTAAGTTATTCATGCCTTGGGCAACACTGACTTCGCCCGTCAAAATGTGGCTTACGGCTTGCCACCAGTAACCTGCCATCCCAGGATAATCAGGTACATTGGTTCCCGTTGGAGTCCACACATTGCGTGCTTGACTACGATAAAACTCAACGAGCCCGCCTAAATACTTTGCCTTATCAGTCATATAATCAGAATCAATATCTGAATGACGGATTGGTGTTGACCCAACAATTGTTTTTCTTAATGATACCGTTTTAGATACAACAAATTGCGCATATAACCACGCCGCGAGTTGTTGCTCTTTTGGTGTATGATTTAAAAATGTCCAAGCTCCAGTATCTTGATAGCCAGACTTCATACCTTGTTGCCAATACTTCCCTACCGGTGATGGTGCAACTCGCCATTTGGGCGTGCCATCTTGATTCATCACAGGTAAACCTGCTTGGGTGAAATCAGATACAAATGCGGTGTACCAAAATATTTGTTGAGCAATATTGCCTTTTGCCGCCCAATCTCCAGATTCTGAAAACGTCAATTGCTGCGCTTCAGGTGGTGCATACTCTATTAACCAATCTTTGTATTTTTCGACCGCATAAATAGCTGCTGGGCTATTTAGGGCGCCACCTCGTTCAATACTTGCACCAACTGGATGGCAATCTTCAACTCTGATCCCCCACTCATCCACAGGTAATCCATTAGGCAGGCCTTTATCACCCACCCCTGCCATAGAAAGCCACGCATCCGACATACGCCAACCTAGAGATGGATCTGATTTACCGTAATCCATGTGGCCATAAACCTTCACTCCATCAATAGAATGAATATCATGGGTAAAAAAATGAGCAATATCTTCATAGGCCTGCCAATTTTGTGGAACACCCAATTTATAACCGTATTTGGATTCGAATAATGCTTGATAAGTTGGATCTGCAAACCAGTCACTGCGGTACCAATATAAGTTGGCAAACTGCTGATCTGGTAATTGATAAATTTTACCATCAGGGCCTGTGGTAAATGCCAGCCCTATGAAATCATTCAGTGCAAGAGTCGGCAGAGTATACTTCGCAGCGTGATCGTTCATTAATTCAGTGACAGACTTAATATTTTGCTGTCGGAAATGACTACCAATTAAATCACTGTCACTAATATAGGCATCATACAGACGCTGACCAGTCATTAGCTGAGCAGATAGCTTCTTAATCACATCATCTTCATTAGTTAACTCATGGATGACATGAATACCCGTAATGTCATAAAACGCTTTTGCTAATACATTAGATTCATATTGATGAGTTTTAATACGTTCTGAGATGACACGTATTGTCTTGCCCTTAAACGGCGCAGCAGTATCTCTAAACCACAATAATTCTCGTTTTTGCTGTTCGATTGATAATGTTGATGGTTGGAACTCAGATTCGAGCCAAGTGAGAGATTTAAAGTTCAGCGTGTCATTTGCAACATGACTACTGGCAGTATTGCTTGTTAGCTCAGATAAGTCAGTCTGAAGTTGAGCAGGGGTAACAGGTTTTTCTTCTGTCCCCTCTATTAACGCTAATAGGTTTACTTGAGGCTCAGCATACAAAGGGGTAATTGACATCAGAGCTAATAAACCCAACAGGCTAATTAACCATTTAAAGGAGGATCGAGAAATGTTTCTTTGCATGCTTCCTCTTCAGTTATTGATGTCAAAAATAGAAGGTGTGATTAACTACAACTACGACTGCAATTACAACTGAATCATTAATATATTTAATATACGTCAACCAAATAAAAAGGCCAGCATATGCTGGCCTTTATTAGTGAATTTAATGATTTATTCAAATCAAATAATCATTAAAACCCTTCAACTCCAGCCATGTCAGGCAATTGGTGAGCAATCCCTTTATGACAATCAATACAGGTTTTTTCACCACTGGCTAATGACGTTGAATGCATTGCTGACGCACGCTTAGACTGACGAGTAAAGTCCATATAATCAAAGTTATGACAGTTACGACACTCTAGTGAATCGTTAGCTTTTAAACGGTCCCATTCATGCTCAGCTAGCTCTCTGCGCTTAGCTTCAAATTTTTCCCGAGTGTTTATCGTACCAAAAACTTTACCCCAAACTTCCTTAGAAGCCTGCATTTTACGGGCAATTTTATCCGTCCAGTTATGAGGGACGTGACAGTCAGGGCAAGTCGCACGTACACCACTTCGGTTAGTGAAATGAATGGTTGTTTTCAACTCTTCATAGACGTTATTTTCCATTTCATGGCAGCTAATACAGAAAGCTTCAGTATTTGATACCGATAACGCCGTATTAAAACCACCCCAGAAAATAACACCAGCAACGAAGCCACCAAGAGTCAGAAAACCAAGACTATAGTGAACACTTGGACGGCGAATAACCTTCCAAATCACTTTAAGATTTTCTAGTAGTTTTGCAATCATACTTGCTCCTAGTGCTCGTTCTTAGCAGCGTTTTTCATTAAATGTTTTACATCAATGAAATCATTTTCTACCAATAACTTGGCATCTAATTGCGATACATGACACTGGGTACAGTAGTAACGACGAGGCGATAAAGATGCCAAGAAGTTATTTTCTCTATCCATGTAATGCGTCACACTCACCATAGGTGCTTGGGAATGTCCTGTGCTATTTCTAGCATGACATTGCATACATTTGTTGACCTTCAAATCAATCTGGTAACCGTCAATACGATGTGGAATGATCGGAGGTTGCATTGGGTAATTACGCACCTGCTTAACATCAGAGTTAATCACCTTCTGCATAGCAGGAGGTGTTGGCTCAACATCAATTGGGGCAAGGCGCAAAGTAGCAACTTTATCTTCTGGTATTGGTGCAGTTTCAGCTAATGAGCTAAAAGAAAGACCCAACAAGACAATTACTGATAAAACGTTACGTGTTTTCATGGTCATTCTCCTTAAGCTTTGACAATCTTAACCGCACATTTCTTAAAGTCTGTTTGCTTTGACAATGGATCTGTCGCATCAAGCGTTACTTTATTAATGAGCTGGCTAGCATCAAACCAAGGAACAAACACTAAGCCCATTGGTGGCTTATTACGACCTCTGGTTTCAACACGAGTCTTAATTTCACCACGGCGAGAAATCACTTTAACTTCATCACCTCGACGTAACCCACGCTTCTTAGCATCATCAGGATGCATAAAACACACTGCATCAGGGAAGGCTTTGTAAAGTTCAGGGACACGCTGAGTCATAGAGCCTGAATGCCAATGCTCTAGAACACGACCGGTCGATAGCCAAATATCAAACTCTTCATCTGGCATCTCTGGTGCGGGCTCATAAGGTAATGCAAAGATAATAGCTTTGCCATCAGGCTTACCATAAAACTCGAACCCTTTACCTGCCTTAACATAGGGATCCGCACCTTCACGATAACGCCATTTGGTTTCTTTGCCGTCAACAACAGGCCAACGTAAACCATGCTCTTCGTGATAACGATCAAAGTCAGCTAAATCATGTCCATGACCACGACCAAATTCAGCGTATTCTTCAAACAAGCCTTTTTGAACATAGAAACCAAAATGTTTTGCTTCATTGTTCATGTATTTAGGATCGGTATCGCTTAATGGGAACTTCTCAACATTGCCATTTTGGAACAAGACTTCGAACAATGTTTTACCCTTATATTGAGGGTTAGCAGCAAGCACGTCTTTTGACCATACTTCATCAGTCGTAAAGCGTTTTGAGAACTCCATTAACTGCCATAAGTCAGACATCGACTCACCTGGTGCTTGTACCATTTGATGCCAAAACTGAGTACGTCGTTCAGCGTTACCGTAAGCACCTTCTTTTTCAACCCACATCGCTGAAGGTAATATCAAATCAGCTGCTTGGGTTGTCACAGTTGGATAAGCATCCGATACAACGATGAAGTTTTCAGGATTACGATAACCTGGTAGCCCTTCTTCATTCATGTTGGCTGCGGCCTGCATGTTGTTGTTCACTTGCACCCAGTAGCAATTTAAATCACCATCTTTAAGACGACGATTTTGCTCAACTGCGTGATAGCCAGGTTTAGGCGGAATAATCCCGCTTGGAATATTCCAAATGTCTTCAGCAAGTTTACGATGCTTAGGATTTGTGACCACCATGTCAGCAGGTAAACGATGTGAGAAAGTACCCACTTCACGTGCAGTACCACACGCAGAAGGTTGACCAGTCAATGAGAAAGGACTGTTACCTGGGGTTGAAATTTTTCCGACCAGTAAGTGAATGTTGTAGATTAAGTTATTACACCACACACCACGAGTATGTTGGTTAAAGCCCATGGTCCAGAATGATGTAACCTTCTTTTTAGGGTCGGCATACAGCTCGGCAAGCTCAATCAACTTGTGCTCTGGCACACCGGATAGCTTACTGACACTTTCAACATCATAATCTGCAACAAACTTAGCAAACTCTGCAAAATCAATTGGAGTTGAATCACCTGCAGTATCGACGTTTTTAGCTTTCTTTTGCAGTGGATGAGATGCACGTAGACCATAACCAATATCCGTTTCACCTTTACGGAAATTAACGTGTTTATTGATAAAGTCTTGGTTCACTTTGCCGTTTTGAATAATGTAATTAGCAACAAAGTTAAGAATGGCCAAATCGGTTTGCGGAGTAAACACAATAGGCAAATCAGCTAAATCAAATGATCTATGCTCAAAGGTAGATAGAACAGCAACTTTCACATGGGGAGCGCTTAGACGTCTATCTGTCACACGAGTCCAGAGTATAGGATGCATCTCAGCCATGTTTGAGCCCCATAATACGAATGCATCAGCCGCTTCCATATCATCGTAGCAGCCCATTGGCTCATCAATACCAAAGGTACGCATGAAACCACCTACAGCAGATGCCATACAGTGGCGCGCGTTAGGGTCGATGTTATTTGAACCAAAGCCCGCTTTCATCAGTTTAACTGCAGCATAACCTTCCCAAACAGTCCACTGACCTGAACCGAACATACCAACAGCAGTAGGCCCTTTAGCTTTAATGGTCTTTTTCCATTTTTCAGCCATGGTATCAAAAGCGGTATCCCAGCTTACTGGTGTGAACTCGCCGTTCTTATCATATTGACCATTTGTCATACGCAGCATTGGCGTCTGCAGACGATCGCGGCCATACATAATTTTCGATAAAAAATAACCTTTAATACAGTTTAAACCACGGTTAACTTCACTTTTAGCATCACCATGAGTAGCAACCACCTTACCGTCTCTAGTAGCAACAATGACTGAACAGCCCGTACCACAAAAACGACATGGCGCTTTATTCCACTCTAACTTTGTTTGCTCAGAACTCGTTATTAAATTACTTGCTGTCGCAGGTAAAGCCATTCCAGCAACGCCAGCAGCGGCAATCGCGGCATTGGCTTTCATAAACTCACGTCTGTTCATACTCATTCTTCACCCTCTTCTAGCTCTTCGCTTTGGTGATAAACCATAGTGGCACTTAACACACCAGGGATTGCGTTAATGGTCGAGATATCATCCATTAAAGAACGCTGAGTCGGTCCTTCAATTACCACGACAATTTTCATCTCATTGTTTACTGACAATTCAGCATTTTCCATCGCCATAATTTTTTGGCGAACTTCAGCCATTTGCTCTGGTTGAACTTGCACAATCAAACTGGTTACATGGATTTCTTTTTTGCTCATTAGCACTCATTCTCTATTATTTTTTGTTATTAATTAAAGACTAACCGGCACCTGGCGGGCCTGAAAGGATTTGACTAAACCAAATGGTAAAGCCAAGTGCACTGACTAAAAGTGCCGATAAAATAGGCGCTAAAAAAACCGTTAGGAAAATAAAGATTTTCAACTCTAAGCTTTTTTCGCTTTGTGGATCTGTACTCATGGAGCCTCCAGCAGAGGTTTCAAATGAAAGATATGTAACCTAGTTGTTACTGATCATGATTCGGAAGAATTTTATCTTTAATCAATGACTAAACTATATACTCACAAATTGGTAAAACGAATTTAAGTTGATCTAGATCATAAAATTCACCAAACATTGACCTGCATAGGTTTATATTGACCAAAATAATTAAACGGAAAGATGATGTTAGCGTTGTTAAATGCCAGTTTACGTTTTACACATTGTTTAGCACTTTAGTATATATAGCTGCTACACATAAAGTTATCAACTTGTTAATAGTATTTCGATGTAATTAAAATGACAGGTGAAAGGCATTCAGATAATGATATTTACATCACGTAAAAAGATTTGAAGGTGCTTTAATCAGCATAAATGAATACAAAAGAATCAATGACAACTGAATGAATATTCAATTGTCATTAATCAAAGTCCGTTTACACTAATTTATAGCGTAAAACTTTAAGGGATTTTTGCTCATCAATATCAGCAAAAATAGTCGGGTTATCTAGACGCTCGATAAATTGTAATGAAGGCGCCGTTTCAGATACTTGCTCCATTAAAAAATCGCATCCTAATTCAGGCGCATTCAAACAAAGCAATACTTCGCCGTTTTTGGCTAGCAGTTCAGGTAAACGGCGTAAAAGCCTTACATAATCTTTAGTTGCTACAAAACTGCCTTTTTGATTACTTGGCGGATCTGCAATAATTAAATCATAAGGGCCTAATTTAGTCAGTTTTCCCCACGATCTAAAAATGTCATGACCTAAGTAACGTGCCCCCGAATCAAAACCATTCAATAAATGATTCTGTTTACCAATACTTAAAGCACCTTTACTCATGTCCATATTAACAACGTCAGTCGCTCCCCCCTGTAAAGCCACAACAGAAAAAGCACAAGTATATGCAAATAAATTCAATACTTTTTTATCTTTACTTTGTGTCTTTACCCAGCGTCGTCCGTTAGCCATATCAAGGAAGATTCCGTGATTTTGGCCTCTTAATAAATGCACTAAAAATTGAGCACCATTTTCAGTGACAACATGTTTTTCTGGCACTTTACCTGCAACAACTTCCGTTATCGTTTGGCCAGCGTTGCGATATTGAAATACTAAATTAAACGCAAGATCACTATGGTATTTCTGCCATACCAGAGTAATGCATTCAATTAGCTCATTACGGTTAGTTTCATTTAACTCTTTAAAGCTAGTTAACAATAAAACAGGATTAAACCAATCTAAGCATAAGTGCTCTAGACCTTCAAAACGGCCACCTCTACCGTGAAAAATACGGCATAACTCATCGCTAAGTTGCGCTTGTGCTAACGCTTGAGTAAGCGGAAAGTCTTCTACTGAATTTATCTTCATTATCACTATTAATTTCTTTTACTGTATTTAGATGCAACACGTATTATTCGCATACGCATTGCCTTTAAAGTCCGGTCTCTACCTAAAAAGTAAGCCTTTATGCTTTATCAATTGGCTCGGATGTAAGCTTATCTGATGAGTCAATATCAATTTGCGGCTGATTATCTTCGTCTGAATCAACATCGGATAATAAAATAGCAAACCATTTGCCACTTTCACTCGACTCAAGTGCGATTTTTACAATCATGGTCAGTGGAACGGACAGCAACATACCGACTGAGCCTAATAGCCACCCCCAGAATATCAATGACAAGAAAACCACTAAAGTTGATAAGCCTAAACCACGCCCCATAAAGCGAGGCTCAACCACATTACCCATAACGGTATTCGTGCCCAAATATAATAAAGCTGTCATCCCAGCAGCACCTGGGCCGATTTGGATAAAGGCGAGTAACACTGCAGGAATAGCAGCAATGATTGAGCCGATATTTGGAATGTAATTTAATAGAAAAGCCAGCACTGCCCACAATAACGCGTAATCAACGCCGATAATGCTTAAACCAATACCGACAATAATACCGGTGCCAATACTGACTAAGGTTTTGATGACCATATACTGATTAACTGAATGCAGGAACTTATCAATCTGTTTTAAGCGCATATCAGGATCATCAACCGCTAAATGAAACTTCTTCGGTAATGACTGAGCTTCAAACAACATAAAGATAACGGTCAAAATAATTAAGAATAAGTTAGCCATAACATTACCAAGCCCTGACAGCATATTCGTTGTCATGCTTAATGCCATACCTGGATCAAAATACTCCAGCACTTTATCTTTAGAAATATTGATATTTAACGCATTAAGTTTTTCAAGTACCCATGAAAACTGCTCAATAAGTTGTTGACGGTACATTGGCATTTGATTTGAGAATTCATTTATCGAACTGCCGACTAAGCTGGCTAACCACAACCCCATTAATACAATAAATATCATTAATAAAATGACCGAAAGCCATTTAGGCACTTTATATTGCGTCATAAAGTTGATTGCTGGATTACAAATTACCGCTAAAAATGCCGACAGTACAAACGGAACCACAATAGGACTAGCTGTTTTTATGCCTGCTAAAATGACTACGAGGCAAGCCATAACAGCAAAGCCGCGCAATGCCATTGATGAAGAGTTACCGCCACTCATAATGTAAATCCTTTCTATTGTCAGTATTGATGGTGAAGTTGGATCATCAGTTTGCTGCGCTACAAAAACGACTAAACATGAAAATAATGCTTAGTTCCATCTCGTTCAAAATCAATAACACAGCTTAATTGAATAAGGTTTAACCAGTAAACTGGCTTAATTATAATTACTTAGCATTATACTCATTATGCTTTATCAGGATATGAATAAATGAAAGCTAATTAATCCAATGGATAAAAATAGATTATCAAACTCAAGCTGTACCAAAGCTAAATATTCAATGAAAATATGTTTGATCTAGGAGCTTGATAAAGTCGTAAATATCTATGAGGTCTGGTTTTTTTGCGCTAAATTAACTATAGCCTGAATAACAGATTAGTTAACTATCAATGTAAATCTACACGACAAGTAATGGTGAGTATATGAACATATTAATGACTGGAGCAACAGGGTTTGTTGGGCAACAATTAGTGAAACTATTGAGCCAAAGTTCTGAATCCCATCAGCTCACCATTATTACCCGAAACAGTCAAAATGCTAAAAACATATTAGGCAACAACCACCAATACCTCAATAACCTAGACAGCCTTCAACATCTAAATGAATTTGATTGTGTTATTAATCTTGCAGGTGAGCCCATTGTCGGTAAGCGTTGGAGCCACCAGCAAAAACAAAAAATTTGTAATAGTCGCTGGAATATTACCGCTAAACTAAGTCATCTCATTAAACAAAGTGATACGCCACCAGAATGTTTCATTAGTGCATCAGCGATTGGCTATTATGGCAGGCAAGGTTCAACGGCTGTTGATGAGCATAGCAAAGCTCACGACGAGTTTAGCCACCAAGTGTGCAATGAATGGGAACATTTAGCCTTACAAGCACAATCTGAATCAACTCGAGTTTGTGTCCTTAGAATAGGTATCGTCTTGGGCAAAAACGGAGGGGCTTTAGCCAAAATGCTACCGCCATTTAAACTTGGGCTGGGGGGGCCAATTGGTAAAGGAGTACATGGTGTAAGCTGGATCCATATCGATGACTTAACCGCACTGATATGGCATTTCATGTCGACGAAATCAGCCAAAGGGGTGTTTAATGCCACTGCACCAAACCCTATAAGCCATAAACAATTTGCACACTCTATCGGCCAGAGTTTAGGCAGACCCGCAATAATCCCAACACCGGTTTTGGCTTTAAGATTGGCCATGGGTGAAATGGCAGACTTAATTGTTGAAGGCCAATTTGTGATACCCAAAAGGACATTAGAAAGTGGTTTTCATTATCAGTACCCTGATATTAACCCTGCTTTAGATTCCATCCTTAAAACATAATCCTTGTAAAACAGTTATGCTTTAGCTTTTTACCAAGGTTTTAATTCTATTAATAAACCAGTCATACCTTTTGGGTTGTGGCCGGTGTTTTTTGCGGATCATAAATAAAGGCTCTTTTACGACCTTTGGCAAATTAGCCACGGTAATATTACCTTGCTCATAAACACTGTTTACTGCAAATTCAGGTAATACAGTAAATCCTAGCCCTTTTGTTATAGGCATCAATATTTGATTTAACTGATTAACGTAACTGGTTAACGGTATATCATCTGCTGAATAATCATCAAAATTACAGCTCATCACTTGCTGTAAGTAATGCTTGGCATCTGGATGTGAAACCAAGCCTAATGTTAATAACGTCTCAAAAGATAAGTCATCGGCATCAACAGACTTAGGTAACACCATAAGCAACTTCTCAAACCCAACTGGCGTGACTTCAAGCTCTGGATTTGACACAAATTGAGTAACGATGCCAATTTCTATGTCATTGTTTAGCACTTGTTCAACAATGCGTTTATTCGGCGCAGCTTCAATGGAAACATGTAGTTGAGGATGTAATAACTGGTAATCAATAAAGTCTGGATAAAGCCACATGGCTAGTGAGCCTGAACAAGCAAACCTGCACTCCCCGATAAATGCTGAATCAAGCTGTATATCACTTAATAATTGCTCTTGTTGCTTTAATAGCTGTTCACCATATTTCTGCAATTGCATTCCGGCATCGGTGAGTTCGAAACGTTTACCAAAACGCTGGATCAACTGCGTATTAAGTTGATTTTCTAACTTCTGAATATGCTGACTAACACCAGGTTGAGTCATAAACAATTTGTCAGCAGTTTGTGTAAAGTGACCTGTTTCGGCTAACTTTAAAAACGTTGTTAACCATTTTTGATTTATCATGATGATTCCATTAAACATTACCGGCATTGTCTATTGCCTTAAGCTATTAAGATACCATAATCATTAAAAAAGGAGAGCATCAGCTCTCCTTAAAATTAACGTGCATAAGAATAAAAGGGACATCAGCCCGCTTTTAGTAAATCACTGCACGAGCGATTCAATAGCTGCCTACAACGCCACATACCTAAAGTGGCAACCACAGCTGCACCGGATAAAGGTGCAATTGCCCACCAAGGCCAGTGCATGTATACAACTAATTCAAAAACTTGTGTTTTAAGCATATAAAGGGTGAATTCAGCAACAATCACCGCCAATATACCCGCTATTGCGCCCAATAAGGCAAACTCCAAACCGGTTGCAGAGCGCAGTAACCATCCAGATGCACCAAATGTTCTTAACACCGCTAATTCACGCTGTCTAGTGGCCATTCCCGCTTCTGTTTGCGCGATTAGCACCAAGGCACTTGCCAATAATACTAACGCAAGCACTAAAGATAAGGATAGCGACACTTGCTCAATGATTTGACGTAACTGCCCCACCATAGCCCCGACATCAATCACTGATATCGTAGGGAATTGCTGGATTAATTGCAGCACGACTCCATTCGCCGTTAATTCACTGCCATTCGCTTGCAAATCTTCATCATTAAGATGAAAACTTGCCATAGAAGTATAAGAAAACGGCTCTAATGCTTTAGGCCTGAAAATCATAAAGAAATTTGGCTGTAAGGTTTCCCATTGCACTTGCCTAAAACTGGCAACCTTAACACTAAACTCTTGATTATCAATCGTATAAGTCATAGTGTCACCAAGGGATAAACCTAAGCGTTCAGCAACTTCGGCCTCAACTGACACCTCATCATCAGCTTGGTTAAACGTTCCTTCAATGATTTCATTATTAGGCGGAAGTGTTTCACGATACGTCAGATTCAGTTCACGTGAAATCCCAACACGTCCTTCAACTCCGTCTTTCTCTTCTTGACGAGAAATCAGTTCCTCATCGTTGATATGGGTTAAACGGCCACGGATCACAGGATAAATATCAGTTGCATTAATATTGTGCGTTGTTAAAAAATCATCCAATGGTTTAGTGTCTTCAGGAGCAATATTGACCAAAAAGTAATTAGGTGCATTTTCAGGCAACTGCTTTTGCCATTCATTTAACAAATCTTGTCTGAGAGCCAAAATTGTTAATAACAAAACAAGCGCACTACTAAAACCGACTAATTGAACCGCATTTTGTCTTGCTCGACGTCTAAGACCTGCAAGTGCTAACTGAAATGGGTTGGTGGTTTTCATACCAACACTATGGCCTAAACGGATCATCACAAATCCAAGCACACTGAGTAACACACCTAAAAGTAATACCGCCAGCACTACGGTCATAGTTAACGCAATGCTTTTTGAATATAAGTATCCCAGTAAGGCCATCGCACCAAGGCTCAATAGCAAGTGGAGCCACATGCCAAACTGTAACCCTTCTAATTGACGCTGAAGCACCCGTAAAGGTGGAATGGCTAATAGTCGCATTAATGGGTAGGCAGAGAACATAAATGCGCTGATCAATCCGGTACTCACACCAAGTAACAAGGGTCTTGAATAGGGGGGAGAGTAAGCAGCAATTTCAGCAGGCAAGAATTGATTGATGGCTAAATCTAACATTACGCCGCCAATTAACCCTAATACGATCCCCACTACAGTCACTAGCAATAGATGGGCACCAAACAGCATTCGAATTTGCTTTGCAGATGCTCCAAACGTTTTTAGCATCGCAACAACGTCATAATGACGTTGGCAATAACGCTGTGCAGCAATACCAATAGCTGCACAGGCAAGCGCAATACCTAATAAACTCGCTAATAATAAAAATCGCTCAGCACGTTTAACGGCTGATGCAATAGGTGAATCCCCAGATTGCACATCAGTCCAGCGCTGACTGTTATTCAGTAGTGGTTTAGCTTGGGTTTCAAATTGGGTTAACGCTGCGGCCTCACCAGCAAATTGGTATACATAACTCACACGACTACCAGGTTGAATAATACCAGTAGCTTCAACATCATCTAAACGCATTAACAGCACTGGTGAAGAGGCAAAGGGATTAAAGCCAGCATCGGGTAATCGGCTGATTTCGGCAGATAAATTAAGTTCAGTATTACCCAGCTCCAGTGTGGTCGGATAGCCCAATAAGCCACCTAATCTATTTTCATACCATGCTTCACCAGTCTTTGGCAGTCCTTGGGTAACGCCTGATGATAATTCTATTTCTCCACGCAATGGATACCCGTCACCCACCGCTTTAATTGTCACCAGTTGAAAATTATCACCCGAATACACCATCGAGTTGAATTTCATGTTTGTCACATGTTGAATATTCAGTGATTCAGCCATGTTGAGCACTTGCTCAGACAGAGGCACAGGAGAATCAATAATACGATCTGCAGCAATAAAATTAGCCGCTTCACCATTAATAGCGACTTGTAAACGCTCACTGACTCTTGCTAAACCGCTCACCGATAACACGGCCAAGGTTATCGCCAATACAATGAGTACTAGTTGCCCTTGCATCAATTCTCGTTTAAATAAGCGCCAAGCTAATTGTAATTCCATTAGCTAACCTCCTCAGAAATCTCGTCAGCATGATTAACATGGCTCCCAGAGGTATCTGACTCAGCATTTGGTTCTGATAAATGACCGCTTTCCATCACTAATTGTCGCTTACAACGCTTGGCTAACTCCAAATCATGAGTCACTAGTACCAGCGTGGTATCACTTTCTTGGTTTAAGGCAAATAACATGTCTGCGATTTTGTCGCCATTAGCACTATCCAGGTTTCCTGTCGGCTCATCTGCAAATAATACTTTGGGCTCACAAATAAACGCACGAGCGATCGCTACACGTTGTTGCTCACCGCCAGATAATTGTTTTGGTAAATGTGTCAAACGATGAGAAAGCCCGACCCGCTCGAGCATCTGCTCGGCTTTTTCACGAGCTTGAGCCACGCCAGCAAGTTCTGCTGGTAGCATGACATTTTCTAACGCTGTAAGTGTGTCGACTAACATGAAAGACTGGAAAATAAAGCTGACTTTTTGTTTTCTAAGTGCCGCTTTTTGTTCTTCGTTTAATCCCGACAACGCCTGTCCATCAAGGAGTATTTCTCCAGATGTAGGTGTATCAAGCGCTGCAAGCAAACCTAATAAGGTTGATTTCCCTGAACCTGATGGGCCGAGAATCGCAATACTGTCACCTTGCTTGACATCCATATTAATGCCATTGAGGATAGTAAGCTCTCCCTCTTGGGTCACCACTGTTTTTTTGAGGTTAGTAACGTTAATGGCACTGGAATTATTTGCAAAAGTAGTCGACATACGATCCTTCTTATTTTTATCGGCTAAACGCCTGCGTTCTGCGGCGTTAATGGTTGTTGTTTCAACAATGTTTATTTCAACTTCTAGCTATGCTGCCACGATTTTAATCTTAGGTGATAGTCTAAGCGCAGGTTATGGCATGTCGGAAGATCAAGGTTGGGTACAATTGTTACGTAAACAATACCCTGAACATGACATTATTAACGGCTCAGTTAGCGGAGAAACCACCGCAGGCGGTTTGCGTAGACTCCCAAGCTTACTGGACTCTAGCGCATTTGACCTTGTTGTCGTAGAGCTTGGAGGCAATGATGGCCTTCGAGGTTTCCCTCCAAATAAGCTGAAATCAAATCTTACAAAAATCATTGAGTTGTCTCAAGATAACGGGGCAAAGGTTTTATTAACAGAGATTATGGTGCCACCTAATTACGGTCCAAGATATACCAGCATGTTCAATGATGTCTATCATCAATTAGCTGATGAATTCGATATCGAATTAGTGCCTTTTTTCATGTTAGAAATAGCACCAAACCCTGACTTAATGCAACGTGATGGCATTCATCCAAATGTTGAAGCTCAACCTCGAATTACGCAATGGATGCAACCCTGGATCATTAATGCACTTAAAAAGTAACAAAGGTTAAAATATTTCATTCAAAATCACTTAAAAAGTCTAAAAAAGTAATTTTATTTTAAGCTTTAATGATTAAACTGGATGTTAAATGGATTTGTTTAAAACGTTATAAATACCAATGATGCAAAGCACTTACTTTGCTTGTCATCTAAATTGGTAACACCCTATGGCTAAAAGGAAACATTATGTCCGTCAGTCGTCAAAAGAAAGTGTATTTACCGACCGCCACCCGTAAAAATCAATATATTACTGTTGGCTTTACCCTAACTGATGAATTATTAGCGTCATATAGTGATTTAACTAATTGCTATCAAGAGTTTAGTAAATTGGTTTTTCAAGTCGCTGATAAATATGAACTGTTTAATGTTCATGTGGTTGCAAGCGATAAACTCCCTATGGTGCGTTTTCACAGTGAGGCTTATTGCTTAACAACAGAAGAGCAATTACGCTTTTTCTACAACCCTGCACATCATGAAGCAAATCGTCTTCATACTTTGCCTGGTTACCGAGCTAAAAAGCTAAAAGTGGTTTTTCTTGCAACAGGTACCGAATTACGTAGTCATTCAGCTGAGTTCCACGCTAAAGTTCAGCAATTTTTAGCTGAGATCAAGCCGCTATTACCAGTTCAAGGTGTACCAACAAAAATACGAGACCACCAGCACATCTCTTATGATTTTTTTGCCAAAGCAAAAGGCTTAAAAGAATCCTATGCTTACAAACTACGTGCTGTAGATAGTCGCTATAAACGCCGTGAGTGTAACCTACCTGAGTCGGTTAGCGCGCTTAACTACGTCACGGTCAGCTTACCAATGGGACGTCGAATCAAAAAGCAATTAGCAGCAGAAAATGCGACTAGCTTTGGTGAAAAATATCAACGTGTTGCTGACCACTTCATCAAAGCAACCAGCGATAATAAATTAAACCGTGTTGCCATGGTCGCTAATGGTAAAGTGCCTCTCGTCAGAAACAGTAAATACGAGCAGCTAAACAGCACTACAGAATTCCAAATGGTTGGCTTTGACCCAAGTAATGCAGCACCAGACCCTATTTGCCATTGGGATGACACTAAGCTTGCCGAAGCTATCCGCTTTGTTATTGTCGCAGCTAAAGAAGACCAAAAAGATGAAGGCTATGGCCGCTTTATGAATCAAGTTCAAGATGCGATTCGTCAGTTCACCAATCAATTTGATATGGATAAAGAACACATTGATGTGATTGTTCGCTTCCATCAGCATTTAAGTTATAAAGCGTAATATCGGCAACCTTAATTGCTGATTGCTGCTATCTAACTTAAAAGTAAGCTAATTAGTAAATTATTTAAAACGACAGCATTGGCTGTCGTTTTTGTTGAATAATCCATTTTCACAACAAGTCATTCATAGAACCAAAAAACATATGTTATAAAAATGTGGCCAGATCTCACATTGATTAACAAATAACAAACAAGGCATGTTGGAGTCATACGAATCTAATCGTATCCACTCCATCGGCGGAACAGATAGGAGTAGGAAGACATAATAAAAAGCAGGAGATGCTATGTTCAACAAGAAAATGCCTTGGCTGGTACCTACCCTTGTAGCAACAGCCGTTACGCTAAACCTAAGTGGTTGCGGTTCAGATGATGATGAACCAACCGTTACCGAAACCCCACCCGTAGTTCAGCCTCCAGCAGAAACAGGCCCCACTTTCCCAGAAGGGGCAATAATGGTTGAAGCAGGTGATAATCTCACCATCAGTATTCAAGAAGCCTTAATTAATGCCCAGAGTAACGATGTCATTGTCCTTCCAAAAGGTAATTTTAAAATAGAATCAACATTATTGTTTGATGGTGATGTCGACGGCGATGGCAGTTTTGCTAAAAACATTACCATCATGGGCTATGGGCAAGACGAAACCGTTTTAGATTTTTCAGAAGCCAATTCGGGTGATGGCATATTCGTTCAAAATGCCGTCAACATCATTATTCAAGACTTATCAGTAAATGAAGCAAAAAATAACGGTATTAAACTCAAAAATACCAACGGCATAATTTTACGTCGCCTTGCAACAGTATGGGAAGGTGAGTTAGATGAGGGAAATGGTGCTTATGGCCTTTACCCTGTTGAGTGTGAAAACATTTTAATCGAAGACACTTATGTACGAGGTAGTGCCGATGCCGGTATTTATGTCGGGCAATCACAGTACATCGTTGTCCGTCGAAACATAGCAAAAGAAAACGTTGCCGGTATTGAAATTGAAAACTCAAAATATGCTGATGTTTATGACAATGAAGCTATGGGCAACACAGGCGGTATTTTAGTATTTGATCTACCAATTAATAACCACCGCTATGGGTCAAGTGTTCGTATTTTTAACAACAAAGTATACGATAATAATACCTTAAACTTTGCTAATGCATCCTCTAATCCAGCTGGTGTTCATATCGTACCACCCGGCACAGGGGTGATTGTGTTGTCCACCGATGATGTCGAAATTTTCAATAACGAAATCACTAACCACGACACTGTTGGTCTCACCATTTCAAGCTTTTTCATTGCCGAGCCCGATATCAGTACCTTTGTCGGAAATTACGGTCAACCGGGCCAAGCCATTGATGATGGTTGGCGCCCTACTCCTCGAAATATTTCAATCCATGACAATGTCATCACAGATTATGGCCAAAAACCAAAAGGTTATTTAATTGAAGACATTATCAAAGCTTATGTACTAACCCATGGCGCATTACCGGGTATTTTATATGATGGTTTGGGTGAAATGTTGTCAAATAATGGCACCGCTGCATACCTAGGGCTACAAGAAACGCCATTCAACCCTGATGGAAGCGATAATGTCTGTGCCCAAAATAATGGTGATGTCAGTTTAGGACGGTTATTTGCCAATAGTAATACAGACATGAATATCGCTGACGTCTTATATGAAAAAACACAAACTGACTTAATGAATTGTGCCCAAATCAGTCTACCGGTTCACACTGTGACTTTCGGCGATGAAATATTTGGTTGTGGTGTGGATGATGATACTGAAGGCTGTGATGGCGGAAACTTAATCGGTGGAGGCGGCTCTATTGGCGAAGGTGAAGGTGGCCTTGAAGGCGATGGGGATCTGAGCCTATGTACTGCATCTGGTGATAACGTCAGCTGGGATGCTTTACTAAAAGCTAACTGCCCTAAGTTATCGGACTACAACTTATTTGCAGATATGACCAACCCAACAGCGTCGCCAAACTCGAACGGTTTACCGTACGATCTTAACACGCCTTTATTTACTGACCATGCCACTAAATATCGCTTTGTATATTTACCTGATGGCACCAAAGCCGATTACACAGAGAATGAGTCTTTTGACTTCCCTGTAGGGACAGTCATCAGTAAAACGTTTGCCTTACCGCAAAACACCAATAACCGCGGCTTTGCGAATGAAGACGTGATTGAAACCCGTTTGCTTATCCATCGCGAAACAGGTTGGAGCGCCCTACCTTATGTATGGAAAGCCGATAAATCTGATGCCATGTTGGCAAAAGCTGGTGCTATCCAAGGTAAGCAAGTCACGCATAATGGAGAAATGTTAAACTTTGATTATGTTGTACCAAGCATGAATCAATGTAAGCAATGCCACCAATTCAAACCAGATGCCGACAGTAATGCGGTGTTCATGCCTATTGGTCCAAAAGCTCGTCACTTAAATCGTGATTATGCTTACAGTGATGGCGTCATGAACCAACTATCTAAATGGCAAGCAGCAGGAATATTGCAAGGGGTACCTAACTTAGCCGATGTAGATAAAGTTCCAGAATATCAAGATGGCGATGAATTAAATATTGCATCAATGTCAGATACTGAACTCATGGCAGCAGCCAAAGGTTACTTAGACATTAACTGTGCGCATTGTCATCGCCCCGAAGGTAATGCATCTAATACAGGTCTTAAATTAGAGTATTGGAGAAGTTATGACGATGACGCAGGTTTCTCGCACGGCACGTGTAAGTCTCCTGTTGCCTATGGCGGTGGTATTTTAGGCTATGATGTTGTGCCAGGTAAGCCTGAAGAGAGTATCTTGCACTTCCGTATGGAGACCAATGACCCAGGTGATAGAATGCCAGAAATTGGTCGTAGCTTGTCCCATGATGAAGGTGTGGCACTTATTAGCGAATGGATCAAGCGACTACCTGCTGCGTCTTGTTCTTAGACTAGCAGTAATCTATAGAGGATGAGCGAGTTTCATCCTCTTCTTTTCATCCGCAATTTATTAACCCACTGCATTAAACCAGCAACATTGAACCAGCAACATCCAATTCAAGCCACCGCTAACACTAGGATACTCTCGATGCCGCATTGTCCTTTATTCATTCAGAAAAAATTATTCATAAAGCTGTTAATCATAATGACCGCTTTCACATTAATTGCATGTGGCGGCTCAAACTCAAGTGACACAGATACCAGCTCAACAACCCCATCACTCCCAGATACAACACCAACGACTCCCGCTCAGCCAGATGATTCTAATGATGTGTGTTTGCGAACCAGTACTGAGCTAAATTGGGCGGCGTTAATGGCTAAAGACTGCCCTCAATTAAGTGATTACGGCTTATTTACCGACCCCAGTATCCCCACTCAATCACCGACAAAACCTGGAATAGCATATCAATTATCAACGGAATTATTCTCCAATTATGCCAGTAAATACCGTTTCCTATTCGTACCTGACAACCTGCAATTAACTTACATGCCAGAGCAGGTTTTTGATTTGCCAATAGGCAGCGTGTTAGTTAAAACATTCGCTTTGCCTTTTGATACACAAGCAACAGGCGAAGATAACGAAAAGTTAATCGAAACAAGACTATTAATCCACCGAGAAACAGGCTGGACTGCCCTTGCTTACCAATGGCAGGCCAATGATAAAGCTGAATTAATTATTGCAGGCGCTAAAGTGGCACATACCCTCAATAATCAAGGTGAGTCCATTAGCTTTGACTACGCTATCCCCAGTAAAGTTGAGTGTAAAATTTGTCATCAAACAACACATATGGACACCAGTATTATTCGTCCTATCGGTCTTAAAGCCCACTTACTCAACCGAGAAATAGCAACACAAACGGGTATACAAAATCAATTAATCTTATGGGTTGAAAAAGAGTTACTCAGTAGTATGCCGGCACTCGACACAGTCGATAAGTCTTACCCTTTGCATGATAGTTCCGCCTCTTTAACAAATCGTGCCAAAGGTTATTTAGATATCAATTGTGCTCATTGTCATCACGAGGGCGGCTTTGCCAGTATTTCTGGTTTAAGACTGAATTATAGCGTCGACCATACTTCATTCGAATACGGTGTATGTAAGCAACCTCCTGGCTGGGATGGTGGGCCAAATGGTTTGGCTTACGATATTGTTCCCGGAAATGGAGAGCGCTCAATTGTTCATTATCGCCAGCGCTTAAATGCGCCAAAAGATAGGATGCCACCAATAGGACGAGAAATCATTCATACCGAGGGAACAGAGTTAATCAAACGTTGGATAGATAGTATGTCGCCGACCATTGGGCTTTGTGAGTAAAACGGGATTACTCCATGTGTAACTGGTTAAGCCTTAAAAAATG
The DNA here is from genome assembly GCF_018100775.1 of Shewanella sp. MMG014. Lineage (NCBI taxonomy): Bacteria > Pseudomonadati > Pseudomonadota > Gammaproteobacteria > Alteromonadales > Shewanellaceae > Shewanella > Shewanella sp. MMG014. The sequence continues at coordinate 91,769 of NZ_JAGJDZ010000001.1, forward strand.
TCCAGGAGGATAACCTAACCAATGCTTAAAACTCTGCCTAAAATGACTAACATCGCCATAACCAAGGGTTTCAGCAATATCTTCAATAGGCAGTTCATCAGCTAAAATAAGGTTAATTGCTGCTTGGCATCTCACTTGATCGACTAATTTTTGATAAGTCGTGCCAGCAGCGGATAGCTTTCGCCTTAGGCTTCGATCACTCATATGCATGGTTGATGCAAAGGGGTCTAATTTGGGGGGAGTCGGCATACAAGCTCGTATATGAGTTAACACTTCGTCAATGAAAGAAATACCATCAGGTACCGCTATTTGAGAAAGTTGATCAAATTGATAATCAAGCGGCGTTTTCAACACATCAAGATTGATCCCCCATTCAAAAAAATCACAATCAAACGTCATTTGGGCCCCAGTAATTTGGCTCAAAAAAACTGTGGCATGCGGCGCAGAGGCAAAATGAATTTCGTCAATATTTACTGACGCTTTAACGAGTTGCCTTGCAGCACCCAATAACGCACATACGCTATGTTGAAACTGAAAACAAAATTTATCTGCAGAGACTTTACCCGTGTTAAGCCAGCGTACCCAAAGTGTTGAGTCTTCTACTCGTATAAGTGTATCGGCAAAACTGCCAGCAAGATCGGGATTTTTAATGACAAACGTTAAGCATTCACCCAAGGTAGTGAACTGGTCAAAGAAAGGAAGTAATACATCGAGCGTTGAAACTTGGTAACTTGCCCCTAGTCTAGCGCCGATTTCATGATCTGGGCTTAAAGTGCGTAATTGCTCCATCGCAAACTCAACTTGCCATACATAAACAAACTGCATAGCGCTGAGTTCCGATGGCCCTAAGCCCAGTTGCTGGTAAATTTCATTAGCAACACTCTCACCGAGGTGAGTTTCAATAAAGTTCAGTAAATTTCTCAATTCAAAAGCGGGATAACATTGGTCACCCACCATCATATTGGCTTTATATCCTGACTCTTGTTGCATTTATACCCTTGTTATTTAATTGTGCTTTCGCGTTCCATCAAACGATTAATAACACCATCAACCGATAATGACGCTCCATGTGCGATTTTATCAGCGAGCTTTTTCTTCATTTGATATTTAATTTTAATAACTTGATGCTCTTTAACTAAACTCAAAATAACGTCATCACTGGTAGAAATAGCATCAATTAATCCTAGCTCAATAGCTTGCTGACCATACCAATGCTCACCAGTTGCGACCTTAGCAATATCCATTTCGGGGCGATATTTGCTCACAAACTCTTTGAATAAAACATGGGTTTCTTCAAGCTCTTCTTGAAACTTCTCACGACCCTCATCTGTATTCTCACCAAACACAGTTAATGTGCGTTTAAAGTCACCTGCTGTATGCTGCTCATAGTCGATATCATGTTTTTTAAGTAAACGACTAAAGTTTGGTAATTGCGCAACAACGCCAATAGAACCAACGATAGCAAAAGGAGCGGCATAAACTTTATCTGCAACACATGCCATCATGTAACCACCACTGGCAGCCACTTTATCAATACAAATTGTCAGTGGAATATTGGCTTGTTTTAATCTATCTAGCTGACTTGATGCCAACCCATAGCCATGGACCATGCCACCGCCACTTTCGACATTCACTAATACTTGGTCATCTTTTTCTGCTATGGTTAAAATCGCAGTGACTTCCTCACGTAAAGAAGCAACTTCCCCAGCATCAATGCTGCCTTTAAAGTCGATAACAAACACCTTTGACGGCGTTGTTTCATCTTTTTCAGCCGCTTTTTCGTCAGCTTTTAATTGCTTTTCGTAAGCCTTGTATTGTTTTTTAGAGAGCAGTTCTTCCTTTAACTCTTTTTCTAGCTGTTTAAGCTCATCGGTCATGTTCGTTAACTTTAGCTCACCTTTGTCTGCTTTTTGTTTCATACTGCTAGCTAAAACAACAATGACAACTGCAAGGATGGCGACAACGATAGTGACGGCTTTAGCGAGAAACATGCCGTACTCAGATAAAAACTCCAAAATACACTCCATAAAGAAAAACGTTATTAGCGCTATCTTAGCAGGAACTTAAACCATGTAGACAATAAAAAACCCAGCTGGTGCTGGGTTTTTAATCAATTAACGATGAAATATCATTAATTAGCTACAAGGTACAAGCACATCAGGATTATCAACTAGAATCGTCGCAGCCCCTAAGCCTGCAGTCTTGGCAAAAGCAGCAACTTGAGATTGCATTTCAACTGTTGCTAGTGCAGCCATGCCATCGGTAACGCCATCAATTTCATCAGGGCTCACTAGCGAGCTGTGATGACCTTTAGCGAAACGAACAACACCAGAACCTGCATTAGTTGAACTGACACAACCTAGACCTAAACCAGAGATTAACGGCTCAGTACCTGATAATGGGAAACCTTCAACCATATTAGGTAATACTTGATCAGGTAAGTTACCCGCACCATCTCCTGCGACTTCAATAAGGTGCACAGGTAATTGTGTATCAGCAAGTGCTGCTGCATGGTTTAATGGGTCTGCTGAGTCAACCGCCGTTTGTACTGCGAAAGCGAATGTTGGAATGAAGGCAGAGTAAACGGCTTGAACTAGTGCTTCATACTCAGGTGTACCAGGCTCATAGCCCGCTTCATTAGCTTCTTCAACTAACTCCATGAATGCTTCAGTACCTGTCACAGTATCAAATAATACTGGTCCAAAAGTAGCTGAACCAGCAAATGAACCTGCTAGACCACCTGCTGGTGCCACTAATGATGCCGCATTAATACCATAAGCATTAGGTAATTCAGTACCCGTTGTAGGGTCAACTAAACCAGTTGAAGCGTACGTTGATAACGTCGTACCTACAATGCCACCTAAGCTTAAGCCTTGAGCACTGATTTTACTGATATCAAATACTTGCTGGCCACCCGCTTGAGCAATTTCTGTATACATACCTGTTAACAGTAGACGTAAACTTAAATGATCAAGGGTTGCTTGACGGAAGTTATCACGCACAGTAAGCGTACTCGCCACATTGACAAAAACTAATGGGTTACCGTTGGCATACTGAGGACCAAACAACTCGCTCGTTGCCGAGATGTCATAAACGCCATTACCTGTTGCATCGTATGAGCGATCGCCATGAAGTGGCATATCAATCGCAATCGTCGCAACACCAGCTGCAGCATAAGTACCAGCGTACGCTAATGCCATTTGCTTAGTTCCACCAAGACCATGTAAAGCCATAACCGTTGGCCAACCATTCGTCGGTGCAGCAAAAGGTAATCCAGCTTGTGCACTAAATGCCGCCAATTTAGCCGCATTTGGTAAGGTGATCTGAACTGTAACGTCTTCATAGCCCATTATCGCTGGGATAGGGTTAAACTTGGTTAAATGTTTAGTTGGATCGGCATCAGTACCGTCGTCTAACTTCCAAATTTTACCTGCCATAAGCGCAGGATTTTGCAGCGCAGCAGCTGGATCAACGCCTTGAGCGACAGCTTGAGAACTAAAGTTAGCAACACTCATTGAGCCAGAATCAAGTGCTAATAATACTGAAACAGGACTATCACCATAAGCATGCCAACGACCATTTGGCGCTGTAGGTGCACCATCAACAATCGGAATTGTACAACTAGCAGAAGAACAATCACCGTAAATAGGCATACGAACTACTGCGGTATAAATTTCTGCTATGTCAGAAACGACATAAGCAAGGCCATCTTCAACCGTTAAACCTGCCGCTTGCGCCACAGTAACCACACCACCGAATCCGTTATCCATTGGCATTGGAGGCTGAACAAATGCAGGCTTGTATGGATCGCTTGAAGCCATTAACAATTTAGTTGTCTCGTAAACATCTGCAACAGACTGCGTAGTGAATAAACCTGAATAAGAAACAGTTTCAGCATCTACACCGTGTTCAGCAGCTAACCCTTTCTCGTAGCTATTCACTAAACCTTGAAGTAAAAGTTGCTCATCAGTTTCTAACGGCTTAGTGTCAATATCGAGTTTCAGTAATGTATAAGTACTCGATGGCTCAATAGAACGACCTGCAGAATCTTGAATAAGATCCGTCGTTGCATAAATATATGATTGATTAGGTTTTAAGGCTTTAAGCGGCACAATGGCAATTGTGTTACCTGAAGCTTGCGCGATGAAGTCAACGCCAAACTGAAGTTCTGCGCCAATCTTACATGCTGAAAGTGTTAACGCATCTGTACACTCTGGATCAGTTGATAATGCGCCACCAACAGTTGCTTCAAATAGGCGTACAGCGCCAGCTTGGAAAACTGAAGCTGCATCGATTGTTAACATCTCACCTGAATTATCAGTCGCAAGATCAACTGTGATTGAAATTGGAGATGTTGTAGACCAACCATCTAATGCACCTAAGGCAAGAGTTGGGTCAACATAGTCAATACCGTCTTCACCAGGAATCGCTAACGTACCATCTGTTGTACCGTTAAATAAAAGGTCATTTGGTAATGGCACTTCACCTGCTGCAGGATCAAATACCATTTGAGAGAATGGAATGAGTGGCTCGACAGAATCTTTTGCTTCATTTGTACTATCTTCACTACAGCCGCTGAGCCCAAGAGCAGATGCAATAGCAACACCCAATATGAGTCTTTTCATCTTTTTTCCCCAAATCTTGTTGTAATAATTTTAATTTCCCCAAAAATTGGTCACAATAGCGTAAACACATGACCATAAGGACATATTTTTGTCCTTAACTCATCTCAAGTTAACGTAAAATTATTGAGTTAGCTACATATTTGTTACATGCGAAAGTGCTACACGTTAACATTTATCAGTCATTTGTTTAAAACGAACGTTTATCTTTTGTTCGAATCTAGATTTGACGTGCTTTTGCGGCCGAAGGAAAAATTGAACCATGTTGGAATATCAAGCTAAAAAAGATTTACTAAAAAATAAAACAATTCTTGTTACTGGCGCTGGTGCTGGGATAGGTCGTGTTGCAGCAATTAATTTTGCAAAACATGGTGCTACTGTCATATTACTAGGTAAAACAGTCAAAAAATTAGAAGCCGTTTATGATGAAATAGAACAAGCTGGTTATCCAAAACCTGCCATCGTTCCTTTAGACTTAAAAGGAGCCACAGAGCAAAACTATAAAGATATGGCTGATACCATCGCTGAACAATTTGGTCACCTTGATGGCGTACTACATAATGCCAGCTTACTGGGCGCTTTAGGTCCGTTTGAGCACATTGACTTAGCGTCTCTTGAAGATGTGATGAAAGTTAACGTTATATCTCAAGTGATTATGACTAAAGCATTACTGCCAATTATGCGCTCTGCCCCTTCTGCTTCATTGGTGTTTACTTCTAGTAGTGTTGGCCGTAAAGGGCGAGCTTATTGGGGGCCATATGCTTTTTCAAAATTTGCTACTGAAGGCATGATGGAAGTTTTAGCACATGAGTGTGAAGGCACCAATGTTCGTGTTAATAGTATTAACCCAGGTGCAACTCGCACAGAAATGAGAGCAAAAGCTTATCCTGGGGAAGATCCATTAACCTTAAAAACAGCTCAAGACATCATGCCAGTATATTTATATTTAATGGGCGATGATGCAAAGGATGTTAATGGTCAGCAGCTTAACGCTCAATAAGTCAGCCCTTTCAGCGACAACAAACAAATTAAATTGGTTATAAATTAACGATAAAAAAGGGAGCAAACGCTCCCTTTTACTTTTGTGCTTTTTTAAAGCGAGTTAAAAACTGATTTGTTTCGCATTTTGTTCCACCAGCTTGTCACCAATACCCGCTACTTGAGTCAATTGATTAAGATTACTGAACTTACCATTTTTAGCACGGTAATCGACAATGGCCTTTGCCTTAGATTCGCCAATCCCTTTCAACTGCTGTAATTCAGCCGCGCTGGCTTTATTGATATTAACCTTAGCCATTTTTGAGCTAGTCTGCTTAACAGTGTCATGTTGAGCGGCAACCTGTTTAGCAGTGCTATCCACTTGCTTTGCATGTAAGGGAGATTGGTACATCACAGAAAGTGCGCAGGCGCATACAACGCCCACTAAAAATGAGTGTTTCATATTGAACTCCTTTTGTCCTATATTAAGTCGATCTGCTTCCTTAATTCCTTGATCGACACTGCAGCTACTTAAGTAACAACTAAATAACTGTCATAAAACTGTAGTCAAAATTCACAACAGGTCAAATTTTACTCAACTAAACCCTATCTTTGTACCGTTAACGTGGCTCTGATTCGACTTTGTCTTTCGAAGAGCTGAGAACCGAAGTCGAAAAACGCTTCAATTCACCCAGAAGCTGCTGATGTATCTGCCCGAGCTTAGGTCGGTTAGACTCTTTAAATTTAAGAGGACGACATAGGTTCATCGCTTGATAGCCCAATCTAGCGGTTAACAAGCCCCCCCCTAAACCTTGTGCAAGTCTTGCTGAGAGTTTTCCGGTCATTTCAACGGATAGTAGCTGTGTACCTAAATCCGTTACGACTTCTGTTGTACCCGCATACACAATATTGACGATGATACTTCTGATAAGTTTTATTCTGCTCCAGTAGCCAAGTTCGATACCGTAAATATCTGCGATTGCATTAATCATTCGTTGATTACGCCACAATATTATTGCCATATCCAAAACGGCAAGTGGGCTTGCAGCTAGCAACAGTGCAGATTCAGCAGCAAAACGGCTCACGACTTGTTTTGCTTGCTCATCACGCTCAATCACCACTAAGTCATCAAACAGCATGACCATTTCAGCGTCATTATGTTCCTGAGAATTTATCGCAAGGTATTGTTGCTTACCTTTAGAGTCAGGGTATTGCTGAATCAAGGGGTCGATGAACCCCTTAGCTTCACCTCTTTGCATACTTTGACCCAGACGCTCACCGACTTCTTGAGCATCTGCAACCCCTCGCAGTGCTGTCAGTTTTCGCCATTCCGACAGCGTAATGCTCAGAGCCCACGCACAAATAACGCCCGTAACAGACATATAAAACCCAAATAGCCATGGGCTTTGTGTAAGCGCATTATTCAAGCCTAAAATTGTTTGAACAATCACCATAGCTAACATGCCGACTAAAGAAAGCTTTGCAAGTAACGACCAGCGCTTGGGCGATGACTTAGCCTCAAGGATATCAATATCTTCTGCCAATTCCGTCAGTGCACTTTCACAGATAAACTCAACTTCTTCAAAGGATTGACTTGGCTTAACATCAGTTTGCCCTTCAACAGAATCAGTACTAAAAACCTGCTGCTTTTTTAATGGTGTGTTCGATTGCGTCTCGTTTGACTGGTTCATTATTGTAATTTGTCCCCAAGTAAAAACTGCAGCAAGTGATCTAAACGAATATGCTCAAAACGCGGGTCTGAGATTGATGACTGAGTAGTTTTAGGTGGATTAAATGACACAAAGTTAAACCCTTGCTGGTGCCAAAAATTATCATCTGGTAGGGTTTGCGGCACTTCACCTGGGAATATTGTTAGCAGCTTATTGTCTTGATCCAATCCCCTAACCACTTCTTGCTCGCCACTTGCTGTTGTGACCATGCCATGTTGTGTGGCTTTAATTGCACTAATCGCCATAGTTTCGACTTCGCAGCCCTCATAATTGGCAAAATGTTGGCTGTGTTTTAATAAGTCACCCAATAAGTTAAGCACATGACCTTGTTGATCACGTGTCACTCTATCCACTTTACTCGCAGCAAATAATAACTTATCAATTTTAGGGGAAAACAACCGCTTCAGCAGGCTTGATTGACCAAAATGAAAGCTTTCAACAATACTATTTAGCGCATTGCCCATATCTTTAAATTGAGCTTTACCACTGTTTAAGCCATTAAAACAATCCACCAACACTAATTGGCGATCGAAGCTAGCAAAATAATCACGATAAAATGGCTTTACAACAACGGATACATACTCTTGATATCGGTTTTTTAACACTTGGAAATAGCTGTTTTCTGGAGCAGATTCAAGTGTCGCTAATTGATCCGAGCTTAAATTAATCAATGGGAAAAATGCCAGCAGCGGAGTATCAGCAAACTCACCTGGCAGTAACATACGGCCAGGCTGCGCAAGATAAAAACCATGTTGATGAACCAAATCAAGTAATAGTTTTTGATATAAATCAGAAATTTGCTTTAATTTATGCTCGTCAGCTGTCTCGGTGAGCGCTAGAGCATTGAGCGCAACTTCAAAATCTGCAAAATGTTCAGAATGTTGCAAACGACTCTTTACTTGAATTTGTGATTCTACCCATTGCGAATACGATTGCTTAAGCATAGGTAAATCGAGCAGCCACTCTCCAGGATAATCAACAATATCCACGTATAAGGTGGCGGTTTCGGTTAACTTAGCAAGTAACCCTTTTCTTGAGCGATATTTAATCGCTAACCTAAGCTCGGAGATATTTCTGGTTGATGCAGGCCACTGGGCTGGTGATTGCGTGAGCGCATTTATCGCTCCTTGATAATCAAAACTAGCAATCGCAAGATCAGGCTGCATTGCTCGCTTAATACCAATCAACCTATTTTCTCGAGACACTTGCCATAAAGGTAATGGGTTATTTTTAACATTACTGCCCGCATGCAACATCTGATTGACTAAGCCAGTAATAAACGCTGTTTTACCTGCACCAGATAATCCCGTGACAGCGAGACGTACATGCCTATCTGTGCTTCGGTGAACAATTTGCTGGGTCTTTTTAGAAATTTTACTGATAGAACGATCAATAAAGCTCATATTGTCTCTCAAAATTCAATGAAATAGCATTCATCAGCTGCAAGAAGTGGTTAAGAATTAATATAACATTAAGGTAAAAGCAGAAAAACTCAAGGGCGGTAAACCGCCCATTGGAATGATTAGTCGAGGCCAATAATGATGAACTTAATTACCAATATTTTTAAACGCGCCTCACGACTAGATTAAACTAAAACAACATTGACACAGCAAACTACAAGTTATTGATTTCTCTTTTTAAATCAAAATTATCAGAAGTCACATGGCGTTCTAGTCGTTGCAGTCTTATTTCTAAAGCATAAAACTGACTATTCACTTCATGTAAAGCTCGTTTAGCGGGTTCTCCAGCCTGCCAAACCTTCTTTTTCACTCCAATATCCTTGTGGTTTTTCGCATGTGTTGTATCTTCTGGTTTAATGTCCAAAATCATCCATAGTGCTATGTATATGACGATTACCGGACCTCCGCCACCCAATAAGAATATTGAGATGGCCAACACACGCACTAACCAGGTTTCAAAGTTAAAGTAATCGGCAATCCCTGCACATACACCTGAAACCTTACCAGTTTTGGGAATACGGTATAAAGTACGACCGTTAGCTTTGCTCATCTTTTCCCCTCCATTCTGGTGCTTCTGTATCTAAAATAGCTTCCAATGTTTCGATTCGCTGGCCCATTTTATCTGCTTGGGCAATTAAATCATTTAGTTGAGTAAACTCCGCCTCAGTGAGCCCCTGGCTCACTTGTCGCTTACTGCGATAATGAAGAACCAACCAGATAGGTGCCACAATTACTAAAAAAATGATAATTGGGGCAATAAGAAGATCCATATCCATAACTCACCTCTGAAAAAAGTTTACTTGTCTGATTTAGTTTTTGATTTAGGCGCTGACTTTGCTTTAACTTTCGCTTTTAACGCTTCAAGCTCTTCATTAACAGAGTCTTCAGCTTCTAATGCTGCGAATTCATCAGCCAGATTACCTTTTTTACCTAGGTCATAAGCTTCTACTTGTGACTCTAAGCCTTCTACACGGCGCTCGTAGTTTTCAAACTTCGCCATCGCATCGTCAATTTTGCTTGAATCAAGCTGCTTTTTCACTTCTAGGCGTGAAGAGGCAGTTTGCTTGCGCATAATAATCGTTTTTTGACGCGCTCTTGCATCATTAAGCTTCTCTTGAAGTTGTTCAACTTCTTGCTTAAGACGGGCAATATGCTCTTCAACTACTTGAAGCTCCATTTCAAGTGTTTCTAGCATGGTCACTGTTTTTTGTTTCTCAACCAGTGCCGCTTTAGCAAGGTCTTCTCTATCTTTAGATAAAGCAAGTTCTGCTTTTGCTTGCCAGTCGATAACTTGTTCTTGTACTCGGCTGATACGGCGGAGTAATTCTTTCTTTTCTGCTAATACTTTTGCAGACGTTGAACGAACCTCTACCAGCGTGTCTTCCATTTCCTGAATAATCAGGCGTACCATTTTTTCTGGATCTTCTGCTTTATCTAATAAAGCGCTGATGTTTGAATTAATGATATCTGCAAAGCGTGAGAAGATTCCCATAATGTTTCCCTCAAATATTTTGTTAGTGTCGAAGTTTATTATTCACAACCTGTGCCAACTTTACAAAAACATTATATTTCAATGATATAACCAAAAAATTAACTTTTTCTTTATTTTAGTGCGTTAGCCAACTATTATGATTTTCACCACTTGTTAGCGTATTAGACTAAAAATTACAGTGACTAGACAATTTGAGCAAGACAATCTTATCGGACAATCTAATGCTTTGTTAGAAGTTTTAGAACACGTGTCTAAAGTTGCCCCACTTTCTAAACCCGTATTAATCATCGGTGAACGTGGTACAGGTAAAGAGTTAATTGCCGAGCGATTACATTACCTATCTGCGCGCTGGGATCAAGAGTTCATTAAACTAAACTGTTCTTCTTTAAGTGAATCTTTATTAGAGAGTGAGTTGTTTGGCCATGAATCTGGTGCTTTTACTGGGGCTAAAGGAAAACATGAAGGCCGATTTGAACGTGCGGATGATGGTACGTTATTTTTAGATGAGCTTGCTAATACCTCTGGTCTTATTCAAGAAAAGCTATTACGTGTAATTGAGTATGGTGAATTTGAACGTGTTGGTGGCAGTAAAACGGTACAAACCAATGTTCGTTTAATTTGTGCTGCAAATGAAGATTTACCAACCTTGGCAGAAAATGGTGAGTTTCGCGCAGATTTACTCGATAGACTGGCGTTTGACGTCATTACCTTACCTCCGCTTCGCTGTCGTACAGAAGATATTATGCCGTTAGCGGAATATTTTGCTGTCAGTATGGCAAGACAACTAGATTTAGACTTTTTTGGTGGTTTTAGTCCTGTGGCTATTGAACAACTAATGAGTCACCGATGGCCAGGTAATATTCGCGAGCTTAAAAACGTGGTCGAGCGAAGCGTTTATCGTCGTGGCTCAGAAGGGGATGAAATTGACCATATTATTTTAGATCCATTTGCTTCCCCTTACCGCCCGACAAAACGTGTTAGAACACGAGAACGTCAGCAAGAACCTGTCGCTAAGCCAAATATGATTGATGATGCATCAACATCATCTGAACAAGATACTAATGTGGAGCCTAGTACTTCAAACAAAAATGCTGCAGACAATAAAGTAACCTTCCCGATTAATTTTAAGGAACACACAGAAAACTACGAAGTTGAATTATTAAAAAGTGCTCTTTCTGAAAGCCAATTTAATCAAAAGAAAACAGCTGAGTTACTAGGCTTAAGCTATCATCAACTACGTGGGATATTAAAAAAATATAATCTGTTGGAGAAGGCTTAATATGATATTTGCTCCCAAGTTATTAACACTGCTAAAATAGACACTTATAGTCTAAATAAAATGATGAAAAAATGCGTGTAAATACAGAACGCTGGAATCCATTAGCATTTCTCTGTGTACTATCTTTTTTAGTCACAGCTTGTGGTGAGCTTAATGTTCCGTCAGGGATAGTTTATTGCTCAGAAGGAAATCCAGAAACATTTAACCCGCAACTAATTACATCAGGCACGACGATTGATGCAAGTTCACATCAGCTATATAACCGCCTAATTGAATACAACAATGACTCTTCTGATTACATCCCATCTCTTGCCACTGACTGGCGCGTATCAGAAGATGGGTTACGTTATCACTTCACTTTACGTGAAAACGTACAGTTTCAATATAATGAACTGTTTAACCCGTCTCGCAACATGAATGCGGATGATGTCATTTTCTCTTTTGAGCGAATCATCAATATTGAACATCCCTACCATCTCGTCAGTCGTACCGGTTATCCTTTTTTCCAAAGTATCGACTTTACAACCTTAGTGACTGACATTGAAAAAGTGAATGACCATGAAGTCATCTTTCACCTTGCCTATAAAGATGCCTCTTTTTTATCTAATCTTGCGACGGACTTTGCCGTAATTTTATCTGCTGAATATGCTGAGCAACAACTCGAGGCTGGCACACCTGAAAATCTAGATTATTTTGCCATTGGAACTGGGCCGTTTTATTTAGCTGAATACGTCAAAAACGATTACATTCGCTTTAAACGCAATCAGTATTACTGGGGAAAAAATGCAGAAATAGATTTACTTGTATTTGATATTACTCCTAAAAGCGAAGCAAGATTAGCCAAAATTATTACTCAAGACTGCCAAGTCTCAGCCCTGCCTAAAGCCAATGAACTTAAAGTCATAAGCAAACATAAGCACCTAGAGGTCAGTACAAAACCGGGGCTTAATGTTGCATTTTGGGCATTTAACACCCAAAAGCCTCCTTTAGATGATGTCAGAGTTCGCCAGGCTTTAGCCCATGCTGTAGATAAACAGAATATCCTTAATGTGGTGTACCATGACACAGCTGTTGCCGCGACAGGTATTTTACCACCAGCATCCTGGGCTTATTCAGAAATTGAAGATGCTAATGATTTTGACCCAGAAAAAGCCAAATATTTACTGGATGAAGCAGGAGTAACGGACTTAACATTTGATATTTGGGCGATGCCAGTGGTGCGGATTTACAATCCTAATGCACTAAAAACAGCCGAGTTGATTCAAGCAGACCTTGCCAATATCGGAGTTAAAGTCAATATTGTCAGCTATGACTGGAGTGTATTTACTCAGAAGTTAATTTCCAGTGATTATGATTCCGTACTGATTGGCTGGAATGCCGATAATACTGACCCAGATAACTTTTTTACCCCTCTATTAAGTTGCAGCGCATTAGAATCGAACAATAACCGTTCTCGCTGGTGTTCTGCAGAACTAGATAATATATTAGCCAAAGCAAAAGAAACACGTGTGATGTCAGAGCGTAAACGGCTTTATAGACAAGCTGAAACGTTAATCACCAAGAATGTTCCTATGGTAAATCTTGCTCATGCACAAAAGCTACTGCTTAAGAATACCGACGTTGCGGTTAAAAATGTCAACCCATACGGGGGAATGTCTTTCTCCAATGTGCAGTTAATTAATGAGGAGAAAACTCGCTAATGTGGCGCTACCTACTCCGACGAATTAATCTATTTTTTGCCACTTCATTAGTCATGATGGCAGTGCTATTTTTTGCCACAGGTATGTTCCCTGTAGACAAAAGTTATGCATTAACAGGTATTCAAACCCCGACTGCCGAGCAACAAATTCAGGCCACTGAAGATTATAATCTCGATGGTAACCAACTGAGTCAATTTATTGCTTACCTAAGTCAGCGCTTAAGTGGTAATTTCGGTATATCTATCAACTCTCAACAAAGTGTCGCAGACGAATTGAGTGCCGTTTTGCCCGCCTCATTTGAGCTGTCTATGTTTGCTGGAGTCATTGCGATCTGCTTTGGCGTCCCTTTAGGGGTATTGGCATCTTTAAGTAAAAGTAAGTCGATTCAACGTAGTATTTTAGCCGTAACACTTACAGGCTATTCAATTCCTGTGTTCTGGTTAGGTTTGACATTATCTCTATGGTTTGGGGTGCAGCTTGAGTGGTTACCCATTTCCGGGCAGATAAATTTATTATATGAAATAGAACCCGTTACTCGGATCATGTTGATTGATATTTTATTGTCAGATGAAAGCTATCGTATGTCTGCTTTTAAAGATGCACTTTTACATATCATATTACCTGCAGTGACGTTAGCAGTCTTACCCTTTACTGTCGTCATTCGCATTACTCGCCAAGCAATGATGACTGTTATGACTCAAACGTATATCCGCGCAGCTGAGGCTCGTGGGTTAAATACTTACCGTATTTTAATCAAGCACGCCCTTCCCAATGCGCTTATTCCTGTTCTGAAAGCCTTTGGGTTAATGCTCGGTTCATTTGCCAGCTATGGTATCGTTGTTGAAGTTATATTCTCATGGCCTGGTGTAGGTTCTTGGCTTATCAATGGTATTTACCAGCGTGATTACACAGTGATACAAGCTGGGATTTTATCGGTTTCGTTATTGATTATCTTTTTAAGTATTATGATCGAACTTGTGCATACCTCTATTAACCCAATTAATAGGAAAGAAATGTATGCCAATTAATCACCTCTATAAAGAGGAACAGATCACTTCCCCCTTAAGGGAGTTATGGCGTTCATTCGCAAGTAACCCCTTTGCTGTTGCAGGTTTGTGGGCTGTTATTTTCTTATTGATACTCGTCGTCCTTGGCCCTTTGCTGGCTCCTTTTCAGCCTGAGATGCAAAATCCAAATGCGATATTACTACCTCCGTCTTGGGATCCAACAGGCCATGTTTCTCATTTTCTGGGCACTGACGACTTAGGCAGGGACTTATTCAGTCGAATTTTACATGGCGTTCGACTGACTTTTGGTATGTCGCTTATCGTTGTTGTCTGCGCATTAGTCGTGGGTTTTATTATTGGCTCTTTGTCAGGCATGATGCGTGGATTAAAATCCAGTATCCTTGGCCATCTATTTGATGCACTACTGTCCATCCCATCACTCCTACTTGCAATCTTGGTGGTGGCAGTGACAGGCCCAGGTTTAAACAATGTTTTTTGGGCTGTTGGCATCGCATTAACACCACAGTTTGTAAGAGCTATTCACCAGGCGGTTCATGAAGAACTGCAAAAAGAATACGTCACTGCTGCACGATTGGATGGTGCAAGTTCACTGCAAATTTTCTGGTACGTCATTATGCCCAATGTATGGGAAGTGGTGATCATACAAACCACCATTGCGATATCGGTGGCGATTCTTGATATTGCTGCCTTAGGCTTTTTAAATCTTGGTGCACAAGCCCCAAGCTCTGAATGGGGCTCAATGATTTTTCAAGGGTTAAGCAGTTTGCTCATTGCACCTTGGACAATCACCATTCCAGGCCTTGCCATTTTGTTTACCGTTTTATCCATCAACTTAGTGGGTGACGGACTACGCTCGGCACTAGCGCCGATAAGAAACTAAGCTTATGCCATTACTCGATATCAGAAATCTCACCATTGAGCTTGATACGCCACAGGGCAAAGTCAAAGTCCTTGAGAAGGTCAGTTTAACCATTAACCCTGGTGAAATTCATGGTTTAGTTGGAGAGTCTGGCTCTGGCCGAAGCTTGTTAGCAAAAGCCGTACTCGGAGTACTTGGTCCGAACTGGAACATCATTGCAGATCGTATGATGTGGGATGGGCAAAACCTCATGGAAATGTCGACAAAACAGCGCCGCAACCTAATGGGCTCTGATATGACGATGATATTTCAAGACCCATCAGGTAGTTTAGATCCGGTGAAAACCATTGGCAGTCAATTAATCGAGTCGTTAACCCCCAATAAAGCGGTGCCCTTTTGGCGACGTGCTAAAGACACGCGATTAACGGCGCAAAAGTGGCTGCATAAAGTGGGGATAAAACACCCTAAAAGTATTATGAAAAGCTACCCTTGGGAGCTATCGGAAGGTGAATGCCAAAAAGTCATGATTGCAATGGCTGTCGCAAATCATCCACGTTTGTTAATTGCCGACGAACCAACAAACTCGATGGAGCTTAGTACTCAAGCGCAAATATTCCGTTTATTGTCCCAGCTTAACCAATTGCAAAACGTTTCAATTCTACTGGTTAGCCATGAATTAGAAACGCTAGTTAAATGGTGCGATCGCATCAGTATTTTGTATAGTGGTCAAATTATGGAAACGGGGCCGGTAGCTGAGTTAGTTACCTCCCCTTATCATCCATATACAAAGGCTTTATTCAAAAACTTGCCTGAACATACTGGCAAGTTAAAACACAAATCATATTTACCTTCTATGCCAGGTTCATCCCCTTCATTGCAGCACTTACCTGCCGGTTGTCGGCTCGGACCTAGATGTCCAGATGCTGAGCGCCAATGTGTAATACAGCCGAGTCTTACTCACGAAAAAGACCGCTATTATGCCTGCCACTTTCCATACAAGAATGAGATAGAAGATGACAACGCCATTACTTAAAGTAACCGAACTAAGTAAGCGCTATTTTACGGGCTACAAGCGCTTTAAAGCTCAGTACAACCATGCGCTGTCCCCTGTCTCATTTGAATTAGAACGAGGCCAAACACTCGCTATTGTTGGTGAGGTCAGCTCAGGTAAGAGCACCTTGGCTCGTATGTTAGTTGGAGCAGAATCACGTTCTGGCGGAACCATAGAGTTTGAAGGCGAAGCGCTAGAAGCTAAAAACTTAAAACAGCGTTGTAGATTGATTCGAATGATTTTTCAAGACCCTAATACATCACTCAACCCGAGGTTGACCATTGGTGAGCTACTTGAAGAACCACTTAGATTTAATACGGCAATGCCAAGAGCAGAACGAATCGCTCAGGTCGTCGATACGTTACGAAAAGTCGGTTTATTGCCAGAGCACGCCAGTTTTTACCCTCATATGGTATCGGAAGGACAAAAACAGCGGGTTGCAGTTGCTAGGGCATTAATGCTTAATCCTAAAATTATTATTGCTGATGAAGCATTAACCTCACTCGATTTATCGGTGCGTTCGCAAATTTTAAACCTGCTGTTAAAGCTACAAAAAGAGATGGGGTTATCTTATATTTTCGTGACTCACAACCTCAATGTCGTCCGACACTTTAGCGACAAGGTGATGGTGCTCAATAAAGGGGTATTGATTGAAAAAAATACCACTGCAGAATTATTTGAAAACCCGCAAGAAGAATACACTCGAAGACTCATTGCTGAGCAAGCTCAGTTAACCGCAAAGCGATAAACTGCTCCAACCACTGAGTTATTTTGGCTTTTTTACTAAAAATAAGTGCCATTTCGATGGCTAACTATTTATCCTAAGGCCAATGTTAAAGGAAAAAGAAAAATTATGATTATTAAACCAAAAACACGCGGCTTTATTTGCACCACAACTCACCCACTAGGGTGTGAAGCAAACGTCAAAGAACAAATTGAACTAACCAAAGCCAAAGGTAAAATTGCCAACGGCCCTAAAAAAGTATTAGTTGTCGGTTCTTCAAGTGGTTATGGCTTATCATCACGTATTGCCTCAGCTTTTGGTAGTGACGCAGCCACCATCGGTGTATTCTTTGAAAAACCAAGCACCGAAACGAAACCAGGTACAGCTGGTTGGTATAATTCAGCTTATTTCGATAAATTTGCTAAAGCTGAAGGCCTGTATTCAAAAAGCATTAACTGTGATGCGTTCAGTCACGAAGCTAAGCAAAAAGTCATTGAGCTTATCAAACAAGACTTAGGCCAAATTGATATGGTCGTTTATTCACTGGCATCACCAGTTCGTAAACTACCTGATACTGGCGAAGTCATCCGTTCAAGCCTTAAACCAATTGGTGAGACTTATACAGCAACGGCTGTAGACACCAATAAAAACACCATTATTGAAACATCTGTAGAGCCAGCTACTGAGCAAGAAATTGCCGACACCGTTACGGTAATGGGTGGAGAAGACTGGGAATTATGGATGAATGCACTTAGCGAAGCTGGTGTATTAACCGATAATTGTAAAACAGTTGCTTACAGCTATATCGGCACTGAAATCACATGGCCTATATACTGGCACGGTGCATTGGGTAAAGCCAAAATGGATTTAGATAGAGCTGCACATGCACTGAATACAAAGTTATCTGCGACTGGCGGTTCTGCTAATGTTGCAGTACTTAAAAGTGTCGTGACTCAAGCAAGTTCTGCAATTCCTGTCATGCCGCTTTATATTGCCATGGTCTTTAAAAAGATGCGTGAAGAAGGTGTGCATGAAGGCTGTATGGATCAAATTTATCGTATGTTTAGCGAACGCTTATTCCGTGAAGACGGGCAAGCTGCAGCAACAGATGACAGTAATCGCTTACGTCTTGATGATTGGGAATTACGCGAAGAGATTCAAAAACATTGCCGCGACTTATGGGCTGATGTAACCACTGAAAATTTAGCTGAATTAACAGATTATAACGAATATAAAGAAGAGTTCTTGAAACTGTTCGGCTTCGGTATAGACGGTATTGATTATGATGCAGACGTAAACCCTAACGTAACGTTTGATGTCATCAGCTTATAATTTAACGTCGAGAGAATGTTAAATACCAGCAGGGTTTAACCTAATGCTGACAATTAAAAAATCAGCCTCAAATGAGGCTGATTTTTTTTTAAAATAACTGGCTAATAAACATCCCTAGTTTAACGAGCACACACCCACCCGCTCCCATCATAAATAAATACATATAGAAAAAACCAACGCCCCCCATTGAAGGATCGTTATGAGCTTCTATCGACACTTTAGACACAGCAAATATAAAACAAAAGTTGAGTAGTAAACTGATAATAAAATAGTCACCGAATACAGGACTAAACCCACCTAATGCCGCAAAAGGCATGATCAACAAATCTGAAAATTCAGTTTCATTGGTTTTATATACTTCTAACGCTCGACTCAAGGTCCAAATGATGACCCCGATAAACATGCATAGCGAAACACCTAGTGCGCTAAATACGCTATCTAGAGACAATAAAGGCGTTGCGACTTCCGAAGAGTTTGAAGTATCTGAAGCACCAGAAAAAAAACTTATTATTGTGTATCCGATACCAAAGTTACAAAACCAAGCTGTACCAAAAACAAGCAGACTTTTTACTTCTACAGCGTTACCTGCCGTTTTACGTATGATTTGACTAAGTGCGATACCTAACAGCGCCACAACAGTTAATATGGCAAACGCATAACCAAATTGCTCAAAATAAAAGAATGAAAAACTGGGAGGAATGGTAATAAAGGATTGATGAAACTCATTATCAGACTTTGATTTTTCGTTTGGTTTATAGACAGTGTAATAAACAATGAAAGGTTGCAAAGCCATCAATAGCATTGCTAAATAGTTAATATCCATATCGTACTTCATTCCATTTAATCGATTATAATCTTATCAAGGTAGTCAATTACCTTAAAATTATTATACTCATTTACACCTACTTGTATAACGCAGTTAACTTAAAAACAAACAAATTACAAAACACTTTCTGAAACAATAATAGAAGTCATTAGCCGCTGACACTCAAGTTTACGCTCTTATATAAAAAGGCCAAGCTGATGAGACTTGGCCTTGTGGGGATTTAGGGATGACGAATCGAGTTAATTGCTATTTCTTTTCAAGTGCGTGTTTAGCTGCATTTTCGCCAGCTTTACGTCCAAATACCACAGTTTCAGCAATAGCGTTTCCGCCTAAACGGTTATGGCCGTGTAAACCACCTGTCACCTCACCAGCAGCAAATAAACCATCCATTTTCCAGCTTTGCAAGTTAAGCACGTTTGCATCAGTATCGACCGCAACGCCACCCATAGTGTGATGGATACCAGGTGCAACTTTAACAGCGTAAAACGGTGCTTTAGTTAAGTTAATTGGCATATCTTCACGACCAAAAGCCTCGTCTTTACCACTCGCTTGATACTTGTTGTAATCAGCTGCTGTTTTAGGTAAATCTTTCATACCTGTTATTTTCGCAAGTTCTTCAATGGTATTTGCTTTACTTAGCATTCCTAAATGCTCGTAACCACGCACCATTTTCTTTTTCTCAACTAACTGCTCGTCAAATACCAACCAAGCATACTGATCTTTTTGTTTCAAAATCGCATCAGATGCACGGTCGCGAGTTGTTAATTCACTGATAAAGCGTTGTCCATCTGTATTCACCATAATAGCGCCCACACCACGCACGGTTTCTGAGATAAGAATACGGCTATCTTTACCAATGGTAGGATGCGCCTGAACCCAGTCAATGTCAGTCATCGATGCGCCAATTTCTTTAGCCAGTAATACACCGTCACCCGTTGCGGTCACGTTGTTTGAGCTGGTCATGTCTTTCATGGTTGGACGATAGTAAGCCACCATTTGTTTGTTCATACCGTAACCACCCGTTGCTAACACAACAGAATCCGCAGCGACCATGTTATAACCAGAATGACGGCCATGAACTACAACCCCAGCGACTGATTTATCGTCATTTAACACAATTTTTTCTATACGAGAGTTCACACGTACAGGAATATCACGCTCTTTTGCTGCAACGCGTAAAGTATCAATAATATGTGGGCCAACAGATGCACCACCTGAAGGACGATGAGTACGTTCAACACGTGCGCCTCCAGAACGTTTTAAGTCATCCATATTTGCACCTAAAGACTCAAGCCAAGCAACGGCACCAGCAGACTCTTCAGCTAAGATTTGTACCAGTTTAGGGTCGTTTTTATAGCGACCACCTTTCATTGCATCTTCTGCATACCAATCAACAGAATCTTCGATGCCTTTCGCTTTTTGTTGAGGAGTACCGACAGCATTGATACCACCAGCTGCTAACATTGAGTTCCCCCCTGTATAAGGTGCTTTTTCAAACAATACGACATTCGCGCCTGCCATTTTGGCTGAAATTGCAGCGTTAAATCCAGCAGAACCGCCGCCAACAACAATCACATCAACCGTTTCTACTGGGCCTTTATCAATGGCTTTTTGGATTTTGTCTTGGTTCCAATCGCCATCCCACTTTTTCTTCTCTTTAGCATCGGCAAATGGCATTTCGATTTCAAAGTTATGGCAGTTATTACAAGTTAGTTCAGGTTTAGCGTGCCCAGTGTGACAAGACGTACAGTTAATGTCGCCAAGATGAGATGCATGAGGATCAAACTCTAACTTGTCATTGACTAAATCAGCATAGCTACCATGGCAGTCCTGACATTGTGCATTTTCATGAGTCTGGCTATCCGTCATTGATTTCTTAATGTCTTTCATTTTTCCAGTGACGTGGCAAGTTTGACAATCACCCATTTCAGTATGAAAAGAGGCTAAATCATTTTTTGCAATTGCACTACCAGACGTAAGCATCATCACTGCTACTGCCGAAGCTAAGTATTTAAGTTTCATGTGTCGTTCCTTTATGAGTTTTTTATATCTCGCTTTTTGTTGCAGCAAGATTACTCACTAAGAGGTAGCAAAACTTCGATCTTCATCAAATTTAATATTTGGTTAAGTTTTTATGAAAACCTGTTCAGTTCTCCTTAAACCGCAACAAAAAATAAACAGCTGTGACCCACGTTCAAATAAATAAAATTTGAAATCTCTACGATATTAATCAGCAAATTTAGCAAGCCAAAGTCCGAAAATCTTTTTGATTATTTATACAAAGAAAAAAACAGATTAGGCACTTAACAAGAATCACATAATAAAAATTTAATTCACTAATTAACTAAGTCATAACGTTTAAAAAATAAGACTTATATAAAATTTATTTATATAACATGGGATTGAACATGAAAAAAACGACATTATCACTCGCACTATTAACAATGTTATCTGCAAACTCATCAGCAGCACTGGCTGATTCTCCACAATTTTATGGCCGTTTAGAAATGGCACTGACAGAATCGGATAACGGTGCAACAACGCAGAATGGAAAATCTGGCACTGTGCTTGAAAATAATTTTTCTAGATTAGGCGTTCATGGCAGTGAAACAATTGCTAATGATATTGAGTTACTTTATCGCGTCGAGTTACAAGTTAACGCAGCAACAAATGAAGGTAATGATGACTTATTCAAACCAAGAAATACCTATTTAGGTTTAAAAACAAATCTAGGTACAGTGTTAGTTGGCCGAAACGATACGGTCATGAAAACCTCCAAAGGCACTGCAGAAGCATTTGCACTAACCAACGCAGCATATAACCGTATGATTGCAGGCCAAGTTCGTAAAGCTGATGGAATAACTTATTACTCACCAAAAGTCGCCGATTTAATTACTTTTAATGCAACTTATTTAATGGATGATAATTATGCTGAATATGATGAAAACGGTGCTCGGACTGATTATAACGAGCAACAGTATGCAATAAGTCTTATCGCAGGTGACAAGAAACTCAAAAAGCAGGCTTATTACCTCGCAGCAGCATATAACACTATTGGCGGCGTAGACGCTTATCGAGGCGTGGCGCAGGTTAAATTTGGCAACGTGAAATTAGGTGGATTATTCCAAAATACTCAAAGCCAAGCTTACAGTTATAAAGAAGGTAACTCTTACTTCCTTAGCGCCATTTATAATCTCAATGGCGTTAATCTAAAAGCTGAAATTGGCAAAGATGAAGCTGGTTTCGGTAAGTATTTTAAAAATAGTGCGGCCTCTTCAAGTGAATATAACCGTGCTACTGATGTCGATATTAGTTCGTTTGTAATTGGTGCTGACTACCGCTTCGCGAAGTCGACAATGGTATTTGCTCATTACGCTAAATATGAAGGTGAATATCGGGTTGAAAATACAGGTCCCGTTATTGATTTAGAAGACGACAATATTTTCACAGTCGGTATTAGATACGACTTTTAATGACGTTTAGCAGCGCTGGAACCTCTCCCTTTTTTAGCGCTGCATTTTAAGTTAAAAGTTTTTACGAAAACTTGAGCGAGGTTACAAAAAAGACATGCTAATGTCTGATTTTAGGATGGTTTTTAAATACTCAGTTATAATCACTTATATTATTTTAAAGACGGTGCATAATTGATGAAAATCACCCTCAAACAATTAACCATTTTTAAAGCTATTCATAGTAATGGACAGATCTCAAAAGCAGCACAAATGCTACATATGTCTGTCCCTGCGGTGAGCATGGCGTTAAAAGAGCTTGAAAGCTCTCTTGGGACTCGATTATTTGAGCGTAGCAGTAACGGACTGACTATTAATGATAATGGTGAGGTCATTTTGCCCTATGCCAATGAGATGCTGTCTAAAGGGACGCAGTTAGAACAAATGTTTGCAGAACGTAATGCAGTCGGTGGCACAATTAAAGTCGGCAGTAGTAAAACCGCCGGTAACTATATTTTATCTCGTAAAATTCCGCAGTTTAAAAAGCTACATCCTTTGGTTGATATAAAACTGGTTATTAATAACAGTTTAACGATTGAAAAAATGGTCTCAGAAAAAGAGCTAGATTTAGGATTTGTAGATGCCAAACCTGGCCTTAATAACCTTCAGTATGAGCAATGGATTAAAGATAAAATTTGCCTAGTAACAAGTTGTGATAATCCTATTATTAATGAAAATATCACGGCAGAGTTGCTATCAGAACAATTATGGATTCTGGATGAAACCATGTCAGTATCGAGATTACGTAATACACAACTACTAAAAAGCGCTAGAATCAACATTCAGCACGAATTATCAATGAATACGATGGGAGCGATAAAACGCGCGATAGGTACAGGTATTGGCGTCAGCGTCTTGCCATATCTGGCTGTTAAAGAAGAAATAAAGCGTGGTGAAATTGTTGAATTACAATTAGCGAATTGGGATTTTCAACGTAAGTATTGGTCAACATACCGCAACGAAGAGCCCCTTACTGCTTTATTGGAAGAGTTTATTAGATTCTGTAACCAATAAGCCTCATTTTTAAAGGTTGCCTGCACGATAATGATCACTCAAGACCCCGTTATTTTTGGCTTATTGGCAACCATTATTGGCTTGGTATTTTTTACCAGTACTTCATCACATCCTATATGGCGTCAAGTATATCGATTTATCCCTGTGATGGTGATGTGCTATGTCCTCCCTTCACTACTTAATACCCTCAATATTGTTGATGCTAGCCACAGTCAACTCAACTCCATTTCATCTAATTATCTTATGCCAGCTTGTTTATCCTTGTTGATAATCAGTGTCGACATTAAAGCAATTTTATTGCTTGGGCCTAAGATTGTTATCTTGTTTTTATTAGGCAGCTTTGGCGTCATTATTGGCGGTCCATTAACCTTATTGTTGTTTTCTTATATCGCCCCTGAGAGTATTAATTGGGTTGGTGCAGATGCGGCTTGGCGTGGTATGGCAACACTTGCTGGAAACTGGGTAGGCGGAACAGCTAATCAACTGGCGATGAAAGAAGTGTACGAAGTCGATGATAATCTATTCGCCATTATGATTTCTGTCAATGTGGTTTACTCAGCAATATGGATGTCATTTTTATTAATTTGTGCCAATCACGCTAAAGCCATTGATAAAACGATAGGCGCTGATGCCAGTCAATTTAATCAACTAGTCAATGTCACTGAAAACGCTTCAAAGACTAAACTGCAACTCCCAAGTTTACATAGCTATATGCAAATTTTTTGTGTTGCTTTTGGTGTAACTGGACTCGCACATTTTGGGGCAGATATACTCGCCCCATTTTTCGCTGAACATTATCCTGCAACTGAAAAATACAGTTTTACCTCTAGCTTTTTTTGGGTTGTTATTTTAGTGACCACTGTGAGCGTCATATTATCTCATACTCGAATCCGTCATCTAGAAGATCTAGGCGCCTCTAAAATATCCACTGTGATGCTTTACTTTCTGATAGCCAATATGGGACTACAAATGGATTTAACCATGATTGATGACTTCCCAATCTATTTTGCTATCGGGTTCATATGGTTAACCATCCATGCACTGGTGGTCATTATTGCGGGGGTATTGATGAAAGCTCCGGTTGCTTATATGGCGATGGCAAGCCAATGCTGTATCGGTGGAGCAGCCTCTTCACCTGTGGTTGCAATGGCATTTCATCGTTCGCTAGCACCCGTTGCCATCATGTTTTCAGTATTTGGCTATGCTTGGGCAACATACATGGCGTGGATTTGTGCCGAAATGATGAGAATCACGGCACATTAAATTCATCTGAATAGCAGTTAATCAAGACCTAAATAAACTCGTGTGGCCTGTTTTGAAGGCTCTGTGATATTAAGTTGTTCAAATATCAACGGCACATTTTTTAATCGTTGATTTGTTGAACTCAACCATGTTCCATAAAGATACTTTAATTTACGCTCTAGCTCTTTATCAGACCCGACATGCATAAAAGAAGCATACTTTCCTTCAGGTATGCAAGAGTAATAAAAATACTCAGAGTCATTGATAGCAGGCTCTATGCGTTGCTTCTCTAGTGTGTTGATACTCACTGCAATATCAATATGCAATTGCTCTGTTAATTTCGGTTTGCTTTGATATACAAAATTGAATGTTCTACTGCTTGTAGGAGACAGTTTATTGGCTTGACGAAATGCTCTCATCGCCTGAATAGTTTGCGGTAAATACTGTGCTTCAGCCTGATGGCTAATCATTGCGAGATCAATCTTATCAAGTTTACAGTTGTCGATATTCACATCAGCAGCAGTTAAATCATTATGCCCTTCAGATAAGGTTTTTAGCGGTTGCTGCTTTTGAAAAAATTGCCCCCAATCAGGCTGACGTTGAAAAGCTTGCGGTGATTGACCAATGGCTTGTGTAAAGTCTGTAATAAAGGCTGTTTCACTTTGATAGCCCACAGACACAGCGACCTCTTTAATTGAAATTGATTTATCAAAGCCTAATTGTTGTCCTGCCTCTAGGTTTCTAAGTAAAGCAATATAATCTGTTACTGATGTATGAAACAAACTTAAAAAAATAAAATTAAAATGGTATTCAGGTACTTTGGCAATATCAGACAATACAGATAATGAAAGCGGCTTTGATAGGTTTTCATCAATGTGAGTTAACACCGCTTCAAACCTTTGGTTAATTGATTCCATTAACTTAAATTGACCTCTTTAGGTTATGTTTTCCATCACTGAATTACAGTATTACAAAATTATTTATTGGATCTGTTGCCAATTCAAAAAGCCAACGTCTGCCAATGCAAGTAATTGTTTATCTTCGTCTGTGTCACCATAGGCATAAACAGTATCGAAGGAGTCTAAATTAAATTCAGCACTGACACGCCTTGCTTTTTCAGCGCCTGAACAGTCTCCGTTTTTGTACGTACCCGTCAAACGTTGGCCTTTGGTGTTCAGGGTTGCACAAATCAATTGAAATTGATGTTTATCGCACCAAGGGGTTAAATATGTATCCAGTGAAGCTGAAACAATAACGATGATATCACCTTGAGCCCTATGCCACTGGAGACGCTTATTAGCTTGTGTCATAACAAGTTGATCAAGAGTTTGTGCATAGTCCTTTCCCTGCGTGTAAACCGCTTTTTTATTGCGCCCACAAAAAGCAAAAAAACTGACAATAGAACGCGTTGTTGAGCCACCGATTAATTTACATTTATACAATACAATCACTGGCAACAGTAGTATTGTGCATACTATGCGACGCCATTTAGGCACACTAAAATGGATAAAAGGCGTATAGGTATCTTTTTCGGTGATCGTGCCATCAAAATCAAATAGCGCAATGTTCATGAGCATCCTTCTCATCTAACTTTACAAAAAAATATCTGTTGCGGTCATTAAACGAAAACCAATAAAAAAGCCAAGGATAACCTTGGCTATTTGATATTAAGTTCCCTAGCTATTCAGCAACTGGGTACTCAATTTTTGCTTTTGATTTAAGCGCGGCAATGACAGAGCGGTAATCCGCTTCACTGTATTGCGGAGCTAAACGTTGCTTAATTGAATCAATAACATTGCTATCAATCCCCTCAGCTTCGTTCACTTTATCCACTGCAATGACCGCAAAGCCATTTGCTAACGCTGCGGTATCAAACGATACACCGCTTGCTTCAGGAGCAGGCATTTGGAACGCTTTAGTCGTAATCGCTTGATCTATATCTTGATTGAATCTAGCTAATTGCGCTTTAGTTGCAACAGTCAAATCAGTGATTTCTTCACCCGCTTTAAGTTTAGCAAGATACTCATTGGCTTTTTCACTCGCCTGAAGGTTCGCTTTATCTTGAACCAAGCGCGCTTCGATACCAGCTTTAACATCAGCTAGTGGTAAAGTACCCGCATCTTGATGCTTTAATAAACGAATAACAACCACATGATTAGGAGCAAGTTCAATCACTTCACTGTTCATGCCACTGGTAATCACTTCGTCAGAAAATGCAGTGCGAACTAAATCAGGGCTACTTAGGTTAGCCGGAGCATTGTCACGAGAGAACAAGCCTGTAGACTGAACTGTCGTACCGAGTGCTTTAGCTGTTTCATCTAACGTATCTGGCACTTCGTAGCTAGTATCAGCAAGAATGCTTTGTAAGCTATAGAACTCATCAACTGCTTTTTTGTTTTGTAAATCAGTAACAATCTTATCTTGAACTTCTTCAAACGGTGCAGCTGCGCCAGATTGAATATCAAGTAATTTAACGATGTGGTAGCCGAATTCACTCTTAACAATTTGTGAGTATTCACCTTGGTTAAGTGCAAACAGCGCTTCATCGAATGCTGGATCCATCACGCCTTGCTCGAACCAATCAAGTTGGCCGCCTTGCTCCGCACTAAACTGATCATCTGAATCAGTTTTAGCAACTTCTGCAAAGTCTTCACCAGCTTGTAATTTAGCTAAGCTTGCTTCAGCCTTTGCTTCATCAGCACTATCGTCGCCAGAAGCGAATAAGATATGGGCAGCTAAACGTTTTTCAGCTGTTTGATACTGTTGTTTGTTTTCTTCGTAGTATGTACGTGCTTCATCGACAGACGTATCCATCCCTTTAGCAAGTTCAGCAGCGTTTAACTCAACGTATTCTAAGCTGACTTTTTCTTGATCCATAAATTGCATCAAGTTGCTATCATAGTAAGTTTTGATCTCTTCATCCGTCACACTTGCCGTAACTAAGTAAGGAGAAGAATCAACGACTAAATAACGAATATCACGAGTTTGACCTTGAATTTCAGCAAGTTGCTTAGCTTCACCATCCAACACGAATTCACTGCCCACTAACGAAGTTAATAACTGACGACGAGTCATATCGGTACGCATCATGTCACGGAAGCTATTAGTTTGATAACCAAGCTGACGTAATACTGCTAAGTAGCGCTCGTTATCAAACACACCATCGGTTTGGAATGCTGGTTCGTTAACAATCGCTTGTTTAATTTGTTCATCAGAAACACGAAGACCTAAATCTTCAGCTGCTTGAGTCATTAACTTATCAGCGATCAAGCGGTCTAATACGTTCTGCTTGATACCGTTCATGTACGTATCATCAGCAGATAATGCATCAAACATTTCGCCAAGCTGTTGCTCTAAACGGCCACGTTCATTTTGATAAGCTTGTTCTAGTTCATTTGCGGTAATATCGTCGCCATTAACAACGGCAGCAGCTACATCAGTTGATGTGCCTAGGTAACTACTTACACCAGCAAATGCGAACGAAAGGATCACTAACACTAAAATACTTTTAGCGACAACGCCTTGTGAGCCTTCACGAATTTTTTCTAACATCTGAATTCTCGCTTGTTGCGATTAAAAAAATAAAAAGGCGCACCACTTGGGGATGCGCCTTCTTGTAATTTATATGGAGTTATCAGACGCTACCTCGGGTATGACCCAATTCCTCCGATTATTAAAATTAACATTGTTATTCTTAATAATCTTTTCGTAAAAAGCACTGCCAAAACAGTGCTTTTTAACTATGCCTTACAAAAGGCAACGATATTAACTATTCTTAGTTAACAGCGTCTTTTAGAGCTTTACCCGCTTTGAAAGCTGGGATGTTAGCCGCAGCAATCTTAATTTCTGCACCAGTTTGTGGGTTACGGCCAGTACGCTCAGCACGCTGACGTACTTCAAAAGTACCAAAACCAACTAGAGAAATTTTATCGCCTTCTTTAAGTGCTTCAGTAACAGCACCAATGAAAGAATCTAATGCACGGCCTGCGCCAGCTTTAGAAATGTCAGCACCAGAAGCGATTTTCTCGATTAGTTCAGATTTGTTCATGTCATCCCCTTGAATGTTTATTTTCGCGCCGCAACCAAATCCGTCTTTAGAGCGGTCTGCGGAGGCTTTTTTGTTATAAGTTTGATACCACACCAAACTTAGTTGGAAAACCAAAAAAAATGTACTTGGATACAGCTCAAAGTCAGTTGCGCCAAGGGTTTGGTGCTAACTGACTCTCCACTTATCTAGGCTACCACAGCTTTACAGATTGTTAAGCCCCTTTTTTCATTTTTTTTAGGTTCAAAGCAACTTTTTTTGCTAATTAGCTACTTTTTAACCACTTCAAAGCCTTTTACTGGCTTTTCTAAGGCCAATTCAAGTACTTCATCGACCCATCTGACTGGGTGAATCTTAAGATCGGCAATGACATTGGCTGGAATTTCTTCCAAATCACGCTCATTTTCTTTAGGAATAAGTACAACTTTTATGCCGCCACGATGTGCTGCAAGTAACTTTTCCTTCAAACCGCCGATAGGTAGAACTTCCCCTCTTAGGGTAATTTCACCTGTCATGGCCACATCACTCTTAACCGGATTCCCCGTTAAGCTTGATACCAACGCAGTACACATTGCAGCACCTGCAGATGGTCCATCTTTAGGCGTTGCCCCTTCAGGAACATGCACGTGAATATCACGTTTTTCGTAAAAATCACTGTTAATGCCTAATTGTTCAGCGCGAGCACGAACAACTGTCATCGCAGCTTGAATAGACTCCTGCATGACATCACCAAGTGAGCCAGTATAAGCAAGTTTGCCTTTACCTGACACCGACGTCGCTTCAATAGTCAGTAAATCGCCACCAACTTGCGTCCAAGCTAAACCAGTCACTTGACCAATTTGATTATTGGACTCAGCTTTACCGTAATCAAAGCGCTGCACACCGAGGAATGATTTCAAGTTCTCTTGATTCACTTCGACGGTTTTAACTGATTTATCTAAAAGAATCATCTTAACGACTTTACGGCACACTTTTGATAGCTCGCGCTCTAGTGAACGGACACCAGCTTCTCGAGTGTAGTAACGGATCATACCAATAATGGCGCTATCATCGATATTAATTTCTTTTGGTTTTAACCCGTTTCGCTCGATTTGCTTAGTCAATAAATGCTTTTTAGCGATATTCAATTTTTCATCTTCGGTATAACCCGATAAACGAATCACTTCCATACGGTCTAATAATGGCCCTGGAATATCCATTGAATTCGATGTTGCCACAAACATCACGTCAGATAAGTCGTAATCAACTTCTAAGTAATGGTCATTAAACGCTGCGTTTTGCTCAGGGTCTAGTACTTCAAGTAGCGCTGATGATGGGTCACCACGCATATCTGAGCTCATCTTATCGATTTCATCTAATAAGAATAATGGGTTTTTAACACCCACTTTGGCCATTTTTTGGATCACTTTACCTGGCATAGAACCAATATAAGTTCGACGATGACCACGAATTTCAGCTTCATCGCGTACGCCACCTAAGGCAACGCGAACATATTTACGTCCTGTTGCTTTAGCAATTGATTGGCCTAATGACGTTTTACCAACACCTGGAGGCCCTACTAAGCAAAGGATTGGTCCTTTTAATTGTTTAACTCGACTTTGCACAGCAAGGTATTCAAGAATGCGTTCTTTTACTTTCTCTAACCCGTGATGATCGGTATCTAAAATGGCTTCAGCTTTTGACAAGTCACGTTTGATTTTTGAACGCTGACTCCAAGGTACAGACGTCATCCAGTCTACGTAACTTCTTACCACTGTCGCTTCTGCTGACATTGGCGACATCATTTTTAACTTATTAAGCTCAGCTTCCGCTTTTTCTTTTGCTTCAGCCGGCATTTTGGCTTCTTCAATCTTGCGACCTAAAACTTCAAACTCATCTTGACCTTCATCAAGATCGCCAAGTTCTTTTTGAATGGCTTTCATTTGCTCATTCAAGTAATACTCACGTTGGCTTTTTTCCATCTGCTTTTTAACACGGCCACGAATGCGTTTCTCAACTTGAAGTAAGTCGATCTCGCCTTCCATCATTGCCATTAAATATTCAAGACGTTCGCCAACATTGATCATTTCAAGCACTGACTGTTTGTCTTCAAGCTTTAGCGGCATATGAGCTGCCATAGTATCAGCAAGACGGGCAGCTTCTTCAATACCAGTTAAAGATGTCAGTACTTCTGGTGGAATTTTCTTATTTAGCTTGATGTAGCCTTCAAATTGGCTAATAGCACTTCGAACCAGTACTTCTTCTTCTTTATCAGCTAACTCTTCAGACGCTAACATTGTCACGTTTGCGACAAAGAATTCATCTTCTTGTGTGTACTCAGTGACTTTGGCACGCTGACCACCTTCAACTAGCACTTTAACCGTGCCGTCAGGTAATTTTAATAACTGTAAAATAGATGCAACGGTACCAATTTCAAAAATATCGTCTTTTGCTGGCTCGTCTAAATCAGCTTCCCGCTGGGCGACCAGTAATATTTGCTTATCTTGTTCCATCGCTGATTCAAGGCATCGAATAGATTTCTCTCGTCCGACGAATAGCGGAATTACCATATGGGGATAAACCACTACATCTCGAAGTGGCAGCACGGGGAGTTCGATATGCGCTTCACGCTCTTGGGTCATAGTTCGATTCCGTTTGATGAATGGATTATATAATCAGTATATTGGGATGTTTCTAAGAGTTTCAATGGGCAATACGAAAAAAGGAGCCCAATGGACTCCTTATTTTTCAACTATTAGCAAAAGCGACGAATTATTGCTCGCCACCAGCAACTTGGTTGTCAGCATTTTCGTAAATCAAGATGGGGGCAGACTCGCCTTTGACGACAGATTCATCGACAACAGCTTTAATTACGCCCTCAACTGAAGGAATATCATACATAGTATCAAGTAAGATATCTTCAATGATTGAACGAAGGCCACGAGCACCGGTTTTACGCGTCATCGCTTTATGAGCAATGGCTTTTAAAGCATCTTCACGGAACTCAAGTTCAACCTCTTCCATCTCAAACAATGCACCATATTGTTTTGTTAGTGCATTTTTAGGTTGAGAAAGAATCTGTACTAGCGCTGCTTCATCTAATTCAGTTAGCGTAGCAACAACAGGTAAACGGCCAATAAACTCAGGGATTAAGCCAAACTTAATCAAATCCTCAGGCTCAACTTTGCCTAACGTCTGAGAAATAGTGACTTTATCAGCTTCACCCTTAACTTCAGCGCCAAATCCAATACCTGTTCCAGTTAGCCCACGTTGTTCAATAACTTTTTCAAGCCCAGCAAATGCACCACCACAAATGAATAGGATTTTAGACGTATCTACTTGCAAGAACTCCTGCTGTGGATGTTTACGTCCACCTTGTGGAGGCACAGAAGCAACAGTACCTTCAATTAGCTTAAGCAAAGCTTGCTGAACACCTTCACCAGATACATCACGGGTGATTGATGGGTTGTCAGATTTGCGGCTGATTTTATCGATTTCATCGATATAGACGATACCGCGCTCCGCTTTCTCAACGTCATAATCACACTTTTGCAGTAGCTTCTGAATGATGTTTTCAACATCTTCACCTACGTAACCCGCTTCAGTTAGTGTCGTTGCATCAGCCATAGTAAATGGCACATCTAATGAACGAGCTAACGTCTCAGCTAGCAGTGTTTTACCACTACCCGTTGGTCCAATAAGCAAGATATTACTTTTACCTAGTTCAACACCTTCAATCGGCGTGCCATTGCGTAAACGTTTATAATGGTTATAAACAGCAACTGACAGCACCTTTTTAGCTTGGTTCTGACCAATAACGTAATCATCTAAGTGCTCACGCAATTCGTGTGGTGTTGGCAACTTGTCTTGATCACGCTTTGGCGAGATCTCTTTAATTTCTTCACGAATGATGTCATTACATAACTCAACACATTCATCACAAACATATACCGAAGGTCCAGCGATTAGCTTTCTTACTTCATGTTGGCTTTTTCCGCAAAAAGAGCAGTACAGTAGTTTGCCACTGTCACCGGTACTTTTGTTATCGCCCATTACCCTACCTCTGTTGCAGCCTGTTCACTGTCTTTAGATATACTCTCTGTGCATTATTTGTACTACACAGAAACAGTTAAATATTTTTTATACGCTATTCATCACAGAATAGCGTACTCAGGCCTAAAAATCAGCTACGCTTTTCAAAAACTGAATCAACTAAACCATAATCAGCAGCTTCTTGTGCACTCATGAAGTTATCACGGTCTGTATCACGCTCGATAACATCTAATGGTTGCCCAGTGTGTTCAGCTAACATTTCATTTAATTTATTCTTAATGCCTAAGATTTCTTGAGCATGAATTGCAATGTCAGACGCTTGGCCTTGGAAACCACCCAAAGGCTGGTGAATCATGACTCGAGAATTCGGCAAACAATGACGCTTACCTTTTGCGCCACCCGCTAATAAGAATGCGCCCATGCTGCAAGCTTGACCAATACATACAGTGCTTACGTTCGGTTTAATGAACTGCATTGTATCGTAAATTGCCATACCAGCAGTGACAGAACCACCTGGCGAGTTAATGTAGATTGAAATATCTTTATCTGGGCTTTCTGATTCTAGGAACAGTAACTGCGCCACGATCAGGTTAGCCATGTGTTCTTCAACCTGACCAACCAAGAAAATTACTCGCTCTTTTAATAAACGAGAGTAAATATCATATGAACGCTCACCTTTAGCAGTTTGTTCAACAACCATAGGTACAAGAGCATTGAGTACAGATTCTGGCGCTTTATGCATTTTATATTTCCCTAAAATAAAAATGGCTCGTATGAGGAACCTCATACGAGCCATTATAAATGGCGAACCGCCAATCAAGTCAAGCGATGGTTACGCTTTACCTGTTGCCTTGTTCATAAATTCTTCAAATTCGACGTCTTTAGTCGTCACTTTTGCAGATTTTAGTAAAACTTCAACAGCTTGCTCTTCAAGCGCTACGTTGCGCATGTTTTGCATAAGCTCTTTGTTGCCATTGTAGTATTCAACCACTTCACTTGGATCTTCATAAGCTGAAGCCATTGAAGCAATAAGACCTTGAACACGTTCGTCTTCAGCTTGAAGCTCGTTAGTTTTGATAACTTCGCCAAGAAGTAAACCAATTTTAACGCGACGCTCAGCTTGCTCTGTGAATAAATCAGCAGGAAGCTCAGGCATGTTCTCAGTTTGGCCACCAAAGCGTTGCATAGCTTGTTGACGAAGAACGTTAACTTCACCGTCTACTAGTGCTTTAGGGATAGTGATTTCGTTAGCTGATAATAAGCCTTCGATAACTTGCTCTTTCACATTTGCTTTTAGCGCTTGCTCAAGTTCACGAGTCATGTTTTTACGGATTTCAGCTTTAAGTGCGTCTAAACCACCTTCAGCGATACCGAATAAAGAAGCGAATTCATCGTTAACTTCTGGTAATTCTGCAGACTGAACTTCAGTAAGTGTAATAACGAACTTAGCTGCTTTACCTTTTAAGTTTTCAGCATGGTAGTCTTCAGGGAAAGTCACTTCGATTTCGAATTCATCACCTGCTTTATGACCGATAACACCAGTTTCGAAACCAGGGATCATACGGTTGCTACCAAGTTCTAATTCGAAGTCGTCAGCTTTTCCGCCTTCAAACTCTTCACCATCAACAGAACCAACAAAGTTCATTTTAACTTTGTTGCCTTCTTCTGCAGCAGTTTCAACTACAGCAAATGTAGCGTGTTGCTTGCGAAGTGTTTCAATCATAGTGTCAACGTCAGCGTCATTAACTTCAGCTTGTGGTTGTTCAACTTCAATTGCGTCTAGACCTGTTAATGCTACTTCTGGGTAGATTTCAAACGTTGCAACGAACTCAAAGTTTTCGCCTTCAGTTTTACCTGGAGCAAAAACTGGCGCGCCTGCAGGGTTTAACTTTTCAGCCATGATAGCTTCGATAAAGTTGCGTTGCATAACTTCACCAGTGACATCTTGACGAATAGCAGCGCCGTAGCGTTGCTTGATGACAGAAACTGGTACTTTACCTGGACGGAAACCAGAAATCTTTGCACGCTTCGCTTCACGTATTAAATTGTCTTTAACTAATTTCTCAATTTGTTCAGCAGGAACAGAAATTGTTAGGCGACGTTCTAGGCCTTGAGTTGTTTCAACAGAAACTTGCATTGTTTTACCTCGAAATATGTCTGACGTCCTTTGTAATAGTCGAAAGCTCAACTATTAAATATTCGTTTCTTGATTATTAATGTTTACTAATAAAAGCATGATACAGCAGCTTTCAGCGCTATTACCTGTAGTAATTCGTATTAGATATTTATCAAGACGCGACATTATAGCGACCGATTACAATAGAGTCGAGCCTGAAAATGCGGTTATATGGGGATTTTAGACATAAAAAAAGCGACCTAAGGTCGCTTTCTCTACAATCGTGCATTTTTAATGCAGAATTTGGGGTGACTGATGGGGCTCGAACCCACGACAACCGGAATCACAATCCGGGGCTCTACCAACTGAGCTACAATCACCATAATTTGGTACGCCACTCAGGATTCGAACCTGAGACCCACGCCTTAGAAGGGCGTTGCTCTATCCAGCTGAGCTAGTGGCGCTTGGCTTACATACTTATTCTGTATACCTGCTAGATAAATAGTAAACTGATTTGGTTTTCAGTTTAACTTTCCCAGCTTATTCATAAAGCGTTAACTTTACAAATAGAAATTTGGTCGGTGATAGAGGATTCGAACCTCTGACCCTCTGCTCCCAAAGCAGATGCGCTACCGGGCTGCGCTAATCACCGAGAAGTCTTGCCAATCAAGGTTTATGCATTAACTTAATGCCTTAACTGCGAGAACGGAGCGCATATTAACGAGTCACTTTACTATCGTCAACGATTTTTTTTACAAACTTGTTCAGCTGCTGTTTTTACACACAAAAAATTCTGTTTTCAATAAATGACTAAGTCAATAATCATGACAGAACTATGGCTGACTGATAGAATACGCGTCGTTAAAATTCATATATCATCGCGCCATATAAAGGAAACTATACCCCCATGACTGCCCAAAATATTGATGGCAAAGCGATCGCACAATCTATTCGTAGCACGTTAAAAGAAAAAGTGCTGGAACGCAAAACTGCTGGCAAGCGTATTCCTGGCCTCGCGGTTATCCTAGTCGGCGCTGATGCAGCGTCTCAAGTTTATGTAGGTAGTAAACGCCGCGCTTGTGAAGAAGTTGGCTTCGAATCTTACTCATATGACCTTGAAACCAGTACAACTGAAGCTGAGCTATTAGCCTTAATCGATCAATGTAATGAAGATCCTAAAATTGATGGAATTTTGGTACAACTTCCCTTACCCGCTCATATTGAAGATTCAAAAGTGATTGAGCGTATCAGACCTGATAAAGACGTTGATGGATTTCACCCTTATAATGTTGGCCGCTTAGCACAACGTATTCCTGTATTACGTTCATGTACGCCAAAAGGCATCATTACCTTAATAAAATCTACGGGCGTAGATACCTATGGCTTGGATGCAACCATTGTTGGCGCTTCAAACATTGTTGGCCGCCCTATGACACTTGAATTACTCCTAGCGGGTTGCACTACAACAACTTGTCATCGTTTTACAAAAAATCTAGAACAAAAAGTACGTCAAGCTGATTTACTGGTTGTCGCGGTAGGAAAGCCAGGCTTTATTCCAGGAGAATGGATTAAGCCTGGTGCAATTGTTATTGATGTAGGGATTAACCGACTTGAAGATGGTCGTTTAGTTGGTGACGTTGAGTTTGATGTTGCAGCAGAAAAAGCTGCGTTCATTACACCGGTACCTGGCGGTGTTGGCCCAATGACAATCGCAAGTCTACTTGAAAATACGCTTTATGCTGCCGAGCAGTATCACGATTAACTGTAAATGCTTAATAATTAAGCTTGCTTTGTTTTGACCCAAAGCCTACTGATAATAAGCCTATAAACAAAAAAGCCTGCTAAAAATAGCAGGCTTTTTTATCACAAGGACTTAACTACGACTTCTTTCGCCAAGTTGTGCCTTCTTCACCATCTTCAAGTACGACGTTTAATGCATTTAGTCTATCGCGAGCAGCGTCAGCAGCTGGCCAGTCTTTCTCTGCACGGGCACGATTACGCTCAACTATCAGCGCTTCTATCTCTGCCACTTCATCATCGCTACCATCACCTTGGAAGAATGCATCAACATCACGGTTGATAATACCCAATACATCTGTCAGTGACTTAAGGCTCACACCCAATGCACTTGCCTGAGCCATATCCACCAATTTCAAGCGATTAATTTCGCGCACCATATCAAAGATTACAGAGTAAGCTTCTGGTGTATTAAAGTCATCGTCCATTGCGACAGTAAATTTATTAATAAATTCTGTAGCTGGTGCTGCCTCAACCGTAAGGTCAAGCCCTTTAAGTGAAGTATAAATGCGTTCAAGAGCCGATTTGGCTTGTTTTAAATTGTCTTCTGAATAGTTCAATTGACTACGGTAATGGCCTGACAATAAGAAATAACGCACTGTTTCAGGATCATAATGGGCTAATACATCACGAATAGTGAAAAAATTACCTAATGACTTGGACATTTTTTCTTTATCAACCATGACCATTCCAGTATGCATCCAGTAATTCACGTATTGTGAACCGTGGGCACAGCAAGACTGAGCAATCTCATTTTCATGGTGTGGGAACTGCAAGTCACTGCCACCGCCATGGATGTCAAAATGCTCGCCTAAATGCTTACTGTTCATCGCAGAACATTCGATATGCCATCCAGGACGACCTGGTCCCCATGGCGACTCCCAAGTTGGCTCTCCTGGCTTGGACATTTTCCACAATACGAAATCCATAGGATCACGCTTTGTATCTTCAACTTCTACTCGTGCGCCAGCTTGTAATTGCTCAAGATTTTGACCTGATAAACGTCCATACTCAGGAAATGAAGAAACGCTAAATAGTACATCGCCACTTTCAGATACGTAAGCATGATCTTTAGCAATCAGCTTTTGAACCATCTCGATGATTTCTTCGATATGTAACGTTGCTCTTGGCTCAAAATCAGGTCGCATCATGTTCAATGCATCAAAATCATTATGCATTTCACCAATTAATCGCTCAGTTAACGAATCACAACTTTCATTGTTTTCAGCGGCACGCTTAATAATCTTGTCATCAACATCGGTGATATTACGCAGGTAATTCACTTCGTAGCCGCGGTAACGTAAATAACGAACGATCATATCGAAAGAAACAAAAGTACGACCATGGCCAATATGACATAAATCGTAGATGGTGATACCACATACATACATGTCAATTTTTCCAGGGTTAATCGGCTTAAATTCTTGCTTATCACGACTCATACTATTGTAAATTTTCAACATCGATGGTTCTCTTTTACTCGTTTTGATACCAATATAATTGGGATAAAGTCTATCATGA
This sequence comes from Shewanella sp. MMG014, assembly GCF_018100775.1. NCBI lineage: Bacteria > Pseudomonadati > Pseudomonadota > Gammaproteobacteria > Alteromonadales > Shewanellaceae > Shewanella > Shewanella sp. MMG014. The sequence goes on from NZ_JAGJDZ010000001.1 coordinate 130,126, forward strand.
GCAATACTGTTTTGAATACTGCACTTTAAGCCTCACGTTAGATAAGTTAGAATCCCGCAACAATTTTTATCAAGGTATTTTAATATGATCACTTTACACACCAATATGGGCGACATTAAAGTTGCACTAAATACAGAAAAAGCGCCTTTAACTTCTGAAAACTTCATGCAGTACGTTAAAGATGGTTTTTATGATGGGACGATTTTTCACCGTGTAATTGATGGTTTCATGGTTCAAGGTGGTGGATTTACCGAAGACATGGTTCAGAAAACTCCTAAAGCAGCGATTAAGAACGAAGCGAATAACGGTTTATCAAACAAGATTGGTACTCTTGCTATGGCTCGTACTTCAGATCCCCATTCTGCTACAGCGCAATTCTTTATCAACGTCAGTGACAACACTTTCTTAGATTTCAAAGCAGAAACAGGCCAAGGCTGGGGTTACTGTGTGTTTGCTGAAGTTGTTGAAGGTTTAGACATCGTTGAAAAAATTAAAGGTGTCAGCACTGGCAACCGTGGCATGCATCAAGACGTGCCATTAGAAGCCGTGGTAATCAACAGTGTAAGCGTAGCTGAATAAACGCGAGTGCATACTGTATTTATGGGCGATTTGCATTTAAGTGCAGATCGTCCTGATATTTCCAAAGCCTTCATTGAATATCTCAACTCAGACCTTTCTGAGGTTGAAGCTTTATATATTATCGGTGATTTATTTGAAGTATGGACCAGTGATGATATTGCTGAGCCGTATACCGATGAAATAGCAACACATATAAAATCAGTCTCAACCAAACTGCCTGTTTACTTCATCCATGGCAATCGTGATTTTATGATAGGTAATGAATTTGCCAGTCGCTCTGGGATGATTTTATTGCCAGAAATTAACATACTTAATTTATATGGTATTCAAACCGTGGTTCTTCACGGCGATAGTCTATGTACATTAGATAAAGCCTATCAACGTTTTCGACGCTTTCGTAATTCTACTATTGTAAAGTGGATTTATCGTCACCTTCCTAAATCGACTAGACAAAAAATTGCTGCAAACATAAGACAAAAAAGTCAAAACAGTAACCAACAAAAAACCTACGAGATTATGGATGTTGAACCATCAGCGGTTAGTGAATTATTGACTAAAACCAATACAACTCGCATGATCCACGGCCATACTCACAGACCTGCAATTCATGAACTCGACAATCATAAACAGCGTATCGTCGTCGGCGACTGGTACGAACAAGGCAGTATTCTTATCATAAAAAAAGACAGTGCGATGTTACAACAACTGCCTTTTACAACTCAGCGATAGTCAATACAGGCCTTAATTCGGCTCAATTCAAGATATTTAAGATTAATGCGTTAATTCGAGACTAGATTATGTGGTACACCACTATGAAACTTGAAGTCTTCATCATTCGATTGAATAAGCTCTGCTTCAACATTTGCAAAATATGCTACTCGTTCATTGATATCAGTTTTACTTATAGTTTGCGCTAAAGATAAATAGTCCTGATAATGACGGGCTTCTGAACGTAACAAAGAAATATAAAACCTTTCCAAATCTGCATCTAAATAGGGTGCGATTTTAGCGAAACGTTCGCAAGAACGCGCTTCAATAAATGCCCCTATGATTAATTTATCAACGAGCGCATCAGGTTCAAAAGTTTTCACATGCTTCATCATTCCTTTCGCATATCGCCCAGCTTCTAATAATTCATAAGGAATATTTTTCGCATCCATGAGTTCTAACACTTGATAGAAGTGATGTAATTCCTCCTTAATCAGCAGCACCATTTTATCCACTAAATCTTGGCCATAGTCACAATCAGCTCTGACCGTAACTTGCTTTGAAATATTACTTTTACCTTTAAGTGTCTCTAAGGACCCTTGCTTTTTATAAGCAAATTCTTCATAAGGCTTGACCCACGCACTAAGCTGGGTTGCGCTGTCTTTATCTACGGCGTATTTACGAATTAAAAACATAGCACTTTGAGCGGCTTTTAATTCACATAGTAAGTGGTCTCTTAAAAGCAAAGACAAGTTTTCAGGCTTTTTGGCTTCATCTACCCATGACTGTGGTGTCTCACATTTTAAAAACGCCGTAATTGGCTCAAGTAATTGCTGCATGAATGATTTAAGTAGTCGACTGGATTTGCAGCTATTTTACCTGTAATAACAAGATTTCTACAGATAAAAGCGTATTAGAGCTTGACGAATGGATGCTTATGTTCAATAAATAGTCTATACATCTTCGTAACAATAGTTGCTAAAGTTGTATTTCGATTGCCTTTAATGGATAAACTTCTATAGGGATGAAGTTATTATTGGCTTAAATCACTCAAAAAGCAGAGTCATTTAAGCTGGTATGTGTGGGACTGATTAAGGCGATTGATATATGGGGCTATGATCAGTTCGTCTGAAGTTTGGCGAGCTATGTATGAATGCTAAACAAGGATAATAACAATGATATTAAATCACTTAATGGGGCTATACACTCATCCAAAGGAAGAGTGGAAGACAATTGAACGCAATCACGAAGCTGTAAAAAGCAGTCTAAGTCATATTTTACTTATCGCTTTAATTCCTTCTGTATGTAGCTATATTGCTACTGCCTACATTGGCTGGCATCCAGCTAATGGTGAACCTTTATTTTTAACACCGCAAAGCGCAATGTTCATGTCTGTCGGTATGTATTTTGGCTTAATCGGTGGCGTGCTTGCACTTGCCTACCTATCTTATTGGATGGCAAAAACATTCGATGCCACGCCAACCTTTACTCAAGCGTTAGAGCTGGCCGCCTACACTGCAACACCTTTATTTATGGTGGGCATTTCAGTACTTTATCCAGTGCTATGGTTTATTATGCTCGTTGGCCTAGCAGGCTTAGCTTACTCTGTTTATCTGCTATATGCCGGAGTCCCGATCATAATGAATATCCCTGAAGAAAAAGGCTTTATTTACGCAAGCTCAGTAGTGACTGCGGGCTTGGTATTATTAGTTGGTCTAATGGGTAGTAGTGTTATTCTTTGGAGCATGGGTTTTGGCCCAATGATGCAATAGTCACAAATCGACTATAATTAAAGGCGCATCGGCGCCTTTTTTATTGTGTGGATAAAACATTAGTTTATTCGCTTGAGAATGCGTCGCTCTTAATTGCCATGTAATAGACGATCAATTTGTATCTATAGCGGCACAATAAGCCGTATCGTTAAGGGAACACATGACTAAAAATACTTACCAAAAAATTCTGTTTGTCGCACTGTTGTTGTTTGGACTTTTCGCCATTAATTATTGGGTAAAATCATCAACCGATGAAGGAAAGGTTCAGTCTGAAATCAAGCCAACGGTTTCAAATTCTAAACCTGTTGCTGAAACGACATCGGTTCAATCAAAATCGGTGCAATCAAAATCGAATCAAGCAGCCAAAGATATTAGCTTAAATTCATTAGATGAACTGATTAGCCTCTTTGACTCACTTAATTACAATACCGAAAGCTGGAAAGCGGGTGTACGAGAAGTCCCTCGCCTAACCTTTGAGCGAGTCAGTGAGAAGTGGCAGCAAACGTCCAATGAAATTCCAGTGCAGATGAAAAAGATGGTATTTTTTAGATTAATGGCGCCACTGATTTTAATCAGTAATGAGAATATTCTTAACGAACGACAAACTGTCGAACAAGCTTCACTTGATGATAAATCACTCATCGATATCGCAGTTAAATATAAGGTAATCAGTGACAAAGACAGTGCACTAACCGAAGAACAAAGACATAAATTATTAAAGCGCGTCGATATCATGCCGCCATCGCTTGTATTAGCTCAAGCAGCAGAAGAAAGTGGTTGGGCAACATCCCGGTTTACCGTTGAAGGTAATGCCTTTTTCGGACAGTGGGATTTTAGTGGTAACGGAATGATCCCTAAGCAACAACGAAAAGAGTTAGGAAACTATGGTCTAGCAAGGTTTGATACACCGCAAGCTTCTGTAGAAGGATATATGCTAAATATTAACACTAACGCAGCCTATATTAAGCTTAGAGAGCTTAGACGAGATTTAAGAGCCGATGAACAACCTATTACAGGAATACAATTGGCTTCTACGCTAGATAAATATTCAGAGCGCGGGCAAGCTTACATTGACGGCATACAGCAGATGATTCGTTATAATAAATTAGATCAAGTTGATGAAGCCTACTTGAGCAATGACAGGCCATTACACTTGATTTCATCCAATCAATAATACCCTTTGGGTTTAATTAACGAGTAAAAACAAAAAAGCCAAGGTCAACACCTTGGCTTTTAAATATGACAACATGTCATTTTATCATTTATGCAAAAGAATCACGTAAAGGCACTGTTAAATTGAAAACTAAATGCTCAGCTGTTGAATCTTTGTTATCTGCACAGAAGTAACCTTCTCGCTCAAATTGATAAGCCTTCTCAACTTCAGCATTTACAAGACCTGCTTCAACAACACCATTTACGACAACTAAAGATTCAGGGTTAATCACCTCATCTACAGTATCAAATGCTGCAGGCGTTGCTTCAGTAAATAATCTATTGTAAAGACGGAACTCTGCTTCCTTAGCCGTTGAAGCTTCAACCCAATGAATCACGCCTTTTACTTTACGACCATCGCTAGGATTTTTACCTAATGTCTCATTGTCGTAAGTACAGTAAACAGTAGTCACATTACCATCTTCATCTTGATCAAAACGTTCAGCTTTAATCACATAAGCGTTACGTAAACGAACTTCCTTACCTAACACTAAACGCTTGAAATGCTTATTTGCAGACTCACGGAAATCTTCAGCATCAATAAACAACTCTTTACCAAATGCCAAATCACGAGTACCCATCTCAGGCTTATTCGGGTGCATAGGGGCATTGATTGTTTCTGGTGAATCCGAAGGATAATTTTCAATTATCACTTTAATTGGCTTTAATACAGCCATTGCTCGTGGTGCATGCTCATTTAACTCTTCACGAATACAGGCATCAAGCACCCCACCTTCAATCAAGTTTTCTTGTTTTGTTACGCCAATACGCTGACAAAACTCACGAATAGATGCAGGAGTATAGCCACGACGACGAAGTCCAGCAATCGTTGGCATTCTAGGGTCATCCCAACCATTCACTAAGTTTCTTTCAACCAAGTCATTTAATTTACGCTTCGACATCAAGGTATATTCAAGGTTTAGTCTTGAAAATTCATATTGACGCGTGCGGTTTGGTTGATTGAAATCATCTAAATGATCTAATACCCAATCATATAGACGTCGGTTATCTTGAAACTCTAATGTACATAAAGAGTGAGTGATATTTTCGATAGCATCTGAGATACAATGCGTAAAATCGTACATTGGATAAATGCACCATTTGTCAGCAGTTTGATGATGATGTGCAAAACGGATCCGATAGATAACGGGATCACGCATACACATAAATGGTGAAGTCATATCGATTTTAGCACGTAAAGCGCACTCACCTTCTTTGAATTCACCTAAGCGCATTTTTTCAAACAGCGCTAAGTTTTCTTCAACACTGGTATCACGGTAAGGACTATTTTTACCAGGCTCTTTTAACGTACCACGGTACTCACGTGTTTCTTCTGCATTCAAAAAACACACATAGGCAAGCTCTTTATTAATTAACTCCAACGCATATTGATGAAGTTGATCAAAATAGTTAGATGAATAACGAATTTCACCCGCCCAATCGAACCCTAACCAGCGTACGTCATCCTGAATTGAGTGAACGTAGTCGATATCTTCTTTTTCTGGGTTCGTATCATCAAAGCGCAAATTACATTGACCCTGATAATCTTTTGCAATACCAAAATTTAAACAAATAGACTTTGCGTGACCAATATGTAAAAAACCATTTGGCTCCGGCGGGAAACGTGTATGCACGCTATCGTGCTTTCCACTTTTTAAGTCTTCATCAATGATATTACGAATGAAGTTACTTGGACGTACTTCGTTGTCCACTTGACTCATAGAGTTCCTCTTAGTGCACGGTGGTTAAATTTTCAGACCTTCGATGATCCTACAGTTTTACGTGAGTTACAATGCCTGTTTGATAAAAATAATCATCAGAAAACAAAAAACCAGCATTTACTAAAATGCTGGTTTTGATTTGAACATTATTTATGCTTATTCGGTAATGACTCGCACATCAGGAATAATCTGTTGATTTTTCTTACCCTGCTTTTTAAGCCAGAAATAAAACCCAACCAATGCAATACTGAAGAATGAAATCCAGCCAATTGATTGAACAGGGTGCTTGGCTATATTTGCACCTTGATATACAACAGTGGCACTGCCATATGCTAAACCAAAGGTCCATAGCGCTGCAAAACGCGCCCATTTAGAACCAAACTCATTGACTAATGCTCCCATTGCTGCAACACATGGTGTGTAAAGCAAAACAAATAACAAGTAAGCAAAAGCAGCAACCTTAGTACTAAAACCCGCTTGTAGTGCACTGAAGGTTGAACGTTCAACCCCCTGCTCTTCTGCAGCTTCATCGATATTTTCTACATTACCTACATCAATCGACAATGGATCTTCTGGTGCAATGCCGAATAAGTTTTCAGGAATGGTTTCCCATGCTTCTGAGAAGCTTTCAGATAGACTTGCAAGCTCTTCATCACCTTCTGTTGGATCTGAATATAAACTATTAAGCGTTCCAACAACGGCTTCTTTAGCAAAGATACCTGTAATAATACCTACTGTTGCCGGCCAGTTATCTTGCTCTACTCCCATAGGAGAGAAAAACGGCGTGACTTTTTGGCTCAGTACACTCAATACCGATTCTTTACTGTCTTCATGACCGAAACTACCATCGGTACCAATGGCATTCACAAAGTTCAGTAGTGTGACAACAATAACAATCGTCTTACCTGCGCCTAGGATAAAGCTTTTTGTACGTTTGGTTGTACGTGAAAAAACCGCTTTCGCCTTTGGCATTTCATAACTTGGTAATTCCATCACCACAGCACTACTGGTACCTGGCAACACTGTACTACGCAGTAATAAGCCGGTACCAACTGCGGCTAAAATACCAATGATGTAAAGTAAAAATACAAGATTTTGACCCGACTCAGGGAAAAATGCTGCAGCAAATAAGGCGTATACAGGCAAACGAGCACCACAAGACATAAATGGTGCCATCATGCCTGTGACAATTCTTTCTCGCTCACTGCCTAGTGTACGTGTCGCCATAATGGCAGGAACGGAACAACCAAACCCTACAATCATTGGAACAAACGCTTTTCCAGGCAGTCCAATACGACGCATTAAACCATCAACGACAAAAGCAGCTCTAGACATATAACCAGATGCTTCAAGTACTGACAATGCGAGGAACAATGCGGCAATAACTGGAATAAAGGTGGCCACAGTTTGTATACCTTGACCAATACCGCCAGCCAAGATAGTTACTAACCATAAAGGTGAGCCAAAAGATTCTAATAAGGCGCCAAATTGGTCGACAAATACTGCACCAGCAGTAATATCAAAGAAATCAATAAAGGCGCTACCAACGTTGATACTAAACATGAACATTAAGTACATCACCAGCAAAAAGACTGGCACACCAAGCACTGGGTGAAGAATGATTTTATCTAGTTTGTCGCTTGCACTTTCATGCTCACCGACATTCACTGATGCATCAAATACTTTTTGAACAAAATCAAACCTTGTCGTGGCAACAAGTACCTCAATGTCGGTACCTGACTGCTCAGCGATTTGAGTACAGTTGTTTACTACATCTTTAAGGCTAGTACTATCACATTGTCCACAGCCATTGCCATTACCCAACATGGCTAGTGCACGACCACGGCTCAAGTTTTCAGCATGTTGTTGTAACGTTTTAACACCGGACTCAATGGACTCATCGTAATCTAGTACCAGCGGAGATTCAGTGACCTCACCTTTTAATAAACTCAGCACTTGATCTTGAACTTGCTTTATATCTGATTCGTCTCTAGAGCAAACGGCAACAACAGGGCAACCTAACTCTTGGCTCATTCGTTCGATATCAGCTTCAATACCAAGCTTTTTAGCTGCATCGATTTTGTTTAACACCACAACCATAGGAACACCAAGTTCTCTTAATTGCACAGTTAAATACAAATGGCGTTCAATGTTAGTTGCATCGACAAGGTTAATAATCCCATCAACTCTTTGATCTGCTAAATATTGTTGAGCAATTTGCTCATCAAGGGAGCAATCACAACTATTGCCAGCTGGCAGCAAATCATAAATACCTGGTAAGTCAGTAAGATGAACATTGGTATTATCTAACGTGAAATAGCCTGTTTTCTTTTCAACTGTAACACCTGACCAGTTACCAACTTGCTGATTCGCGCCTGTTAATGCATTAAATAAGGTTGATTTACCTGCATTTGGATTACCTACAGTGACGCAATGAAATTCTTTAGTCATGTGCTACTACTACCTCAATGATATCTGCTAAATCGCAACGCATGCATAAACGGCTACCGCGTAACTCTAACTCTACACCACTCCCCATTGGTGCTCGGCGTAACATTGTGAACGCTGTATGAGGTGTAATCCCCATAGATAACAACTTCCGCTTTACTGTTTGAGGTAAAGAAAGTTGACCGATTTCAGCGATCTTAGCCGTATCCCCAGGATTGAGTTCACTGAGCTTCATTAGACATCCACCTTGCGTGCAAAATTTTATAATTGATTAATTTTATATTAGACATTTACGCAATACCTTTACCTAGATCATGTTTTATAAGTGGAAACGAGAATAGTTTTCAATTGTATTGGTAATTATGTGATAAAAGCCCGAGTTTAAGAAGTGATTTTATGGCTTATTTATGTATGGCTTAAAACTCGCAATTTATTTCATTTAAACTTGATTGTTTAAATCCTAATATCAGATTGAAGCAATCCAAACAGGTATTCATCTATTTGCCTGTCACCAATCTTATGGTTCTGTCTTAATAACCCTTCTTGGATAAATCCACACTTGCGCATTACCTGAGCCGATCCAATGTTATCGACAGCACAATAACCGATAAACTTTTGAATATTGAATTCGTGTATTCCCCAATCGATAACCGCTTTTAAACTTTCAGTGCCGTAACCTAAACCTTGTTGGTTTGGACTTATTAAGTAGCCTACTTCAGCACGATTCATCGCGTCGGACTCTTTATAAAAACCGGTTAAGCCTACAAACGTCTTATCTTGTATTGTTTCAATGATTAAGGTTAACCACTCACCTGAATCGTATGACCATGGTTCCAACCGTTGCTTAAAAGTCGACTCAATATCCGCAGTAGAGGTAACAGGTCGAATATGTGTTAACACAGTTTGATCAGAATTAATTGCTAGCACATTTGACCAGTCGTTTTGCTGAATTGTTCTAATGACTAACCTATCTGTATATAATGCAATCATTTATCAATTCCATTAATTAAATTTATTGAGTAACAAAAAATAAAAAAGGCAGCCAAAGCTGCCTTCGACGATTAAGAGTTAAATTAACCGCGGCTTGTTACTTCAAGAAGGTGATACCCAAATTGTGTTTTCACTGGTCCTTGAACTTCGTTTAATGGCGCACTAAAAACAACCTCGTCAAATTCACGAACCATCATTCCTGGCCCAAAAGAACCTAACTCTCCACCTTGTGCTCCAGATGGGCATGAAGAATTTGCTTTTGCAATTTCAGCGAAATCGGCACCCGCTAGAATTTCTTGTTTCAATTGCTCACATTGCTCTTCTGAGCTAACTAAAAGGTGTCGTGCAGTTGCCTGTACCATGATGTACTCCTACTAATTGTAGATAAAATTGCTAAAAATATAGGGAGCAAAACTCCCTATATATATTCAACTAACAAGCTAACAGTTATTCGTTATTTTGCCAATTCAGATTCGACCCAACGTGCAATCTTTTTCTCCATCACAGCCATAGGCAATGAACCAGTGGTTAAGATTTGATCATGAAAACCTTTAAGGTCAAACTTGTCACCTAATTCTGACTCTGCATCGGCTCGTAATTTTAATATCGTAAGCTGACCGATCTTATACGAAAGTGCTTGTCCGGGAATCGCCATATAGCGCTCAACTTCAGCAACAATATCTGATTCAGCCATTGGAGAGTTATCTTTCATATACTGAATAGCTTGCTCACGACTCCAGCCTTTTGAATGTAAGCCTGTATCAACTACAAGACGCATCGCTCTTAGCATTTCATCAGATAATTTACCAAAATATTGATATGGGTCTTTGAATAACCCCATTTCTATACCTAAATACTCAGCGTATAACGCCCAACCTTCTTCAAATGCCGTATAGCCTTGAAAACGTTGAAATTCAGGGATTCCCGTTAATTCTTGCTTAATAGCAATTTGGAAATGATGTCCAGGAGCTGCTTCATGCAGTGATAAAGTCGTCATACCCCATTTAGGTTGAGCCTTCAAATTATAAGTATTGATATAAAACACACCCGGACGAGAACCATCAACTGCAGGCGACTGATATGAAGCACCTGCTGCTGACTTTTCTCTAAAGCTTTCAACAGGTTTAACAATGTAGTCAGCTTTTGGCATGACATTAAAGTACTTAGGCAGCTCTTTATTAATACTGTCTTTTAATGCCATGTACCCATCAATTAAACCTTGTCTATCTTCAAAGAAATATTCAGGTTCGCTTGATAGCGATGCAAAAAATGCTGTTAAATCGCCTTCAAAACCAACTTGCTCTCGCACTTTATCCATTTCAGATAAAATTCGACTTACTTCAGAAAGACCAATTTGATGGATTTCGTCAACAGGCATGGTCGTTGTTGTGTGACGATTAGCTAATGTCTGATACCATTCCTTACCATTCGGTAATCCCCACCAACCGTCAGATGCGCGAGCATGCGGTAAATAGGTGTCTTTAAAATAATCTCTTAATTGGGTCAGTGACGGTAGAAGCTCATCTTGGATAAGGGCAGTATATTCCTTGGTTAACGCAGCTTTATCTTGTTCACTGAAGTTTTCAGGTAAAGACGAAATTGGCGTGTAAAACAAACTATCGCTGGCAGTTTCAACTAATTGAGCATCAAGTTGTGGAATTATTCTTTCAACAAGCACTTTAGGCAGTACAACTTTGCTCTTAATACCTTCATCCATTCTTACTTGAGCTAACTTAACCCAATTGATGAAGCCAGATAAGCGGCCTAACCAGTTTTGATAATCTTCTACTGTTTTAAAAGGTTGCGCACTTTCACCACTACCCAATTGCACCATGCTAATCACAGTGCTATAGAACTGATTCATCGGCATGAAATGTTCGGGATAACTTTCAGCAACAAGATCCATATGCCTATCATAAATAAACATATCGAAGCTGAGTTGCAGATTTTTAGGTAATTTATCAGCATCTATTGCTTTGGCTTGTTTTAAATATTTTGAATTCAGCTCATGACGCTGTTTTAAATATTCTTCTGTTAACGCGCCACCAAATTGGTCATTGTAATCATTAACACCAACATAGGTTGCGTAGATAGGCTCTAAAGCAAGTACATCATTAAAATAATTGTCAGCCATTGCTTTGTAAATATATTCAGCTGATTGCTCTGTAACCGCTTTGGCAGCAGTTTCTGTTGTCACAGCATTAGCAGGAGCAGAGGTTACTTCGGGTTCACTGCAAGCTTGCAACAACATAAGTGATGAAACTGATACGGCGAGTAGCGTTTTTTGCATAATAATTTCCCTATGGATGGTAATAAACGTATTACCAAAAAATGATCCGATACTTTGTAGTTATTATGTGTAATTTATCTAAATTTAGTGAATATCTCTAACGATAAATTGTAACTTAGAATAACAAGTTACCTAAGGTATAAACCATAAATTAAAAGTAAAAAAAAAGCCCCATAAGGGGCTTTTCGATATCAACAAACTTACAAAGTAATGTTATTGATACGTGCTTTTTCTTTGATATAAGAAATATAGCTATTTGCGCTACGTTTTGTCTTGCTGTGTTTAGCAGCTCGATTGGCACGTTTATAAGCAGATTTATATTGCTTTAGGCTTAAGTGAGCTAACGTTAGCTCAAGTTCAGCATCACCTGGCTCATCTAAACCAGCTGCAAGTGCTTTTTCAAACACTGGAATTGCAGCTTTAGGCTGTTCAGCGATAGCTAAGATTTTACCTTGTTTAAGGTACAACTCAGCATCTCCTGTTAACTCAGCAGCTTGACCATATAGTTTAGCTGCTTGCTTGAACTCTTTAGCGTTATGATAGAAACCAGCTAAGATTTTAATAGACTTTTCAGACTCTTTAATCAAACCAGACTTCATATGTTTTTCATAAATTTTAGCAGCATTATAAGGCGCACCATTTTGCGACATAAGTTGAGCTAAACGAGTGATGTTACCATCAGTCTCAAGAAAACCATTTTTATAAGCTAAATCATAAGTTGCTAAAGATTTAGTATAATCTTCAGTCATCAAATAGAACTGAGCAAGCTGAACCCATAGACGTTTATCGTCTTGGAATAAAGGCACCATAATCTCTAGTACTTTTACAGCCTCTTTATACTTCTTTTGGTTGAAGTATGAAGTCAATTTCATTTGATAAAGGCCTTTATCAGGTTTTTCCATCAAGGAAAGACCTTTGTCAGCCACTTCAAGTACTTTATCCCACTGCTTGAGTTCACTGTAAGCAATACCAACACGGCGGTATACTATTGGGTCAACTTTACAAGTGAAATCCATCCACTTGTAGTAGTAAGGAATCGCTTCCTTAAACTGTTTTTCTTGGAGTAATAAATCAGCATACAAACGTAATGTTGCAGCGTGATCTGTACCACCAAGGATATCAGCATCTACAGCAGTCTTTAAGTACTTAATAGCGGTACTCATTTGACCTTTTTCAGCATAGAAAGAGCCAATCATGCGACCAATATAAGCTTTGTCGAAATCATTTTTTGTATTGACTTCGAGTAAGATCTCAATGGCTTCGTCAAGTTGACCTTCTGTATATCTTTCAAATGCTCTTTGAACTTTTTTACCAGCACTTGCACCAACAGCTCTTGATTGACGCTCCTCGATTGGACATTTTTCAGCAGCTTGTGCAGTTGAAACAACCAATAAAGAAGTACTACATAAAGTCAGCATTAATGCACTAGCTATTGTATTTACTTTACGCATTATCTACCTCCTTTATCTAGAGTGAAGTCAAGTTGAACTGTCATGCCAGGAACCTTCATCGCCTTACCATCAATGATTTTAGGCTTGTATTTCCATTTCTTCAGAGCTCTAACTGCTTCTCTGTCGAAAATACGCTTAGGTTCTGCTTTAATAACTTTAACGTCTTCGATTCCGCCTAGTTCGTTAATAGTAAACGAAAGTTGTACATAACCTTCTTTACCATCACGAGCAGCAGCAATTGGGTACTGAGGATCAATACGTACAATTGGTGTTGCGTCGCCGTCACGCGTCATCATATTACCGAGTTTAAAGCCTGTGCTCGCACCACCAGCCACTACACCACTCATGTTAAATGCCATATTCGTATCAATATCTGATGACGTATCTGGCGGAGTAGTTTCCGGCTTAGGCGGTTGCTCAGGTGGCGCTGGCGGCTTAGGTTTGACCCTTGGCTTATCCTGAACTTTCGTATCCTGCTTCTCCATACTGATCTCAATAATAGGAGAATCAGTTTTGGTGTCGGCGCGCTTAGCGCCGCCACCGACCAAGAAGGCCATGAAGATAAACAAGGCGAAAGTAACAGCAGCACCTAAAATGAGTGATACTATTGCTCTCAGCATATTAGTCTTTCCCCGCTGAAATCGAAATTTTATCGATACCCGCTTTCTTAACGTTGTCCATTACTTTAACAACAAGGCCATGTTCGGCTTCTTGGTCTGCTTCGATTAATACCGCCGCTTCAGGTGCTTCAGCTAACATACGCTCAACGTTTGCTGTTACACGCTCAATGTCAACCTGACGGTTTTCCATTTTGATAACGCCAGTCTTACTAACACCAATAAAGATGTTCGCAGATTTTTGTTGTGTCGCCGTAGAAGCTTCAGGTTTCTTGTAATCAAGGCCTGATGGCTTAATGAACGAAGTCGTCACAATAAAGAAGATAAGCATAATGAATACGATGTCGAGCATCGGAGTCATATCTACTTGTGCTTCTTCTTCTACATTTAAATGCTTTTTACGTGCCATTTTAAATACTCTCTCTAGTGGTGCGGCAAGCTATCTTTAAGCTTTTCAAGACTGATTTTCATTTTTGCATCTAATCGAGTGCTAAAAAATACACCAGATAATGCTGCAACCATTCCTGCCATCGTTGGCATGGTTGCCATTGAAATACCAGCCGCCATCATACGAGCGTTACTCGTACCATGAACTGCCATCACATCGAACACTGCTATCATACCGGTTACGGTTCCTAGTAGACCTATCATAGGACAGATTGCTACTAAGGTTTTGATCATCAGCATACGAGCATTCATATCTTGTTTTGCTTGGGACATCCAAGCTTCACGGATACGGTGCGCATACCAAGAGGTAGAATCCTCTCGATTATTCCATAAGTCGATAATGCCTTTATGCTCTTTTGGTGCTACCCAATTGACGTACCAAAAGCGCTCGAGCATCAATACCCACATTAAGAATAAAACACCTGCAACCAACCAGAGGATATCTCCTCCGGTGGCCATGAAGCCCCTGACAGAGTCCCAAACATCCATCAGGATTAGCATCATTAGTCAGCCCTCTTCTCAGCATGTACTGCGATAATACCAGCACTTTGCTCTTCAAGAACTTGAACAACTGTTTTACTACGAGCTACAACGATTGCATGCATAAGCATCAATGGAAGTGCAGCAACTAGACCTTGAACGGTTGTCATCAATGCCATAGAAATACCACCAGCCATTAAGCGTGGGTCACCTGTACCGAACAATTGAATTGTTTGGAAGGTTGCAATCATACCAGTTACTGTACCTAGTAGACCCATCATTGGAGCGATAGCTGCCAGTACTTTAATGATTGAAATACGAGCTTCTAAAGCTGGTGTTTCTTTCAGAATAGCTTCGTCAAGCTTAAGTTCAAGTGTTTCAACATCAACATCTTTGTTTTCTTGGTAAACTTTAAGTACACGACCTAACGCGTTGTTACCAGGATTATCAATGTTCTTACGTTGTGCTTTAACTTGTGAACCTACGATGTAAAGCGTTACTAGACGTTCGATAGAAATCAACGCACCAAGAACAAGAATACCGATAATGATGTAACCAATTGGTCCACCAGCTTCAATACGCTCTTCAATAGTCGCTTTTTGTGTGAACACGCTTAGTAGAACACCACGAGCCGGGTCAACGAATAATTTTTCGTAACCAGAAGTTGCGCTAGTGAATGACTTAACACTAGAAACTTGTGCACTACCAGGTTGTTGAGATAGTTCTTGAATCAAGCCTAAATCAGCGTTGTAAACAACATATTGGCCATCAGCAAGTAAGTTGTATGCACCAACACGAGTAACTGTAGTTGTATGAACGTTACCGTCCAAACCTGTTACTTCAGCGTCGAAATTAACAACTTTGCCAGATTCAACCATTTCAAAAAGTTGTGCTTCCCAGAATTGCTCTAACTCGTCAATTTTTGGAAGTTCTTTACGAGCACCTAGTTCAGCAATAAATGCGTCACGGCCTGGGAACTGAGCAGTAATGTTAGAAGCAACTAACTTACCTGCGAAATCACCAGCTTCACCTTTAACTACACCGAACATTTCACCTAAGTCACCAGAAGCAATTTTACGATCTTCTTCTAACTGAGCGATTTTACGTTCGTTGTCAGTGAAAGCTTGAGCTAAATCTTTACCACGTTGAACTTCAGCAGCTAAAGCCGCTTTTTCACGCTTTAAAAGAGCGGCTTTATCGCCACGCTCATTTAAAAATTCAGCTTCACGCTTTTTGTTAGTCTTATTCGCGTTAGCACGATCTGTTTGTACTTGTTTTAATAATTGGTCAATCGTCTTTGGTGCATCAGCAGCACTAACCATTCCTGAAGTTAGAGACAAAGTTGCAGCAACGATTGCTGTAGTAATAAACTTTTTCATTATTGCGCAGCCTCCGCAGCAGGGATTGGTAAGGCGAATAGATCAGGAGCACCTTGTCCACGAGCCTGTTTAATTGCTTTGCTTAAGTTACGAAGATAGCTATCTTCTAACTTATCCCAGCTTTTAGATTCTTCGTTATACATCCAAGCCGACTTTTGATCTTGGCTTTGCGCATATAAGCTAACACGGCCAAAGTTTAAGAAATCTACTAAGACTTCTTTGCCATCTAGCTCTAATTGACCTGTTTCAGCAATTAACTTTGAACCGTATTCACGTTCAATGTTATATGCGTCAAGAATTAGACGATATTTTTCAGCTAGTGTTACTTCAGCGCTGTTAAGAGTATCTTTTAAGCGTTGAACACGAGCTTCACGTGCGTCTTGATTGAATGGCAAGTCTAAAGCAATAAATTGCTCTAATGCTTCAACCATTTTAAACATTAAAGGAACAACACCTTGTCTAAGAGCATCAACACCGTCGATATCGTCTTGGATCAGTTTCATTGTTGCTTCTTGGTCTGCAACTAAGCCTGCAACGTAATCGTTGTAAGATTTTAGTGATTCACGTTCGTCAGCTACTGAGCCATACTCGAAAAGCATGTCTTGTGCTTGATCAAAATATTTATCTACTTTGTTTTGAGATGCAGCTGCATCAGCATGAATTTTGCTATCAGCTTTTTGTACATCGCTTAGAGGATCTGCAATCACGAAGTTGCTGCTAGCTAATGCAAGCGCGCCAACAAGTGCAGTAGCGATTTTTGTTCTATTGCTTACCTTGGACATAGTTCCCAACCAATTTATAGTGATTTAGAAAGCTTAACTAATGAGTAACAACTAGGATTATATTGTTAATCCTGACTGATACTGCTAAGTCTATCTTTCTCTTGTGATTGTTAGTTTTTTCTTCCCTATTCTATACCTGCTAAGGCATAGACCCGCTCGCATCATTTCACAAAATGTTGACCTGTGTCAACATTTGAGAACATCAAAAACTACTGGAAAGACGTGTTAAACGCTCTTGATTAGTCGAACGTTGTATTTTTAAGCAAAGTGAGACTGAAATAGAGTTGGAATCTTGGTGACTAGCTTGAATTTTATCAATTATTAAGTCATTTAATTTATAAGGTAAATAACTAAGTTCATCTAAAATAGAATAAAACTAATATAAATATAAAAACAAAAAATCCCAATACAAGTTCGTATTAGGATTTTTGTCAAAAAAATGATTGATCATATATTAGTATGAGCTTGTGTTTGCCCTTTTCTCCATGCTTCTCGTAAATCTTGTTCACTCTCTTTTCTAAGTTCGTCTGATAACTCGCGCGTCATACAAGTTTTTCTTTTCAAATTACTCCCTGTTTTCGCTACATATTCACATACTAAGTCTTCATCATTGTAACTGACGGTATCATCAGTATTCTGTGCTGCGCAGCCAGATAATAAAATCAACAAGATTAAAGCTGTAAATTTATCCATGTTTTACTCCATTAAATTGAAAAAAGACATGGTTTTTTCAAACCATGTCTATCAGATTTACTTACTAAATTTATTTAAAAACTAATTTTAGAACTTAACGCCAACACCTAAGTACAAGTGTCTACCTGTTGTAGCATATGTACGTGGGTCAGTATTGTCATTGAAACCAGTCGCCGCATATGGTGGGTCTTGGTCAAATACGTTGCTGACTCCAATAGTAGTACTTACGTTATCAAAGTAATAAGTAAAGCGTGCATCATGTACCGTTTGGCTATCAACTGTACGAGAATCACTTAAATCATCAAGATCTGTAGAACCATCATTGTTAGCATCAAATGGCTCTAATGCTTCACCAATGTAACGGATCTTCCAGTTAGCTGACCAGTTATCTTGTGCTAAGTTAATGTTGAAGTTAGTTTTCCACTCAGGGAAGTTACCATCACCACTTGTACGACGGAACCAACCAGCGTTTTCAATCGTTGAACCATCAGCTTGAGTGATTTCGTAAGTGTCATAGTATGTAGTATCTAGAACGAAGCTTAAATCACCGATACCAGTTTCAATACTGTATTGAGCATTGAAATCATAACCTGATGAATGTACTCCACCCACGTTAATGTTACGATTATCAATATCACTTGAGTTACCATATAAACCTGGGAATTCAGGTCCATAACGAGTAATTAAGTCACAGTAAGTACCTTCTTCAGCACATTTATCTAAAATTAACTGTTCACCAATTGTAGAAATTGCGTTATCTAAATCGATATCCCAGTAATCAAGCGTAAATGATAAATTATCAACAAAACTTGGGCTCCAAACAGCACCGATAGTTACAGTATCTGCCTCTTCAGGTGTTAAATCTTCATTACCACCTAGAGTTGAAGATAATTGGTCACCAATAGGCTCAAAACCGCCTGCTGGAACGCCATCAGCGATACAGAAAGGAGTCGGATTTGTAGCACACTTATCTGAAACTAAAGGACTGTTATCAGAGTTACCAGCGAACAACTCACTCGTAGATGGTGCACGGAATGCTGTAGAAACAGTACCACGGAACATTAATCCATCAATTGGAAGCCAACGAAGACCAAGTTTATAGTTAGTTGTGTCACCAAATGTACTGTAATCAGAATAACGGATTGCACCGTCAATTTCTAAGCTTTCAGCACCAACTACACCAGATAGTAATGGGAAGTTCATTTCTGCATAAAGCTCATCAACTTCGTAGCTACCTTGAGTTTTTTGGCGGCTTGAACCACTAGTAATACCAAGTGCAATTAATGCATCTGGTAAATCTGCGCCTTCCTCTTCACGGTGCTCAGCACCAAATACCATACCTACTGGACCAGCAGGAAGCTCAAATGCATCACCAAATACACTAGCACTTAAAACTGTTTGTTCATTAGAACCTAAGTCATGTGCTTCGAACGTAATATAATCAAGCATTTCTTGAGATACTTGAGTATCTGTACCTGGAATACCAAATGTATTTAAAGAAACACAATCAGCGATAGGAGCATCAGCAGTACCACAAACAATATCGCCATTTGCATCCATAAACGATGGACCTACAGCTAAGCTAACTTTTTCAAAGTTAACACCACCTGCACCGGCTGTGCTAGATGAGTTTTGACCGTAAACGTAAGACACTTCATAACCCCAAGTGTCAGCAAACTCACCAGCGATACCAAATACACCACGTACAGTATCAACTTCGAATGTTGAATCACGTCCACCAGTTTCAACCATACGACGACGCCAATCAGCAATATCAACTGTCTCGCCATTGTCATTCTTAGGACCTAACTGTTGGTTCCAATAGTTGTCAGCAGAGTAAGTTGCATCTGTCCAACCGAAGAATGCAAGAGGTGCTAATGGTAATGGAGCAAGTTTAGTTTTAGATGAACGACGGTTAAATGAGACTTCTGAGAAGAAACGCACAGAATCATTAAAGCGATATTCAGCAGATGCATACATACCGTAACGCTCTTGAGGCGTTAAGTGATAGTTTGCAGGTGCATAGTTATAAGTATCTTTATCCCAATCCCAGCAATCATACCCTGTAGGGTTTGTGAAATCAGAAGGATTAGATTGACCAGGGCCATTAGCTGCGCCATGAGTAAATGAATTACAAGTTGCGTCATCAATGCCATTGTTTACGCCGTTATAACGACCCCATGGTGGCGCAGAAGAACCGCCTTTATCTAACTCGCCAGTGGCTGGGTTTAAGTCATATTCAAAAGCTGACCAATCACGGTCACCAGACATTTGCTCTGTTTGCTCTGTGTAATATGCACTTACTACCGCATTTGCTTTGTCACTACTTACACCAACTGTGAAATCTACAGTTTTAGTTTCGCCATCCCAGTTCTCAGTAGAACCGTCATAAGAAACGTTAGCTTCGAAACCTTCAAAATCATTACGAGTGATGATGTTTACAACACCAGCAATTGCATCAGAACCATAAACAGCTGAAGCACCGTCTTTTAACACTTCAACACGTTTAATGATTGCAACAGGAATAGTACTTAAGTCAGCAGATGCGTTAGCACCAGTACCTGAGTTAACCATACGACGGCCGTTAACAAGTACCAATGTTCTTGCGCTACCTAAACCACGTAAAGAAACACGTACTGCACCAGAACCACCGTTGTTAATAGCAGTGTTAGTTGCTGCACCAGCAACTGCAGGAATTTCTTGTAAGATATCACCGATGTTAGAAATACCTGATTCAACAAGATCTTCACGCGTAATAACTTGGACAGGGTTAGCACCTTCCATGTCAACACGTTTGATTCGTGAACCGGTAACTTCGATGCGTTCAACTTTTTCACCTTCTTCAGCAGCAAATGCTACTGGAGTGGTGAATGCCGCCGCAGCCGCACCGCTAATCATTGCTAGACGCACTGATTTAGCTAATAAATTCTTATGCATTGTCAATCTCCCTGGACTTATATCTTTCTTATTTTCCAAACTCGGTAAAACCAAGCTGGTGAATGTGTACGAATTACACCGCCACTACATTTCAAGAGCAATAAAATCACAAATGAAACATTAATTCAACATATGTTTCATTAACATAACGAGAGTTTCCTTGATAATGGTAGTTAATCTGTCCATTTTAGTGGACAGTATCAGATGATATAACTACCGCAAAACCATAAGGCATTGATAGGTAATAGTTTTATTTATTACCAATCAGAACCAAGCTTATTAACATTTTGTTTTCAAATGAACGATATTTAAACAGCTTCATTTCATTGCAAATGGTGAAATACATACTTATTGGTACAAAGTTTTAACATTTAACTTCATCTTTTTTATTCTAAACAAAAAAAAAGCACCCTTTCGGGTGCTTTTTATCAGTGATTAAACTACTAAAGCGTATATCTGATACCGAAACCGATACCATCATCATCTGATAATTTCATAGCAGCTTCTTCACTACCACTGAAGTCACTACTATCAATACGACCTTCAATATAAATTACAGTGTTGGCATCCCAGATGTAATGCAAACCAGCAACCGTGAATTGACGTTTGAAAGTATCACCGTTGTATTCCGCTTTATATTCGTCACCAGCATCTAAGATGTTGTATGAAAGAAATGCACGGATGTTGTTATCAAAGCGGTATGATACTAACGTCTCAACACCATATGCTTCAGAAATTAAGCGACCTAAATTGTCAGTATCGTGGAATTCTTGTTTACTGTAGTTTGCAGCAGCATATAAGCCTTCAGCATCCCAGCCACCGCCATATGTCAAACCAAAGCCATAAATGATGTCAGTTTCTTCGATTTTTTCGTTTTCGATAGTTTCACCTTTGAACTCACCAACGTTCACACCGGCAGTCACAACAAAATTATCGGTAGCTTGGTAAGTAAGGGCTAAGCCATAAGTGTTGTTATATTCGATTGTCGCAACAGTTTGTTGAGCACTGATCAACGGAGCCACAGGCTCGTCACCAATACTTCCATCTGATAATACGTCAAACTCATCTTGTTTTAACTGAGCTTGAACTGCAAAGCTGAAGTCACCAAATGCATTACGGTATTGAACCGTTTTATCACCACGACCAGTACCGTTTACAGAACCATCACCTTTGTTATATGTGTAAGTACCAGAAGCATCACCATCCCAAACAAAACCGTAGTTAGTGTTATAAACGACGTCGTACCAAGCACCCCATTGCTTACCAATCGTCAGCGTACCGTATGTATCATGGTTTACACCTACATAGCCTAAACGGTTCGATAAGAAGTCACCATTCTCATAAGAAAGTTGGTCATTGTTATAAATAATTTCACTGTCACCAAATGGATTTACGCCCCACTCTAGTTTAGCAAACGCATTCCAACCATCGCCCATTTGGCGATCAAAACCAAAGTTAATGCGTGATGCACCATTGACTACTTCTGTAGTGTCTTGACCGTGATAAACACGTGCATCAATGAAGCCACCAATTTCTACTGAGTTCTTGTCATCTTTATAGATTTCAATTGCTGAAGCTGTTGGTACGAACATCACTGCTGCTAGTGTCGAAGCGATTAAAGTCTTTTTCATCGAGCTAAACCTTCCCATTTTAAATTCATCATTGTTGCTGGTAACAGTCCATTTTGTTTGTATTATCCTTTCAACAAAGGCTAGCATGCTGAAATATCACGAAACAAAGAAATGAGCGCAATTTCCGTATGAATATACTAAATACACACATCAAACAGTACAATCAACTACCAAACTATTCAAAAATAGTAACGAATAACCACAAACGCAATATCAAATAACACTAAATTAACATTATCTGATGACTACTAAGACTATCAAACCCTTCCCCTAATAAGGCTAAAACTGGCTCTGCTATCGGCTTTATCTGTTTTTCGATGTAATAGTCATAATCTATTGACTCATTTACAGCAGTAATAGGCTGAGCTCCATTCAATGTCATTCGGTACTCAATTAATGCTCCTCTTCTACCTTTATTCTTATCACCTGTGATCTGGCAAAGCCTAATGGCAGCTTTAACGTGTGGTGAGGATTTAGCGGTATATTCTTCTACATGACGTTTCAATCGTTTTCTAAATATCAACTCATTATCGAATTGCCCCAAAGCCAATTGCTCAAGTTGCTCGTATAGATAAGATTTAACGTCACCATTAG
This sequence comes from Shewanella sp. MMG014, assembly GCF_018100775.1. Taxonomy (NCBI): domain Bacteria; kingdom Pseudomonadati; phylum Pseudomonadota; class Gammaproteobacteria; order Alteromonadales; family Shewanellaceae; genus Shewanella; species Shewanella sp. MMG014. The sequence continues at coordinate 152,857 of NZ_JAGJDZ010000001.1, forward strand.
AAAACAATAAAAAATACAAATGGTATTGGATCCTTCTCGCTAACGGGCTCCAATCGCTTCTTACTTGCTCCATTCCTTTGAATGTAAGAGAGAGTTGCCCTTCGGCATCCTTTGATGCGCCGACGTAACGCTTTTTACTGCCAGCTTCTGACCCTCTTAAGGTCGGCATAACAAACTGACTAAAATGACTTTCGAATTCTAGCTCCAAATGACTAGTTAAAGCGTATTCATCCAGACAACGCTGTTGCCACTTAACTGTCATATCATGTGCTAGTTGCTCTCCTAGTTTGTTGATATCTTTTACTTGATGCTTTTCACCCAACCACACAAATGTTGAGTCTGTATCACCATAAATAACCTTATAACCCAATTCTTCAATCCAAACTTTCGTTTGTTTCATAATTTGATGGCCACGCATTGTGATAGAACTTGCCAGTTTAGCGTCATGAAAAACGCACCCTTTTGAGCCTAAAACGCCATATAAAGAGTTCATGATAATTTTAATTGCTTGAGAAAGAGGTTTATCATTATCTTGTTTTGCTTTTTCTCTTTGCAGAGAAAGACTAGCAATAAGACCAGGTAAAATTGCATTATGACGATTAAACTTAGCTTCCAAAAAGCCGTCAACATCATCTTCTAAAGGGTTAAATTTTGCTTCAACAAGACTTTTAGGGTCAATTAAGAAGGTACGTATTATTGAAGGGTACAAACTTTTAAAATCGAGGACTAATACATCTTTATAAAAGCCTGGAATGGAGTCCATAACATAGCCACCTGGAGATTCTAAACCATTGCTGGCTGCTCTCGCTGGTGCAACAAATCCACTTCTATGAAGATGCGGTAAGTACAAGTTATTAAATGCAGCGACCGAGGCACCTACTCGCCCAAACTCAAAACCCGTTAATTTTGCTCTTTCTAATGCAAAAGCCAGTAATTGAGTCTTTTTAAAGATATCCCACACTAACCTACAATCAGTTAAGTTATAAAAAGCTAATGCTTGTTTGTTGTGCTCAAAAAGGTGACATATTTCTTGCCCACGATTTTCAACATGATCAATGGCTTTGCCTTCGTTTAATAGGTGCTGAGAAACATGCTCTAGTGAATAACGCTCGAATTGATAAAAAGCCGCTTTTATCCAATCAATACCATCAAGTACAACCCGTCCAGGCAGCGATAGTGTCTCAGGACGATACTTATCTTCCACCTTCCAAGTCAGCGCTTGTTCATCGCGACCGATTAATAATGCTATTTGATGTATTTGACAACGCTTATACAGTAGCGCCAAATCAAAGGTCACCACCGCCCAGCCAATAATGACATCAGGGTCATACTCTTTGAACCAAGTTATCAGAGCTTTAATTAATGAGACTTCATCGCTCACCCAGAGAATGTCATCATCGCTTAATTTGTCGCAATCAAACTTTTTGTTATCTATTGATTCAGACTCTCCTACCATGATGACTTTCTGATAAAGGTCGGTTTGCTCATCTAGCGCTGAATGTGAACCATATAAACCAACAGAATACAGTTCACCAGTTGGGCTGCATTCAAAATCTAAAGACACCATTGAGACAGGCACATTAACTTCTGTTCTTCTGGCTTTGCTTGCTAAGTAAGTGTGAGTCCTTGGATGGTTATCAGTGTTATACGGCAGCTGTGATAAAGGAGCACTAATGGCAAATTCAGCTTGTAATGCTATAAATCTTTCTATTAAAAAACGTTGTTCAGGTCTAATATCTGCTTCATAAATTTCAATACCAGCGTCATTAGCAATGCGCAGCACCTGTTTTAACATCGTTGTTGATTTTACATAAACACAAGAAACATCTTCGAAATTAAAACTTTTTAGGCTTACCGGCTCAATTCTTATACCAGTACTAAAATGACTTAAAATGAACTCAGAATCTATCTGCTTACAAAAGCAAATAACATCAGACTGCTCCACCTCAATGATTGCAGGACCATCAGCTGTTTTTATAAAATACTGCAATAGTAATCGGCCATGTCGATAAATGGCGTGTCGGGTGAGTACGAGCCCTTTTAGGGTGTTTTTTTGCAATTGAGTGTCCATGGATTAACAAGATTACTTTACATATTGAGTGTGATTAACTGAATAAGGTCATAGCCATAGATATTCATAACATCTAAGATCGAGCCCTTCATTATCCGATTTGAATCCTGTCGCTAAAAGTCTTCGCTTAGCTTTTAGCTAGATTATATATTTCGAACAACTAAAATCACTGTTATTATGTACAGCATATAACAGCTAATACAGAATTAGTAAGTAAAGATTGCTAATGGACCCTACATGCTAACGGATCATATCAAAACCCAGATCCGCACTATCTATAAAGATATTGCGACTGCGATGCCAAATTTTCGTTCTCGCAGAGAGCAAAATTTTATGGTGGCAGAAATATCAAAAACCCTAGCTGGTGACTATGATAAACAACGACGCATTATGGTTTGTGAAGCAGGAACCGGTATTGGTAAATCCCTTTCTTATATTCTCGGTACGATTCCATTAGCTTTGGCAAGTAAGAAAAAGGTCTGTATCGCGACAGCAACAGTAGCCTTGCAGGAGCAGTTATTGCATAAGGATTTACCTTTCTTTTTGCAACAATCTGGCGTTGATTTTAAATTCGGTTTAGTTAAAGGCCGCCAGCGTTACGTATGTTTAGCTAAACTCGCTGCCATGATAGGTCCTGAAGACACATCTCAGATGGCAATGTGGCAAACTAAACCAGATCAAAGTCAAATAGATCTCCTCAAAGCCCTACATCAAGATTTTAACGACAATAAGTGGAACGGCGAGATTGATACATTAAAAAAGCCTATTCCTGACTTTTTATGGCAGCAAATTTGCTGTGATAAGCACAGTTGTCATCGCCAAATGTCGAGCCATCATCACTGCCCTTTTCATAAAGCTCGTGAAGATGTCGAGACCTGGGATGTACTTATTGTTAATCACAGTTTGCTGTTTGCCGATCTAGAGTTAGGCGGTGGCGTGATTTTGCCAGAACCTGAAGACATGTTTTATGTCATCGATGAGGCTCATCACTTGCCGACGGTAGCAAGAGATTTTTCAAGTGCTCAAGCAACATTGAGGGGGGCGAGTGATTGGCTTGAAAAGGCGTCAAAGACCTGCTCCAAACTTCAAAATCAACTTAAAACCACTCATATTATTGCCCCAGTGCAAGCAATGCTCGATCACATTGACGATTTAGTGACTCAGCTTAATCAAGTTGCCCATTTTTGCGACACACAGCCTAAACTTTTTGCCAACCCAGAAACGCGTTTACGATTCGAAAATGGAAAGCTTCCAGAGTCTTTACTAATACAAGCAGAAAACTTAGCAACTACATCAAATCTTGCAGTAAAACAATTTACCAAGATCCAAAGTGTACTGAATGAAGCTATCAAAGATGGTGAACTACCAAAGCATCAATCAGAAGCTGCTTTATCAGAGGCCGGCTTTATACTGCAAAGGTTAGAAAATCTCGCAAAACTCTGGAAAATGCTCGCAAAAGAGGATTCCAAAAAAGGGGCGCCAATGGCTCGCTGGGCAGAGCTCATTACCGGTAAACAACAAGATTACCTATTTTGCGCATCTCCAATTGAGGTCGGTTTTATGCTTGAGCATATGCTCTGGCAAAAAGCTGCAGGCGTTATATTGTGTAGCGCAACATTAAGAGCCTTAAATAATTTCAATCATTTCGCTCACCAAGTCGGGTTGTCCCTAAATGATGGTAGTCGTTTTTTAGCCTTGTTATCACCCTTTGATTATCAAAATAATGCGACATTGTTTATTCCACAAATGGAAAATGAGCCCACTGAAGATGCTTTTACAGATGAACTAGCAGAACAAGTTATCGCACTCGTAGAAGATGAAATGGCGACATTAGTACTGTTTGCCTCATATTGGCAAATGGAAAAAGTAACAGATAAAGTCAATGGTAAAATAGCCAAAGACCAGCTGTTTGTGCAAGGAACCATGCCAAGGCAACAAATTTTAGAGCAACACAAGCTCCGCTGTGACCAAGGTAAGCCCAGTATTATTTTCGGTACAGGAAGTTTTTCAGAAGGGTTAGATTTACCCGGTGATTACCTTACCAATCTGATTATTACCAAATTACCCTTTGCAGTGCCAACTTCACCAGTTGAACAAGCGCATGCAGAATACATTAAGAGTAAAGGTGGTAATCCATTTTTACAGCTCACCATTCCAGATGCATCACGCAAATTGATCCAAAGTTGTGGTAGATTACTCCGTAAAGAAGATGATTATGGTCGCGTCACCATTTTAGATAGGCGTCTTATTACTAAGCGTTATGGTAAATCATTACTTGATGCCCTTCCGCCATTTCGTAAAGTTATAGAATAGGTATTTATTTGGAATTTCTGTTAGATCCTAGCCATTGGGCGTTTTTGGCTGTTATTGGATTAGTCGCTGGCTTTATTGATGCCGTAGTAGGAGGTGGTGGATTGTTATCAATTCCTGCACTACTGACTATGGGCATTCCACCTCATTTAGCCTTAGGCACAAATAAGCTGGCAGCATGTTTCGGCTCATTGACCGCTGGATATACTTATTATAAGCAGCAGCTCATCAAACTTAGATTTTGGCGAGCCGCCTTTATTACCACTTTTATAGGTGCTGTATTAGGCAGCATTTTAGTTTATTTAATCGACGCCGCTTGGCTCGAAAAAATTCTTCCATTGGTTATCATCAGCATCGCGTTTTATACCTTACTCAGCCCAAAAGCAATGGGAGATAATATCTCTGTTGCGCCCACCCAATCGCCGTGTAAAACGAAACAAGCAGCTCAAGGGACTCTACTAGGTTGCTACGATGGTTTTGCAGGTCCTGGCATTGGTGCCTTTTGGACAGTAAGCAGTATCAGGCTGCACAAGCTACCTTTATTAAACAGTTGCGCCCTTGCTAGGGTCATGACGTTTGTCAGTAATGTCACTGCACTCATTATTTTTGCCCTTTTAGGTGAAGTTGACTGGATACTGGGTCTATGGATGGGAGTGTGTATGATGGCGGGCTCATTCATTGGCGCGAAATCAGCAATACGATTCGGAATTCCCTTTGTCAAACCACTCTTTATTATCGTCGTACTAGCAATTGCAGCTAATCTTGCTTGGACAGCATGGTTATGAGAAATACAAATCAACTAATTCATCAATTAAAGCAGCAGCTCAATACACTTGAACGAGATGCGTTAAATCATGACCAGCAATTGCCTTCACAACAGAAGAAAATGCTGCAAGACATTGAAAGATTTAATTCGCAATTATTTATTCAGCAAGGTGCTCAGCTCACACCCTGTATCCAACAACTTAAAAAAGATATTGTTCAATTAGAAAAGCAACTTTCTCTAAAATTAGACATCAAAATTATCGAGTTAAGTTGCCAAAGAATACAAGACCGCTTTACTGCATTACGTCGAGCTTTAGTGACGACCAATATTAATGTAAAAACAGCTGAACAAAAACGTGCCAACAACCGTGCTAGGTATGCGAAGAAGCAACAGCAGCAACATGCCGACAGTGGATTTGCATGGATAGCTAACAATGTGATGAAAAATAGCCACCAGATTTACCAAGAGCTTAATAAACATTTGAATTGGGCTACAACTTTTGAACAAAAAATTGCAGAAATGGAAACTAAGCTTGCAAACTGTCACAGTGCTGACAAAATCACGATACAAAATGAAATCCTTTCTCTGCACCGCAGATTAGGAAAGTGCCGTCAAGCAATTAGCTATATTGAAGATAGGATTCAAATGTTTGAACGACCGCATCGAAATACAAATCGTTAAGGAGCAACAATGAAATTTACACTGCCGCTGAGTGCGACATTACTGGCTTTTGTCACTTCAACTTCTGTTATTGCAGCAAATCTCTCCATTCCTATGTCTTTTGAATATCTTGCTTTAGACGGCAAAGAAATTGATACCAATATGTTCTCGCATAAAACTAACCTTGAGTTAGATAACGGCCAGCACAAAATTGCAATTCGTTATCATGATATGGTTGATGATGATTTCAGTGATAGCCAAAGTTTTATTAAATCTTCACCATTTATTATCGATATCAAGGTTGATGGCGATTACGAGTATCAGTTAAAACCTATCGACGGCGACTATGTCAAAAAGCCTAAAGCCTTTGCCAAAGACCCTCAAGTCGTTATTTCTCGAAAAGATAACGGTGCAGTATCATATACAGTAACTCAAACAGATTATAAAGAGAGTAGTTTTATTTCCAATTTGTTCAACGGTAATCAAGGCGAAGATATTGATACCTTGTCTGCTTCAGCAACGGATAGTAATACAAAATCTTTACCTGTCGCTAAAGTTGCACCTAGTGCGACTGTTGCAGCAACGGCACCTGCTGTAGCCACTAGTGCAAATGAAGTTAACAAGACTAAAACAAGCAGTACAAAAGTTAACGCCAATAGCCAAACAGGAACACATCCTGAGCAAATGCTTCAATATTGGTGGCTTCAAGCTGATGAAGAAACTCGTAAAGAATTTATGAGCTGGGCGATTAAACAGCTATAACTTTTCTTCATCCCCACCGCGCTTTCGGTTTTACATTTGGGCATACCACTTGTTTATCACACCAGCTACTCTAAGCTGGTGTTACCGAGTGCGCACCGTTTTCCAACCACGAAATATCAATTATTGCAGCAATATTTAATTTCAAGCGGTATAGCCAATACAAAAGACTTTCACTCTCCTACTAAAATTTGCATAGACCAACTAAAACAAGTTCATGATCCCGATTATGTAGATGGCTTTTTAGCTAATACACTCGATACAAAACAAATGAGGCGGATTGGTTTCCCTTGGAGTGAATCATTAGTAGACAGAACCTTACATGCAGTTAATGGCACTGTACTTTGCGCGAAATTGGCAATCGAAAATGGCGTCGCTTTACACTTAAGTGGTGGTTACCATCATGCCCACCAAGATTTCGGTAGTGGCTTCTGTATTTTCAACGATTTGATATTAGCCGCATCGACTATGATCAATTCAAGTAAAGCCAGTAAAGTGTTAATCATTGACTGTGATGTACACCAAGGAGACGGCACTGCCACATTAGCCAGTAATAATACTAATATTGTTACTTGCTCATTTCATTGCCTTAAAAACTTCCCTGCGCGAAAAGCAAAATCAGATCACGATGTTGAATTTCACAAATATACCAATGATGATCAATTTATCGAGACAATAACAGAAGTTGTTCCTTACCTTATTAATATCCATCAACCAGATTTAATCCTTTATGATGCAGGCGTAGATATCCACATTAACGATGATCTAGGCTATCTCAACATTTCAACCGCTGGAATTTTAGCTAGAGATACAATAATTTTATCTACAGCAAAAAAGGCTCAAATCCCAATCGCGGCAGTTATCGGTGGTGGTTATAGCCGCGATGAAACTGAATTAACCCAACGCCATAGCCAACTTTTTATTGCAGCCAACTCAATCTAGTTGCAAACTGATATAAAAGTAGCGCCATCGGAGTAAATTATGCAGGTTGATATTCGCAATTATTATGAAGTCTTATTAATGGAAATATTAAGAGATGAAGGGTTAATGGAGGAACTGCCAGAAGAATACCTTGCCGACTTATGCTGCGTGACGTTAAATCAGTTGCCTGTTCGCTATATCAGACATCTAGTCGATACGTATTTTTTTGAAGATTATAATGAACTTCAAAATATGAAAAAAGAAATACAGGCCGCATTAGAGAAGTCTAGAGAATTTTTAAAATCGAACTTAAAAAGACGTTTAGCCGAAGAAGAGGCTGAAGCAAAAGCTAAAGTTGCAGCATTACCAAGTGTAGAAAACACATAATTGATGTTAATAAATACAAATATTAAAAGCCGATTACAAACTGGCTAGTAAACGATAAAACGTAATAAAGAAAGATAATAAAAAGAGGATTTGGAGGTTCCCCTAGAGCCACACCTCGGCACATGAGTCACCTGCTGCGGTTGCTCCCTTCCGGGCCTGGCCGAGTTCACAAGTTATCATTGCGAGGGGACCCTAAGGTCACCATAGATTTCACATTAAACGCTTCTTTTAATGTGAACGGCAGGATTATCCCCTAAGCCCCTGCCATGATCAAGCGAAATTATGGCTCATTCGATATGAACATGACTGTTTGCACAATCATTGCCCAATTTGCACATAATTTATCACAACTAAGGTAAATGCATGTTTATGCAATAACTTTAAATTTCAATACTAAATTCATTTCAAAAGTCTATTGATTTGGCCGCTCATTATTAATCGCGCAACAAATATGAGATCTGCATCACAATTTCCTTAAAAAGCTTGTAGTTGACCATTAAAATCAGCCAAAAATCACCTGATTATGCATACATTTTTTAACTAAAAGACCTATTATTAGTAATGGCAATTTTAGACGTAAGTAATGTATGTGATGGTACATTGAATAATGGATTTATTCGTTATGCTTACTGAAATTGAATATTCCTAACAGCTTAATAAAACACTGAAAAACTACAATATTGCAACGGATGAGCAATAACACTCCCGCCGGCATAACATTTTCAATATGCCAACTTGCAAATTGCAGATTTCAAAATACCTCTTTAGGCATACTAAGATCTTAATCACAGTGATTATAGAACTAAGTGAATAAAATAAAGAGGCTTATTAAAAGCTTGGATAATATCCATACACTTGATTTTATGATGAAGAATCAAGTACGAATAAAAATCTCTTGCAGGGAACAATGATGAAAAAATTCAATTTCAATACTACTGCTAAAGCGGTATTTAGTGCTGGCTTAATAGCCTTCGCTTTATCCGGTTGTGGCAGTGACGGTACCGACGGTAGTGATGGTGAAGACGGTGTTGTAGGCAAACCAGTTGGTTCTGTTTCAGCGTTAACGAGTACAATTACCACAGCAAGCGTTGATGAAAATCAATTTCTAACTGTTGATTTTAAATTAGCTGATGCAAACGGTGTTGCTCTTACAGGCCTAACACTTGCTGATATCGCCACGATATCTTTCGGACGAGTTGGTTCTGCAAATGAACCAGGTGAAGACGAAATTGTTAATCCAAGTGTCGATAGACAAATTTGGTTAAGTTACTTCAATAAAGACAAAGGCGATGGTTACTTCACAGGCTCTAGCTACTTTGACGGTAGTAAAAGTGAATGTGAAGATTGCTTCGTTGACAATAAAGATGGTAGCTATTCAATTACAATTGATAAAGCAATCGACACTCTAGATAAATACGACTACATGGCAGACGCAACCAACGGCGTTTACATGTCTATCAAAACAACCAACAACGAATCACAAACGTTAGTTAACAATAGTTTCTTCTATTGGGTACCTGCAACTGATGTAGAAGTTGAAAAACCACTACAAATTCTTGCAAATTCAGATTGTCAAACCTGTCACCGTGCTGATCAAGCTGGTGAATTATCAATGCATGGCAGTAAACATAATACAGAAGAAGCATGTTCTTTCTGTCACACTGATTACAACAGCTATAGCAAACAGGATACCGATAGCGAAGGTAATGCAATTGGTGAAGCGTATGAATACGATGGTTCAATCAAAGGTATGGTTCACAGTATCCATACTGAAGCTAACTTCTCTGACGCGGGTGTTTACCCACAAATGACATCAAACTGTTTAACTTGTCATAATCCAAATGAAGAGTTTAACTTAACTGATAGCTGGAAAGCTGATGTTGATACCACTGCATGTTGGAGCTGTCATAGCCCGAGCCCTGCAGCTGAAGCTGCCGGTGTTCCTGCTTCACATCAACAAGGCAATAACTGTTTAACTTGTCATAAAGACGGCGAACGCGCTCGTGGAGCAAATGAAGCCCATTACGCGTTAAACAGTAATTTCTTAGCAACAACACTCAAAGTTGAATTCAACTCTATGACTGTTGCCGATGATGAATCAGAAATTAAAGTAAACTTCACAGTGAAAAATGGTGAAGAATTAGTTGCGATTAACCAAATTGATCCTCGCCCATACCAATATGGTGGATTCAACAGTGCTATCGTCATTAATGGTGTATTAACTGATGACTTCTTAGTGAACTACCAAAAAGTAGGTTACGACACCTTTGTTGAAGAAGCGGATGGTTCTATTACCTCTACGGTCAGTGCTGATAGCTTTGATATCGCAACATTGATTGATGCAGGTTCAACTATCGTACTAAGCAGTCAACTTCATGTTTGTTCTCACAGAGGCGTCATCGAGTACTGTAACGAAGAAGATTTAGATGCTGGTGATCAGAGTGCTCCTTACGTAACCTCTGACACTTACTACTTCAACTTAGATGGTACAGTTGTTGAAGAATCACCACGTATGCAACATGCAGAAATGGCAGATTGTCAGCAATGTCACACGACTGAAATCACTCACCGTTATACCAATGACATTGATGGCTGTGCTTCTTGTCATAATGGTACCCGTGCAACATCAGGTGGTGAATCTTCTAACCTAGCATTTAAAGTTCACTCGAAGCATTACGTTTATGACTCAAGCGGTTCGTTATTCTTCAAGAAAACTGAATGTCAGGCATGTCATGGTGAAGATGGATTCTCTATCCAAAACATCACTGCTGAATCTACACCAGTTGCATTTGGTAAAGATGACAATGGATTGCTCGTTGTATCTCCACAAACTGCAGCTTGTGTTAGTTGTCACGTACCTCCATATGGTTTAAGCGAATCAACTATCCAACACATTGAAACTAATGGCGGTGTTGTCGGTACGATTGATTCATTAGGTGTTCCAGAAGCTGACTATGATGCATTGAATGTGGTTGAAACATGTTCAACTTGTCATAACGATGGACAAATCCTTGAAGCACACTCTAATTGGGGTGGACAGTAAAGGTTAATTAGCAAAATAAAGAGTCGCCAATGTGCGGCTCTTTTTGCTTTTTACTGATTTAAAGCGAGTTAGAACGACAAATATTATACCTCTTTATAAATAGACCGATCTGCTTCACAGTATCAGTCTAGATTTAAAGATTTTTATCTTGTTGTGGATTAACCTTGTAAGTGATGAATTTAAAACCCAAAAAGCTGAATTGACTCAAAAGACTATGTATCTAGGCACTAAATAAGCCAAGTCAAATTTAAGCAATGTCTTAATACGCAGGGACAAATGATGAACAAAAAAAATTCAAAAATAGCACTAATGCTTGTAGCAAGTGCAGTCAGCGTAGCCTTAACAGGCTGTGGCAGTGACGGTGATGATGGTAAAGATGGCAACCCTGGTCTTCCTGGTGGAACACCAGCAGAAGCAATTGAACAGCTTAATTTAGAAGTGCTGTCAGTGACTTATGCCGACAATATCCCTACAGTTAAAGTTTATGCGACTAATGAAGATGATGAAGCAGTAGTCGGATTAAAAGACTTTTCAATTGAAAATGCAGCTCAGCTTATCCCTGCAGGCGCTAGCGGCGCAGGAAACAGCGCGAACTGGCAGAAGCTTGGCTCAACCTCTACTTTTGTTGATAACAAAAATGGTAGCTACGACTTCACTTTCGAAAGCTTCGATACAGATACATTCAATTCAGAATTAACTCAACGTTTTAATGTTGTTGCTGAAGCTTCAACGTTATTAGACGGTGTTACAGAAGTACCGGTCAGTGAAATTGTTGCTGATTTCGACGGTGAAGGTTACGAAGCGCTATACACTAAAAATATCGTATCTCACGAAGCGTGTGCAGCATGTCACGCTGAAGGCGAGAAGATTTACCACAAAGCCACTACGGTTGAAACGTGTATTACTTGTCATACCCAAGAATGGGCAGATGGCCGTGGTAAACCTGAAGTTGCTTTCGCTCATTTAGTACATAACGTACATAACTCAAACAAAGTATGGGGTAAGAACGATTACACTGCTGAAACAGCACACGCTATCGTTCAAGATAACTGCCAAACATGTCACATTGAATCAGAAGAGTTAACTGAATGGGGTAACTGGACACGTATTCCAACAATGGAAACTTGTACAAGTTGTCACACGAACATTGACTTCAAAGCGGGTGAAGGTCATTCACAACAGTCTGATAACTCAAACTGTATCGCATGTCATAATGCTAGCTGGACAGAAGAGATTCACACTGGCGATTTCGTACAGAAAAAAGCCTTCATTGATATGTACGGCATGACATCTTCATTAATCGTTAATTCAGACAAAACAGCCACACTGTCTGTCACGATTACTGATGCTGCGGGTACTGCAATTGATGCATCAACTCTCGTAAGCAAAATCCAACGTATTGAGACTATCACTAACGTGGGTCCAAACTTCCCAATCATGGGTTACAACGCAAGCCCAGGAAACGGACAAGCAAAAGTCGCTTACGACTTGGTTAGAAATGGTGAATTAGGTGAAAATGTTTCTGTAGAAGCAGGTGCATTGCAATACACCCTACCAGCCCTTCCGTTTGATGAGTACTCACCTGCTGGCATCCAAGATACTGACACTGCATTTACTTTCGTTGGTTTAGAAATGTGTAACGACGGTACTGAGGCGGTTGATTGTGGTGAAGATATTGCTACAACAAGTATGAAAGCAGACTTAGTATTTGGCACTTTCTCAGGCGAAGCTCCAAGCATGCGTCATACTGATTCAGTCGCTTTTAATACCTGTGAAAACTGTCATGGTGAAACATTTGAAATTCACAAAGGTTACCATGCAGGTTTTGTTATGACTGAACAATTAGGTCGTGAAAATGCTGAAGGTGAAGTTGTAGTTGGCGTTGATGGTTGTGTGACTTGTCATACTCCTGATGGCACATACGCTTCAGGTGGTAATCAAGGTGCACTTGAAATGAAACTTCATAGTGTTCATGGCGAGGAAGGTATCATCAGTGATTGTGCGCAATGTCATAATGACTTCAATCTTGATGCATTCAAACAGAAAGGTGCATTAGCCACTTCAGCTGGCGAATACACAACGCCAATCACAGCCACTTGTGCTTCTTGTCATGGCTTCGATGAAATTAAAGCTCACGCAGAAGGCCAAGGCGCTGTTGTAAATGGTTCTTACGATGATGCCAATGCTTCAGCTCAACTTGAGTTCTGTATGGGATGTCATAAGCCAACTATCTTCGATCACACTGCGGTGAACATGTAATTGTAATATCAGGGAGAAGCTCGCTTCTCCCTTTTACAACTATAAATACATCTACATCATGGATAGATTGGGAAGCCTTACTATGAAAATTAAAATGAAATTAAACTCTTTAATCCCAACCTTTATGGCAATTGCACTGCTATCTCTTGGGATGTCTCATTCGGCCTATGCGTCGAAATGGGATGCCAAAATGACACCTGAAGAAGTCGAAGCTGTATTAGACAAAAAGTTCGAAGAAGGGAGTTACTCACCAAAAGGGGCTGACTCTTGCTTAATGTGTCATAGACGCTCTGAAAAAGTGATGGACCTATTTAAAGGCGTTCACGGTGCAATTGACTCTTCAAAAAGCCCAATGGCAGGTCTTCAATGTGAAGCATGTCACGGCCCAATGGGTAAACATAACCGTGGCGGTAATGAACCTGTCATTGCATTTGGCCCAGACTCAACGTTATCTCCTGAAAAACAAAACAGTGTTTGTATGGGTTGTCATTTAGATGACGAACGTATGTCTTGGAATACCAGCCATCACGACAATGCTGATGTTGCTTGTGCATCTTGTCACAGTGTTCACACTGCTAACGACCCTATTCTGGATAAAAAGACAGAAATGGAAGTGTGTACTAGTTGTCATACCAAGCAAAAAACTGACATGAACAAACGCTCTAGTCATCCAATGAAATGGAATCAAATGACATGTAGTGATTGTCATAATCCACATGGCAGCATGGCTGATTCAGACTTGGTTAAACCAAGTGTGAACGAGACGTGTTACTCATGTCACGCTGAAAAACGCGGCCCTAAACTATGGGAACATGCTCCAGTGACAGAAAATTGTGTCACTTGTCATAATCCACATGGCAGCGTAAACGAAGGAATGCTAAAAACTCGTGCTCCACAACTATGTCAGCAATGTCATGCCAGCGATGGCCATGCTAGCAATGCATATTTAGGGAACACAGGTATGGGTTCTAATGTTGGTGATAATGCCTTTACTGGTGGCCGCAGTTGCTTAAATTGTCATAGCCAAGTACATGGTTCAAACCACCCTTCTGGCAAATTACTTCAGCGTTAAGGATGTACGACTATGAAATTTAAACTGAATATTATCACCTTAGCGTTAGTTGCCAATGCTGGATTTGCAATGGCAGCAGATGGTTACGGTGTCGGCAATGCCAATACAGATAAAGTTAAATTTGATAAATGGGTCTGTAAAGGTTGTGCTGTAGAAACGGGTGTTACTGGTAGTGTTGGCGTTGGCGTTGGTTATAACAGTGAAGATGATATTCACTCAGCTAATGCTTTTGGTAGTGACAATGAAATCGCGCCTAAATTAGATGCTGATGTAAATTACATCGGAGAATCGGGTTATAGAGCGAAAGTTGAAGCAACAGATCTTGGCTTAGATAATGGCCGTTTGGATGTAAATGTTGGTAAATTAGGCCAGTACAACTTCAACCTAAATTACCGCTCATTAGCGACTTACAGCTCAAACACTGTTATGTCTCCGTATCAAGGTATTGGCGGTTCAGACCTCACATTACCAGATAACTGGGTCACTGCAGGTTCAACTGACGGTATGTCAGAGCTATATAGTAGCCTTAACCCATTCGAGCTTTCACTGAAACGCGAACGTGCAGGCCTTGGTTTTGAATATCAAACTGAATCAATGTTAACCACTTACGTTAATTATCAACGTGAAGAAAAAACCGGCACTAAGACAGCTTCAGGTAGCTTCTTCAATCAGTCAATGATGATTGCAGAGCCTGTTGACTACACAACTGATACCATCAATGCTGGTATCAAATTTAGCGGTAAAAACTGGTTCACAAGCTTAAACTACGATGGCTCTATCTTTAAAAATGATAATGCTGAATTAAGCTACGATAATGCGTTTAATCCGACTTTTGGTGCTCAGACTCGTGGCTATATGGCACTTGATCCTGATAACGAATCACATATCGTGTCGCTGCTAGGTCAATACACTGAAAATGGTACTGCTGTTAGCGGTCGCTTGATGTTCGGTCAAATGAGCCAAGATCAAGACGTGGTAACGTCTGGTTATGGCTATAGTGTGCCAACTGAATCTGTTGATGCTAAAGTTGATTTAACCGGGATGACATTAAAAGCAGTCAGCCGCGTTAACCGCTCTGTTCGAGTATCGGGTAGTTACGACTACTCTGACCGTGAAAACAACACGAATATTGAAGAGTGGACTCAAATCAGCATTAATGATGTTAACGGCCAAGTCGCTTATAACACCCCTTATGATCAAACAACTCACCGTGCAAAAATTGGTGCTGACTATCGCATTAACCGTGGTATGAAGTTAGACGGTGGTGTTGATTATAAACGTGATGAGCGCAGTTACTCAGAGCGTGAAGTCACTGAAGAAAGCACTATTTGGGCTCGTTACCGCTTAAACAGTTTTGAAAACTGGGACATGTGGGTAAAAGGTAGTTTCGGAAGTCGAGATGGCTCTGATTACCAAGCTTCTGAATGGACCTCTTCAGAAAATAACGACTTACTACGTAAATATTATTTAGCAGATCGTGATCGTAGCATGGTTGAAGCTCGTGTTAGCCATACACCAATCGATGCATTAACAATTGATTTAGGTGTTCGTTACGCATTAGATGACTACACTGATACCGAGATTGGGTTAACTGAGTCAAAAGACACCAGTTACGACGTTAATGTAAACTACATGTTTAACAAAGACGTTATGCTAAATGCATTCTATAACCATCAGGTTATTGAGTCACAACAATCTGGCAGTAGCACGTTCTCTGGCCCTACTTGGCAAGCTGACATCGAAGACACCGTTGACGTTGTTGGTGCTAACCTAAGTTACAACAACTTAATGGATAGCCGTCTACGTTTAGGTCTAGATTACACTTACTCAGAATCAGACAGTAATACTCAAGTACGCCAAGGTGTGACTGGAGACTACGGTGATTACTTTGCAAAAGTGCATAACGTTAATTTATATGGTCAATACCAAGCTACTGAGAAAATGGCTTTACGTCTTGATTATAAAATTGAAAAGTACCTAGATAATGATGCAGCAAATGATATCGCTCCTGATAACATTTGGAATGTCATGACCTTTGGAAGCAACAGTCACGATTACACTGCTCACATGATTATGTTAAGCGTCAACTACAAGTTGTAAGCGATAACACGATTAAAAAAAGCCTGCTATTTAGCAGGCTTTTTTGTTTTATCTATTTACTTTTGTGCTCACATTCTCATTTAACGATAAATAACTCACGATTGCTAAATTAACAAAAGCTATTCTACTCATTGTTGATTAAAATCTGAGGAATGAGAACATATAGACACATTACCATGCTTAAAAAGTCCCTAATCATTTCGAGTTTGCCATTATTGTTATTGTCTGCACCAGCGTTTGCATCCACAACAACCATGGCCAACAACAGCTTATTGGTATTTATCGCACTTATGGCTTTTGTGACCATTAATGCCGTTGTGCAAACCTGCTGCTACTTTTCTGGCCAATATGTCCAGTCCAGCTTTAGCCATAAACATGTAACCGTCTCGGTTATTATTCCTCTCATTGCATTGATAGGTTTTATTAATCAATATCAGAGTTTTGCGCAGTTTATTCTCTACTTTGGCGTTGTATTACTATCGATTGGTGCTGCTTTAATACCTTTACCATTAACCAACAAACGCCCTCCTTCACGCTTTTCTGCATTGATTCTGCTTAGCGGTGCCATCATCATTTTGCCTTTAAGTATTATTGTGGCGCCGATTAGTCTATTTTCAATCGCGCTTTGCCACATTGCTTTGAAACAATCGCAAACACCACCTATTGCCAAATTTGCGACATTATTGACATTAATTACCAGTTACGGTTTATTGATTTACTGGTTATTTCAATTCGTTAATCAAATCGCAGCCTAATCCAATTTGTGAGTAACCCATGTATGTAATTGACAGTGCTATCGCCAATAAAATTGTAAACAGAACCATGAAAATCATTGGCCATAATATCAATGTGATGAATGCTCAAGGGGTTATTCTAGGATCGGGGACAAATGAGCGAATTGGCGCTGTCCATGAAGGTGCGTTATTGGCAATAAGCCAAAATCGTAATGTAGAAATTAATCAAGAGATTGCCCCAAGTTTACATGGGGTTAAATCAGGGCTAAATCTTCCCCTGCATTATCAAGGGCAAATTGTCGGCGTGATAGGCATTACCGGCAACCCATCAGAGTTAGCTCAGTATGGCGAACTACTGAAAATGACAGCAGAAATGATTGTCGAACAAGCCAATCTACAAGATCAACTACAGTGGCAAAATAGACAAAAAGAAGAATTCATTTTGCAACTCATTCGCGCTGAAGAAAAGGACGTTGATCAGTTAACTCACTGGGGACATCAGCTTAGTATTGACGTAAAAGAAGAGCGTGTTGTCGCCATTATCGAAATTGAATCTGTAAACCAGCAGCAGGTTCATAATAACCAAGCACTAAAGCAAATGGTACATTTACTGCAGTATCCCGACAGAAATAACTTGATTGCAATGACTTCACTCAATCAATTAGTCATTTTGAAGCCTGCCTTTTTAGATGGGCGCCAATGGGATCCAGCGCTCGAAAGCCATCGTATCGATAAGTTATTGCAACGTATCCCCGCCAACATGGAGCTAAAGCTCAACATTGCTTTAGGGCATTTCTTCGGTGGTGTAGAAGGAATAGCAAAATCCTATCGAACCGCGAAAGAAACCCTTGCCATTGGCAAAAGTCTTAACCCAGAGAAAAATAAATACTTATATGAAGATTACGCACTGCAAGTCATCTTTACCGGACTGAAACAACATTGGCGTGGTGACGCCCTAGCAGCACCTTATTTAAAACTCGTCCATGCAGACAAAAATGGCGTATTACAAAAAACCTTAGCGGTTTACATTCAACATATTGGCGATCATAAACGTTGTGCTGAAGTGCTGTTTATTCATCGCAACACATTGAGATATAGACTGGATAAAATTCAGCAAATAACTGGAACAAACTTACAAGAATTTCAGCATTTGCTTAATCTATATCTTGGGCAAATCATGTTTCAGGCCTAAACCATGATAGTTTTCTTCAGCTGAAACAATCAAAAGTCATCAAAATAACCGATCACAGCTCACAACCTGTGCACCTGCACAAACAAATACCCTGTATGCATATTAATTCTGTGAAATAGCACAAAGCAAATAGATATCATTTTTTCAATAATACGCCTACAAAAACAACATATCTTAATACCCTAAATAGAGTAGTTATCAATGAGCATGATCTTGATATTAATTGGCGTAATTGCATTTATTGTTATTGCGACATCTAAATTTAAATTACACCCTTTTTTAACACTAATTTTAGCTTCTTTTTTAGCAGCCTTTGCTTATGGTTTGCCAAGTGCAGACATTGCTAAAACTATCACCACAGGCTTTGGTGGCATATTAGGCTATATTGGCCTCGTTATCGTGCTAGGTACTATTATCGGTACTATTCTTGAAAAAAGCGGCGCTGCCATCACCATGGCTGACGTAGTCATTAAAGTGCTTGGAAAACGCTTTCCAACATTAACCATGTCCATTATTGGTTATATTGTCTCGATCCCAGTATTTTGTGATTCAGGTTTTGTCATTTTAAATTCATTAAAACAATCTATGGCAAACCGCATGAAGGTATCGAGTGTATCAATGAGCGTAGCTTTAGCTACAGGTTTATACGCAACCCATACTTTTGTGCCACCTACACCAGGTCCTATCGCTGCAGCCGGTAACCTCGGGCTAGAAAACCAGCTCGGGCTTGTGATTGCTGTCGGGGTGTTTATTGCCGCTATTGCCGCACTTGCCGGAACATTATGGGCAAACCGCTTCGCAAACGAGCAACCCGATGGCGAAGGTGCAGAAGAGCTTAATGACAAATTAGAAGATTATGAAGCGCTAAAAAGCAGTTATGGCGAACTGCCAAGCCCAGCTAAAGCCTTTGCACCAATCTTTGTGCCGATACTGCTGATTTGCTTAGGTTCAATAGCCAACTTCCCGTCGGCACCATTAGGTAAAGAGAGCTTATTTGATATTTTAATGTTCTTGGGCCAACCCGTTAATGCACTTATGATTGGTTTGTTGTTAGCCATTCCGCTACTAAAAAGCACTGATAAAGTGAAAGAGTTCAGCGAACGTATTAGCCAAGGCTTAGTCGTAGCCGCTCCTATTTTGTTAATTACTGGTGCAGGCGGTGCTTTCGGCGCCGTTCTTAAAGCCACTGAAATTGGTACATACCTTGGCAGTAGCTTATCGGCACTTGGTGTCGGTATTTTCATGCCATTCATTGTCGCTGCAGCACTTAAATCAGCACAAGGCTCATCGACTGTTGCCTTGGTTGCTACTTCAGCGCTTGTCGCTCCGTTATTAGGCGATATTGGCTTAGCGAGTGATATGGGACGAGTACTCACAGTGATGGCGATTGGTGCAGGTGCAATGACAGTGTCACATGCTAACGACAGCTTTTTCTGGGTTGTTACGCAATTTAGCCGCATGAGTGTTAAACAAGCTTATCGAGCACAAACAATGGCAACTCTAGTACAAGGTCTTACCGCAATGACCCTAGTGTACCTACTCAGCCTCGTTCTTCTATAAATACCCTTTCGTCCCGCTCAGCTCTTTGCTGAGTGGGGCTTTCTAAACCCTAAGAGAATTGTTATGAAAATAGTCATTGCCCCTGACTCATTCAAAGAGAGCCTTAGTGCATTAGGTGTTGCTAATGCAATAGAGGAAGGATTTAAACGAATTTTCCCTGATGCAGAATATTGTAAAGTACCAATGGCCGATGGCGGCGAAGGTACTGTACAAGCAATGGTTGACGCAACTAACGGGCAATTAGTGACTCTTCAGGTTACAGGGCCAGATGGTCAACCGGTATCAGCGCATTACGGTATCTTAGGTGCTGAGAATTCAGTGGAGGGGAGCGATAATCTCGCTCCCCAAAAACTGACAGCAGTCATCGAAATGGCAGAGGCTTCAGGGTTGCATCATATTAAACGCGATCACAGAAATCCGATGCTTACCACCAGCTACGGCACAGGTGAGTTGATCCGAGACGCGCTTGATCGTGGCATACGCCATATAATATTGGGACTAGGTGGCAGTGCGACCAATGACGGTGGTGCAGGTATGGCGCAAGCACTTGGTTTTACCTTACTCACCAGCCAAGGTAATGCTATAACTTACGGCGCAGCAGGTTTAACCCAATTGGCAAGTATTAATACTGATGAGGTTCACCCGCTTTTGAGCAATTGCCAAATCGATGTGGCGTGTGATGTTGACAACCCGTTATGTGGCCCTAACGGCGCCTCGGCAATATTTGGCCCGCAAAAAGGGGCGACGCCTCAAATGGTAACAGAACTCGACAATGCCCTGAGACATTTTGCATCCATCGTTAACAACACCAGCCAGTTATCCTTAGTTAACGATATAGACTTATTTCCTGGTGCTGGGGCTGCTGGCGGAATGGGATTTGGGGTAATGGCATTACTTGACGCTAAATTACAACCTGGGGTTGATATTGTCGTACAAGCCGTCAAATTAGCTGAAAAAATGGATAAGGCAAATCTTGTTATCACAGGTGAAGGCAGAATGGATAGTCAAACCCTCAGTGGTAAAACACCTATGGGCGTGATGCAACAGGCGATAAAACAAGATATCCCCGTGATTGGTATTGCTGGGTGTTTAGGTCAAGGTGCTGAGGATATTCTGGCTCAGGGCATGACAGCAATATTTCCAATCATTCCTTCGTTATCCCCACTGGATGATATTTTAGCCAATGCCCATAATAACTTGGTAAACACTGCTCAAAATATCGCCGCAAGCTTGAAACTATCAATATAAAAACGACCGTTTGAAGCAAAAACTTGCTGCCAAATAATCCTTGCAGTAAAGTTAGCCCTCATAATCGCCATGAAATCACCTTCAAAAAGAGTGATTCATGGCTGAAAAATAAAAATGATGGCACGATTAAATGACCACTAAGAACGACCGCAAAGCCCAAGCATCTGAAGATAGTCTATTACGTATTTTTACCGTACCAGAAGATGCAGAATCAACGTTAAGTATCATTGAACAAAAGCTCTCTGAAGATTTAGCGGGATTCTTGGGTAAAAGCATTGCTGCTTTAGAGAAACCTTTATCACTGATTGAACAAGACTTCAGGACATTTCAGATCCCTGATGCCCCACGCTTTGTTTCTGATTATACTGATGAAATCATGCAAAACTTGGTCGCTCACTCAGTACATACCTCTGCCCCGAGCTTTATCGGTCATATGACATCGGCATTGCCATATTTTGTACTGCCACTGTCTAAAATGATGGTTGGCCTGAATCAAAACTTGGTCAAAATTGAAACTTCAAAAGCTTTCACCCCGCTTGAACGCCAAGTCTTGGGAATGATGCACCACCTTATATTTGGCCAAAATGATTCGTTTTATGAACAATGGATGCATAGTGCAAACTACTCTTTAGGCGCCTTTTGTTCTGGTGGAACCGTTGCCAATATCACCGCTCTGTGGATTGCACGCAACCAATTATTGAAAGCAGATGGACATTTTAAAGGAATAAACCGTGAAGGTTTACCCAAGGCCTTAAAATATTATGGTTTTGAGGACATCGCCATACTGGTATCTGAACGCGGCCATTACTCCATTGGAAAAACCGCTGATTTGTTAGGGATCGGTCGTGATAATATCATCAGTATTCCAACCACAGCTGACAATAAAGTTGATGTTACAAAAATGCGTCAAACAGCCAAACAGCTGGCCAGTGACAATATAAAAGTCATGGCAATTGTTGGCGTAGCGGGTACTACTGAAACAGGTAATATTGATCCCTTAGCTGAGCTTGCTGAGTTAGCACGAGAACTTGATTGTCACTTTCATGTGGACGCGGCGTGGGGCGGCGCAAGTTTATTATCAAACAAATATCGCTATTTGCTTGATGGTATAGAACAAGCTGACTCTGTCACAATCGATGCCCATAAACAAATGTACGTCCCTATGGGCGCGGGTATGGTGTTATTTAAAGACCCGGAACTTGCCAATGCCATTGCCCATCACGCTGAATATATTTTACGTGTCGGCTCTAAGGACTTAGGGAGTCAAACCCTTGAAGGCTCAAGACCTGGTATGGCTATGTTAGTCCATGCCTGCTTGCAAATTATTGGCGGTGACGGCTATGAAATTTTAATCAATAACAGCCTTGAAAAAGCCCGCTACTTTGCTGACTGTATTGTCGAACACAGAGACTTTGAGCTTATTACTTACCCTGAATTGTGCATTTTAACCTATCGATTTGTACCGCACTCAGTACAACAAGCTATTGATGATGCCGTTGAACGGGGTGACGTTAAGTTTGTCACAACATGTAATGAACTTCTCGATGGCTTAACCCAATTCATTCAAAAGCATCAACGTGAACAAGGTAAATCATTCGTGTCACGTACACGGATAAAACCAGCCAAATATCTGCGTAAAGACACCACAGTATTTAGAGTTGTTTTAGCTAATCCGCTTACCACTGAAACCATATTAAAAGACGTGTTAGCGGAACAAAGCGATATTGCACAGCTTGATAAGCAGTATCTGCCACGCTTGCTAGAATTGTGTAAAGTGACCTAAATAAGATAGGTTACACTCCATTCGTCTTCATAAAAAACCAGCCAAACGGCTGGTTTTTTAAACGCTAAACATTAACGCCGCAATACCTTAAGTGTAGCCTTCTTCAACCTCTATTGGCCGCACAATATAATCACTCGCTTTTAAACCAAACCATTGTGGTAACGTTACTCCTAATGCCACAGATGAACAGGTTCCACAAACGATCCCGACGAATAATGCAACAGAGAAGCCTTGCAAACTGTCGCCAGCTAAAAGCCAAAGGCTTGATACAGTGACTAATGTTGTCCCCGATGTGACTAAAGTTCTTGAAAACGTTGCTTTAACGGCGTCATCAATAATAGGAGCCGTCTTAGATTCTGGGCGCATTCTCATCAACTCCCTCACTCTATCAGCAATAATGATTGAGTCATTCAATGAGTAACCAAGCACCGCCAATAAGGCCGCCAATACCGTTAAGTTAAACTCCAATTGAAATAGAGAGAACACGCCTAATACGATAACAATATCCGTGATCAACGCCATTAAAGCACCTGATGCCAATCGCCAATCAAACCGCATACTCAAATACACCATAATTAATAATAAGCATGCAATGACCGCTAAGCCGCCCTGTTCAACCATTTCTTGTCCAACTTGTGGGCCAACAACACTGTTGCTGTATACTTGCACGGAATCACTGACTGGTAACAGCTGTTGCGTAATACTGAGATCGGGTAATTCATCATGGTTATATCGGATTGTCCACTGACCTGCTTGCGCGCCTTGAGTCACTTGCACATCTTGTTTAAGCACTTTATCTAAATGCGCTTTTAACTCACTACTTGCCACGGTTTGGTCAATCGCGACTTCAGCCACTACTCCACCAGTAAAATCGAGCCCCCAGTTAAACCCTTTAACGCCCATAATCGTCATTGAAACGACTAATAATATTAAAGATATCCCTGTCATAAAGCATCGTAATTGGGTCAATATTGATGTCGGTGCAGTTAAAGACAATCTCTCAATTAATTTTTTCATTATATTTTAACCATACGACGCTGATCGCGTCCCCAAATAAGATTAATGATGACTCTAGATAAAAAGATCCCAGTGAACATACTGGTTAGAAGACCTAATCCCAATGTAAGTGCAAAACCTTGAATAGGACCATTACCAATCGAATAGAGTGCGATAGCAACAATCATAGTGGTTAAATTAGCATCCCAAATGGAAGAGAAAGCGCTATCAAAGCCTGTGTTTATAGATTGAGCAAAACTGTAACCTTGTTTCATTTTGTCTCTAACACGCTCAAAAATAAGCACATTGGTATCAACGGCCATACCTACAGTAAGTACTAACCCTGCGATACCTGGCATAGTGAGTACTGCGCCAGGAATTAAAGCAATTAACCCCACTAACATGACTAAGTTAATGCACAATGCTGAATTAGCAACCCAACCTAAACGGCGATACCATAATGCGATAAACGTCAGTGTTAATCCCAAACCTAATGCTAAAGCAGCAAAGCCGTTCTTAACATTTTCAGCTCCAAGAGTTGGTCCTATGGTACGTTCTTCAACAATGGTGACAGGTGCAGTTAGCGAGCCTGCACTTAACAACAAGGCAAGTTGCTGCGCCTCAGCAAGATTTCCACTACCTGTGATCTGAAAACGACTACCTAACTGCGCTTGAATCGTTGCAACACTAATGACCTCACTGTTTTTAATGCTAGTACCATCTCGACCTTGTGTGTACTCGTTATAAACTGTTGCCATAGGCTGGCCAATGTTTGCCCGAGAATGATGGGACATTTTTCTCCCCCCTGCAGAATCGAGCACTAAATTCACTTCTGCCAGTCCCATCTCACCAATGCTAGCCCTTGCATCAATAATATGCTCACCACCAAAGATAGCGTTTCTATTGAGGTAAACAGGCTTACCATTTTCATCATCAATAACTAATGCACCGGGTGAGCGTTCACTGACTAAGCTATGAAATGATAATGATGCGGTTGCGCCAATAACGTCCTTAGCTGCAGCTGGGTCTTGTACGCCAGGTAATTCAATCCTTATTCTTGATTGACCTTGTCTTTGTACCGATGCTTCAGTAATCCCTAAATGTTCAATTCGACTGCGCATAATTTGTAAATTTTGTAGCACTGTAGATGCACGTAACGCATCTCTTTCTTCTTCGGTTTGACTCAATATTAATTGATTATTACTGACTGCTCTTTGCCATTGCGGAAACTCTTCACGAGCAACTGAAATCGCCTCTTGTAAGCTTTCTGGCGACCTAAAACTTAAATAAACGCTATCATCGAAATGGCGACCTGTTGAGCCTCTGACTTTAGCGCGAAACTCATCCATAACCACCTGCCGGTGGGCGTGATAAACAGGCTCCATATCCACATCAAGTAAGAATTGCACTCCACCACGTAAATCCAAACCTAACTTGATTGGCGCAAAGCCTAAGTTGGTTAGCCAATCTGGCGCTGAAGGTTCCATCGCTAGTGCAATAACTTCACCCTCAATGAGGTGCTGCTCCATAACATCTTTTGCTTTAGCTTGTTGATTATCATCTTGTAATACAATAATCGTTTGTCCATTCGTTTGATGGATAGCCGTTGTTGCTATATCGGCCTGAGTGAGATATTTCGACACAGCGAGAACATCAATAGTCTGGTTAGGGTGCTTAATATGTACTGAAGCCTGTTCGCCGTACCATGAAGGTAAAGCGCTTAAAAATAAAATCACTATGCTGACGCTCAGCACGATATATTTCCAAATCGCATTACGATTTAGAGGTTGATGTTGTTTTTTGTTCACAATAAATTCTCTGACAATACAAAACACAAGGCACTGTTCGAGCTTATTGATAACGCATGGCATTCCTTAAAGGAGCTTCGCGGTTCAATAATCAAAAGCGCACGGTAAAGTTCCGATAAATATCGGATTTCAAGCCAAAGAAATTAAGCTAGACGTTGATGATTATGGCTATACAGACTATTGCCATCTTTCCAACCGGAAACACGGGATATTGCGGAGCTCAGCTGGCTGGTCCAGTGATTAACAAACTTGGGAGTTGAGATTGGAGCTATATAGCGATTAAAAATCATCGGTTCAAAAAAAGCGATGAGAAGGGAGTAATTGGGTTTTTCGCCGATACCTGCGCGGTTATCATGACTCACGACTCGGCGAAAATCATTGAGAAAATCAAAGCGCTCAATGTCACTGATAAGTGGCAAATCTTTTACAGGCTCAATGTGAGTTTGATTAAAGCTGGTTTCAAGCTCTGTGGGTAAAGCGACATCATTCACAATGGGATTAATATGGCTAACTTGATAACTTATTGAAGGCCCAGAAACGTGTGAAGCTGGGTTTCCCTCGGCAGCAATCATCGTGGAGAATAAACTCAACGATAAAAATAACACTATAAATGCTAAGCCACGGGTTATCACGATACTATTCCTTAATGATGTAGAGCGATTATAGGCAATCACTTACAAGTTAACACTCAATTTTTAGAGTAATAAGACTCCCCCTCAGAAAAAGAAGAAATAAACTATAAAAATCATATAATTAAATAAAGTTAATAATAATTAATAACAAGCGACTCATTCTACAAATAGTTTTATCCAGTTAACCTTGTTCTATCTTATCCCCATGACTTGGTGGCGTAGAGGTCACCGTGAATACCAACTCACTATTATGTTGATTACTTAATTGGTGGGCTTTACCAGCACCGACATGAACCCCTTGCAACGGATTAACAGTCAATACTTCACCTTCCACTTCTATCGTTGCTATACCCGATAAAACGAAAAAAAACTGCTCTGATTTTTGGTGAAAGTGCCGAGATTCAAAGCTACCTGGTGGCACACGCTCTTGGATAACACTTAATTGCTTTGATTTCACCAGATGCCAACCATCACAATTATTTCCCCATATATAATGCTCTGCTGATTGCTGACTTATAACTGACAAACTTGCTCCTAGATAAGTTAGATAGTTCTTTAACGGTTTGAATAGTTACCCTAATCAATCAAGATACAAAATCCAACACATATGTGGCCATTTATAAAAAACGCAAAGCCCGTTAATTCCAAATTTTGAAAGTAAAAAGCCCGCTATTGCTAGCGGGCTCTTTCGATAAATATGGCAGAGAGATAGGGATTTGAACCCTACATTGATTGCGCTACAAACCATTTCATTAAAAGTTTAAATCCAGACACAAAAAAGCCCGCTA
This sequence comes from Shewanella sp. MMG014, assembly GCF_018100775.1. Lineage (NCBI taxonomy): Bacteria > Pseudomonadati > Pseudomonadota > Gammaproteobacteria > Alteromonadales > Shewanellaceae > Shewanella > Shewanella sp. MMG014. Next base: position 179,946 of record NZ_JAGJDZ010000001.1, read on the forward strand.
TTGCTAGCGGGCTCTTTCGATAAATATGGTTAAGAGGTAGGGATTTGCACCCTTCATTGATTACGCTACAAACCCATTGCCAATATTTCAAAATACAGAAAGCAAAAAGCCCGTTACTTTGCAGTAACGGGCTTTTCTAAATATGGCGGAGAGATAGGGATTTGAACCCTAGATGGGCTACAAACCCATGCCGGTTTTCAAGACCGGTGCATTCGACCACTCTGCCATCTCTCCGAACGCCGTGAATAATATAAGTATCAGCGGTCATTGTAAACCGTAAATTTTGAAAAATTATTCAAATGGTCATCAAATCGTCTTTTTAGATAATAATTAACCAAAACAACCCCACATTTCGCAGTTAACAACGCCAATGAATAGGCTTATTTAAAATCGGTAGCGATTGTTATACGAATCATTTCAGCCATATGACGATGATATGACGACATAGTGTGCTAAAATCGCAATTAATTATTTCTAATACTTGTAGCTATGACCACAACTTTGATCCCGACGTCGCAACTTGCACCTCAATTCACTTTACCTCAGTCTTTACCGAGTACCGTTTACTTAAGCCATTTGCTATTAGGTCAAGAGCGAGCTGTCGAAGCTTTTCAGCTAATGACTAAGCTTGAGAATCAACATCTATTCTTGGCTGATTATGCGGGTATCGATCGTCAATTATTAATAAAAGCGATTGTCGAGCAAGCTGATACGCCATCTGACTCCTATTTAGTGGCCAGCAAAACGCCCACTGAGGATTTGGATTTTAGTTTTCGATGGCAAACAGCATTGCCTGCAGCATCAGTTGGTATTATTGCAAACCAAAATAAGTCATATCATTACCTCAGTGGCTCTATTCGCCGCGCTGAACTAATCGGAAGAATGGTTAAAACTGACAAGTCTAGCCAATATAAGGCAGGAATATTAGCCAGTCACCATTATGTATTCATCGACGTAGTGTCATTATGGAAGCGCGAAGGGCTTTGGGAATTTGTGATGCAAATTCTCCAAGATAATTGCTACAAAATTAACAGTGAACTTGCCCCTATTCCACTTAATTGTAAAATCATTTTAGTGGGTAATGCTAACTTATTCAGTCATTTGCGTTCTGAAGATCCGGTATTTTTAAAGTACTTCCCTTTACTGGCTGAACTCAATTCAGAATTAGATCTAACCCAATACTCTGAAGCCCAATATTTACAGTGGTTACATAGCCTCGCAAAGCAAGTCGACGTTACATTAGAAACTTCAGCCCTAATGACGTTATTTTGGCATAGTGCAAAGCTCACTGAACACCAACAACGCTTAAGCCTATCAAGCATTTTATTATCACAATTAATGCTTCAGGCAGCGAGTTATACAACATCAAAAACGGTCAGCGGCACGTCAGTTACCAAAGCCTTAAAACAAGCTAAACGTCGCCACGAAACCTCTGAGCTTTATGCCGCTCAAAACTTTGCAGATAATTTCATTAATTTGCAAACATCAGGTGAGATGATAGGCCAAATAAACGGATTAACTGTGGTCGATACCGACGATGCAAGCTACGGTGAGCCAGCCAGAATTACCACAACAGTTCATTATGGTGACGGCGAAGTTATCGATATTGAAAGAAAATCTGAATTAGGCGGTAACATTCATACTAAAGGCATGATGATCCTTTCAGCCTCTTTGTATCGTATATTCGGCCGCGATGCGCCATTACATTTGAATGCCAATATTGTATTTGAACAATCCTATCAAGAAATTGATGGTGATAGCGCCTCACTAGCAGAATATTGCTGTCTAATGTCAGCAATTGCGGAGCAACCTATTAATCAATCGATTGCAGTCACTGGCGCACTTGATCAATTTGGTAATGTCCAAGCAATTGGTGGGGTGAACGAAAAGATTGAAGGTTTCTATCGCTTATGTTTACAACGTGGATTAACCGGCGAACAAAGCGTCATTATTCCAAAAGCAAACGTGTTACAACTGAACCTGTCTCCTGAAATTATTGAAGCGGTTGCAAATGGTAAATTCCACATTCATGCCATTGAGCATATGGATCAGGCCATCAGTTTGTTAATGGACATTGAAGCAGGCCAGAGAAATGAAGACAATGATTTTCCTGAAAAATCTCTTTATGGTTTAGTTCAGCAGCGCTTAGAAAAAATGGCTGGGCAAGATGAAGAAGAGATTGAACCGTCATTTTTACAACGAATTTTAATTAAATTACGGATAATCTAGTGATCGGAGTTGTTTAGCTTACACGTGTTCGCTATCTTGTCTGCCTATTCTCGAATAAGTGGTAATTTTTAAATGGTAAAAGCTAATAGTTTCACAAAAGAAGAGCTAATCGCTTGCGGTAACGGTACCCTTTTTGCGCCTAACTCACCTCGCTTACCTGTTGATAATATGCTGATGATCGACAGAATTACCAAAATTAATGAAGATGGCGGTGAATTTGGCAAAGGCGAAATCGTCGCTGAACTCGATATAACACCTGAGTTATGGTTTTTTGATTGCCACTTCAATGGTGATCCCGTTATGCCTGGTTGCTTAGGTTTAGATGCCATGTGGCAATTAGTTGGTTTTTATCTCGGCTGGGAAGGCGCTGAAGGTAAAGGCCGTGCACTGGGTGTTGGTGAAGTTAAGTTTACTGGTCAAGTATTACCAGATGCCAAAAAAGTCACTTACAAGTTAACTTTAAAGCGTAAAATACATCGTAAGTTGGTTATGGGAATTGCTGATGCAACAATGGAAGTTGATGGCCGCGAGATTTATTCCGCTACAGATCTAAAAGTCGGTATTTTCAAAGATACATCGACTTTTTAAGCAAACTTTTAATTGTCCGTGAATAAAAGTATCTAATCAGTTTAAAGACACTTTAGCTGCCAATACTGCTTACTCAGAGCAAATATGATAAAGATATAGGTTGATACTACTTTAAAGCCCTCAACATCGTTTGAGGGCTTTTTTAATATGTGTTTCCTTACTATTTGTTAAACAATCCACTTAACCTGCCGTCAACACCTTCACGCCACCCGCCTAGCCATTGTGATTTAGAATCTAAAGTGCCATAAGGACAAATTTCTTTCGAACGTCCAGCAATGCCTGCTTGGAATCCTTTAGAAAAAGCTCTATCTAGTCGATCTCTTTTTTGTCTTTTCATTAACACATCCTCGTTTTGTTAATTAAGCTTTTGGGTCGATAAATACCAAAGCTTCATCATTAGGAATAGGCGCTTTTTTAGACAAGATCAATGTCGATTTATGACAAATTTATGGGATTTTAATTAACGTATTGAGAAAAAACAGAAAAAAAAATCGAGGAAAAAACCTCGACTTTTTGTTCAAAAAATGCTCAAGCTAGTTTGCTTTTCGACGACGTAACCAAAGCAAAGGTAAACTGAACAACCAAGCCCAAGATGAAGCACCTTTACGCTCATATGGCTCGTCTTCAACTAAGTCAGACTCAGTACAGGCTTCTTGATTTCCTGCTGCTGGCTTAAGTACGACCATACGAGTTAAGAATGAAGTAACAGGATCGCCATTACCATCAATCTCAAATAATGGTGTACCGTTCTCACCCAAAATCAAATTACCATCAGTATCATATTGGTAAACTGGTTTACGAACAAAAGCAGTACCAACAATCGTACCTTCTTCATTGATACTGTTTGCTTCTACCACATAAAACTCAGAACCATAGGTAAGAATAGAGCCGTCACCATCAATCACTTCAATTGGGTGACGTGACCAGTTACCGTCTTCATCTTGTTCATAACCTTTTGACTCACAGGTCAAATTGTCATTGATATTGATAAATTCATTATCATTCATGTTAAACAAGAAGGCAGCTTTCGGACGTGGCTTATCTTTATCGTAAGTCACTTCAATGTTACCCACCACTTGCCCAGCATTATTAATTGCTTTCGGCTTACTGGTTAAGTCTGACAATCCATCTTGGAAATCATCAGGTACTACAATTTCAGCAGCAGGATCATTGATGTCGTAGTAGAAAAATTTCTCTCTTAAATAACCACTGATATACTTTTGAAAGCTACCCACAACAATACCATTATCATTAATATCATAAGCTATTGAGCTATAAACGGTATCGCTGAAAATATCTGGATCAATCCAGTTATATTGGTAGTCACCATTGCTATCTTTTTGCCAGTAGGCAGCATCTTGGTATAAATCGTCTTTTTTACCATCACGATAGGTATGCGAACGACCTACAACAACACCGTCATCATTAATACCCAAGCCTTGAGCAATATAATTCAAGGTTGAATCTTCATCAGGTGTTAAACCTAATGGCAATTCAACAATGTTATCTTCAGGAATTGTATTATCAGCTTCAATTTGCCATACATGTGCACGTGTTTGGTAAGAAATATTACGTGTACCGTTTGATGGGTATTGATCTGCCTGAACACAGATTTCTACTGGAACTGGAAACTCAGCATCTTCGTTTTGGCTTGCGTCGATACAATCATCGATACGACCTGCACTGTACTCAATGATATCAGTACTTGCATAACCTGCGACTAGGTTATTATTGTTAACGGCAGCTGCTGCTGACCAACCACCTAGCTCAACAACAAAGTCATCTTCTTCACGAACATAAGTTTCGTATGAAGGGACAAGTTCAATCTCAGTACCGTCTGCGGTCACAGCCACGCCACGCAGTTCAAAATCTCGGTAATACCAAAACTCTTGATCTTCGTCAGTGCCTTCGTAATCAATGGTTTTTTCAGGCGCTGTGTATGAACCCACTTTCACTTCTGAATCGTTCATACCATAAAAATAAGTATCAACTGAGTTAACCACTAACTCGCCTTCATCATCAACTTCTGTTGGTGGTGTTGTACCATTAATGCTGTAAAAGTTTGGATTCCATGGAGACTCAGGGTCATTTTCTTCCGCAGTGAAAGTGAAGTTATTCGCCACAATCGGTAAAAATACCGAATAGACAATCGCTTCTTCAGGCGCAATACCATCTTCAACGTCAATAACATCATCTTCGTCTTCGTCATCAACAGATAATTTCTTTTTACCTTTTGATACGCCAACTAATTCATTATTTGCATTAACAGCTAATGCATAACCACGGCTGGTTCCGTCAACATTTCCTTTGAGATCAAAATCTTCAATATTAACGATTTCGTATACGGGTGCTGCTTGAACACTTCCTATAGCGCCTAGCACACTCAAGGCAACGACTGATAATGCCTTATCAAACTTCGACTTCATTTTAATTCCTATTGTTATTATGCGCTTACTTCAATGACTCGAGTTCTTCCCAACGTTCAAAGCAAGTGTCCAATTCCTGTTCTTTTGTTGCCAACGCTTGTAACACTGTGTTGACTTTATCTTGTGGTTGGCTATAAAAATCAGCCGAAGCCACAGTATTTTGTAACTCTTCTACTTCTTGCTCAAGCTTCTCCATTTTGGCGGGTAATTGATCTAACTCCCGTTGAAGCTTGAACGATAATTTTTTCGGTGCTGCAGCAGCCACTTTCTTCGGTTTTTCTTGCTTAGTTTCTGCAGGTGCTGATGGTATGACAACAGATGTTGCTTCAGGTTCCTCAGAATAAAATTTAGCGCCTTGAGAAACTGCATCATTATAGCCGCCAACATATTCGTGCCATGCACCATTACCGGCAAACCACCAACTACTGGTGACCGTATTATCAATAAATTCACGGTCATGACTTACAATCAGTAAGGTACCTTCAAAATCCGTTAGCAAAGACTCTAACAATTCTAGTGTCTCAACATCAAGGTCATTGGTTGGTTCATCAAGAATAATTAAGTTTGCAGGTCGTAACAGTAAGCGCGCTAACAATAACCGGTTTTTCTCACCACCAGATAAGGCTTTTACTGGCGTCCTTGCTCTGGCAGGTGAAAACAAGAAGTCTTGTAAATAGCTCAAAATATGGCGGTCTTGGCCATTAATGGTGACAGTACTTTTACCGTCGCCAACATTTTCTTCCACTGTTTTTTCAGGATCTAGCGCTTCACGATACTGGTCAAAGTAAGCAACCTCAAGTTTAGTGCCGACTTTAACTTCACCAGATTGTGGCGTTAACTGCTCAATCAATAACTTAATCAAGGTTGATTTACCACAGCCATTAGGACCAATCAGTGCAATTCTATCGCCGCGCATCACGGTTGAACTGAAGTTTTTAACTAAGTCTTTTTCAGGTAGGTTGTAATTTACATTTTTAATGTCGAAGACTAACTTACCTGAACGCTCTGAGTCACTGACATTCATCTTAGCGTTTCCTTGACGATTTAAGCGTTCACTTCGCTCAACTCGTAAGGCTTTCAACGCTCTTACTCGGCCTTCATTACGGGTACGACGAGCCTTAACGCCCTGTCTAATCCACGCTTCTTCTTCTGCTAGTTTCTTATCAAAATGAGCATTTTGTTCAGCTTCAACACGTAACCACTCTTGCTTACCTTCAAGGTACATTTTGTAGTTACCAGGCCAAGATGTGACAACCCCTCGGTCAAGGTCGACAATCCGTGTTGCCATGCGGTGAATAAATCCACGGTCATGGCTCACAAATACAATGGCGCCTTTAAAACTTAATAAAAACTGCTCAAGCCATTCAATGGTGTCAATATCAAGGTGGTTAGTTGGTTCATCAAGGAGCAATAAATCTGGCTCGCTTACTAAAGCACGAGCTAATGCGACCTTACGTTGCCAGCCACCAGATAACTCATTAAGTGGCTTATCAGGGTCAAGCCCTAGCAGTTCACAATTCTGTTTAATACGAGAATCTAAGTGCCAGCCATTGTTATGATCAAGTGACTCTTGTAAACGAGTCATTTGATTAAGCATTTTTTCCATCGCATCAGGATCGGCGGTTGCCACATCATGTGACAATTGGTGGTATCTATCTAATTGTTCACCAATCTCTTTAAGCCCAGCTGAAATATACTTATATACTGTACCTGTTTCTGCTTTAGGCGGGTCTTGCTGTAAGCGGCTGACATTGACATCAGAGGCAATATTGAATTCACCATCATCGAGTAATACGTCACCAGACAATACTTTCATTAAACTCGACTTACCTGCACCATTTCGGCCTACAATACAAACACGCTCACCCGGTAAAATGGTAAAGTCTGCGTTTTTCAATAATGGTGTGTAACCATACGCTAAAGAACCATTATTAATACGAACTAAACTCAAACGACGCTCCTAATAAAATCAGTTAGCTGTGACTCATCAAATGGCCAAAACAGCTCTTTATCACCCACAGATACCACTGGAATTGACACGCCATAGCGTGCAGCGAGATTTTCATCATCGCAGATATCAATATGTTGATAATGAATACCTAATTGCTCAACCAGGGCCTGAGCAATTTCACACAGATGACAACCATCTGTGTGATATAAAATCAAATGACTTTCTGTTGTTTTGCTTTGCAAACGATACCTCTTTGCGTCTATTTATTTAGCGTAAGGAGATTTTGCATGCGTAATTAACCACGTGTTATGGATATGCGGGTTGCGCTTATAATCCATTGGCAAGGTTTGGCTATCGATATTTTTAATATCCATTTTGTACTGGCTTAATAAATCGATGTCCATCTTAAACTTACGCTTGTTATTAGAGAAGATGATCTCACCATCTGGGCTAAGTAACTTAATTAAATCAACCAATAAAGCGGCGTGGTCACGCTGAACATCCCAACTGTCTTCCATTCTTTTAGAGTTGGAAAAAGTCGGTGGGTCGATGAAAATCAAATCAAATTGCTGGTCGCAATCTTTAATCCATTGAATGCAGTTAGCTTGTTCAAATTGGTATTGTCTAACATTGAGATTATTAAGCTCAAAATTCTCTTTTGCCCAAGCAAGATAGGTATTAGACATATCGACAGTCGTTACCGACTTAGCACCGCCAAGTGCAGCATGGACTGACGCCGATCCCGTATAAGAAAACAAATTCAATACACGCTTGCCAGCAGATTTCTCGCCGACCAATTTACGCGTTAAACGATGGTCTAAAAATAGGCCAGTGTCTAAATAGCCAGTCAGGTTTAATTTAAAGCGTGCATTATATTCTTGGGTAATAATCTCAAGCTTTTGCTCATCAAGTTTTTGGTATTGATTAGTGCCTTTTTGACGTTCACGGGTTTTAAGGGTAACTAAATCAGGGTCAATACCTAACGCAGCAGGAAGCGAAAGCAATACATCAGTAAGACGACGTTTGGTAACAGCCTCAGGAATACTTGCTGGCGCTGAATACTCCTGAATCACAACGTGATCGACATATTTATCAATAGCAACGTTATATTCAGGTAAATCGGCATCATAAATACGGTAACTATCGATACCCTCTTTTTTCGCCCATTTAGTCAGTTGCTTCATATTCTTTTTAATACGATTAGCAAATGCTGGCGAAATATCAGCAATATCGACGCCTTCTGGCAATACAGGCGCTTCACGACGGGTGCTTTTAGCATGTAAAGTGTACAAGTTAAAGCCACACTCTAATGCACCATTAAACATCTTCATTTGTTTATCAGCTTTAAGCTTCAAGGCTGACAATAATTCGATGTCGCTACATAGCATGGCGATTTTCCATCCGCCAAAGTCTTTTTTGAACTTATCACCAAGTTGGTAATAAAGTTGTAATAACTCAGTGATGCTACCTAATCGTTCCCCGTAAGGCGGATTAGAAATTAAAAAACCTTCAGTAACTGGTGGGGTGACATTCAGCGCATCTGAAACGGAAAACTCGATCAAATCAGCGACACCGGCATTTTCAGCATTTTTCTTAGCTAATGCCACTAAGCGAGAATCGATATCAGATGCAAAAAACTTCACTTGGCAGCGGGTCTTGCCCAAAGAAGCACGTGCTTTAGCTTCCTGTAGTACGGCTTGCCAAACTGCGTCATCATGACGTTGCCAATGCTCAAACCCAAAACGTGCACGTTGCAAACCAGGGGCGATATCTGACGCCATTAATGCCGCTTCAATGACGACTGTTCCACTACCACAAAATGGGTCGAGCAAATCCGTTGGGTTGGCTTGCCAGCCACTACGGGCCAACATATTCGCTGCTAGATTTTCTTTTAGTGGTGCTTCACCTGTTGTGGCACGATACCCACGTTGATGCAATGAAGGTCCAGAAAAGTTAATCGATACTGTTAATTGATTATTTCTAAAGTGAGCGTCAATTCTAAATTCAGCATTTAACCGTTCAACGTCAGGACGGCGCTCGCCATCATCACGAAAACGGTCTACGACTGCATCTTTAATTTTTAATGCACCGAATTGCGTATTATTGATAAAGCCACCCGTACCATGGAAGTCGATACTGAATGTACTCTTATTAGAAAAATGCGACGGCCAATCAATACAGTAAGCTGCGTTATAAAGTTGCTCGGCTGACTCACAAGCCCCTTTATAGATAACCACGACAATGCGACTCGCTAGTCTTGTCCACAATGTAATTCTATAGGCAAGCTCAAGTGGAGCAGAAAAATATACGCCCGCAACGCTTTCCTTAACATCAGTAGCACCAAACTCTTTAAGCTCATTGGCTAAGCTATATTCAAAACCCTTAGGGGCTGCAGCAAAAAAATTTAACATGGAATTGGCAGTCATCATCTCACAGATATAATTAAGTCGGCATTATATACCTAATCAAGAGTTCAAGTGAGAAAATGTGGTTGAATTGGATAAATACTCCTCTTTTTAAGACAATTTAATTCAAATTGCCTCACCAAATGGGTCATTCTCACTAATAAGTCGTTCCCTTAGCCCAAGTATCGCTCGGTCAATAGGCAAGCGACTCAGAATAGAGATAGCGGATTTGGCGATTAAAACGACTGAATGTGACTAAAATATCGATTTATGCTCATTAACCCAGCAAACGATCATAAAATTGTCATTATGACTTGCCAAGTACAGCTTAGGTCGTTATAGTTCGCCCCGCTTAAACGGACGCGGGATGGAGCAGTTTGGTAGCTCGTCGGGCTCATAACCCGAAGGTCGTTGGTTCAAATCCAGCTCCCGCAACCAATTTTGTAATGGTATCAATTGATTACCAATATAATGATGGCAACAAGGTATTATAGCTAAGCTATATCGCACTGTTTAAGCAAGATAGTTTATATTCGGACGCGGGATGGAGCAGTTTGGTAGCTCGTCGGGCTCATAACCCGAAGGTCGTTGGTTCAAATCCAGCTCCCGCAACCAATATAACCACTATCATTATTAAGTACGGACGCGGGATGGAGCAGTTTGGTAGCTCGTCGGGCTCATAACCCGAAGGTCGTTGGTTCAAATCCAGCTCCCGCAACCACTTAATAACAAAAGATAAAAATCGGACGCGGGATGGAGCAGTTTGGTAGCTCGTCGGGCTCATAACCCGAAGGTCGTTGGTTCAAATCCAGCTCCCGCAACCAATTTTATCAATACCTATCTTATTTAGTTATTTCCCCTTGTTATACTTCTGTTTATTTCTTAGTTTGTTATTACAATTAAAGAATTTAATTTTTGATATCTACCCAGTTTATGTATCTATCTCTACGCTTTGCTATCGATTGCGCACATATTCAATGCTCGTGAAATATCTTCTATCAAGTCTTCTACGTTTTCCAATCCGACAGAGATACGCAATAGATTATCGGTAATGCCAGCAGCAGCTCTGGCTTCTGGGGTATATGGCGAATGAGTCATAGAAGCTGGGTGCTGAATTAACGACTCCGCATCTCCTAAACTGACAGCAATAGTAAATAGTGACAAACTATCGACAAATTTGATTGCCTGTTTGATGTCTCCTTTTATTTCAAATGCAATCACCCCGCCCGCACGTTTCATTTGTGAGCCAAGAAATCCATGACCTTGATGAGACTTAAGCCCTGGATAGAACACCTTTGCTATAGCTTGATGCTGATTAAGGTATTCAGCTAATATCTCTGCATTATCACAATGTCTTTGTAATCGCACATCTAAGGTTTTTATTCCACGCAAAATCAACCAAGCATCATGTGGCGAAAGTACGCCACCAAAATCTTTTAAAATCTCATACTTCAATTTGTGGATATGCGCTTCAGAACCGCACACTATTCCGGCAATAACATCACCGTGACCATTTAAATATTTTGTGGCACTGTGGATAACCATGTCGACTCCCATGTTAATAGGCTGCTGTAACAATGGCGTCATAAAGGTGTTATCGACAATCGTAATCAGGTTATTGGTTTTGGCGATATCGACGATGGCGCTCAAATCGAACACTTGTAAGTGAGGGTTCACTGGGGTTTCACAAAATAATAATTTGGTATTCGGTTGAATGGCCGCTTCTATGGCTAAAAGATCACTAAAATCGACGAAGGTTGTTTCAACCCCAAAACGGGTTAACTGACTACTTAGTAAAGCGAAAGTACAGCCGTAAATCGCGTTTGAGGCAATGAGATGATCACCTGATTCCAAATGAGTCATAAGCGATGCCGATACTGCAGCCATCCCAGACGCACAGGCAGCTGCTTGTTCAGCCCCCTCTAACAAAGCCATTTTACGCTCTAACTCATTGGTTGTCGGGTTACCTAAACGAGTATAAATGTATCCAGCTTCATCACCCGCAAAGCGGGCTCCTCCTTGCTCTGCATTATCAAAAACGAATGTCGCACTTTGATATAGTGGCGATACCAACGCCCCAAGCGCATCTTTCTCGTGCCCTGCGTGGATGGCTAATGTGGCTAAATTCCATGGTTTATGCATCTTTTTCTCCCTTCTTACCCATTCATTAGAATTGTGATTGGTGTGGGTAAGTCAAACTCAAGATACATGTGCTGATAAATTAGCCAATGCTAAAACGACTTTTTGATACCTTCAAACTTGTAAAGCCAAGATTACGAAAATCCGCAAGCCCTTTAATCAAGCCTTTTCCACACCTCCTCTTCAACGAGATCTTCACCATCGTATCTTTGTGTATGCCACTCATTTTCTTTTAACATAAATAAAAAGCGATAGGACTCTCCTGGCTTCACCCCAAATGAGCTCAACGTCGGAAACTCGGTATATTGATTATTAATTAATTCGTAATGACCACTAGCACTTGCCCAAAATGTCTTTTTCCCGCCCTCTTTTTTCATTGTCGTGAAGCTAAAGTGCGTTGCCGACACAAGTTTAATAGCAGATAAATTAAGTGTCTTATAATCAACCCATTGTTTATTCTCATTGAGGTACTTGCCATCAAACAGCGCCCAGCTACCAATCAAAGGATTATGAAGGGATTCTTGCTTAGGCTGATTTTGGCCTATTGCTAAAGGCATACTTGTTAGCATGATGCAAAACAGCCCCAAAACCTTAAAGTTTTTAGCCTTGGTTAGACGCCCTATTTGACGATATAACTCAGTGAATTTAATGTTCATCTGCCAGTATCCATCCAATTGCATTTAATTTAGGTACGATAAGTCCCTCTATAACAATGCGTTAAAGTAATACCGTTATGATAATCAAGTTACACTCGGCGTATAGCAGACATAAGTCTATGTTTGGTTTGCAAACTTAAGTCATACTAAAGAAAAATTATTCACGCACTTAAGGTTATCGTGATGCAAAAACAGACTGAGAAACAAAAAATGTTAGCTGGCCTGGCATATGATGCGTGGGATGAAGTGCTTCTAGCTGCAAGAAATCAGGCAAAATTAATGTGTCATCAGTTTAATCAACTTAGTCCATTGGATAACGATAAACGCCAAGCGATGCTAAAAACATTACTTAATATCACTGGACACTGTCATATCGAAGCAAACTTCTTCTGTGACTATGGCACTAATATCACCATCGGCGATAATTTTTATGCCAATCATAATTTGGTTATTTTAGACGTCTGTGAAGTCAAAATAGGAAGCAATGTTATGTTTGGCCCTAACGTTATGTTATCAACGGCCACACACCCGATTGATCCTATTGCACGCCGCAATACTGAATTCGGAAAGCCGATTACGATAGGAAATGATGTTTGGTTAGGTGGAAATGTTTCTGTATTGCCAGGCATTACCATTCACGATAACACTGTGATTGGTGCAGGAAGTGTCGTGACTAAAGATATCGCCGGCAATGGTGTGTATGCCGGCAACCCTTGTCGTTTTATCAAACCAATCGCTTAGCACAATGTGGTTCATTGGCTCAACTTATTGATTTTATTTAGTGACAATTAACATAAGACTAAAGCGACTGCTTTAGTCTTATCATGCCTTCATCAATACTGATTAGCGCTTGATACCCAAAATCGTTTTTTGCTGCGCTAATATCAAAGTAATGACTGGTTGATAATTGCCTTGCTACAAATCGTGTCATTATCGGTTCTTGCTGTTTCTTTAAAAGGCCATATAAACCTTCTAATACCACTCCTGCTGCATAGGCAACCCCTGCAGGTACTCGTTTTTCAACGGGGGGGATATCAACACAAGCTAAAATTTTATTAAGCATATTAGCCATTGTTATTGGTTCATCATTACTCAAGAAGTAGGCTTTACCAGCACAGTTTGCTTGATGACTTAACTCTACAGCGGCAAGAATATGTGCAAATGCAGCATTATCGACAAAGATCGTATCAACTAACTTATCTTGCTTGCCTACTAGTTTTAATTTGCCTTTTTTAGCACGCTCAATCACCCTTGGAACCAAGTGCGGATCCTCAGGCCCCCAGATTAAATGAGGTCGTAATGCTGTGGTTTTGAGTTCTTTGCTATCTGCATCAAGAATCATCTTTTCTGCTAGCGCTTTTGAATGGCCATAATAATTTAAAAATTTAGCCGCATATGGCGCTGATTCATCAATTCCTGCTTCATCTTCACCAGCAAAAGTCACACTAGGGGTACTGGTATACACAATACGGTCGATTTGATGGGCTTTACTCGCTCTAATGATATTGGCGGTGCCATTAACGTTAGGTTCAAAATAACTATCTCTAGTTCCCCAAACACCGGCTTTTGAAGCAACGTGAAACACGAGATCGCAGCCTTCCATAGCGTTAACCACCCCATCATAATCAGCAAGATCACCTTTAAACATCTCAACACCCATTGCAGTGAGTTCAGGGTAATCACCACGGGCAAATCCTACGACCTCAATTTGCGCGGCGCGCAGACGTTTACAAATACTCTTACCTAGAAAGCCGCCCGCTCCGGTAACAAATGCCTTGTTTGCCGTTTGTTTAAGTGCTGCTAATGCCGTTTGTTCTTGAGGCAGTAAATCAGTTAATTGAAGCTGAGCGCTATTTACTGAGGTCATTGAGTTCGCTTCCAAATGAGTTAAGGGCTTATTTTCAATTTGAGTCACTTACGCTTCCTTCCATTGTGCTTGTGCCCAAACTGCCAGCTTTTCGCGAAATATTTTTGCATTATGGCGGACATCAACAGGAAAATCTGGATGAATAAGGAATCGACTGATCCCCACGGTATGAGAATGCTTTTCTGCGATTGCTAGCAGGTCACTATAGAGCATTTTACTATCTGAACAGGCGAGGCCTTTATCTAGTTCAATACACAACAAAGGCAAAGTTTCACCGTTTATGCTGATAGGAACAAGTGCAGAACGTTTAACCTGCGGATGGGTATTGAATACTCTTTCACAGGGAATAGAAAAATAACGTTTTTTATCTGTACCAGTTTGGTCAACACGATGCGCCTTGCGGCCACACATCCATAACTGCCCTTCTTCATCAAGATAGCCAACATCGCCCATTCTATGACGAATATGCTCACCATCTGAGATTTTAGCGATTGCAGTTGCACTTTCACGATGATAATAACTGCGGCTCACCATGGGACCTTTTACCACAATTTCACCAATGCTACCGCTATCGAGCATCAAGTCATCATCCCACTGTTTAAGCGGGTTTTCTGTGATATCAATAATCGCAATATCAACACCTTTAATCGGATGACCCACACAAATTCCTAAGCCGTTATCAGTTGCCTCTGTGGTCTCAAATAAGGCCGAACTCGGCATCATACTAATGGGTAACGACTCGGTAGCACCATAAGAGTTTAACACTTCAACACCGCTACTCAGCATGTGACTGAAGCGCTTTATCGAAGCTATGGTTGCTGGGGCGCCAGCTGAAATTACGCGTTTAACGCTAGGTAATTTATGCTGTTTACTCTCACCTGCTTCACCTAATCGCTCCAGCAAAGCTGGGTTAACAAACATATTTGAACATTGATACTTTTCAATTGCCGCAAACAAGTATTCAGGGGTGGCGGTAATCGGTTTACTGGCATCCATAGCTGGCACAATCGATGCCATTCCAAGCGCTGGACCAAATAATGAAAATAACGGAAATGTCGCTAGGTCTCGCTCACCAGGCTTAATGCCATAATCATGTTTCAATGCTTGAATTTGAGCCTCAAACAACTCGTGACTATAAACCACCCCCTTTGGGGTGCCAGTGCTACCACTGGTAAACAATATCGCCGCCATGGCATCTTTTGCCAATGCAGCAATGGGATAAGGTGCAGAGGCCGTATTTTGGGGTAAGTCATCTATCGCCTTTGCCCCTGCCAAAAAGCATGCGACTCGACTGCCTCCCACATTGAGGCATTGCTTAACCGAGCCTTTACCCCATCCAAGAATGCGCCTTGCAATATTTGCCTTCGTAATACCGATAAAAGCATCAGGTTGCGACTCTTCAAAACATTGTTTTAGGTTTTTTACGCCCATTCCAGGGTCAACCAGAATGGGAATAATTCCTGCTTTGAATAAGGCAAACGTCAGTACAAAAAAATCAATACTCGGCGTCACCATTAATACCGCTTTCATTCCTGCTCTAATACCATCGGCATTTAAGCGATAAGCCATTTCATCGGATTGCGCATTTAGCTGGTTAAAATCGATTTCTTGATATGACAGTGTCGATGATGCCGTTTGCACGGCAACGGCAAGCTCTGTTGGAGAGTGAACAGCTGCATGCTGAAGGTGCTGACAAATATTGGCCGAAGGTAAAGTCATAATGTTGATGTCATCTTATTGGGGATACCTGTAACCACTGAAGTATCTCATTAATGTATTAGTTATCTCTTAAACCTATAGAGCATTCATTTTAATAAAAAAGGGCATTGTTAAAATGCCCTTAGATACTACAACGTTCAATATTTTATGGATTAAGATTGAGGTTGCTCGGCCATAAAATGTTGGATTAAGCCAATCACATCTTCACTGGCATCTTCTAAAATGTAATGGCCACAATCATCAAACTCACGTACTTGGGCATGAGGCATATGTTGACGCCATTTATCAAGAAAATGCTTGTCGAATACAAAGTCCTGTAAACCCCAACAAATCAAAGTCGGTACATTCGAGAACTGCGGTAAGCTATCAGCAATACTAGAAACCAAATCATAGTTTCTGTCTTCTGGTTTTAATGGAATATCTTGCACAAATCGTAAAGTCGAAATACGATTTTTCCAGTTATTAAACGGAGCAACGTAGGCTTCTCTTACTTCTTTTGGCATTGGGTTACGTTTAACGCCTACGTATGATGCAATTGAAGAAAATGCGTTAAAGCCACGAACTAAAAAAGTACCGAGAATAGTTTCACGACATACCCAAAGTGCCCAAGGAAACGGCTTTGATTCTGGCAAATGGAAAGCCGCTGTATTTAAAAATACTAAACGCTTAATTCTGTCAGGGTAACGAGCAGCATAGCCCATACCAATCATTCCGCCCCAATCATGAACAACCAAGGTAATGTTGTCTTTTACGTCTAGATGATCAAGTAAAGCTTCCAAATCATCAATACGATTTTTAAGCGTGTAGTCATAATCTGGATCGTCAGGTTTATCAGACAAACCACAACCGATATGATCAGGCACGATACACTGATGAGTTGGGCTTAATGCACCCACCAAATTACGGTAATAATAGCTCCAGCTTGGATTACCATGAACCATAACAACAGGCTCACCTTGACCTTCGTTGACATAATGCAATTTATTGCCATTACGGTCTAAGAAATGGCTATCAAAAGGTAATAAATTCTCTAACATGATGCTTCCTAATCTTTTTTTATTAATCCTAAATACACAGCTAACGAACTACCACTTGATGCCAAGCATCATACAGTTGAGTCCGCTACCTATTCCTAGGAAGCTCACTTGATCGCCAAGTTTTAAAAAACCTTGATCATGGGCAATTGCAGCAGTGACAGGCAGCGAAACGGTGCCCATATTGCCTAAGGTTTCATAAGTAGGGAATTCTTTTTCATGCGGGATATTAAGCGCATTTAAAACTTGTTTGCGGTTTGAAGCACCGACTTGGTGACAAATCACTTTATCAACTTGTTCGACTAACCAATCACGTTGGGTTAAGAAATGCTCCCAAGTGTGTTTAGCTAAGTCGACACCTTCTTTAAGTAATGTGACAGCGTCAGTTCGCATAAACTCACGATACAGCTTCTGGCTCGTCTCCTGTAGCCCCCACTGACATAGCTCGTGATGCTCTGGTGCCGATAAATGACTTGCACCTAACAATTGATGCTGACGGGTGTTTTTAAGCGGCAGGCTTCCATCGGTTAAAATGACGGCAATGGCACCTGAACCACCTGTTAGCGTGGCAAGAGATTGGGCAAAGTTTTGCATAGTTGGGTCTGACAACATGTTATCAATCGTCACCTCAACAATGTCACGTGCAGATTCACACGATACCACCATACCCGCTTTGATTTGGCCTAACTCAATACGGTTTGCAATATCTAAGATACCTGACAGCACACCTAAGCAGGCATTACTAATATCATAAATCGCTGTATCTTTTGATACGCCAAGCTCTGCTGCAACTCGACAAGCCGTAGCTGGCTCATGTTGATCACGACATACGCCGGTATAAACCACTGCACCTAAGTCGCTAACACTAATGCCTGTCTCATCGACCGCTTTTCTGGCAGCACAAAGTGCCCCATCAGATAAACGATAACCTTTCGGCCACCAGCGGCGTTCTTTAATACCGGTTAATGCGGCTAATTGCCCCATCGGGATACGAAACTTTTGATAAAGCGGCGCAAGGCGAGATTCTAGGTCTAGACTTGACACCACTTGGGGTGCAAGTTCATAAGCCATACTATTAATAAAAACGCGGGAATATTTCATGAAACCGTATCAATCGCTCACTTTAAGGTCGCTATCAGCAACCGAATTTATTGGTATTTGTTATTAACCCGCCATTTGAACAAGAAAAATCCAAATATTCAATACAAAACCACTTTACGGGCCATTTAAATCTACTTCAATGAGACATGAATACAGAAAAAACAGCCAAAAAAAATCAGAATTAATACTAAACCATAAAATTTTACAATAATAAACAGTAGGTTAAGCTAGCATTCGAACAAAGAAGTCTGCTATGGCTGCTTTTTAGCCTGAATTAAACAATTTCTGGGTGTAATACTGTTTGCACAGAATTCAAACATCTCAACCTGATAACCATGTTGTTCTAAAAAGCACACTCTATCTAATAATAACCACTGCTCTATTATTAGACGAAATAGGTGCGCGACGAGATCGATTCGACGCGTTAATGCCTGTCTGTGCTCACCTTTGATAAGATAGTCATCAAAATCAATTGACCCGTTAAGTGCAACGCCTTTTTGATTGGCTGCCCATCGACAAAACTCATCAAAGCTTGCGGATAATTGACTGCGTTTTACGCTGGGAATGGGTAAATATCGACCGCTACCAGTGATGTCTCTTTGTAAAGAATCAAACCCCAAGCGCCAGCTTATTTCTTGATGACGTAATAGTTGCTGCTTTGGGTTAGCAATAACACTTTGCTGTAAAGGCAACTGCAAGTCATGACGTGAAAACGTTAACCCCGAGTCTTTAGCTACATCAGATAGTGCCTGATAGTGACTTGCTTGGATTAAATGATAACAACAAGGCGAGAATGAAATAGCGCGAGTCGACGCCTGTACAGCTAAATCAATCAGCCTTACATGCAAATCACCACAGGCATGCAACGCAACCGCATGCTGTTTATTAATTAAAGGGCTATTCGCTATTTCAAATACATCAGTGCAAGTAAACGTTTGGGGTAAATGCCATTTATCAGCAAAGGCTTGCCCTTGCTCACATAAGCTTTGCTGCCATTCTAAGCTGGTTACCTTTGTCGCTTTTTTCTTCGCTAAATACCGCCCTAAATGCCCCTTCCCCGCACACCATTCAAGAATGGGTAAATCATCCGCAGGAATAAAGTGAGCAAACGCAGTAATTTGTTGCCATTTGCGCCCTTTGATATGCGCGCTAAAATGACTAAGCTCGCTTTCAGTTAGTCCCTGCTCAGCAACCTTGTTTTGCATTTGATTAACGCTAACTTCAACCTGAGCTTTTACCTTACTGGTGAGTAGTTCAAATAAGCCATCTATGCTCAAGTTATTTGAGGCTAAATCAAGCTGTAAGCTTGGCAATAAACACTCAACTAAAGCAGTTTGATCTGCGTCTATTGTATCAATTTCACTGTCATCAATTTGCCAAACTGCTTTCGCCAGCGCTGGGAATTGTGTCTCCCAAGGTAACTCGGCACACTCAAAAGCCTGCACTTGCCACAAAGGGGTAAGTAACAATAAACAATCGCTTCGAATCGATAACTGCTCACTGAAAGTTAGACGATGAGTTGCAGATGTATTTACTTTAGCAATAGACAATATTTCACCTTGTTAATTGTTAACTACCGAGTTGTTCTTATTGGTCGCCATTCGTTTACCCAACCAAACACCTAAACCGAGTGGTGCGAAAAATACTGTAATTAAAAACAAAATGAAATACACAATGACACTCTTAATGGTTTCTGTGATCTGTTGAAACACTAATTCGACGGTTTTATGGCTTAATGCGTCTAAATCTTGAACCGCCGCAACTCGCTCATCTGCAATCATTTGAACGAGAGCTTCCCGCTCGTGAGTAATGATTAACGCCAATGAAGCACGCTCTTTAGATAACTGCATTAACTTATCATCAGTCACTTGACTTAACTGTTCAATAAGCGGGCTTAGTTCCGTGCGCATATCAGCGGCAAGCTGTGTCATTAACTCAGGGGTTTGCTCCATTAATGCTTGAAATTTAACGGTAGTTTGACTGATATCTGTCAGTGCCTTTTCAACATCTGCCGCATTAACATCAGAATGTAACGCATACAGTTCGGCTTTCCAGCCCAAGATTTTCGGCATTTGTTGGGTTGTCATAGCCATACGATCTGACATGTCACTCATCACTTCAGGCATAGAGCCGAATGTGGTTATCGCTTCAAACTCAGATATATTACTAAACTCAAGCCAATCATTAAAAGCTGAGGTTCGGCTAAACGTCAAATCACTGATTGGGTTTTTAGCTACGTATTGCTCAACAAATTTCTGATGCTGTTTAAAATTACTCACATTAAATCCCTTTGCCGTTTTAGCAAATCGAGCCGATAGACGTTGACTCGCTTCAATAGCAATATGCTGATGCTCCCCAAAAACCTCGCGTCCCGCACCAGTTGTAAAATAGTGGTTCATTTGCTCAGTAAACACCCAAGTATCAATCATAGCTGCAATAGGGGATGCCTGAAAAATGGCGCGTTGTAGGCTTTGCTCTGAATAAATTTTCCACATCAGAGTATTAGATTTTATTGCCACATCATCCGTGTCATTAGCAATTAAATCTGCGCTGGATTCAACCTCTGTATAAAAGTTATAGCTATATTCACGGCTGAACATACGCATATTAATTTGCTCTTTAGGCAAGGGCTCTACGCCACTTTCAAGCTTAACCTCTAATAAAGAGCAGCCAGTTAATACGCTGACGCTCACTAACAACAATAACACTTGAACCAAACGGTTAACGGCTGAACTTTCCCATGTATTCATGGTATTCTCCACACAAATAAGCAGCAAAACAACAAACAAACACCAACAGTTACCCATAGCTTGCCTTACAAATAAAACACTTGTGACACAGCTACAGGTTTAATTTAACTATCTGATATATATAAAATAAATATTATCGAGACTAGTTATTTTTACATTTTCTGTCTAGGGCTAAATGCTATTTGGCTCAGTAGAATTCAGGTTTATTAATTCAGTATAGGATGTTTATATGCACTCTCCTTGTGTCGCTAAATGCGGTCTCAATGATGACGACTTTTGTATGGGATGTTTTAGGCATATCAATGAAATTGTTGGCTGGGGCAAAGCAAGTGAAGAAAGACAACAACAAATTTGGGCGCAATTACCTGAGCGAAAAGCGGTGATGAAAGGAGGCAATAACTTTCAAACTATCAGTCGTGAAAAATGGCTGGCTGCCGAAGGGAAATTAGATTAGTTCAACATGCTGCTTGCAATAAAAAAGGTTACCCCACGGGTAACCTTTTAATATTCAGATGAATGATGCTTAACGTATTAACGCAACATCACTTTTTCATCATTGATTTTAAATCTGCAAAAGGGTTGTATGTTGCCGCCTCTTGCTTCACTTCAGTCGTACTGCCATAACGAATTAACTCCTCAAATCGAGAATGCTCATTATCATGGCAATATAAGCATAATAATTCCCAATTAGAGCCATCTGATGGGTTGTTATCATGGTTATGATCAACATGGTGCACAGTTAGTTCAGACAAATTTTTATGAGTGAACTCTCGAGTGCATCGACCACATACCCAAGGGTATAATTTCAATGCTTGCTCACGATAGCCTTTTTCACGACTCGCTTTATATTCTCTTGCTTCAGCGAGTACTTTATCTAATTTACTTTGCGTACCTGACATCGAGTTTCCAACTTTTGATAATTAAATATGAGTGACTAACGCTAAATCGTTGTCAAAAAATTACCCCAAGGATAATCTCAGTTATCCATTGGGGCAATGGTTTCTATCACAAACGCATTTAATACAGCTTACATTACCGCTAAAGCCAATATGACTACTCTGTCACCAACTCAGAGTTCGACAAATGTAAATAGTGTAGATAACGTTCATATTGATTAACAATATCTGCAATGATTTGCTCTTGGGTGTACCCCATAACATCATACTGCTGACCACCGTGCTCTAAAAACACTTCAACACGATAATAGTCTTGTTCGCTATCAAACAACTCAACATCCGCACCATTCATATTAAACGCACGTAACCGCAGCCCATAAGCAAATGGCAGAGTATCATTATCTTCATTACCGATAACCAACCTGACACGTTGCTCATCTTGGGTGATTACAGCAGCGATATTTTTTTGCAAAAATATTTGCTTCACTTGGTCAAGACCAGGCTTGGCGATGTTATCTAAAAACTCTTGTGCATCTTGATGACTCGGCTGAGATACAAGCACATCAATGCGATCTTTCCAACTCATATTCGCTTTAGCAAATTGCACACTGGTATTATGAGATTGGACACTGTTTATCTTCAAATAATCATCTTGTAAGGCTCTAAACAAGCCGACACACATTAATAGCATAACAATTAAAAACGGCATTGCACTGGCTATTGCCGCAGTTTGTAATGCTTGTAACCCACCCGCAATTAGCAGTACCGATGCAACAACCCCTTGTAAAATTGCCCAAAAAATTCGTTGCCATACTGGTGCACTATTGTCGCCACCAGATGTAAGGTTATCAATCACTAACGAACCTGAGTCTGACGACGTAACGAAAAATGTCACCACTAAGAACACGGCAATAACCGATAAGATGTTCGAAAATGGTAAGTGTTCAAAGAACTTAAATAGCGCTACTGAAACGTCACTTGAAACAGCATCCGACAAATAGGTTGCACCATGATTCATTACAGCATCGATTGCGGTATTACCAAATGCCGTCATCCATAGGAAAGTAATCCCTGATGGAACAAATAACACCCCAATCAAAAACTCACGAATGGTTCGTCCACGGCTTACTCTGGCAATAAAGGTACCGACAAATGGGGACCATGATATCCACCAGCCCCAATAAAGTAGTGTCCAACCACCAATCCAATCTTCTTTTTGATCGTAGGCATATAAGTTAAATGTTTTACCCACAATATCACTTAAATAGCCGCCAGTGTTTTGCACAAAGGCTTGCAATAATGCAATTGTCGGGCCAAGTAAAAGCACAGCAACTAAGAGTAACAAAGCTAACCCTAGGTTTAACTCGCTGAGCCTTTTAACGCCTTTATCTAAGCCTGAGAACACCGATAAAGTCGCCACGCCAGTGATGGCAATAATCAATATCACTTGGACAGTGATATTGTTTGGCAATCCGTCAATTAAATAGCTTAAGCCAGAGTTGACTTGCAACACACCGAAGCCTAATGAGGTCGCGACACCGAACATAGTGCCTAATACAGCAAATGTATCAACTGCGTGGCCGATTGGACCATATATGCGCTCTCCAATTAACGGATAAAGCGCAGAGCGAGGTAATAGTGGTAACTTATGTCGATAAGAAAAATACGCCAAACTTAACGCCACAATGGCATAAATCGCCCAAGCGTGAATACCCCAATGAAAGAAGGTAATTTTCATTGCTTCTTTTGCGGCTTCTATGGTTTCAGGGCTGGTATCAGGTGGCGCAAGAAAATGCATCACAGGCTCAGCCACACCAAAGAACATCAAGCCAATTCCCATACCTGCAGAAAACAGCATGGCAATCCAGCTTTTGTAACTATAGTCTGGGACGGCGTGATCTGGACCTAACTTGATATCACCAAAACGGCTCATCATAACGAACATGATAAAGATGATAAAAATTGCGACGCCTACGATGTAAAACCAACCAACTTTAAGTTGCAGCCAAGACTGAACCGTTTGGAAAAAAGCTGCGGATTGCTGTGGCCAAAAAGCACACAGGAGAACCATCATAGTAATAAGGGTGACAGACGAAAAAAATACAGGCGGATTTATACTAGCCTTAGGTAACATTAATACTCCTAGTTTGGAGTGAAAAGATATCTAAGCTAACCTAAGCGCTAAGTCGTTCAAAAATCTATTTGTCGAACTTAATGCTTTGATTAACTTATAAACTAACCTTCACAATAGCACAATCTAATGGATGTTTTTGTCTTACAGCACACGCTTTAAGCAAAAGTTTACCCACAGTTAACAACTGTCAGGATTAAGATACAGATAAACACAGATCTATAACATTAAATTTGCTCTGCAAGTCAATGTAACAGCAAGCCCTGAGACTAACATTTTGAGTTGACTGCAAGATGTTAATACTAGGTGATGAGGATGTCGTGCTTTAAGCAACAGGATTAATGACGAGTTTTCAGTAAGCTCAGGGGCAGTCCATTTATCCCTGAGCGACTTAATATGCAAACATCGACGAAAATAGCGGCTATTAACTTTATCCTTGCTCAAGGCCGCTCGCAATTAAATGCGTATTAAGACTGGTATGTAGTTTAGCTTAATGGTTATTGTCGCTATTTTTAGCCTCAAGTTCACTGTCTACTAATGTGTCTTTGGCACTGTCTTTAATAGGCCTTTTAGCGTTAGTGGCTGTGATTGATTTTGCCGAAATTCCTGCGGTTAAATTAAAGCGCATCGCATCTTCAAACGACCAATCAACTTCAATTAAATCTTCTCGTTTAACTAAACTCGTAACACCAGCCATTTGATAACTCAACTGAAATAAAACCGGTACCCAATCCCCGTCTGGTAGCGCGTCTGTTAATGGTTTAGGCGCGGTTTGGTTCATAATAAAACCAACAACATAACCACCGTTTGCCTGTTTAATCAGCACGGTCTTTTGGTTTTTTGGCTTACCATCGCTTTTCATTAACCCTGCAATATCACGAATACTGCCATATACCGACTTAAACAAAGGAAACTTCATTAATTGCTGTTCAAGCCATGAATATAACCAAGCAAACGGACTAAACGAGAATAGTAACCCCGAGATAAAAACCAATACTGCAACCAGGATAAAACCTGTGCCAACAAAAGCGTTGTCCAGTTCGACAATATCAAGCAAGAAATGACCTAAGCCATCTAAAGAGATAAATAAAGACCAGAATAACCAAAGGCTGAGTACCATAGGTAACAGATTAGTTAGGCCTCTAGAAAGGGTGTTTTTCATTACGTCCACGCAAATAGAAATCAGAACGAAAATGGTAGCACACAATGCTCATAAGCCATGACGTATATTCATCACAGCTAAATGAGCAAAGCTGGCTTTGTGAGCTAAATCACGAATAGATCTACAAAGCCATCTTTAATCTGCATCAACATACAGTTATAGCGAGCGAATACTGCTATTTAGGCGCACTCAGTTGCAGCCATTGATTTCGGCCTAACTCGAGTACAACGCCCACTGCCAGCCCTACAGCTGTATTAATTGCCAAACATGCTAATGCCGTTGAAAAAATGACAAAAATACAAAAGGGCTTACCATCGATAAATCGCTTAGACCAAGCGAGCTGCGTTCCAGCAATAGCAAGCAAGCTTCCCAACACCGCTAGGGGAATTAACGATAAAACAGTCGCAATGCCCTGTCCCCAAAAAATGGCTATGAATAAACACGTTCCACCAAAGATTGCCGGTGCTAACCATGTTCTAGCGCCAAAGTGATGCTGAACAGCAAGTCCTCCAGCGCCATGGCACATTGCTGCGCCGCCAAATGGCGCCATGAGTAAGTTTGACCAACCTGAAGTTTTTGCAAAAGCTTGTGGAGTAAACTTGTCACTGTCTTCGGGGAATTTGTCTTTAGCCATTGCCGAAATCGCAATGACAGCGTTAGTTAAGGTGAGTGCTAATTGCGGTAATACTAACAATAATGCAGCTGAACTCCACTCATTAGACTCAGGCCAACTGAATTGCCAACCTGTGGTTTGAGTAAAGTCAAAGTTCGGGCTAGATTGGCTAAATAATTGCCATAGAATGCCTAGAAAAATCACCAAAGGCATAACCAAATACTGCATTGGCATAAACCGACTTAAAAACAAAATACCAAATGCCAATAAGCCTACGCCCCATGTTTCACTCATCATGAAACCGCCCATCCACATCAACTGAATACCAATGGCGAGTTGAATACCGATACTGATGGCAGGCGACAATTGTTTTGCCATCCACTGAATAATACCGCTGTATGCCAATATCAGAAGGATCACCCCCATCAACATGGCAGATGCTTGCAACATACCGGGGGTTAACCCTTCAGCAATCACTAGCGCGCTTATCACTTTCATCGGTTGGATAGGAATAGGTCTTCGATAATAAAAAGCAGTAAAAATTGCAAAACAACCAAAGCCTAAGAATATGCCTTGGGGGGAAAATTGATTGAGGGCAATAAGCCCAAGCACTAAAGGAAGAAAAGTGCCTAAGTCCGCAAAAGCACCACTGAACTCACCTGAAATTTTGTTGAAATTATTAAAACGGTTGGTCTTACATCTCATATATCTTGCCGTAGGGATTGGATACTGAAATATAGCAATTTGAATGCCAACAAAAATAATGTGAACTAGTTCAAAATAATGCTGTGAAGTTAATCGTTTAGCCAAAAACAATAGACATATTGACCCACACAAAAATTCTTTAAAAGGTCAATATGTCCAAATTAGTCATTCTTAATATGATGACATCGAGGTGAGTGAACTCAGATTTTCGCAATAAAAAAGCACCTCGAAAGGTGCTTATTAATTAATGAGTTATCTAGAACTCACTCAAAGTTAGTTTGCCTTACTTATTATAAGTTAAGATCTTTTTCCATATCTTCGTATGAAGTATGGCGAACATCTTTACCTTTAACGAAGTAAATAATGTATTCACAGATGTTTTTACAGCGATCGCCCACTCGCTCAACAGCACGAGCAGCCCAAAGAACATCTAGTACACCAGGGATAGAGCGAGGATCTTCCATCATATAGGTCATCAATTGACGAATAATCCCTTCATACTCTTTATCTAATTTGGCATCTTCTTTGTGTAACTCAAATGCATTATCTGCATCCATACGGGCCAAAGCGTCCAAGGTTGAATGCAGTGTACGAGTAGCATGGCGCCCCATGTTTTCAATGCTTACTAGCAATGGTTGTTGATTGTTCAAGCGCTTATCTAACGCAGCTTTAGCAATACGAACACAGGCATCTCCGATACGTTCAAGATCGGTAATGGTTTTAGTGATTGTGATAATCAAACGTAAATCACTGGCTGCTGGTTGGCGTTTAGCGATGATACGAGTACATTCTTCATCAATAGACACTTCCATGCCATTAACACGGTGATCACCATCAATGACTTTTTGCGCAAGCTCAGCATCTAAAGAAGCAAGTGCATCTAGAGATTCTTCTAGTTGGCGTTCAACTAGGCCGCCCATGGCTAAAACACGGTTACGAATATCTTCAAGTTCGGCGTTAAATTGACCCGAGATATGCTTATTTAAACTTTTGTTTTCCATTACTGTATCAACCTTATTCTTTACTATATTGACCTAAGCCATCAGCTCTAATGCAATAAATTTAGCCGTAACGACCGGTAATGTAATCTTCTGTTTTACGCTTTTGTGGCGTAGTGAAGATAGTATTAGTGTCAGCATATTCAATCAGTTCACCCATATACATGAATGCCGTTTGATCTGATACACGTGCAGCCTGTTGCATGTTATGCGTTACGATAACCACAGTATATTTTGATTTAAGATCCGTGATTAACTCTTCAATCGTTAACGTTGAAATTGGATCCAATGCCGATGTTGGTTCATCAAGCAGCAATACCTCTGGCTCAATGGCAATGGCACGGGCAATAACAAGACGTTGTTGCTGACCACCAGATAATCCGAAGGCGTTATCGTGCAAACGGTCTTTAACTTCATCCCAAATTGCTGCACCGCGTAATGAACGCTCGGCGGCTTCATCTAACTCACGACGGTTACTCACCCCTTGCAGGCGTAAACCGTAAACCACGTTCTCGTAAATCGATTTTGGAAACGGGTTAGGACGCTGGAACACCATACCGACATTTCGACGAAGTGCAGCAACATCAACTTTCTTGTCATAAATATTTTGACCGTGAAGTAAAATTTCACCGTCAATATGACAAGTTTCAACTAAGTCATTCATACGGTTAATACAACGTAAAAGCGTCGATTTACCACAACCACTTGGACCAATAAATGCTGTCACTTGGTTTTTCGGGATTTTCATGCTCACATCAAATAGAGCTTGTTTATCACCATAACGTAAATCTAAATTACGAATTTCTAGCGCAGTATCCTGTGCAGGTAGGTTAGCTAAATCGACAACTTCAGATTTAATAGCGCTTTGATCAATAGAAATCATTTTTCTTTTTTCCTCAGGATATCGCTAATTAGTGTTCTAGCGAACGGAATTTTTCACGTAAGTGATTACGTACACTGATAGCTGTTAAGTTAAGTGTCACAATCACAGATACTAATAAGAATGAAGTGGCATAAACTAATGGTCTTGCCGCTTCTACGTTAGGACTTTGGAAGCCAACGTCGTAAATATGGAAACCTAAATGCATAAACTTACGTTCTAAATGGATAAACGGAAAGTTCATATCAATAGGTAAAGTCGGTGCGAGTTTAACAACACCCACTAACATCAATGGTGCAACTTCACCTGCTGCCCGCGCAACAGCCAAAATAAGGCCTGTCATAATTGCAGGACTCGCCATTGGAATAACAATTCGCCATAAGGTCTCAAACTTAGTCGCACCAAGCGCTAAACTGCCTTGACGCACTGCACTTGGGATTCGGCTTAAGCCTTCTTCAGTCGATACAATGACCACTGGAAGCGTTAGAATCGCTAACGTTAATGCTGACCAAATCACACCTGGCGAACCAAAAGTGGGTGAAGGTAGCGCTTCTGGATAAAACAATTGGTCTAATGAACCACCAAGCATGTATACAAAGAAGCCTAAGCCAAAAACACCGTAAACAATTGACGGAACACCCGCTAAGTTAATTACCGCGATACGGATCATCTTAGTAATTGGACCCTTTTTAGCATATTCGTGTAGGTAAATAGCAGCGATAACCCCGAATGGCGTTACAATAACGGCCATCAGCATCACCATAAATACCGTACCAAAGATAGCTGGAAATACCCCACCCTCAGTATTTGCTTCACGTGGGTCATGACTAACAAAGCGACCTAAACCGACAAACCAATGTACTACTTTATCGAAACTGTTCATACGATTGACGTAGCTAACGTCTAATACTGAATCTAACTTGAGCGTGACTTCTTCACCGCGCATGTCTCGAATTATCACAGAATCTCTTGCCGCTTGGTCACGCAACGCGAACAAGTCTTTTTCCATGACTAAGTAATCTTGATTGAGCTTTTCTGCTTGTGCATCTAATTCAGCTTTACGCTCTGGGGTTAATTTACCGTCTAATTCATAACCACGTTCTTTTAAACGTAAACGCTCAAGTTCATAGTTAACTGAACCAATCTCAGACTTTTGAAGCTTTAACGCCTGCTCGCCGATGGTCACAGCACGGTCAATGTGCTCTTCTAACGCGATTTCGATTTGCTCGCCTGATAATGGTAAACGTTCACCATTTTCAATCACAGCAACCGGGTAGCCGTAGAAGTTACCATTTTTGGTACGCTCCAACATAGCGATATCAGTAGGCTTTTCACGACTAACGATGTCTGTAGCCAAAATCCAGCGAAAATCCAAACCAACGAATTCACGGTTACCTGTTTTCACTAGATAGCGAGTGACAAACTCACCAGGATGTTCGTTAAACTGATGACCTGCTGAAATCAATCGTTCAGTAGGCACTTCTTCACGGTCATAAATCTCTCCAATTAAGGTTGATTTAACACCATTATTATCTTCAAGTTGCCATTGATAAATATCGGCAGGCCAAAAGTAACTTAATCCACGCCATGCAATTAATAACAACAAACCTAATACTGCAATCAAGCTGATACTGACTGCACCACCGGTCATCCAAATCCATGGAGAACCCGATTTAACCCACTTACCCATTGCTCAAACCTCTCAAAGCGATTGGCGAAATATTCATTATTATTTTCATCTTCATTCCTTAAAGTGAGCTGTAACGTTCACGTAGACGTTGACGTACCACTTCTGCAATGGTGTTAAAGACAAAGGTAAATACAAACAAGACGAATGCCGCAAGGAACAATACACGATAGTGCGAACTACCAATGGCAGATTCAGGCATTTCTACCGCAATGTTAGCCGCTAATGTCCGCATACCTTCAAATACACTCCATTCAAGGATTGCGGTGTTACCTGTCGCCATCAGTACAATCATGGTTTCTCCCACTGCACGGCCAAGTCCCATCATCACAGCGGAAAAGATACCTGGACTGGCTGTCAATAGCACCACGCGAGTCAGTGTCTGCCAGTTTGTCGCGCCAAGTGCTAATGAGCCATTTGATAAATGACGTGGCACCGAGAAAATAGCATCTTCAGCAATTGAGAAAATCGTTGGAATAACAGCAAAGCCCATCGCAATACCGACAACAAATGCATTACGTTGGTCAAAGGTAATCCCTAAATCATTGGTAATAAATTGGCGAGTATTACCATCAAAGAAAGCAATCTCAATCACTGGACTGATTTCGAATGAGAACCAACCCACAAACAAGATAACTGGGATTAGCATGATTTCTTGGTACGTTTCAGGTAATCGTTGCTTCCACGAGTTTGGTAACCTGCTCCAAGTAAATGCACTTAGTAAAATACTGGTTGGTAACAATGTCAGTAATACTAAAATGCCTGGAAGATGGTCTTCAATTAACGGCGCTAACCAAAGGCCCGCTAAGAAACCTAAAATAACCGTAGGAAGTGCTTCCATGATTTCAATGGTTGGCTTAACAACACTACGGACTTTAGGTGACATGAAGTAAGCAGTATAAATTGCACCAGCAATCGCTAATGGCACAGCGAAAAGCATCGCGTAAAATGCCGCTTTCATGGTACCGAATGCTAACGGCATTAAGCTTAGTTTTGCTTCAAAATCATCAGAGCCTGAAGTTGACTGCCAAACATACTGTGGCTCTGGGTAACCTTCGTACCAAACTTTTTGCCACAAAGCACTCCAAGAGACTTCTGGATGGTCATTGTCTACTGCAAATACATTCAAGCTATTATTCGCTTCAACGATTAACGCATTTGAGCGAGGGCTAAATGCCATTTCACCAGGCTTAGCAATATTAAATTTTTCAGTGAATAAATTACGCTGACTTGTGGTGTATAAAAGAGATAACTCGCCTTCAGGACTGACTACAGCAAAACTTTTGCGGTAGAACTCAGTGGCGATTGTTTGTACAGGTGAATCAATCTCAAAGTCGCGAATTTTTTGATACAAACGGCCATTTCGGCTACTGACTTGAAAATATTGATCAATCGTGCCGTCTTCATAATTAATCAGAATTGAACTGGCACCAGCAAGTAGGCTGACATTTGAAACTTTGTTTGAGCCATCTTTTACATCAAGTACTTGTAATAATGATGGTTCATCGGTGTCACGGATGTCATAAATAAAGATTTTATTAGTTGTAGGCAATATCAATTGACGATGATCTGGTGTCATCAAGGCTGTTAACGCATCTTTAGGTGCATCCTCAACTACCGATAGATCTGAATACCACTCGATCTCTTCGGTCATCATGTTTTCTTCACCTTCAAGGCGATTTAACTTCCATGCACCTTGTTCATCTTGGTACGCAAAACCAATACGGTTATCGATATAGTCAAAGGCTAAATGGTGTAAAGCCTGACCTTCATCAACCATGATTGGTGTTTCACCTAATGGGTAGCGTAAACGTGGTGTAATTGTGCGCACGTTATCAGGGTAAGTCACGCCAAAATCAACCCCAACGATTAACGCCTCACCCGTACTTAACCCAAGCGCAAAACGTTGCTCATTTGGTTTAGCTTTGGCACTGCTCACCACTGTCGCCCCTACAGGAAGCGGAGGCTGAAAACTCTCAATTAACTGTTTACTGGCTACTGAATAAAAATCAACTTGGCCATTTACCAGTACGCGATAAGCTATTTCATTTTGCTCATCACTTCCCACCATTAAAGTGGCAATCTCGGTATTTTGATAACTGATTGTTGATACAGGTTCAACATCAGCACCATCAAAAATTGGCTTAATAACATACAGTAAGTAAAAGAAAATCAACAACAAAGCGACAAAAACCATGGTTCCACCCACAGTTACACCCACTTCTGCTGCCTTATCCGTAAATGCTCTTCGATTCGCTTTTCTGCCTACTAGCAGACTCTTCGTCTCAGAACCAGGTTGATTGACCTGACTTTCCATTCAGAACCTCTATAATTAATCGTCAGCGAAATTTCGCTATGATTGTTTAATCCGCTGTGATACTAAATAAATAGCTGTTTTATTTACCTTAAGCGTTTGTGATTACAACTCAACAATTGTCAGTTCAAATCAGTACGTTTAAGTGATTAATTGATGACATTTTTTAGATGCCTATTTTAATTGGCTGAATTATATGACGTATATATGACAGTAGTGTTACAGGCGATTTATTTGTTAAACATTTGGGAGTTTCTTTTATGTTACGTTATCTAGTTACCTTGCAAGCCCCTGATAGAAAAGGGTTAGTTGAACAAATTGCAAATGTTATCAGTCGTCACAACGGCAACTGGCTCGACTCCGAAATGCGCCATATTGACGGTGTTTTTGCCGCAATATTACAGTTAGAAGTATCGGCATTAAAATGGGATACCTTGCTTGAGTCTTTGGAGTGTATCGAAGGGCTAAGCTGTACTTACAGTAAAACGGGCCACATAGCGGAGCCGATTAAACGATTAAGTTTTAATTTAGTAGCCTACGACCGTGAAGGCTTAGTGCTTGAAATTTCAAATAAAATAAATGCACTTGGTATTAACATCGAGCAATTTAGTAGTCAGCAAGAAACTGCAGGCCACAGTGGTATTGCATTGTTTAGAGCCACCATGGGTTTAGGGTTATCAGATCCAAGCCAGGAAGAACAACTCACAGAATCACTATATGAACTCGGTGACGATGTGGTGTTAGATAAACTCAGTAAAAGCGCCTAGCTCCTTTTGTTTGTTGCGTTAATGAATGTATTAGCGCAACAGATATCCCTTCTATTCAATCTAAAAAACCGTTTAAATTTACTGACTACCATCTGTTAGACTATTAACAAATCATAACAAAAAATGAGTTTAGAGATGTTAGGAACGTTATCAAAAATGCGCACTCAGCTTGATGAGCAAAATGAAGTGCACTATCAATTACCAGTAGGGGATGCACTCTTAGAGTTAAACCCTTTAATCGGTAAAACACTCACCTTGACCCATACGGGTAAAATTTTATGCTCAAGTTGTGGTAAGAAAACCAAAAAAAGCTACTCTCAGGGACATTGTTACGTGTGTATGTCAAAGCTTGCTAGCTGTGACTTATGCATCATGAAGCCTGAAACGTGTCACTTTGATCAAGGTACCTGCCGTGAACCTGAATGGGCACAAAGTCATTGCTTTGTTCCTCACTTTGTCTATTTATCTAATACATCTGGGATCAAAGTTGGCATTACGCGTTACACGCAAATACCGACTCGCTGGATAGATCAAGGCGCCACACAAGGGTTACCTATCTTTAAAGTTTCAACTCGCCAACTTTCAGGCCTTGTTGAAGTCGAATTGGCAAAACTGATTAATGATAAAACCAATTGGCAAGCCATGTTAAAAGGTAATGCTGATGATGTTGATTTAGTCGATATGGCCAATCAATTAATCCCAGAGATTGAAGCAAAACTGTTAGAGATAAAAGAGCAAAATCCTGACTTTGTGATTGAGCGACTCAATGATCAAATTCAAGGTATTCGCTTCCCTATTACCGAGTTCCCTAAAAAAGTAAAATCTCATAACTTTGATAAAACACCTGAAGTAACGGGGGTTTTGCAAGGTATTAAAGGTCAGTACCTCATTTTTGACACAGGCGTTATCAATATCCGTAAGTTCTCATCATACGAAGTGAATGTTGACACTGAATAACACTTCAATTGAACGGTAAACTGAATATAGGCTAAATAAAAAGCCGCAGAACTTAGGCTCTGCGGCTTTTTTATAATAGTTTCTCGCTCAGGAAAATCGTTACATCGTATGATTAGGGATAGAGCTCAGCATCATACCAGTCAATTTATCAAAGCGGATCTCACGATCTTCGATAGGTTTTCCTGTCTCTGTAAACCCTTGTGCTAACACTTTCCAAATAGGTTGAATACGATTAGGACTAAACAAAGCCACCAGTACAGATCCTTTTTCAAAATCATCATCAATACCTGATGTTGACAAGCCAGCAACGAGACCTGCTCTTTTCATGATTTCTGCGTCACTCATTTCCGACTCTAGCGCCATACCAAAACCAATAAGCACATTTGGATTCTCATTATCTTTAGCAAAATGGTAGCCCTTTTGCTCCATGATTTTTGTTATCGATTGACGCATATGTCTCACTAATTCAGCATCATCAAGTTTATTTGCACTATGAACAGTAAACATCGTTGGGTGCCAAGCAAAGCTCTTTACTTGCGAAGAAATAAAGCTAAGATCTCCTGAAGTCACCATTGTGATTCGACTAGGAGCAGGCTTGTTGACCTCTTCTTTGGTTGCACAACCTGAAATCAATACAGCGAAAAGACTTATCCATAAACACCATTTTTTGCTATTCATTCACATTTAGTCCTGTAGTCAGCAAGTTAGCCTATCTTTATTGTATCAAGCTATTGAAATTTCGTTATCAATATAACACTTAAACCCTAACCTAACCTGACTCAATTTCAATAACAAGTTATGTCATGTTACCAGCAAAAGCCACACACAAGATTAGCAAGCTACAAACAATTACAGTACAAATGTAAAAGCACCATCCACGAAAAATGTAATTAACACTAGGTTAGCCAGTATATTCCCGTTAAGATGATCACCTATTAGCACTGCCGTATTGATATATTTTACCGATTTATGGAACTCGTTTTTACTATTGCACTATTCGCTTTTTCTGCAGGAATTACACCCGGCCCCAATAACATCATGTTAATGACGTCTGGCGTTAATTTCGGTATAAAACGCAGCATGCCACATTTACTAGGGATTATTATTGGCTTCCCGAGTATGGTGGTCGCTATTGGCTTAGGACTGAGTGCCGTCTTTCAAGCCTACCCAATGACGCATCAAGTCATTAAAGTTGCTGGTATCATCTACCTACTTTACCTTTCTTGGCGCATCGCTAATAGCTCAAGCAACTTAGAAGGTAAACAAACAGCTAAACCATTTAACTTCTTTCAAGCTGCTGCATTTCAATGGGTTAATCCTAAAGGCTGGATTATGGCTGTCGGCGCCATCGCTACCTTTACTGACATTTCACACGCTTTAATTCCGCAAGTATTAACCATTGCAGTGGTATTTTTTATGGTGGCATTACCTTGTGCCTCAATTTGGTTAAGCTTTGGTATTGGCCTTAAAAAACTGCTTAAAAACGAGCGTCAGCAAAGAATATTCAATATCTCAATGGCCCTGCTATTAGTGTTATCTATCATACAGATGGCTTTACCTGATTAGCCTTACACTGAGTCAACAACACTGTTAGTAAGGCTGTTAGCTTTTACGCCGAACGTTAGTTATAGCGACGAACATTAGTTTTAGCGTAAGCCCGCTATGACGAATTGAACATATGACAGGAAAGAACATGCAAGAGCAAAGCGAATACCATATTGAAACAGCAAACTGGGTCAATAAAGTGATCATGAAATACAATATTTGCCCATTTGCACGTCGAGAAGTTGAAAATAACAGCATCCGATACATTTGCAGCGAAAACACTAAAGTCAAACAGGTGCTAAAAGACTTTCTGTCAGAATGTGAATACCTAGATAACCATCCCGATACCGAGACCACACTATTCGTTTTACCCCGAGGTTTTGAAGGCTTTTATCACTATCTCGATCTTGTCGATTTAGCCAATGATAAATTACTCGAAAATGACTATGAAGGTGTCTATCAACTTGCCAGTTTTCACCCGGACTATTGTTTTGATGGCGAGCCACAAGATAGTCCCACAAATTATACCAACCGCTCACCTTATCCAACGATTCACATCATTCGTGAAGCGAGTATGGAAGCCGCTTTAGCTGAATATGATGAGCCAGAGTCTATCCCTGAGAGGAATATCGCTTTTGCTGAACGTAAAGGCACTGAATTTTTTACTGCATTATTAAAACAATGCAAGGTAGGAAACGAGATTAAGTAAACATTACTCGGTATCACTCATTTGGTAATGTCGAGTGACATTGACAGTAAGCCGCCCCCAAGCTGATTGCTTCACTCGTGCTTGATGCACTTCGAATGCCATTTGATCTGTAAACACTTCATCGACATTATACTTATTGGGATTTTTGTTATCAGGAAGCACTTCAAAACTAACGCAGCCAGACTCTGCTAGCGTCAGCTTGCGGTGCAAAGGTAAGGCTTGTTTTACTTCGGATAAATCCTCATCAGCCACTAAAATATAGCCTGTTAATCTGACTCTACTCAATTCATCTTCCTTGAAGTTGGGTGATAGCTAAAACTAAACGACAACACTAACGCTTAGCTTTGTTTTTGCGCTTATTGTAATCCTACTTGTCAGCAGGATGATTTACACCATCATTTATCACTACATCGCCTAATTCATATGGGTTCACTCCAACCAGACACCCAATGTTATAGCCATATTCATTGGGATTTGAGCGCCGTTGGTGATGTGTATAGATGCCACATTTAGAGCAAAAGTAATGTTTAGCGGTATGAGTATTAAATTGATAGCAAGATAAATGCTGCTCGCCTGCAATAATCGTTAAATTTGCTAAAGGAACAGAAGCCACAATGGCACCTTTACGGCGACAAATAGAACAATCACAACGTCTGGGATTTTCTATTCCATTAGGGAGAAACAATTCAATGTTCACTTCGCCGCAATGGCAACGAGCAATATGCCGCAGCTTAATAAGGGTTGCACCAACTTTTTGTATCATTAATCAAGCCTCCATGCTTTTAAATATACTTATCCAGAGTAACGTTATAGCATGCACATCACTCAATCCAGATGCCAATTTTTAAAATAGAAGATTGAAAATACAAGTTTGAAAAAACAAGATTGAAACCTAAAAAGCTTCATTTACATTGAAATAAAACCCACTGTCGCCATCACCAAAGGCCAAGTCTAATCTAAGGTTAACTCGCGGTTTCACTTCAAAACGATAACCAATGCCCGTGTTGGGTAGCACATCAGATGACGCTAATTCACTAAATTTATCAGAAATAACCCCAGCACCTACCCAATATACCATGCCATGACGACCAGATAAGTTTTGACGATATTCTACTTGAGCAAGGAGCATTTGCTTATCGCGATAACGACCTGAGGTGTAACCTCGTAGTAAATCTCCGCCACCAGCTTTAGATAGCTGATCCCAAGGTACATCACCATGGGTAAATCGACCACGTATTTGCCATGCCAGAACGTCACTACCTGCAACTGGATAATAAGTGCTGTAGAGAGCATTAACGACTTCAAAGTCTGTTTTGCTACCTAAGTCTTTACGATATACACCGACATCTATCTGAGCAATTTTTCCCTGTTCAGGATTGAGTACATTATCTCGGCTATCATAATTGGCCAATAAGTTAATACCTACGCTGCGTGATGATGCTTCTAATGGCGTGATATCAACTTCAGATTCTAAGATATCTATACTACTGGCTTTGGCATAACTGAAGTCAAAACCTGCTCCAACAAACACATTTGACGACACCCGCTGAAGGAACATTGGATTTGCACTAATCACTCTGCCACTAAAATCAGTACGATTATCATCTTGATAGTTTTCATCATACCCAATGCCATAAAACACATCGGGAATATCTGACAATTCGGCGTTGAGATATAGGCGCTGCCTATCTTCATTCAGAAAGGTTTTATTTTCAATGGACACACCTAATGCGCCATTAATAGAGGCTAAACCATTAATGACCAGTGAGGATAATTGACTGACTTCATCATTAGGATCAACTTGATACAGGCCAACAGCAGAAATGCCAACACCTAAATCCATTTCAGGATTGTAAAATGGCCCTGGTAAAAAGCTAAAATCAATAGGTTTACTCGGGTCAAATTCGCCATCAGCCCCCAGCTTTTGTAAAAAATTTTCTACCCAGCCGAGCGCTTCATTGTCGTCTTGAAATGGCACTTCATCAGCACCGTTAGCCTTATGCAGCTCTTGTTCTGTGATCTGTTTAGTCGCGCCATTCACTGATTGAGGCTGTGCTGCTGACACACTAAAACTCAGCATGAGTGAAATTGATAGAGATAAAATCGGCAAAAGTAACGCTGAACGCCTGCAAGCATGATTGCGCTTTGAGCTCACTGTAACAGCCAATGTGCGTGCCACAGAATTAATTAGCTTCATTAACGTGTCCTTGGTTTGAGCTATCAGCTTGTTTCAGTTGTTTCGCCAATGGCAACTTAGGGTACTTAGCTAAATGTTCAGCTAACATGGCTTGATCTCGAGTTTGGTTATAACGAGATAACTCAAGAAACTGCTCTTGTGTAAAACCTTGCTGCCAAAGCGATGCAGGCACATGATCAAATGAGGCTGAAAATTTAGGGTCTACGAATAGCCACTGCTTTGCGACATCATCAATGGCAATCCCGTGGACAAGATTGGCAAGCTGTAACTCATGCGGCTCAACCGTTTGCTCATAAAGAGCGCTGATCGCTGGCCATGATTTACTAATAAATGCCAACCCCTTAGGCACGATGTAAGGTGATTGTTGATCTCCTAATTCATAGTGACGTTTAAGCAGCATAAATTTATTCGGTAACGGTTCGTTTGAATCCCACCAATAACCATCAATGGCTTCAAACATGGCATCAGTTTGTTGGGCAGAAACGGGTTCTAACCAAGCGATGGTTGCAGAAATCCACGCTGTCATATGAAAATTATATTGCTGACGTGTCATGGCTAAATTATTGGTGAGCACTGCAAGAGCGATTTTCGCCCCTAACATATTCGAGTAAAGATCTTCAGGTGAATACGCCGACACATCTTCGGTCCAGGGACTAAAGCTACGATAACCATGGTATTGCGCGATTTCATGGGCTTCTGCCATAGAGTAAGCCAAACGAACCGCTATACTTGCCGCCAGTTCCCAGCGCTCAGTAGCGGTTAACTCGCTGACGTCAAACGCCGCTAACTCAATGGTTCTTGGACCGATTTCAAACGGCAGCTCAATAGTTTGCGCCTCACCTAAATAAGGCTGAATGCGGTAAAACAAAGCCACAGCGTTATCAGCAGTATCACGCACATGAGCGAGGTCAATAAAGCCACCTTTTAGGGTGTATACCAAACCGTTATTCTCACCACTTCGGCCAGCATTCGGCGCCGACTTTTGATGGCTAAAGCTTCCCGCTTCAAACGCATGAGCACCAATATCATCCAGCTCAATCGTATTGGCATGTCTAAAAAATGGCACCGGAATCGGTCCAAGTTTAACTTTCTGGCCACTACCAAATGCACAACAAGGTCTAACACTTGTCGGTAAAGGTAAAGCTGCTTGCTCTGGTAATTTGATGTCCTTGAGTAATGCGTTGTCAGGCTCATTATCAAGCGCTGCTTCCACTGCCACATCAGATGGCGTCGCACTGACTTGCCATTCACTGCTTGAGCAGCCACTAGCGATAGTGATTATTGAAAGGAGTAATAGGTTTTTGTTGAGAAACTGCATCATTTTATAAAATCTCGGATCATTTGATTGATGAGCTCCGGAAAGTCATTCGTTAGCCCGTGGGAAGCATCAGGAATAATGATAAGTGGCGC
The DNA here is from genome assembly GCF_018100775.1 of Shewanella sp. MMG014. Classification (NCBI taxonomy): domain Bacteria; kingdom Pseudomonadati; phylum Pseudomonadota; class Gammaproteobacteria; order Alteromonadales; family Shewanellaceae; genus Shewanella; species Shewanella sp. MMG014. The sequence goes on from NZ_JAGJDZ010000001.1 coordinate 219,782, forward strand.
ATCTAGAAAAACTGAAAACTCATGCCCTTTCTCTAATGGAAACACCTGATCGTTTTCACCCCATATCAATAAAGATGGAGGCAAGTTATCTCTGAATTCAGCAGGTTCCAATTGATTTCGATACGCAGGTAATGTGGTAATCAACGAGCGTTTTTCTTCGAGGTAATTCGCAAAGTATGTTTGATAGATTTGTTCATCGATAAAGCTTGGGTACCAAGGGTGTGCGACAAAGGTATGTTCCAAAAGATGCCTTACACCTTCTTTATCTTGAGGCACAAACACCGCTTCAGGGGTTGTTTGGCCTAATCGCTCACTCATCGCATCCATATCAGCATCACTAAAGACAATCCCCGGACTGGCAAGCATCATCGCTTTTTTTACTTCTGGCGCTTTAATCATTAAGTCAAACGTCACAAAGCCACCGAACGAAATACCAACAAGGTTTACTTGTTTAAGCCTAAGTTCACTTATGAGCTGTTGAATCGCCGAAGTTTCGCTTTCAATGGTTGCTGGAGCATGGCTATATGAATCGCCAAACCACAATAAATCAGGAACAATAATATGGTAATCGACGACAAGATCTTGCATGGTTTCATACCAACTTGTCATGCCTGTACCACCAAAACCATGGAGTAAAATGATTACAGGATCCTGTTCATTGCCGCCTTGCCAATAATGTAATTCCCCGTCCTGCGCTAGCGTTAAATAGTTTCGCTCAAAACCAGCATTACTTAGCTGTTTTTGCTGATAACTATCCACCATAGAGACGGTCGAGCAACCGGAAATGAGCCAAATAACGATACTGGTAATCAATAATCGCATCAGTATTAAAACCGATATCCAATGGAGGCCATAAAGCTTGTACGAGTACCAAAACCACCCTCAAGCAACAAGTCAAAGCCAGCGCCAAGGTGTAATTGAGCCCCCACCAAGGTGTTCCATTTATCAGCTAGATGTTGGTTAACTTCAAATTTACCATCACCTATCAGATCTCCAATACTCGAGTCACCGATAGGAAGAATATCTTTAAGATAGCCACTGAAAGTCTGTTCAACGTTTTGGTACATACCACCGACCCATACCTGCAGATCATTACCATATACTTTGGTGCGATACCCCACTCGTGGCGACACAACTATCGTACTGATTTCACCATCGAGAATATCCAGATCTGTATTGGTATAATTCACATCCAATAACGCAAACCAGTTATCAATACCGCCAACAATGGTGCCGCCAACGCCATAGGTTGTTCCTTTAAAATTTAATTCAAAATCAAAAGGATCTAACTCAGGGAAAAAAGGTAAATCGACATCCACTTGCACATTGGCGACGCTACTGCCTTTTGTATGACCAATAACACCATACAAGTTCAAAAATGGAAGCACCCACATGTCTGCCCGAAACGTTAATGTTTCAGAGTCTTGTAGTGCTTCGCTGCCATTAATCGAAATCTTGTCATCAATAAAGTCCCCTAATCCTGTAAAGGCAACACTATCGACCACTAAAGGCTGTTCCATCATCATATAATTGATGCTAAAGCCATAAGGTTTTGGGAGTTCGTAACCTAAATCAATCGCTTCTTGTGCCCAAATAGGGAAAGCACGTTGGTATTTGGGAGTGACTTCTATCGAATCTTCAGCAAAAACGATATGACTAATAAAAAGCGTCGAAAGAGCAATAACAAGAGTAAAAGTTCGTAGCATTAGAGCGAAAAATCCTTAACAGCTTCAATGTTAATCAACATTAAAAACATTGAGATAAATAAATAAGTGACTCATTCAATGCTTCTGTACTGGTAAAATTAATCTCAGCATTGATGATAAAATAGACAGATAAATTTGGGAGCGAGGATGATAGAGATGAAGTATTAATTTAAAATTAAAATTGAGCTAAAAGGAATATGGATGTTTAAGAAATCCAATATCTTGACAATGCCACTAACAGCAAGCCCGAGCAATTAACAACCACCCAGATGACCCACCACAAACTTAACATGTGTATCAAACTGTTATTTGTTCGTTTAGAAAGGATAATGACGGACAGCCATAGCTTCAGCTTGATTCGCTAATACGTGGGGGAGCCCGTATTTCAGCGTTTGTTCAAAGTGTTTGTCGACATAAGAGTGAGATATAAATTAGCTTTTGAATGAACAGATTCAAAATTGTGGTTAAGCTTAACGAGATGACAATATAAATAAAATACTAAAAATCACAACGGATTTTCCCGTTATCATTAAGAGTCAACACAGCACGTTTATTGACTTCAAGATTAGTCACATAACCACATCGTCCATCAAGGGTTTCACCACTATTAAGCACTAGCTGATACTGATAATCACCATCAAGTTGAGCTAAGTCATAGTAGATTCGATTTTGCTCACCAATGTTTATCTCACCAAAATCGAGACGACTATGTGGCAATTGAATGACTGCAGAATCAATAACAAATTCAGAGCTATTCTTAACTGTCACACTCGGGCTGACATAAAAATATGACCAATACATTAGTGCAACAGCTGCACAAATCCCTAAAGAGACTTTAGTAAAAATGCCTAACCAACGATTACCAATGTCTAACTTTTGATCGGTTGAAAATAACATTTACGTTTTTGTTCCTTTTATAGAAAACACCAAAGGAATTGATTGGCCTTTTACAATAGAGTGAAACTGGTTCGGTTGCTGCTCAATTAAGTTTTCAAAGCAATTATAAGGGCTATAAGGATATTCATTGACGCTATCAATGCGAATACCAGCTTGTATCAAAGCGTTAATCACTTCTCCCAATGAATGTGCCCAAGTCACCATCGTTTGCGGCGTATCATCTTCTACATCAGTATAACTGCCTTCAGTGACAATATCTGGCTTGGATTGATGAAAATACGGATACCCTTCTAGCACATCCTGTACAGGATGAAATTCAGCCATATAAAAGGTGCCACCGGATGTTAAATTATCTGCTATCACTTTTGCCCACTGAGTCAAACAAGGCAGCCAACAAATAGCGCCAAACGAGGTGAAGACAATATCAAAACTATGCTGACTATCAGCTGAATAGCTATAAACATCTGAGCAAACAAAATCAGCGCTTATTTGGCATTGTTTAGCCAGCTCATTCGCTTTATCAATGGCTGTATTTGATAAATCAACACCAGTCACTTTAGCCCCTCTTCTTGCCCATGACAGCGTATCTAACCCAAAATGACACTGAAGATGTAATAACGACTTATCCGCAACATCATTGAGTTCTGCGAGCTCAATTTCAGTCAATGTGGTTTCGCCAGCAATAAAGCTTGGAACATCATAAAACGATGAGTCAAAGTGCACTTTTGCTCTTTCATTCCAAGCCTGTTTGTTTGTCGCTAAATAATCCATTTAAACTTAATCCGTTTTTAACAGCCCAATACCGTATTAAACCGATTCCTTATAGTGTAATGCACATTCTTCTATAGTACATTTTTAGTGTATATGTAAGCACTTGCCTTAATTTCAGCAACCTTAATGCCATTTATTATCAAAATCTAGAATACATTAGCTTTTTCTGAATTTGTTTACATAAAATGGTGTAAATAAAAAAAGCCGACAACAAGTGCCGGCCTTTGTTACGTCAACTTTTCTGAATTTAAACAATACTCAATGCGATTATTACCGAGTTAGAGTAAATTTCTGAACTTGTTCAGACATCACTGCTGCATCTTCAAGTAAGGTTTCATTGAGTTGACTTAACGCATTAGCGATTTCTTGCGTTTGATTATAAATCTCACTGATTTTCATCGCATTTTGATTCACTTCTTCGGCAACAGCTGCTTGTTCATGAGTTGCTGAAGCAATTTGTTGATTCATACTGTCAATAACATCAACATCCGCCACAATCTGTTTCAACTCTTTACCCGCATTTTCAACTTCAATAACGCTTTCATCAGCACTGACCATGCCACGCTGCATGGTTTTAACGGCTAACTGAGCACCTGATTTAAGCCTATCAGTCATCCGCTTGATATCGTCCGTTGATGATTGTGTTCGTTGCGCTAAGGTTCTGACCTCATCAGCCACAACAGCAAAGCCTCGTCCTTGCTCTCCCGCTCTTGCCGCTTCAATGGCCGCGTTAAGTGCCAGTAAATTAGTTTGCTCTGAAATCGCGCTAATGACATCCAAAATAGTCGCAATAGATTGCACATCTTGATCTAATGTCTCAATCGCATTTGAGGCTTCATTGATTTCGCTGGCAAGATGTTTTATCGATACCGTCGTTTGTGAAACGCCCTTATTACCAATATGTGCCTCTTTATTAGCAGACGTAGATGCATCTGATGCTTGCACCGCATTAGCCGCAATTTGAGTGACTGTTGCACTCATCTCAGTCATAGCCGAAGCCACTTGCTCAGCCTCTTGGTAGCCAAGTTCAACATCTTGCTTCATGGTCTGAGTATGACCATTAACTTGCTCAACAACACTCACCACTTGCGAAGCACTTTGTCTAACTTGAGCGATTATCGTTTCAAAGTCAGTCATCATGGCATTAAAGGCGGCAGACAATTGGCCGAATTCGTCTGCAGATTTGTGTTCAATCCGCGTGCTTAAATCAAAATGGTTACCTGCATGGGTGACTTTATCAAATAAGTGACTCAAGCTCTTATTCAAGTAATTAGACACTGATAAACTCAACCACGCTAGCAATACTATGGATATTGTTAATGCGAGTAATGATGTCCACATCATTTGGTTGGCTGAATCCAATCTTAGTTTAGTTAACTTAATCAAATCATCAGCTAAGAAATGTTCAAAGTCAGTTAGCACGTTAATTCTTGCTGTAGAAGTGCTAAACCAAATTTCCGGATTTTGGGCGCTGATATTAGTGACGTCTTGAGAAAAAGCGATATCACGTAATTGCTGCACCGCTGACTGTTCTCGAGATCGTGAAACTTGTTCAAATTGCGATATCCAATCTGGAGTCGCTAACGCCTTAAAGCGTTCACCATAAGTATTTTGTTCAGACACTAAAGTGACAAATCGGCTAAAAACGCCATCTTTAAACCCTTGTTGGCCGAAGGTTGTGCTAAGTACAGCACGCTCAATACCGGCACGTTCTTTTAACTGTAAAAACGCACCAAATGATGCCAACTTGAGTGATAATTCACTGTCAGTGCTTTGCATTGCCGTTTCATCAACAACCGATAACAATGCCGTATTTAAACCTGTGTAATACTTCACTTCATCAGCAACCGTAACCGTCAATGAATCAACAGAACGTCTCATTGACTGCAATTGCTGCAACTGGTTGCTAATTTGTCTCAAAGTAGCACTAATCTGAACAGGAAAATCATCAACATTTGGAATGCTATTAAAACGACTTATTTGTCTATCAGACATCCCACGCTGCTGAGGTAGCGCATCGGCAAATGATTGTCCTTGTGAACCAATATAACCGGCACTCATGCCACGCTCTTTTTGTAACTCATGGACTAATGCACTATTAATTACAGCGAGCTCAGTTAACGAAAGTACCGTATTTAATTCTGATTTAGTTTCATATTTATTGTGAACAAACATGCCACCATAAATCAGACAAATCAGCAGAGGCGGGACAATTAGCAATAGCAGTTTATGTAGCGTTTTTAGATCGGTAATCCATTTCATTGTATCTTTACCCTTAGAGTAAGTGCTCCATGCAATTTATCGCAATAAATTACATGCTTTGATGTAACTAAGGCGACTTAATTTCTTTTCAAATTAGTATGAGAATATCGTTCGCGCAAAAAAAAACCTGTAAAACTCTATATGAGTATTACAGGTTTATCGGCTATTTAAATAAAAGCTTTAGCTTAACCTTCAACGCCTTTGCTTGCTAAGAACTCATCATAAGTTCCTTTGAAGTCATTAATGCCTTGTGGCGTCACTTCAAGAATTCGAGTAGCAAGAGATGATACAAACGCACGGTCGTGAGATACAAACAACAACGTACCTTCATACATTTCTAACGCGTTGTTTAATGACTCAATTGATTCCATATCCATGTGGTTAGTTGGTTCATCAAGCAGCAAGATATTTGGCTTTTGCATAATAAGCTTACCAAAATACATGCGACCTTTTTCACCACCAGATAAGACTTTTACTGACTTTTTAATATCGTCAGAACCAAATAACATACGTCCTAAAATACCACGTACTGTTTGGTCGTCATCTTCAGGCTTACGCCATTGGCTCATCCAATCAAACAAGGTCATATCATTAGCAAAATCAGCTTCATGATCCTGTGCATAATAACCAATGTTTGAGTTTTCTGACCATTGAATCGTACCCGCATCTTGTGGTAAATCATGGACTAAGGTACGTAACAAGGTGGTTTTACCCACGCCATTTTCACCCAAAATAGCAATTCGCTCGCCAACTTCAGCCATCATGTCAAAACCAGAGAATAACGGCGTTTCGTCAAAGCCTTTAGCTAACTGCTCAACCACTAATGCGTTACGGAACAATTTCTTCTCTAGTTCGAAACGAATAAACGGATTCACACGGCTAGATGCTTTAACTTCTTCAATTTTAATCTTATCGATTTGCTTAGCACGTGATGTAGCTTGCTTTGCTTTAGATGCGTTAGCCGAGAAACGAGCTACGAAGCCTTGAAGTTCTGCAATTTGTGCTTTCTTCTTGGCATTATCTGACTGTAGACGCTCACGAGCTTGCTGCGCTGCCATCATGTATTCATCGTAGTTACCAGGGTAAACACGTAGTTCACCGTAATCGATATCTGCCATATGGGTACATACAGAGTTCAAGAAATATCTATCATGCGAAATAATCACCATGGTGCTATTACGTTGGTTTAGCATTTCTTGTAACCAGCGAATGGTATCAATGTCCAAGTTGTTGGTTGGTTCATCAAGTAATAATACATCTGGGTCTGAGAACAAGGCTTGTGCAAGTAGCACACGTAATTTGAAACCTGGTGCAATTTCACTCATTAAGCCAAAGTGTTGGTCAACACCAATACCGACGCCCATCAGTAAGTCACCAGCACGAGATTCAGCAGTGTAACCGTCCATTTCAGCAAACTGCATTTCAAGTTCAGCCACTTTGATGCCGTCTTCTTCACTCATTTCTGGTAATGAGTAGATACGATCACGCTCTTGCTTAACTTCCCATAGCTCTTTATGACCCATGATCACAGTATCAACCACTGAATATGCTTCATATGCAAACTGATCCTGGTTCAACTTACCCATGCGCTCGCCTGGGTCAATTGACACATTACCGCTTGACGGCTCAAGGTCACCAGTTAGGATTTTCATGAAGGTGGATTTACCACAACCATTGGCTCCGATAAGACCGTAGCGGTTACCGCCACCGAATTTAACTGAGATATTTTCAAACAGAGGCTTTGAACCAAACTGCATGGTGATGTTAGCTGTAGTAATCAAAATGAGATTCCAAAATTCAAGTTATGATAAAAACAAAAAACCAGTGCCGAATTATGTAACGGCTATAACGTTCAACGAGTATAGCGGTTATTGCTCAGTTAGCACTGGTTTCTAGCCACCCTTAATTAGTTAAGCATGGCCATATTAAATAGGCGGCGTACTATAGCATTTCAGCTTATTTTTTCAACTTAACTTAGCCACAAGGCGCCATAAAACAGGCGAAATTCCATGAATTTATTAAGTCAAAAATGATAGATGGGGAATATTGAAGGTCAGAACCACTCAGTAACTGAAGAATGAAGGGAATAACAGACTATTTCTTTGCGGTGAATTTTCGAGTAAACCAGGCAATAGTGGCGCTTTGTTGTTGTTCACTTAGTCCAAAATAAACACACACCCAAGGAGAGATCAAAAAATACCACGGCATTGTCATGCCTAATTCAGCATTATATTGCAGATAAAAGAAGCCAAAATAAATCACGGCAATACCAGCAATCCCCACTGTCAGCATGGTTAGCTTCATTGCTTTTTCTAGCCTATCCATTTCGCAATCCCTTTAATTATTCTGTGAAATACCCTGAACAAAGTGCTGTCGATAACACTCGCCAAGATGGTAACAATAATCGCAGTAATAAAAAAGCCAACCATTAACGGGTTGGCTTTAGTCTGAGTCAGTAGCAATTACATGCTTAAACCGCCATCAATTTCAAAAACGCGGCCATTTACATAATCATTTTCAACAATAAACTTAACTGTTGTAGCCACTTCTTGTGCTTGACCTAAACGCCCAACTGGCACCATTTTTTCAAGACGCTCCAAGGCTTCTGGTTTCATACCAGCGGTCATTTCTGTTGCTATTACACCTGGCGCAACTGCGGCGCTTCTGATGTTATAACGCGCAAGTTCTTTAGACCAACCAACACTCATTGCTGCGACACCAGCTTTAGATGCAGAATAATTTGACTGACCAATATTACCTGCCTTAGCAATGCTAGAGATATTAATAATTACCCCTGCTTGCTTTGAATGAATCATCGCTGCAGCCGCTTCACGCCCACACAAGAAAGTCCCTGTTAAGTTAACATTGATGACCGATTGAAATTGCTCAAAAGACATACGGTCAGTCACAAGACCTTCTTTTGCTTTGATCATCATGCCATCACGAAGAATACCTGCATTGTTAACTAATACGTTCACTTGACCAAAATCTTCAAGGATATAGTTAAAACCTGCCACGACGTCTTCTTCGTCAGTAATGTCTAAGGCATAACCTTGTACTTCTGTTGTCGCTCCTAAATCAGCACAAGCACGCTCTAATTTTTCTTGATCAACATCGATAAGTGCAAGTCTTGCGCCTTGAGAGGCAAACTCTTGCGCCATCGCTAGCCCTAATCCACCTGCTCCGCCAGTAATGACAACAACTTTATCTTTAATTTCCATTAACTGGATCCTTTCTTAATTTATTAAAATCAATCGTTATGATTTCTTATCCGCTTGAGCAAACTGCTCAAATATACTTGAAAAATCGTGGCGGCCATTACCTTGTCTCGCATGGTTTACATATAAACTACGTGCTAATGCTCCCATCGGCGTACTAGAGTTTGACGCCAATGATGCTTGCTGAGACAAGCCTAAATCTTTCACCATCAAATCAACCATAAATCCGCCTTGGTAATCATTTGATGATGGCACATTGTCCATGACATCTGGACAAGGATTATATTTCTCTAAAGTCCAGTTACCACCGCTACTGACTTTCATGATATCAGATAACACTTTAGGGTCTAAACCATTATCAATACCCAATTGCAAAGATTCACTCGTACCGACCATCAATACCGACAACAGCATGTTATTACAAATTTTAGCTATTTGACCTGCACCCGTTGCTCCTGCGTGGAATATGTTTGCCCCCATCACAGTTAATACCGTTTGTGCTTTTTGATACGCGTTATCTGAGCCACCACAAATAAAGGTTAATGTGCCCGCTGCGGCGCCAGCTGTGCCACCAGATACAGGCGCATCCATAAACTCAATGCCTTTTGCTTTCGCGTGTGCACCCACTGTTTGCGCAGTGCCTGCATCAATGGTCGAACAATCAATTAACACTGCATCTTCTGCTACAACATCCAACAATCCTTTATTGTCTGCATCGCCAATATACAAACTATGGACATGCTTTCCAGCGGGCAACATAGTTATCACAAAATCTGCCGAAGCCGCAGCGCCACAGGCAGTTTTGGCACTAAGCGCACCTTGAGATGTGAGTGCATCTACCGCTGCAGGAACCAAATCAAAAACAGTCACGGTCATGCCTGCTTTAATTAAGTTTACAGCCATAGGGCCACCCATATTACCGAGTCCAATAAATGCTACAGTTGCCATAATAATGTCCTTTTACATGTCTTTTAATGGGTGATTGTCATTATTCCAAGGTGACGTTAATAGCTGCGTCACCGCCTCTGGTGTCACATCACTTGCGTGAGGAAAACGCCATTGTGGATTTCGATCTTTATCGATTAACAGTGCTCGTACCCCTTCACAAAAGTCACCGTAAGAACAGCAATTAACACTGATGCCTAATTCCCATTTAAAGCACTCAGCTAAGGTTTTATCTTTACCGATACTGGCTTGAGCAAAAATTAAAAACCAACTTAACGGGCTACCTGCTAATGCCGTTTTTTGTGCGCGCTTTAGCCAATCAAGTTCAGTATCTAAACTTGAAATTTGATGATGCACTTCTTCGATTTCACCGCTCATGAGTTGATCAATTTCAACTTGATATTGTGCTAGCAGACTATCGCCCATACTCGCCGTCGCGTTTTCCTGCATTGAATTAAGTAAATCACTTAGTTGTAAGTGATTTAAAGCAACATCATCACTCCAACTTACTTCAGCTATAGCATCAAACAAGGGTTCTTTATCATCACTACTTAAAAAGTGATTGCCTAATCCGACGTAATGGGCATCAGCAGCGGTCATGTTGTAAGCCGTTAATCCCAAGAATAATCCTGTTTTACCAGGCATTCTATTAAGGAAGTAACTACCGCCAACATCTGGATATAAACCAATGGTAATTTCGGGCATTGCAATACGGCTTCGCTCAGTTAACACTCGGTGGCTGCCGCCAGCCATAAGCCCTAAGCCGCCGCCCATCACAATTCCATCACCCCACACTAATACAGGCTTTCCGTACTGATGTAATAGGTAGTCAAGTTGGTATTCTTCGCTAAAAAAGTCACACGCTTCTTGAGTCATTGATTGAGGGTTAGCCATAGAAGCATGATAGATAGCTCTGACATCACCACCAGCACAAAAAGCTTTCTCACCAGCGCCATCGAGTACAACAAAAGCAATATCATTGTCTTGCTGCCAAGCTAATAACTGCTTAGTCATTGCTTGAACCATACCAAGATTCAGTGAATTTAACGCTTTTTCAATATTAAGCGTAACCACACCAATCGACTTGCCTGATAGTGTTCCTAATGTTTGAAAAATCACATCTTGATTCATTAGTTATTCTTCCAATTTGCAGTGCGTTTATCCAAAAAGGCATTGACGCCTTCAGCCTGATCTTCGGTATCAAATAATCCTACAAACAACTCACGCTCTAGGGGTAAAGCTTGGGTGCGAGGCATGGTTCTTCCAGCTTGAATTAATGTTTTACATACTTTCACGCTGCTCGGTGATTGACGAGCCACTTTTGCCGCAAGCGATATCGCAGCATCTAATGATTGACCTTGTTCAACCACTTCTTCTACTAAACCAATCGTTTGGGCTTTAACTGCATCGATTCTCTCGCCGCATAGAATCATTCTTTTTGCCCAACCTTCCCCGACCAAAGCCGTTAAGTTTTGTGTGCCGCCCGCACAAGGTAACAAGCCGACTGTGGCTTCAGGTAAGGCCATTTGTGCTTGCGACTCGGCAATGCGTAAATCGCACGCTAATGCCACTTCTAGCCCGCCACCCATGGCATAGCCATTGATAGCCGCAATAGACACGCCACGAAAGGCGCTTAATGTTTCAAATGCTTCTCCAAAACACTTGGCCATTGTCGCTGCATTGCCTTTATCGCCGTCGGCAAATAATTTTAAATCAGCACCTGCTGAGAAAAACTTCTCTCCTTGACCTGTAATCACCAGCGCATAAATATTATTGTCTTGATTTAGGCGTAATACGATATCTTTAAGCAACATCAAACTGGCTGATGTCCAGGTGTTTGCTGGCGGGTTATTTAAGGTCAAAATGGCGGTATGACCATCAATGGTTTCTACGATAGCGGGCCCTGTTTGGGCAGTTGTCGTCGTCATGATTTAATCCTTTAACAATAGTGCATGCGCATTAATGCTCCGTTATCGAAACGGAGCAAGCTGGCAACTTATAAAATGGCGTGTGAATTCTCATCTAATAGACGGCGAGCAATGATCAAACGCATGATTTCATTGGTGCCTTCCAATATTTGATGAACACGAACATCCCTAAAGTGTCGCTCCAATGGGTACTCACGGATATATCCGTAACCACCGTGGATTTGCAACGCACTATCACACACTTGAAAACCAATATCGGTGGCAAAACGTTTGGCCATAGCGCAATAAGCCGTTGCTTCAGGATCATTGTTATCAAGTTTAAATGCGGCTAAACGTACCATTTGTCTTGCAGCAACAAGCTCAGTCGCCATATCCGCTAGTTTAAATTGTAACCCTTGAAAAGCGGCAATGGGTTTACCAAATTGCTTACGCTCATTCATGTATTCTGTCGCGCGTTCTAATGCCGCTTGCGCTGTTCCAACTGAACAAGTCGCAATATTAATGCGACCACCATCAAGGCCCTTCATGGCAAAGGTAAACCCTTGTCCTTCATCGCCTAACAAGTTGGCTTGTGGCACACGTACATTTTCAAAACTGATTAATCGAGTTGGCTGTGCGTTCCAGCCCATTTTTTCTTCTGCTTTTCCGTATGTGATGCCTGGTGCATCAGCTGGAATCGCAATCGCTGAGATGCCTTTAGCACCAGCATCACCGGTACGGCACATAACAACTAATAACTCAGTCTCACCGGCGCCAGAAATAAACATTTTCGAACCATTAATGATGTAATCATCGCCATCTTTAATCGCTTTGGTTTGCAAAGAAGCGGCATCACTACCTGCACCCGGTTCCGTTAGGCAATAAGATGCTAATAATTGTCCTGTCGTCAAACCTTCAGACCATTGCTGACGTAAGGTTTCGGTTCCCCAAGTTGTTACCATCCATGTGGCCATATTATGAATGGTCAACATGGCGGTTGTTGCAGTGCAACCTTGGGATAATTCTTCGAAGATAATTGAAGCATCAAGGCGAGATAACCCCATGCCACCTTCTGACTCTGGCGAGTACAATGAGCAAAAACCTAACTCACCCGCTTTTTTAATGACATCTTTTGGAAAATAGTGCTCTTCATCCCATTTTGCTGCAAATGGTGTGAGTTCTTCAGCAGCAAATTGACGAGCGAGATCGGCGAACTGGCGTTGGTCTTCGTTGAAATCAAAATTCATGTTTGAATCCTTTTTTACTATGACTCTATGGTCATTTGAATTGCCACTATCAGTGGTCACTAAAGCTAAAGTTCTGCAATAGATTTGTGTGAGCTATATTGCTCTGTTTGCAGATACTTAGGCGTAGTATGTTGTTTAGTTATTCAGCTTCCTGCTGAATGGCATGTCTCGGCAGGCCAAACATTGCGGCCTTATTACAACGTCGATAAAAGGCCTTCTCCCATCAGAAGGCCTTTATCAATTACTTAAGATTAATACTCATATTTGGGCCACTGACGACTTCATCATCAAACCAGCGAGAGGTAATGGTTTTGGTTTCAGTGTAAAAACGAACCGCTTGCTTACCATAGGCGTGTTGGTCGCCATAGAAACTGCCTTTCCATCCCGTAAATGAGAAAAACGGTAATGGCACAGGAATAGGGACATTAATTCCCACTTGGCCAACATCAATATGATGTTGATATTTACGTGCTGCACCGCCTGATGCTGTAAAGATAGAAGTGCCGTTGCCATAAGGGCTGTTATTAACAACGTCAATCGCTTCATCAAGGCTTTCAGCTTCCATACAACAGAGTACAGGACCAAAGATTTCTTCTTTGTAGATGCTCATGTCTGTGGTGACATTGCTGAACATGGTTGGGCCAATCCAGTTACCAGACTCATATCCTTCAACAGTAAAGTCACTGCCATCGAGTAAACACTCAGCGCCTTCTTTTTTACCTTGAGCAATCAGTTTTAGCACACGCGCTTTAGCAGCCGGGCTAATGACTGGGCCATAAGCCGCATTTTCATCATTCCATAATCCTGGGCGTACTTTTGCTAGTGCTTCTTTAAGCTCAGGGATCCACTCTTTGGCAGCGCCGACAAATACAGCAACAGAAATCGCCATACAACGTTGACCCGCCGCACCAACAGAGGCGCCTACCATGTTATTAATCACTTGTTGCTTGTTCGCATCAGGCATAATCACACAATGGTTTTTCGCACCAGCAAAGGCTTGAACACGTTTTAAGTTATCGGTACCCGTTTTATAGATGTATTGTCCTACACCGACAGAACCGACAAATGAAATCGCTTTAATTTCTTTATCATTGAGCAACACATCAACTGCCGTTTTATCGCCATGGATCAGCTGCAGTACCCCTTTTGGCGCCCCCGCTTCAACAAATAGCTCAACCAAGCGTTGTGGCGTCATTGGATCTTGCTCTGAAGGTTTTAAGATAAAAGTATTACCACACGCAATGGCTAGCGGGAACATCCATAATGGGATCATCGCTGGGAAGTTAAATGGGGTAATACCCGCACAAACACCTAATGGTTGCGTGTAACTATAGGTATCGATATTTCTTGCCACATTTTCAACCGTTTCGCCCATTAACATTGAGGCGATGTTACATGCGTGCTCAGCGACTTCGATGCCACGCCAAACATCACCTTTAGCATCTTCAAAGGTTTTACCTGTTTCTTGGGCTAGTATGGTTGCGAGCTCGTCATGATGCTCTTTTAGCAAATGTTGATAACGCAACATCACTCTGGCACGTTCTGAGACCGGCACTTCTTTCCATGTTTTAAATGCTTCTTTAGCACTATGAATCGCTTGATTAACTTCCTCTACCGTGGCGGCATTAATATTGGCAATCGGTAAGTTATTTGCAGGATTGGTCACCGAAATCTGTTGGGTTCCCATGCCTTCGGTAAATTCACCGTTGATATAATGTTTCACTTGAACTGTCATCTTGCTTCCTAAATCCCTGTAGAGCCCCAAAGCTCTGTGAAAGTGAAGTACTGCCGGCTTGTTATTTTTGACTAATTACTGTTACTTATTAGTGTTACGAATAATTGTCTAGCTCGTGCAGCACTTGAGTCTTGTTGAATTATTTTCTAATCGATTGTTACACTTAAACGTTTATAGCGAGATAGTTATACTTCAATTGCCATTGCCGTTGCTTCGCCGCCACCAATACATAATGACGCCACGCCTTTAGATAAGCCCTTGGCTTTTAGCGAATGAATTAACGTCACAAGTACACGTGCCCCAGAGCACCCAATAGGATGGCCTAATGCGCAAGCGCCGCCATTGATATTGACTTTAGATTCGTCAAGTTGTAATTCGCTAATAGCTAACATGGTCACCATGGCGAATGCTTCGTTAATTTCGAATAAATCCACATCAGCTTTAGACCAATTAACTTTATCGAATAGCTTGTTCATTGCACCGACTGGTGCAGTGGTAAACATTGAAGGTTCTTGAGAATGAGTGGTATGGCCTTTAATTGTCGCCATAATAGTGAGACCTAATGACTCCGCTTTTTCTCGGCTCATTAACATTAAGGCCGCAGCACCATCTGAAATAGAGCTTGAGTTAGCGGCTGTAATTGTGCCGTCTTTAGCAAATGCTGGACGTAGTGAAGGGATTTTTTCAGGACGCGCATTGCCTGGCTGCTCATCCGTATCCACTGTGACATCACCTCGACGACTTGAAATCGTCACTGGCACGATTTCATCTTTAAACGCTCCAGACTGAATCGCTGTGTTAGCCTTTTCTAAAGAGTTCAGTGCGAATTGGTCCATGTTTTCACGAGTTAAGCCAAAATCATCAGCAGTTTTTTGGGCAAAAGTCCCCATTGCACCACCTGTGTACGCATCTTCAAGGCCATCGAGGAACATGTGGTCCAAAACTTTGCCATGACCCATACGCATTCCACTACGCGCCTTATCTAATAAATAAGGCGCTTGAGTCATACTTTCCATACCACCAGCAACAACAACCTCTGCACTACCCGCTTTGATTAAGTCGTGCGCCATCATCACAGTCTTCATACCTGAACCGCAGACTTTATTGATGGTCGTTGCACCAACACTTAAAGGTAATTCAGCTCCTAATGTCGCTTGGCGAGCTGGCGCCTGTCCTAAACCTGCAGGCAATACACAACCCATTAAGACTTCATCAATTAAATGAGTATCAATCTGAGTGTGACTGACTAACCCTTTAATCGCATTGGCGGCTAATGTTGGAGATGTCACTGCTGATAATGCGCCTTGAAAGCCACCCATTGGGGTACGCTTAGCAGCAACGATAACGATATCTTGTGGTGATGAATGTGTGGTGCTCATAACTTCTCCGCTGTAAACCGGCAAATATTCTGGCCGAGATTAATACACAGTAAAATGTGATCTAGTTCAATTATCACACTCTGACGTTTACGCTAACGTAAAGCAAGAAAAAATCGTCAATTTCATATTAAGATTTCAACACGGCTGTCATTGAAAATTTACAAAAACGATATACCATTAATAATTAAGGGGATTTATAACTAGGACCGCCAAGTTTATTGTTGTCAAAAAGTGAGTTTACTTACACGGGGAATTAATCGCTGCAGATTTTGATGGGAAAGAAATAGATGGGAAAGAAATAACAGTGGTGACCTGCGGAGGTTTTAAGGGGCATCAAGGTTAATTGAGTTGCTAATGCCCGTTTGGTGGAAAGCCATCAAATCAACACGCATTGGATCAATAGGAAAATATCACATCGAAAAGGTTTGATTACGGCCATTTTGTTTCGCTTTATACATACCAGCATCCGCTCGTTTTATCATCTTAGATAGTGAATCTAGGCTTTCTTCAATTCCAAGATCTTGCTCTGTTAATTCATCTTGCTCGCTATGCTCTATGACAACACCATCGACTTCGCTTAGTTGACTTACAGTAACCCCTAAGCTGATGGTAAATTTCACTTCAACATGATCAAAAGTAAATGTTTGCTGCTCAATACTATTACGAAGTCGCTCAGCCACTTCAACTGCTTGGTCTATATTGGTATTAGGCAAGATTAATAAAAACTCTTCTCCACCAATTCGGCCTAATACATCCGTTTTTTTGACCCAATTTCTTGCTTTTCGTGCCGCAGCTTTAATTGTTAAGTCCCCGATATGATGACCGTATGTGTCATTAATCATTTTAAATTTATCAATATCAAAAATGATCACCGCTAATGGCTCAGCTCGTTTTTGGGCAAGACTAAATAACCTATTCCCCTGCTCCATGGTGTAACGTCGATTTGATATCCCTGTAAGATAATCTGTTTGCGAACGGCGTTTAAAAAAGCGGCGAGACTGAATTAAAAAAGCCGTTGCAACAAGTAAAACCACAATAATCAAACTGGTAACGATTAAGGTTAATTGAGATATTTGCTGTTTATCTGTTTCTGACTTTAACTTCAGTAAATTAATCGCAAGCTGATTTTCTAGGATTTGGATTTCATATTCAGCGACTTTTGAATTGTGCTCTAGCGACGAGTAGATAACGTCTTTGTCCATGATGGAGGCATAGGTCAAACGTTCATGATTTAAGCTCGACATCAACAAGTTAAAGCTGGCTAAGTACTCTTGTTCGGAAAACTGTTTAAGCGCCATTATTGACGTTTTGAGAAAGGAAGAGCTCGCCGAAAATGTGTCAGAATTTATAAATACATCAGCAGCGTCATAAGCCATCTCTGGCTGCTCTTGCTGCATGTGAGCTAAAGCGAGATAGGCATACATTAAGCCAATAAAATATTGTTCATTAGTAGTTGAGCTTAACTGTTTAGCGTTTTGTAATCGCTCAATTGCCAACCCATGATCATTATTATAATAACTTAGCCGACCCGCATTAAAATAAGCGAAAAATAAGAAGTCGTTAAATTCAGGATGCCGCTTGGCTAAATCAAACAGGCCGACAACATGAATTTCAGCCGCTTCCCAGTCTGACATTTTTATCGCCTCACCAACCAAGTTGTGCAGCATATTAAACATGTCTTGAATATCGTCAACTTCACTCCATAACCGATAGGCTTCATTGAAGTATTCATAAGCGTATTTATGTAATCCATTAGAGCGGTAAATCGCGCCAGTTGAGTTATAAATCATCGCTTGCTTGTTCGGAGGGAAATGGTGCTTCTTGGCAATCAACAAAGCTTCTTCAAGGCGCTGTAATCCTTGCTCAAACACTTGTGTATCAGTGTAGCAAAATGCGCTTTGCGTGAGTGCTTTGGACAACACGATAGGAGAGTCAATAGCGCGTGCTAATTCCAATGCATATTCTCTATCAGGGCAATAGCGCTCTTTATCATTAACCTGTAAATATTTAATGAATGAACGCTCAATATAACTGATAACTAAAATATCTGAAGTGGCAACTTGCTCAGCAGATTGAATCGCTAAAGAATATGATTCAACGGCATCATCTAATTTGTCTAATGCCTCTTGTTCAATCGCAATTAAATTGAATATATGGGCATTATCAATTGGGTTCCACGAATGGTGTTGCTGAGCTTGTTGTAAATACTCAAGCTTTTCCTCTGGCGCAGTAAACTTATCCAGCGCTTGTTTAACTGAATCTAATGTCATGACGTGAGCATCATTTGACTGTATCGCTCGCTCTGCATTGTCATTGGCATAAACTGGAGTAACCAGACTGATAAAGCCTACCAACGCAATGAATCGGCTTATCGATAGCACTCGGTAATAACAAAGGTGAAATTCAATCAATGGGCGCCTCAACATCTGATTTCGCTATGCCCCTGCTTACCATTATAAATCACGGTCTGCAAAACAAGATTTAAACTGTCACAAGGGTTAACAGATTGTATCAGCATAAGTGAGTTGCTTCGATATGACAATGTAGCGAAGACCGCAGGCTTATGCTTGAATCGGTGCTAACGCTAATGCGATTAGATAATTAATCTGTATCTAGCTTAGTTGCCATAATTTATCGGCAAAATATCAGGACTATTGATATTTTTAACTGATAACTCGCGTATAAAAATAAATATGAAAAATAAAAAAAGCGCTGAATCTCAGCGCTTTTTGCAGAAGTAAAGTGGCTTATTTAGGCCACTCATTAACTTCACTGTTGGTGAATCATCTGCAATTAACTGCAAGCTTTATTTCAAGCTGTTTATGCAAAAAGGCACTACTTTTGGATCATTACTGCACCAACGCTACGATCTTCACTTTGATTTAATAAGCGAATTGTTAACCCGTATTCAGGAATATTACGTCCTGCATCAAGTAAGTCGCCGCCAGAGTAATCACGAGAATCTCTAAAAGTACGTTGGGCACGAGTACGGTTGTCATACATAGTGATGCCATAATCTTCAGACAAATCGATAAACATTTTTTCAGGTCTATCGATTCTAAATGTCGCATCGTGGATTTGGTAGCGTGTCGTTGCAACATTACCATTACTCCATGACAAGGTATTTTGATCAGCATCCACAACACCTAAGAAACCGTCACCAGGGTGAACACCAACCCAGTTATCTGAATATTGATTATCCACGTACCAAATGAGCATGCCCTTTTCATAGGTCATTGGTTGTCCAGCAACATTGATATGCGCTAAACCACTGTCGACACCATGATGAGTTCGCCACTCAACTAAATAATAGTGCTCAGTTTCAGAAACGCCCGTCGATACATCAAATCCATTTAGCATCATGACTTCTGGCATCACATCAGCATTCGCTGTCGCAACAATCGTTTCATCGACCACAATGTTTAAATCATCAACGTACATACCAGGGTTGGATACCGCGCCATCGGTTTTATACATTACGTATAAATCAAATGCCTCACCCGCAAGCGCGGTGAGATCAAATTCAGCATCAATCCAGCCCGCTGAATTACCTGTTATACCGTTACCCAAATTAGTATCATTCGGATTTGTGTTACTGGTGATATTGCCTTCAAGCATCATCTGACCAAAGCTACCAACAGCAATCACATAGCCATAATCCCAATCAAGCTCGATGTCATACCATGTTTTAAACTGCACTGCAGCAGTGGTTGCATCAGTTAAATCGACAGAAACGGCCATCAGGTTTTCTAGATTATCTCCAGAACCACTGAAATACGCATATTCCCCACTGGTTGGTACAGTAATAACCTGTTGCTTGTTTGGCAGACTCACCCTAATCACATCATGATTAGTGCCTTTACTGGATGCTTGGTCTAATAGACCGACGACACCTCGACGAGGAATATCATCAAAATTCACCACAGCACCGTGTTGCCAATTGCCACCAAGGCTTGCTTGTAAATACTCTTTTGCGAATGGACTAAAACCAACGGGCTCTGTGCCGCCGATTTCACCCGCCCAACTACCAGATGACATAATAGACCACATAGATACCGGCTCACCTTGGCCAGTATATTGAGTGTCATATTCATCAGGTAACCCTAAATCATGACCATATTCATGGCTAATGACTCCAACAGCACTGTCAATCGGAGCGATGGTATAATCAAAAGCCCCCATTAGTCCGCCCCAATAAGGCGCTGAGCTTGAAGAATCAGGGATCCCAAATACTCCCCCCAAATTCCAACGATGTGACCAAATAGCATCTTCACCTACTTGACCACCACCAGCTTCTTCCCCCACTGCAGAATGGAATACCATCACATGATCAACCAATCCATCTGGTTCCCAGTAATTACCATCTCCATCAAGATCATACCTGTCTTCAATATCAAATTGATTTAAGTCAACAGTGGGATCTTGTGAGGCTGCTGTTAAAGCTTCTCGAATTAAGCTTCTCGCATCACCATCAACATTGTTGCCATAGAATGCTGCAGGCATTTCTGCCATATACCAACCAGCAACATCGCCAGTGACGGTATAACTGTCACCTGACTGTTTCTCATAAAATTGTCTAAACGAATTAGCATGATGACCATTCGGCGCAACCCAACCATCGTCACCAAAAAGGATTTGACGATAATGGTCTGGGTTGTAATCCTCATAATACATACCTGTTTCATCAGGTAAGATAGAATTATGCACAAAGTCAGGGAACTCCATCAAAATCGCTAAAACACGTGCTTCTCGTGTTTCACCTTCATATACTTCTTCTTGAACATTCGCAGGACGGCTTCGCATCGCATTGGCTGTTAGCTGTCCTTTTGACGCTTCATGCCGTTTATGATGTTTAGCCTTACCTTTAATTTCATTAGTCATGGGATACTGACTGACTACAGTGGCATCGAGCGCTGCGGCATTTAGTACCGCTTCTGATTGACGTTTTTTAAGGTAGGTTTTTAACGCTGTTTCAGCTTCTTTTAAGCTAGCACTTTGCGAGATTTTGCCTGATTTCTTGAGCATTTCTATTAACTTCTGCTCATCGGCAATCACTAAATCGAAAGCGCCCGTTTGTGGCGTGGGAGCATGCGGTGCGGCTTGCAAGGCTCCAGATAACCCAGCAATAGCAAACGCTAGCGGGAGTAGTTTCTTGTTATTCAATTGAATACCCTCATTAAATTTCAGATCCGTTTGAAAAGTAATACTCAGCAAGACTCAGCTACGTTAACTAAGTATTCAAAAATCCTAACCGAAGAAACAACGACACGACACTGGTTGGGCTTGATTTCAATCCCAAGTATTAACTTGTGCTAAACAACTAATTATTTTGGGTATTTTTCAGGCAATAAGGTGAGACTAAAAGCGCCACTTAGTCATACTAAATGGCGCCTTTAATTAAACGAATGAGTTAATATTGAGACACTAACGACCGGTTTCCCATGGCGTCATTGCACTCATGTCAGATAAATCATACGGCGTTAACTGATAAACATAATAATTAAGCCAATTACTGACTAACAAACTGCCATGACTATGCCATTTGGCAACGGCGTCATTTTTAGGGTTATCGTCACGATAATAGTGAGTGGGAACACTTGGATTTAGACCTTGCTCAATATCACGCAGGTATTCGTCGTTTAACGTCGATTTTTGATATTCTGGATGACCCATTACAAACAAGTTTCGATTATTTCGACTTAACACGATATAAGCTCCAGCTTCTTTTGATTCAGCTAATACTTCTAAATCAGGATGCTGTTTAATATCATTAATATCCATTTCAGCGAAACGTGAATGAGGCGCAAAAAATTCATCATCGAAACCACGTAATAACGGATGTGGTTTATTACAGCGACTGTGGTTAAACACACCAGAACGTTTCTTCTCTAACAGTTTTCGATGTAAATCATATAAGTGAAACAAGCCCGCATGGGCAGCCCAGCATAAAAACAATACCGATGTGACATGCTGCTGAGACCAATCGATAATTTCTTTTATGTGTTCCCAATACACAACATCTTCAAAGTCTAATTGCCCTAGTGGCGCACCAGTGATAATTAGACCATCATAATTGCGTGTTTTTACCGCTTCGAAATCACGATAAAAAGTGTTCATATGATCAATTGAGGTGTGTTTTGAAGCTTTATCATGGATACGTAATAAATCCACATCCACTTGCAAAGGCGTATTTCCTAATAAACGTAACAACTGAGTTTCTGTCTCAATTTTATTAGGCATCAAATTTAAAATCAGCACACGCATTGGACGAATATCTTGATTCGCAGCCCGTGTTTCGGACATAACGAAAATATTCTCTGATTCTAAGATTTCTGCAGCGGGTAAATTATCTGGGATTCTAACCGGCATCAAAGCACCTTTTTAACACTATAAGATTCGGTACTTGGAAAACATCAACAACACACAACCGTGTTGCGTCCGATATTTATCACTCATTACCGACTTTATTTACGATAAGATTAATAGCCTCATTACTATTAATATCAACTACATAAGATTGAGTATTGATAAACCAAAGCTTACCTTCCACCTCAATACGGGCACCTACTGCATAGGTATGACCCTGCTGAAATTGATCGCGAGCAAGTTCAAATGTAAATGCATGGGGCGTCGTCACTTCATCTGAAGTCATTTCAGCCATTACAATCGCTTTCGTATCTTGCAAAGACACATCTTTAAGTTGCACTTTAATAACTGCGTTATCAGGTAACACGATGCGCTCTCGATACATGATCTCACCTGATACACTGACAAGATCATTGTGCGAAGCACATGCACCTAATCCTAAAAGCACCACTACCGCGACAAGCACTCCATTAAATAATCGCATCATTGCCTTGCTCATTTCAGTCTCCTTATCATACATAAAGACTTCTAGAAGTCTATACGTCTTATATTGAATAATATTCTTGCTTGTTATCGAAAGCAGTTGTTTTTATCATAGGTCATCATTTCGAAGCCTTAAAGCGCATGACACAAGCAAACGCAATAATAGTGGGCGCTAGCTCACATCTTAGTAAAGAAATCGCCCGTAAATTGGCCGCAGAAAAAGTTGCTTTGACACTTTTTGTCCAAGATCCAGACTCATTAAAAGAGTTTGCTTCACAACTTGAGACTGAAGTTAACGTTTTACCGTTAAATATTGAGCAGCCTGTTGAGATAATTCGCCAATTAGAACAAGAGTGGCAACGAATTGATGGCGCACATTTGGTCTTAATAAACACAGGGCTAAATGGTTACAACGAGACGCTGCCATGGCAACTTGAGCAAGATATTATTGACGTCAATGTCACTGGTTTTACTGCTATTTGTAATACCACTTTCCGACTCATGCGAGAGCAAGGGTATGGCCAAATAGCCGCTATTAACTCAATTGCCGGACTGAGAGGTGGACCAAGCATTGCTTACCATGCATCTAAGGCGTATGCACAGAACTACCTTGAAGGCTTGAGTATGCATGCTCAGCGCCTGAAATTACCCATCACCATTACAGATATTCAATTAGGCTTATTAGATAAGGCTGCGATGCAGCAAAGTAAGTTATGGCTCCCGCCTCTTGCTAAAGTGGCAGATCAGATAATTGCAGCAATGAAAAAAGGTAAACGTAAGGTATATGTGACTAAACGCTGGCGTCTGGTTGCTTGGTTAACCATGATGTTGCCGGAATTTATTTACAACACCCGCCACTGGAAAAACAAAAAGAAGAAATAGCCTTAGTTAAAAATGGCGTAAAAGTTGATTTAATACTGTCTCGTCAATCAATAAAAACAGGAGCTAAGCTCCTGTTTTTTTGGTAACAATAACGCTCTGACTTAGAACTTGTAACCTACGCTCACCATATAAACCCACGGGTTTATATCAGTTTCAATTGTCACAGCTACTGAATCTGCACCACCGTTTGGCGCGTAGTTAAAGCTTGCATCAGTTGAAATCTGTGCATACCAAACTGAAGCATTAACTAACCAATTTTGATTAATGTTGTAATCTAAGCCTACTTGAGCAGCTAAGCCCCAAGAGTTAGACAAGCTTAAGTCAGATAAACGACCATCAACACTGTTGGTAATTTCATTGTCAAAAAAGTTAGTAAAGTTAACACCTACACCAATATACGGGCGTAATTTAGATTGCGCATTACCAAAGTAATATTGTGCAACTAAGGTTGGCGGTAAATGCTTAGTTTCAGCCACTTTCATGCCAGCAATTGAGATGTCATGAGTAAAAGGCGTTGCTGCTAATAATTCAACTCCCCAATTATCTGTCAGCATGTAGCCAAAATTTAAACCAACTTGAGTGTTGTCATCAACAGAGAATTGGCCTAAATCACCTAAGTCTGGGGTATCAACATTTTGACTTTCATCATTCGGCGCGACAGCAACTGCCCCTACACGAAAAATAAAATCACCCGCTTGGTGAGCAAAAACAGAAGAAGAAATACCAGTAGATAATAAACTGGCTGCGACAATACTTAAGGCTATTTTTTTATTCATTGTGACAACTCCATGTGCGCAACATAATTAGTGCTTTGTGCAAACACTGTTAACAATTGCCGCTACACTGCCAGAGTATTTGATTAACAATATTGATCCAAATCAATAAAAACACCTATACCAAACTAGGTAAGCAACATTAATGACTGAGATCACATTTACCTAGCAGATTTAGATAACACGCATTTAATATGCAGCTATAAATCCAGCATATCGTATTAAAAATGAACAGATTCCACTCAATTCTAGGTATCGCATAAATATTCAGGCAAAATAAATAATTCACATGTTGACAACAATTTCATCTATCTAATTGGTATAAGATTTGTTTTATGCCACTAAGATGTTAACCAACAGAAATTTGTTACATAAGTGATACAATCAAATTTATCGACTTTCTTTTTGGAATCACATCGCTTTGTCGCGCCTATCAAAACAAATTTTTATGATAATTAGCTGGCTATTGTTGTTTGCCAATATTAACTCTACTCAAGCGAGTACGGTTTTTGAGCAAGCATCGAAGCAAGCTGAAAGTAAATCAGAAACGGCAAGCGACGCAATTGTAGAAGCTGTTCAAAAAATTAAACCAAACGCTACAAAAGCCAACGGTGAGCAAAGCGCTACTGAAGACTCTCCATGCTATAGCCGCTCACAATCAGAACTACCGTTAGATAAAACATTCGCTTATTTGAATACCAAGTTTTGCGAACCCGCTATCTGGTTTGACAGCTTTTTTGTCGATGATCGTATAGAAGATGATGGACGAGCAGGCACCATCATTCGCTGGTATAACGACTTCTCTTATTTTGAAAAGGAGGGGTCTAAGTACCGAGCTAACTTAAATGCGCGTTTAAACTTGCCGGGAATGAGCAAGAAATTAAAGCTTATTTTTGACTCCACGGGCGAAGATGATCCTTTCTCTTTTATTAAACGTCCTGATGAAGAAAGAGATGTTGATGTCGGCTTACGATATGACTGGTATACAAAAGAAAGAAGTAGTTTCAATATCAAAGCCAGTTTTAAACCCAAAATTGAAGCGCGCTACCGTTACACTTTACCGATTTCGGACAACAGCCTTTGGCGATTTACACAAAAGTTATACCAGGAAAAAAGCGTAACAGGTGAATCTACAGAGTTAGATTTTGAACATGCTTTTAATCCTCAATTTTTGCTCCGTTGGCACAGTGCAGCACAATATGAGAATAAAGGTAACGGCTGGAAAATAGGCACTGGTTTACAGCTTTATCAATATATTAGTGAGACACAAGCCATTAGCTATCAAGCAAAAATAAATGGCGTCAATAAGCCCTACCATTATATTGATAAAGCTAGTATTGGGCTCACATATAGACAAAGTTATTTGAGAGAATGGTTATTTTTTGGCATTACGCCTGAATACACATGGAGTGAAGATGAAGACAGCGAGCGCTTGAATCAAGCCGTTTTGACTGTCACCATCGAAGTGTTATTTCAAAATGTTTGAATTAGCTATGCTAACTAAACGAATTAAAGCTCTAATGACAAATTCTGGTACTCATTAAACCAAGGCTTGCTGGCAACTCGCTCCATAAACACTGACTCATCAGCTTTAGGATTGTAATTTACAGTCAAGTTAAATAGACAAGGCAAACCGAACACTGACTCAACGACAATGTCACCACGCTCATCGAGCTTCACCCCAATCGCTGTTTGCAGTTCAGGCCAATAAGACATCGCATCTTTAGCAGAAGTATAAGCAGGATGCTGGTTTTTTATGTGCATTCTTGCTTGGTTTTTAACGGACCAAGGGAATGAAGCCATTTCCGCTAAAGCAAGTTCGATTAACTTGTCACGATAAACACTGGTTTCTTCATTGCAGTAATAAATCACGTCAATATCATCTAATACTGATTCCGCAGCACCATGCAATTTATCCCACACTAAATTACGAACAAAACCTGCAGCAATATACCAATCATCAACCTCAAGCTCTTTAAACATTTGCGCAGTCAGATCCAATGCTTTCATGCGCATTGGGTCGTTTGTAATCCACTGTTTTATTTGAGATTCAAAATCCATGACCTATTCCGAGTGTTATTTGTACTATTTAAATTAACCACAGTGTACCGATGCTAATTTGCAGATTTAAAAACGGTAAATCAAAAGCTACCACTTTATCGGCTTAATTAATGAAGAACTTTAATAATTTACATTTTGATCGATAAATAACGCGACTCTTTCGACAAAACTTGCTAAACGACAATTTTGACAAAAAACAATAATAACAAAACCAATATTAACACATGACAATATTAACACATGCTAATATTGGTGGGTTAAGTTAACTGATTTTATGCCACTAAGCTATTAATAAACAACGCGCCATTTCAAGTTGATAGGGAAAAATATTGGAAAATATATAGTAAGTTTAAACACGAATAACGCACTGAAAAGAGCAACTGCCAGTTAAGTGGTCAGAGCATGTGATTGTAGAACACGCTCAACATTAACTGGCTGTATAGCGAAAGAGTCAACAAGGTTTAAGTGGCATCTGCCTGCTGTTCTGGAGCGGCATCAGCAAAAGCAGATTGTTGATTACAATACGTCCAAACTCTTAAAATGTTCGGGTAATCAGTTAAATCAACATTGAATCGTTTAGCATTATAAACCTGCGGGATTAAACATAAATCCACTAACGTAGGAGTATCACCGAAACAATATTTGCCAGAATGAGTCTTCATTTGTGATTCTAATGCTTTAAAGCCAATGTGGATCCAATGGTGATACCACTTCATTTTAGCTTCTTCATCTACATCCATCTCTTTCACTAAAAATTGCAACACACGCAAATTATCTAATGGGTGAATTTCGCAAGCAATAGATTGCGCCATCGCACGAACAATCGCCCTATCCTTTGGCGTTTTTGGCAATAGTGGGCTTTGAGGATACTGCTCTTCTAAATATTCAATAATTGCCATTGATTGAGTAAGGCAAAATTCCCCGTCATCGTTAGAGTCGACAAAAGCGGGAACTAATTGCTGAGGGTTTAACGCTGCAAACATCTCGCTATGCTGCTCCCCGCCATTGTTAACTAAATGCACTGAAACCTGTTCTGCCACCAGTTGCTTTAAATTGAGTGCAATGCGTACTCGATAGGCGGCACTTGAGCGCCAGTATCCATATAGTTTCATTTTATCTCCTTATCATCATTGAGCTAACAGCCTAATGAGCATAAAAAAAGCAATAACGCATAGCGCTATTGCTTTAGGGTATTAAACCGTAACGACTAGCCTTTGTACTCAACCACTTTTTGGTCTATTGAGCCAAAGATACTGTTGTTTTCTTCATCAAACATTTCGATTCTGACAGTATCACCGAAATGCATGAATGGAGTTGAAGCTTTGCCATCTGCAATGATTTCTAACATACGTTTCTCAGCTAAACAGCTAGAACCTGCACTGCGATCATAATTTGATATCGTGCCTGAACCAATCACAGCACCAGCGCATAATGGACGGGTTTTAGCCACATGAGAAACCAGTTGGCTGAAGTTGAACGTCATATCAACGCCAGCATTGGGTTGGCCAAATAGGTCGCCGTTTAAATGTGTGACTAATGGTAAGTGAACTTTACTGTCTTGCCACTTATCACCTAACTCATCTGGGGTAATCGCAACAGGAGAAAATGCACTAGAAGGCTTAGATTGGAAAAAACCAAATCCTTTAGCCAACTCACCAGGAATTAAATTACGCAGTGACACATCATTCACTAGCATCAGTAATTTAATATGTTTAGCTGCATTATCGGTATCAACACCCATTGCAACATCATCCGTAACAACGGCAATTTCAGATTCGAAATCAATGCCAAACTCTTCGCTTGCCATTTCAATATCCGCTTTAGGTGCGATAAAGCAATCAGAGCCACCTTGGTAAACTAACGGATCTGTCCAAAAAGACTCAGGCATTTCAGCACCACGAGCCTTACGAACTAACTCAACGTGATTAACATAAGCACTACCATCTGCCCACTGGTATGCACGTGGTAAAGGTGACAGACAACGTGACTCATCAAAATCGATAGCATTATCCATTTGACCAGCATTTAACGCTTCATACAGCTCTTGCAATTGAGGATTAAGTAAATCCCATGCATCCAATAGTTGCTGCATGGTATTGGCAATAGCAGGAACGGCAACGGCTTTTGATAAATCTTTACTCACCAACATAAGTTGGCCATCACGGCGGCCGTTGTTGTAACTTGCAAGTTTCATTTTGACTCCTAAAGGGAACAAATAAAGTTGATACTAGATTTTAAATTGTTATTTCTGGCAATCTGTACCTAAGACGCTAATGAAGCATTTGCCGAACAGATTGCGGGTTAATATCAACGAAAATAGCGTTATAACGCTAGGAATACATTAAGCTCAGCCAAATTAATATAGCGTGAGATAAATCACACTTTGGTTAGTTGGCGGTGATTTTGTAAAGCTTTTAATACACAGTGCAAGATAGTGGCAATATCAGCAATATATGCCTTAAAAATACCATAATGCCAGCATTTTGCTGGCATTATATCGTTACAGTCTGTTTTACCTAATGAACTTTAAGTTCACGGCTAACGCTTTTTAGTGATTTTGTAATCTCTAAGTTTGTTTGCAATCGCCGTATGAGAAACACCTAACTTTTTGGCTAATTGTCGGGTACTTGGATAAGCAGGATATAAACGCCTTAACAATGACGCTTCATATTCTTTCATTGCTTGATCAAGGCTACCTTCAAACTCTTCATCAAAATAACCAAACCCTTCTGCGTAAGACGGCAGTTTAAGCTGTTCAACAGTTAATTCAGCTGATCCATCCCACATTGAAACCGCTCTAAAAATAGCGTTTTTAAGCTGACGAACATTACCAGGCCACGCATAGGTAAACAGGTAATCACGACAAGATGCTGAAATACGGCGAAGTGGGCTTGATAGCTGCTGACTGTAATGCTCTAAGAACATTTCAGTTAATGGGATAACATCAACCTTTCGCTCGCGCAGCGACGGCATGTGGTAACTGAGTACATGAATTCGGTAATATAGATCTTCTCTGAACTCACCAGACTGACAAAGCTCTGCTAGGTTTTTCTGAGTGGAACAAATAATACGTACATCAGCACGGACTTCTTCATCGCCACCAATTCGTCTGAAGGTGCCATCTTGTAAAAGGCGCAATAACTTAACTTGCGCCGCTTTTGACATTTCTGCGATTTCATCTAAAAAGACGGTGCCGCCTTTCGCTTCTTCAAATAGGCCACGTTTTATAACATCACCATTTGAAACAAAACCAAATAATTCTTCTTCTGCCACACTATCAGGCAATGCAGCACAGTTAATTGGAATAAACGGATGTTCACGGCGCATACTGGCATCATGGCTTGCTTTAGCCATTAACTCTTTACCCGTTCCCGTTTCACCAGTGATCAATAAAGGCGCATCAAGTTGTGCCATACGTTTAGCTTGCTTTAGTACATCTTTCATCTTATCGCTAACAGCAAGAACA
Organism: Shewanella sp. MMG014; assembly: GCF_018100775.1. NCBI lineage: Bacteria > Pseudomonadati > Pseudomonadota > Gammaproteobacteria > Alteromonadales > Shewanellaceae > Shewanella > Shewanella sp. MMG014. The sequence goes on from NZ_JAGJDZ010000001.1 coordinate 249,880, forward strand.
TTATCAAAACCCGTTGTTTGATTTTGAAGTGCATTAAACTGTTTACCTACTCTGGCAGGCGATTTAAGTGATACAACAGCACCAGCTAAGATACTGGCATTGTTTTCATCTGGTAAATAAATCGGGAGCATTTCAGCTAGATACTCGTTACTACCAATTTGTACTCGGGTAGCTTGAGCTAAGACAGGTGCTTCTGTTAACCAACGAGAAAAGTTAAAGCCTTGAACCCAGTGATTTAGTGATTCATCAATAACTTCATGCTCTTGCATATTCAAGGTCAACAATGCAGATTCATTGACGATACGAATACGCCCTTTGGAATTAATAGAAAATACCGAATCGGGTAACGTTTTTAACAAGGTTTTTAATGCATAATGCTCTTGCTCAGAAGGCATAAACGATACAGTTCGTACATCATGAACACTTTCTACTTTTCTAATAAGTGGCATTAATTCGCTTAAGGTTTCAAACCCAATTTCAGCGAATTGTAAATAGAGAAAACCTTTGTTACTAGCATCAATTGCAATCAAATTAATGCCATAAGTCTCTAATACTTCAAGAATATCTTTCGCAAGACCAATGCGATCTAAACAACTCACTTCCAAACGCATATACAACTATTCCCTATCAGTCATTTTGCAGCAATATACGAGGATTCAAGGCAATAACCATTCAAAATTGAATGAAAATTGTCATCCTTCTTTATTTGTGAGCGATACGTTAAAAGGTTATGCGGCTTGTGGCAAGTGTTGTTTACAGCGGAATTGTAACAGATGACGTATTCCAGCAGGTTACGTTAACGTAACCTGCTGAAATTAATAATGAAGCTGGCTAGTCTATCAACTGGTCGGTTTTCGCCGCCATGATAAAATCATTTTTATGAAGTCCTTTAATTGAGTGTGACCACCAAGTCACTGTCACTTTGCCCCATTCCGTTAAAATACCAGGGTGATGAAACTCTTCTTCAGCAAGTTCAGCTAATTTATTGGTAAAAACCATCGCCAATTTGAAGTTCTTGAACTTATACACACGCTCTAACTGATTAATTCCGTCACGATTCTCTACGGTCCATTCTGGGATCATTTGACTGAACTCGACCATTTCTTGCTCGGTCACTTTTGGGGCATCAATTTGGCAAGCTTCACATTTTAATTCTGATAAATCAGACATAACTACTCCTGAGTTTTTTGTTCTTTTATTCGTATTAACTTGCAATCGTCTTTGGGGCAAATTTAGGTTCAAGTAACCCCAACTGACGTGCTTTTGTCACTGCAGCCATAATGTCCATTTGAGCGATTTCATCCAAATAGTCGACGCTGTCAATCACATAGTAAATAGGTTGCATAATATCGATTCGGTAAGGCGTTCTTAGCACTTCTATCAAATCAAATGGCTTACGTTCAGGTTCATCACTTAACGCATATAAGGTCTCGCCAGGAGAACTTAAAATCCCCCCACCATAAATATTAAGACCGCCGTCAGCACTTTTGACTAAACCAAATTCCACAGTAAACCAATACAGTCTAGCTAAATATACCCGCTCTTCTTTTGATGCAGCCAAACCTAGCTGACCATAAATATGTGAAAAGCGCGCAAATGCTGGGTTCGTCAATAACGGGCAATGGCCAAAAATTTCATGAAAAATATCCGGTTCTTGTAAGTAATCAAACTCTTCTTTGGTACGAATAAACGTGGCAACGGGGAACTGTTTACTCGCTAGCAATTCAAAAAATTTTCCAAAAGAAATTAAAGCCGGCACGCCCGCGGTTTTCCAACCAGTCGTTTCGGTTAGCACTTTATCGATTTCTTGTAATTGCGGCACCCTGTTGGTCGGCATATTGAGCGCCTTAAGGCCTTGCATATACGCATCACATGCACGTCCTGGCATGTTAACCATCTGACGCTGATATAACTCATGCCAGACATCATGTTCTTCATCAGTGTACTGAATATAACCCTGACTATCGGGGATTTTAGCTGTGTAATTTGTTGCTTTACTCATAAGTGTCACTTTACGTAAACTTCTCTGCCTTCATAGTGAGCTAAGGTTTCATATTTGTTAACAGGCTCACACTTTATTGATTGGCAGTTTGCTAGCTAAAAACGTAAACCATTCGCTACAAAGTCAATATTGATAAAAAATAGTAATTTAAAAACAGAGACTTAAAATGTAGTTATAGTTTGACGAATGAGTTAAAGGCTATCAATGTTGCAGACTTTTTTGTAGCGCATCTTAGAATGAATGCTGCTATTTACTGATTATTCGAATGGATATCAGTAACAAAAGTTATATTCATCACGCTAAGTTAAGTACAATAGTATGAGCAATTACTTTTTACTCCACAGTGTTAAGGACAAACCATGGCAATTCTAGTGACTGGCGGTGTTGGCTATATCGGCTCTCATACTGTCGTAGAACTGTTAGATGCCAATCAACAAGTGATCATTGTTGATAATTTATCGAATGCCAACGTTAATGCGCTCGACAGAATCCGCCAAATTACAGGGAAAGATTGCACTTTTTATCAAGGTAGCGTGCTCAATAAAGCCCTGTTACACAAAATCTTTACCGATCATGTTATCGACTCAGTGATTCATTTTGCAGGCTTAAAAGCGGTAGGTGAGTCTGTCACTAACCCATTGCAATATTATGAAACCAACGTCACAGGTTCCATCATACTTTGCCAAGTCATGGCTGAGCATAATGTAAAAAAATTAGTCTTTAGCTCATCAGCCACTGTTTACGGCCTACCTGAAAGTCTGCCAATTCGAGAGGATTTTGCCACAGGTGCTACCAACCCTTATGGGCAATCTAAACTTATGGTTGAGCAGCTATTGGCTGACTTATACGCTGCAGATAGCCAATGGAATATTGCTGTATTACGATATTTTAACCCAGTTGGTGCCCATAAAAGTGGGTTAATAGGCGAAGATCCTAGTGATATACCCAACAATTTAATGCCATTTATTTGCCAAGTCGCGATTGGGAATATCAAAGAATTACGCGTTTTTGGGAATGATTACCTCACACCTGATGGCACTGGTGTTCGAGATTATATTCATGTCGAAGATCTCGCAACAGGCCACATCAAGGCTTTAAATAAACTGTCTGAAAACCCTGGCATTGTGACTTACAACCTCGGTACAGGTAGAGGTTATAGCGTCATCGAGTTAATTACGGCATTTGAACAAGCCAGTGGTAAGACTATACCTTATCGCTTTACAGATCGCCGTACAGGAGATTTAGCCGCCTATTTCGCTGATGCGACTTTGGCGCACAAAGAACTTGATTGGCAGCCCACTCATACCCTTGAGTCAATGGTTAAAAGTAGCTGGCAATGGCAATCAAAAAACCCTAAAGGTTATCGAGAATAAACACGAAATGAATCATTGTAAGGCTGGAAATAAATCATGAGCCAATCCATTAATCATAGCCGTAGAAACCTATTCAGACGCAGAAAAGACAATGCTCAACGTCCACCATGGGTGATAGACTCTATCGAGTTTACTGACGAATGCACTCGTTGTAATGCCTGTATCGATGCTTGCGAAACCAAAGTGCTTATTAAAGGAGATGGCGGCTTTCCAGAAATTAAATTTTCTGAAGATGAATGCACTTTTTGTCAGCAGTGTGCAACCGTCTGCGAAGAAAAGATTTTCGATGTATCTCAAGCTTTACCATGGACAATTAAAGCGTCAATCAATGATTCATGCCTGACCTACAAAGGTGTGTGGTGTCAAAGTTGCAAAGATGCATGCGATCCTAGAGCTATTACGTTTAAGATGGCAGTCGGTCAAATCCCTAAACCCATTATTGATATTGATGCTTGTACTGGCTGCGGCGCATGCGTATCTCCTTGCCCTGCACAGTCAATTACCGTGACAGAACCTCACGCTAAAGCCGAGTAATTGAGGCTAATTGAGTGACCGCCGTCAAAAAAAAGTCCTAACAGTCAAAATTTAATTGTTTTTTTTGCATTTAATTGTCGCTATATTAAATGTTAAATATCTATAACAAAGTCATTTTCGCCGCGCTTATCAGTTTTATTGCGGCCTAATTATGCGAAAAGAGAGTCTACATGTTTAGTAAAAAAAGTCCGGCAAACAACCTCAGTTTTATCGCAAACGACTGTGAAGTCACGGGTAATATCAAAGTTGTTGGGGACGTCTTGATTGCAGGCAAAATCAACGGTGAAATTCGTGCAACAGGTAACGTAACAGTAGAATCAACAGGTGTAGTGACTGGTGGCGTGATTTGTGTTGAAGCGTCAGTCTCAGGCTTGATGACAGGTAATATTACGTGCGATAAATTATCAATCACCAATACAGGTACGTTTGATGGTGAAGTTTACAGTAAGCGTATGGAAATCTTAGATAATGGTCAGTTTATCGGATACCGCAAAGCTTATGACGAAAGCGCAGAACATCAGTTAATCTCAAATGAAAAAGTGATCAGTGATTCATCAGAAGAAAAAACTGATAACCCACAACTTTCCGCTGCTGTGACAGCTTAGTTTTCACCTAAATTTGTTGATAACTGTATTAATAAGCTTTGTTGTTGTTTCAAGTGATGTTTGAACCATCACCCACGAGACAATAACAAAGTTTACGTTATTTCTTCTCCTTCTCCACCAAACTCTTGCTGCCACTCCCTTAGTAAAGCCACAAACGCCATTGGTGCCCTATCAAGGCTATCCACAGAAATATATAAATGAAACCCGAGATGACTTTCAAGTGTCTGACAGCGATGGCCAAACATTGCTAACACGCCTCTGTAACGATCCCCATTAACGACCAAAGGAGTAAACTCAGCGCCTAGGTAGGTTTCTAAACTTTGTAAGTCTTCATCTTGTGTCGCTGCCGTCATCAATAACGGGCGCTGCTCAGTTAACAGACCTGTCGCCAATCGTGGGGAAATATTGTCTAGAATGGGGTTAATTTTTTTGAGCTTAAAGCCAATGTAAGGCAATTCGATTAATTCAAGGTTTTGAGTCACTCTTGATACATCAATTCGCTGGATATTGTTCCACCCGATATGGACAGTACCGCGTCGATGGAAATATTCGACTCCTGCCTGTGTTAACTTAAAACTGGCACTAGGTTGGTTAATTTTAGCGATACCTAAAATTAAACTCACACTGCCAAAACCAAACAACACAATGCCGATCCCAAATAGGTGTTTTGCAGTGATAAATAACACTAGGCTGATAAATAACGCTAGCGAACCGAACACGGTTAAGGTTATACCATTACGCTTACCAAATGGACTGATTAATAATGTGTTTTCTTGAGTCATGTTGCCAACGTTTAGCTTGTAAGGATTAAAGGTTGTTATTCAAAGGTTTCAATCAAAAACCGTTTTATTTTTAGCCATTCCATCCCGACATATTCATGAATCGACCGTTGAGAAATAAACAAGTTTGAAGCGCTAAACCGCCACCAATAGCCTGTAGAACTGATAAAGTTCGTTGGCGCAGCCACTGGGAATAGATTTTCTTGGCTAAATATTTTTATCGATCTTGGCATATGCGTCGCTGAGGTAACCAGTATGAATGGTGTTTTTCCTACCAGCTGCTTCATTGCTTGTGCTTCTTCTATGGTATCTAACGCTGTTGGAAAAATAGTAATGCTTTCAGCTGGCACCCCAAGTTCAATGGCTGCACGTTTCATGATCATCGCATGGGGCGTTGGGGTAATTCCGCCGCTCCAACCACTGACGACTAAGGTACATGGTCTGTCTGCGATATCTAGCTGTCGTAAGCCTTCCATCAACCTTGCAAGTGCGGTCGATGATAACTGCTGTACAGCACTGATCTCGTTATTTTCAGTATGGCCTGAGCCTAACACCATCACATAGCATTGATAATTTTCATTTTCGTCATAAGCAAAAGACAGCGGAATTTCGTTCACTGAGTACCTTGACTCTAAACTATGGGATAGCGCAGCAGATACATATGAGTTACTGAAGACCAATAAGGTTGAAAAGCCTAAAAATAGACACAGCTGTCCAATAACTTTTTTATGTTTACTACAGTAACGCCAAATGAGTAGAGCCATGAGCAAACACAAAAGTGTAAATGGTACAGGCATGACTAATTGTGAAAGTATTTTTTTAAGCCAAAACATTAAGATACCCAAAGATTATTCGCAGCAATATATTAGCTTGTTAAGGAATAGATTACTAATACCTATATGTTATCCAGTCACGCTCCACATTTCACCAACATCATATCGTCACCAATATGATGAACATAAAATTGCTTTATGCATAAAAAAGCGACCCTATGATAAGCGTCGCTAGTGTTTTTATATGCTTTGAATTTGAAGTGTAATGCCCTAAATAATCAATACAAAAACAAATCAAAAACTCTCATTAATGGCTATCTTTACCCCATAGCCACGCTGCGCCACGTACACCTGATGACGCACCAAACTGGTTTTTGACCACTATCGTGTCGCATTCACGGCCGACGACATATTTAGGCAACACCTTAGGCAACTCTTTGTAAATGGCATCAATGTTCGATACTCCGCCACCTAATACAATAACGTCAGGGTCAATCATATTGATTAAGTGGGCAAGAGAGCGTGCTAAACGGTCGATATAACGAACAAAAGCTTGAGTAGCCAAGGGATGCCCTTCAGCCATCATCTGTGAAATTTGTATTCCACTGTCAGCCTCACCTCCTGCTCGGCGAAAATCTCTTACCCAGCCAGTCCCCGAAATAAAGGTTTCAATACAATCTTTATTGCCACAAAAACACGATGTTGAGTTGAACTCATCAGGCGTCATCCAAGGTAATGGGTTATGCCCCCATTCACCGCCGATACCATTACCCCCGCCGTGGACTTTGCCATTAATAGATAAACCACCGCCACAACCCGTTCCAATAATCACACCAAAAACCACGCCTTTTCCTGCTGCGGCGCCATCTACTGACTCAGATACAGCAAAGCAGTTAGCATCATTGGCAACTCGTACTTCTCTATCAAGACGGGCGCTCAAATCTTTATCTAATGGATGTCCATTAATCCAAGTAGAATTTGAGTTTTTAACTAATCCTGTAAAAGGTGAAACAACGCCAGGGATCCCTACACCAACTGAGCCTGTTTGCTGAGTTTCAGCTTCAGCTTCAGAAACGAGTCCAATTATCGCATCTAAGGTTCCAGGATAATTTTTTGGGGTAGGAACACGTTTACGAAACAGCTCGCTGCCATCATCCGCTAACGCTACTAACTCGATTTTTGTCCCGCCAAGGTCAACACCCATGCGCATCATAGCTTCACTCTCCATTTAATTATAATCTATCATTTAACACGTAGATTCACGGCATTAACCCAACGAGTGATAATGAGCTGTCATGTATGACGAAGTCAGGACTGTCGCTCAAACCATTTCGGTGATGCCGCAATAAAATACGGGTTTAAAATATCTTCTTTTTGGTTGTAATCTAACGGTGCTAAATCTGGGTGGCGTAACACTTGTCCACCTGCACTTTCTAATACTGCTTGCGCCGCCGCGGTATCCCATTCACTTGTTAGCCCCATTCTTGGGTACACATCAGCTTTACCCTCTGCCACTAAACAAAATTTAAGGGAGCTGCCGACACTTTGCATCTCATGCTCACCAATATTAGCGACATACGCTGCTACGTCAGGGCTAATGTGCGAGCGACTACCAACAACAATCGGGTTTTCACTAATAGGACGTTGGCTGATATCGAGCTTAACTCGCTTATCACCTTGTTCTAGCCAAGCACCTTGATGGCAAATACCTGAATAACACGTTTCTAGGACTGGCGCATACACCACTCCAGCGATGGCTTTACCATGATGTATTAGCGCAATATTGACAGTAAATTCACCATTTCGTTTTATAAATTCTTTCGTTCCATCCAGTGGGTCTATAAGCCAATAGGTGTTCCATAATTGACGTTCTTCCCACGGAATATCTGCAGCTTCCTCACTCATGATTGGAATACCTGCAAACTGACTTTCAAGCCCTGCGACAATAACATTATGACTTGCAATGTCAGCAGCCGTGACTGGGCTGTCATCCTGTTTAGTGACGACTTGCAAGTCTGAAGATGAATACACCTGCATAATGGCATTACCAGCGTCTTTAGCGATGCTGATAACTTGCTGTAACTGATTTTCTGTTATATCAAAAGGTTGATCTATTCTCTGGCTACTCAAAGGTAACTCCTTGGAAAATATCGACGATTAAGTCGTAAATAATCAACACATTATGCCATTGAACAAGGTAAATATTTATAACTATTTAGCTTGTCTTAGACATTAATCATTAGCCTTGCTAATACCGCTATTGTTACTCATTTGTAATAACAGGTTTGATAGTAAGCCAAGTCGGATAAGCTTGAAAGCCTCTAACCCTTGGCTGCATTCGTATTCAAACCTGAATGTTATTATCCTTTTAGCTACAAAATGGAGTCTAAAAGGCTGGAGTTATCCAGTGACGCTACTGTAACGAACACTTGTTATCTTAAAAATACTGTCCCATTTATTTAACCAGCTGCACGTTATCCACCTGCATTACAACACCATTTTGATTGCCCCATGCAGGGAAAATAACTAACGGCGTATCCACTTGCGTTAATACCAAGCTTGAACCTGTATTGGCGACGAGATCAGCTAACGCAATACGGTAATGTGTCCATGTGCCAACTTCAGGCGCTGGGATGGCAAAATCTCCTGAACTACATGGATGGCCACAATCGACTTTAATATTAAAATCGCGTACTTCGCGAGGGTCTGTTATGACGTTAAGATCAAATTCGACCGCAGCAAAGCTACTGACATCTTGCTGCAAGCCTGTACTTTGAAAATACACCACAGCCTCATCGGTATTAAAACTAAACTGGTTGACAATGCCATGGTCAGCACCGACGTCTAGTTGCTCAATTGCAACGCTGCCTGAAGCCGCATAATGACCAATAGTAAAAGGAGCTTTTACTTCATCATCATAAATAATAAGCTCATTAGCCGTTGATACTTGATATTCATAACGGACATTATCGATTTGTAAGCTCATATTGCCTAATGGTTCAATGACAAAGGGATTTGATACTGATGCTAAATCAACGAAACTTCCTGGAGAAAACCGATTACCACTGGCAACAAGTTCCGCAATAGGTATACGGATATCTGTCCAAGTATTCAATTCAGGTAAGCTAACACTCACATCACTAACATTTGGCCAACCACTATCAATTTTGACCAATAACTCAACGTCGTTGTCTGTGCTTAATAGATTTAAGTCAAAAACTAAAGTGCCGTTTGCTGACCAATGTGACAAATCAGCAGTAGGTGGATAACTAAAATAAGCATTACCTGTCGCGCCAACTTTATCTAGCTGAAGCACTTCCCCCTTTCCCTCAACAGTTAGCGTTTGTAATGTCACCGCATTATCAGGGTTGTAGCTATCAAGACTTAACCCCTCAGCGAGTCCTTCGTCATATAGTATGAATTCTGGCCCCGCACCTATATCAGTTGATGGCACAGTAATTTCAGGGGCAACATGCCCTTCAACAATCTCAGCATTGTCACCTACGCTGGCACAACCAGCCCCAGTTTCGGGTGACACACTGCACTCATAAACTCTAACGTAGTCCACTTCTAATACTTGCGGGAAAACACTTTCATCAACCCCAGTGTTATTGACATTACCCGCCCAAGTTCCACCAACTGCTAGATTTAAAATCATATGAAATGATTGATTATAAGGAGCATCTTCCGCTGCATTAGCGAGATTACCATCACTATCGACGTATTGACTGTACCAACCTGTTGAACGTTGAGTTGCAAAGTGGACGTCATCAACATACCAACGAATTTCATCCTTCTCCCACTCAATGACATAAACATGAAAATCGTCAGCTGGGTTAGCCCCATCAGGTAAGCTATATTCAGCGCCAGAGTACACATTGCCAGGCCAGGCTTTACCGTAATGCAAAGTGCCATGAATTTTAGCTTCGGGATCAGAGCCTTCTGTCACCACTTTAAGGTTAACCGCTTCCATAATATCGATTTCGCCGGAACCAGCCCATGGGCCATAAACCCAATCTGTTGGCAACATCCAAATCGCTGGCCATGTACCTTGCCCTTGCGGCATTTTGGCACGGATTTCAAAACGGCCATATTTCCAGTCACCTTTGTTCGTCGAATCTAATCGTGCTGATGTGTACGCTTGCTGTTTTGACGTATCGTTTTCATCATAATTAGGATCGCCCAATGCAACAGCAGGACCACTAAAATCTTCTCGCTGTGCAGTAATCACTAACTTTCCATCAGCAACTTGGCTATTTTCGGGACGCTGGGTATAACATTGCTGCTCCTCATTGCCTCCGCCATAACAATTATATGCGAGGTTCCACTTGTCTAAATCGATAGTGGTACCATCAAACTCATCGCTCCATACCAAATTCCATAGGTTTTCTTGTTCTTCGCTGTTATCGACAGGTGCCGTGTCTTCAACAGCATCTGTGGCACTGTCAGAGCCGCATCCTAATAACATGGCTGCAGCGAGACTCACACTTGTGATAGTTAAAACTGATGCTCTTTTTTTCATTTTCCCCCCAAGGAATACTCAAAAAACACGAAAAAAATCCAGCAAAATCCCCTACAAAATTAATTGCAAGTTCGCAGCAGTGCAGGATTAACTTGCCAGCTAGCATTATGCTAGCCGGCAAAACAAAAATTATATTAGGCGTCTGGGCAGGATATTGTGGCTGTTTCTGCCGCATTAGGCACAATCAATAAGTCGCTAAAGTTAATCTCAGCGCTCCCATTGGTTGCCAAATAGAAAGGTGTATTGATGTTACCGAAATTGACGTCTTTATTTGCAAAGCACTTCAAATCAACACTGATGGTTTGCCACTCACCTACCGCTGTATTTAAGGCATTAGCAATATCCACATCTGCGCGGCAATCTCGGTCACATGCAACCCCTAACATCACTGGCTGCTCAACTTTATTGGTGGTTTTAATTAACACTGACAGCGCTGAATCGGTGTTTGAGTATGCTCGTAAGTCACGAGGGAAGTTACTGATTAATCCTACAAACCCAAGGCCTGTACCATTAAAACTAACTAAACGAGCATCTTCTTGAACAACTTTATCAAAAGTTCTGATCGTCACAACATCATTACTTTGAATGCTGCTACTGACAGTATCGGACGATGATTCAGTACCAATCATTAATCGCCAAGGCGCTTTTACTGCACGTTCAAACAATGCTAATGAAGTTAACTTCTCCTGGGCTGCAAAATTATCTTCTGAAAGCGCATTAGACACGTCACTCTTCTCGCCATACTTCAGGCCATAGCCATAAGCGAATAAAGGCTGATAATTTTCATCATGGACATTAACTTCTGTTTGCTGAGGTCGAGTTGGCCACGAAAATGAAAGTTTACCGGTAAAGTCATGATTAACTTTGCCGTCTTTATCACTAAATAGCACTTGTGAAACACCATCACCTTCAGTACCGGGAAGCCAAGCAGCAACAAATGCATCCGATGCATTTAGCTCAGGATTCACCCACATAGGACGACCACTAATAAAGATAGACACAACAGGAATACCTTGAGACTTAAGTGAACGAAGTAATGCTAAATCACGTTTATCACCACGTTGGTATTCAAGGTTATCAATGTCACCATTCCCTTCTGCATAAGGTTCTTCACCGAATACAACAATAGCAACATCTGGTTTATTGTTTGCTTCAAACTGACCATCAACATTAAGTGTTATTTGGCCACCAGCCGCTGTCACATCTTTAGCAATACCAGCATAAATAGAGGTTGCACCTGGAAAGTCTTCATTTAGATTATCGGTGCCTTGCCAAGTGATACTCCACCCGCCAGATTGCTTACCAATATTATCTGCGCCATCACCAGCGACTAAAACGTTCATTTTTGGAGAAAGTGGTAACACATTATTATTGTTTTTCAGTAAAACTAACGATTCGCGTACTGCTTGTCTGGCGACATCACGATGTGCCTTAGCACCAATAAGTTCAGTTTTACCTGAAATTTCACGGTTAGCAGGACTGGGTTTTTCGAACAAGCCAGCACGAATTTTCACTCTGAGTATACGGCTAACTGCATCATCTATTCTTGCTTGAGGGATTTCACCATTTCTCACTTGGGCAATCGTATTCTCATATAATGGTTTCCATGCACTTGTAGGTACCATGTACACATCTAACCCAGCATTTGCCGCTTGCGCACATGACTCATTAGTACAGCCATCGACTTGTCCATGACCATTCCAATCCCCTACAACAAAGCCATCAAAGCCCATTTTGTCTTTAAGCACATCATTCAGTAGGTATTTTTCGCCATGAATTTTTTTGCCTTGCCAGCTGTTAAACGACGCCATGACGGTTTGAGCGCCAGCAGTCAATCCACCCACATAACCTTGAGCATGAATATCAAATAGTTCTTGCTCAGAATCTAGGTTTTGTCCTTGGTCTATCCCTTTTTCAGTCCCACCATCTCCTAAGAAATGCTTCACTGTGGAAATAACATGTTGATCAGATAAAAAGTCATCTCCGACCTTGCCTTGAAGACCTTCGACGATAGCATGTGAGTAGGCTTTAACTATTTGTGGATCTTCAGAATAGCCTTCGTATGTACGTCCCCAGCGATCATCACGTACAACAGCAACCGTGGGGGCAAATACCCAATCAATACCTGTTACCATCACCTCTTTAGCGGTAATGGCGGCTATTTCACGAATTAAGTCTGGATTATTCGCCGCACCTAAACCAATGTTATGAGGGAAAAGCGTAGCGCCAATAACGTTATTATGACCGTGTACGGCATCTGTGCCCCACATAGTTGGAATTGCATTGCCATCAATACTGTCATCTATAGATGCTTGGTACATATCTTCGGCGAGTTTAATCCAATCTGCAGGCGTGGCATGTTTATCATTATTAGGATAGGCGCCACCACCATTAAGGTAAGAGCCAAATCCATAAGTACGCATATCCTCAACGGTAATATCACGGATCTCAGGTTGGATCATCTGCGCAACTTTCTGCTCAAGTGTCATTGTCGCCATCAAATCAGAAATACGCTTCTCAAGCGCAGCGTCTTTTGTAAATGGAATCGCTAACTCCGGCCAAATAGAAATGTCACCTGAAACAGTCCCAGAAACAATCTTATTGGACACCGTTTGTGACGTTTCAGCTACAGGTGCAGGTTTATCATCACTTACCTTTGGTACTGATTTCTTTGTATCATCTTCGCCACATGCCGATAAACCCATCACGACAGCTAGCAGAGTGAGTGGCAAGGTTATTTGCTTATTTGCGAATACGTGAGTTGCCTTATCCATAATATTGCCTTTTCTATCCAATCTGCCTTCGCAGAAGATTAATTAATAAAAAACTTGTGGTATTACACTTGTGGACGCTTTGCCTTACTGCCAATAAGGCCATAATGGGCAATAAAGGCATAACAAACTAACGGTAAAATAAACGCCATTTGAATACCAAATGAGTCAGCTAGCATGCCTTGTAGTAGCGGCACAATAGCCCCACCCACAATGGCTAAACACAGTACGCCTGAACCTTGACTGGTGTGTTGCTTTAAATCGGTCAGTGCTAAACTGAAAATCGTCGGGAACATGATTGAATTGCATAATCCAACCAACAACAGAGCCCACATCGCAGTCGTGCCCTCAGCAAGCATCGCAACTGCAACTAGTAGCACGGCGCAAGTTGCATTAAAGGCGAGTACTTTACCCGCCGCAATTTTTTGCATGACTAATGCGCCAATGAAGCGTCCGACCATGGCACCACCAAAGTAATACGCAATGTATTTAGCCGCTTGCGCTTCAGTAAAGCCACCAATATCAGGTTGAGTTAAAAAGTTAATCAGAAAGCTACCAATACCCACTTCAGCGCCCACATAAACAAAAATACCTACTGCACCTAAAACAAGGTGTGGAAACTTCCAAGCGCTGCCCGTATCAGAAGAAGACTGTTGGGTGTTTTGTTCACTGATACCAAGTACAGGTAGCTTTAAAACAAAGAAAATTATCGCCAGCACACACAATGCACCAGCTAACATTAAATAAGGAACTTGCACAGTACTTGCTTGATGAACGGCTTCAATGGTTGCACTTTCAACAGCAGCTGAATCATCACTGTGACTCATATTGCTAAGAATGAGGTAACTGCCAAAAAACGGCGCGACAGTGGTACCAAGCGCATTGAATGCTTGGGTCATCGTCAGTCTAGAAGAAGCGGTTTCAGCTGGGCCTAACGCACTGACATAAGGGTTCGCTGCAACTTGTAAAATTGTAATACCAGCAGCCAATACAAAAAACGCGCTTAAAAACATCCAATAAGAGGCATAGCTAGCTGATGGATAAAACATCAAGCAGCCAACGCAGGCAATCGCAAGCCCTGTCACAATGCCTTTTTGATAGCCTATTTTGCCAACTAAAGCCCCAGCAGGTACGGAAACAATAAAGTAAGCACCGAAGAAGCAAAACTGCACTAACATGGCTTGGGTGTAACTTAATTCAAACATACTTTTTAAATATGGAATTAAGATGTCATTTAAGCAGGTCAAAAATCCCCACATAAAAAATAATGAGGTTAATGCCATCAACGCAAACTTAAAGTTACCGCTTTGATGAACACTTCCCATTTCTGCAGACTCTGCATTTAATGGTGCACTGGTCATGTCATTCCCTCTTTAATTATTATCTATTTATGGTCGATGACTATCTAAGCACTGTAGCTGTACACCTTTAGTAGTACGCAGATAGGCTGTTTCAAGATTTATCTAAATCAATTATTGACCTTTTGTTAATTAATCACTAATCTCGATGTAAGCGCTTTCATTTTTAACATATCGATAACGAAAGTCAACGCTTTTTGTAAGTAATCATTGTAAAAACACTTAGGTATTACCCTGAGTAAAAGACGCTGTAGTTTCGTTGACACAAATACGCCTGAAACATATTAAGTGAATAATAAATATGAAAATTTCTCTACCCGAAAATTCTAAAATGCACTCAAAATCATTTACGTTTGGAGTGGCAACTGCCTCTTTCCAAATTGAAGGAGCAGCAGATTCTCGCTTGCCTTGTATTTGGGATACCTTTTGTGCGACTCCAGATAAAATTCGAGATGGTTCAGACGGTAAGCAAGCCTGCGAGCACGTTGCGCTTTGGAAAGAAGATGTCAATTTAATCGAATCTTTAGGTGTCGATGCTTATCGTTTATCACTTTCGTGGGGAAGAGTGATTAACCAAGATGGCAGCTTAAATCAAGATGGGGTTAACTTTTATATCAACTTAATGGATGAATTAAACCGTCGTGATATTAAAGTGTACGTCACCCTATATCACTGGGATCTACCTCAACATATTGAAGATGAAGGTGGCTGGCTTAATCGAAATACGGCATACCTTTTTCAAGACTACGCGGACAAAATTACTAAAGCCTTAGGTGATAGAGTGTATTCCTACGCCACCTTAAATGAACCTTTTTGTAGTTCATATCTAGGTTATGAAATTGGTATTCATGCACCAGGGCTTGCTACCAAAGCTTTTGGCCGCAAATCTGCGCACCATTTATTACTTGCACATGGATTGGCTATGCAAGTGATTCAAAAAAATAGTCCCCAATCTCTTAATGGTATTGTGCTTAACTTTACGCCTTGCTATCCACTGACCCAAAGCGCAGAAGATAAAAAAGCGACACAGATTGCAGATGACTACTTTAACCAGTGGTATATCAAACCCATTATGGATGGTGAGTATCCAGCAATCATTAACGATTTTGCAGCTGGTGATAAACCCGACATTGAACCAGGCGATATGGCAATCATTAGTCAGCCAATCGACTTTTTAGGCATTAACTTTTATACCCGCGCCGTTTATCAAGCATGTAGCGACAATCAATTTGTCCAAATAGATATGAAGGATGCCCCTAAAACAGATATTGGGTGGGAAATTTATCCAGAAGCCTTCACTGACTTATTAACCAGTCTCAATAATACCTACTCATTACCTCCTATTTATATTACTGAAAATGGTGCGGCAATTGACGATCACATTGAAGATAACGCCGTTAACGATATTGACCGCCTAGAATATTATCAAGCCCATTTAAACGCTGTAAATAATGCTATAGAGCAAGGCGTGAAAGTTGATGGCTATTTTGCTTGGAGCTTAATGGACAACTTTGAATGGGCGGAAGGCTATTTAAAACGCTTCGGAATAGTGTATGTTGATTACCAAACACAAAAACGCACCATAAAGCGCAGTGGCTTAGCTTACCGTGACTTTATTAATCAACGCATTGATTAATCGATACATACTCAAAACCCTACTTAAAAAGAATAATAACCCGAAAGAGGTTTTCAATGATTAGCGTTAAAGAGAAAATAGCCTATGGATTAGGTGATACCGCCAGTAACATCGTGTTTCAAACCGTGATGTTATTTTTAACCTTTTTCTATACTGATATTTTTGGAATTTCGCCGGCATTTGTCGGCACCATGTTCCTTGCAGTAAGATTTATCGACGCAATAACCGATCCGCTAATGGGCGCATTAACCGATAGAACCGAAACAAAATGGGGTAAGTTCCGCCCCTACCTTATTTGGTTTGCCCTGCCCTTCGGTATTATCAGTGTTATGGCCTTCACCACGCCAGATTTAGCGGAAGAAGGCAAGATGATCTATGCCTTTGTTACCTACACCGCCCTGATGATGGTTTATACCGCCATTAATATTCCTTATTGTGCATTAGGCGGCGTATTAACCGCAGATCCAAAAGAACGTGTTTCCGTCCAGTCTTATCGCTTTGTGTTTGCCATGATTGGTGGATTAATGGTGTCAGCATTAACCTTACCTTTAGTTGAATATTTCGGACAAGGTGATCAAGCTAAAGGTTATCAGCTTACGATTGCGGCAATGAGTGCCTTGGGCGTAGTGATGTTTATCTTGTGCTTCTTAGGAACCAAAGAGCGCTTACATCCTCCTAAAGATCAAAACCTCAGCTTCAAAAAAGACTTTAAATTACTCTGGCAAAACGATCAGTGGCGCATTCTTTCAATCGCTGCGATTTGGTTATTATCAGGTATGGTATTAAAAACCAGTTTAGCGATTTATTACGTTAAGTATTATTTGAATATGCCTGACTCCATTACCTTATTTATCACGCTTGGAATGATAGGTAATATTTTTGGCTGTATCTTAGCTGAGCCTTTAGCCAAACGAGTCTGTAAAGTAAAAGCTTATATTACCATTCAAATTATTGCTGCTGCGTTATGTATAGCAGCCTACTTTGTATCGGGTGAACAAGTGGAATTGGCATTTGCGCTGTTCATTGTTTGGGGCTTCACCTTCAATATGGGCACCCCATTGCTATGGGCTAAAATGGCGGATGTTGTCGATTACGGCCAGTACAAAACAGGCGTTAGAATTACTGGCATGATTTATTCTTCAATCATTTTCTTTATTAAGCTTGGTGTTGCAATTGGTGGCGCAGCTGCTGGTTGGTTACTGGCTTTTTATGGCTATCAAGCAGATGTAGAGCAAACAGAAGCGACACAACACGGTATTTTGATGTCATTTACCCTTTACCCTGCTGTCGGCTCTATCATCGTAGCCATCGTAATGAAATGGTACACCTTAGATAACAAAGCGGTAAGTCAGGTTCATGCTGAGATTACAGAATAACTATCAATGGGTTAATAGATAAAGCTGTTAGTATAAATTTACTCAGAATTGTATATAGTTAACAACAAACAGCCTTGATACAATTTACACTATCAAAAGAAAATACTGTCAAATTGGCCTGATGATTGAGTTACATTCGTCAATTTATCTGTTTTTTTGATGATTATGCTAAAAGGTTCATGCTAGTCTTATCGGCGTTTTTCGATTTTGACTAGCAAAACAAGTATTAAATAGGGATATATGGCGACTATATATGATGTATCAGTGTTAGCAGGTGTTTCGCTGGCAACGGTATCAAGAGTGATGAATAACAATACTAAGGTCAGTGAAAAAACACGCCAGAAAGTATTAAGCGCAATGGATCAGTTAGGTTATCGACCTAATACCATCGCTCAATCACTAGCGTCTAGTCGCTCAAACAGTGTTGGAGTCTTAGTCTCTCAACTTGATGGTCCATACTATGGCCCTATGATGACCGAGATTGAAACCGCGCTTCGAGCTGGCAATAAGCACGTTATTATTGCCGCTGGCCATAGTGTTGAATCACAGGAAAAAGACGGTGTCGAGTTTTTAATGAGCCGTGGCTGTGATGCGTTGATTCTAGACGTTGAAGCTGTCGATGATGAATACTTGATAAATCTACATAAAGGCAACACTCCCATTGTGCTCATTAACCGCTATATTGAAGAAATCAGTGATTGCTGCGTTTATTTAGATAATGAGTTAGGTGGTTATTTAGCAACCAAGCATATTTTAAGCCAAGGCCATACTGATCTAGCTTACGTTTCAGGCCCGTTATACAAGCTAGATGCTCAAGACCGTTTACTCGGACATAAACGAGCATTAAAAGAGTTCAATGTCGACTTTGATAAGACATTATTTTATGAAGGTAACTTCCGTGAATTTGGCGGCAGTGATGCGATGAATCATTTATTAACCATCGATAAGCCTTTCACAGCGGTGGTATGTGCCAGTGATCAGATGGCTTCAGGAGCGATTGCAGTTTGCTTAGAAAGAGGCATGAAAATCCCTCAAGAACTCTCTTTTGTTGGCTACGATAATATTCCTTTTCCACAATATATTTCACCAAAACTCACCACAGTGAACAACCCCATCCATGAAATGGGTAAAATGGCTGCATTTTGGGTGCTTAAGCATGTATATAATGACCCTAAGGCGATAGTCGAAAACACCTTCATCCCGCAACTGATAGTGAGAGACTCTGCGACATCACCACACAAGTAACCTTCGAAATTGAAGACGTTAAGGGAATAGTCTAACTCGCTATTCCCTCATATACTGTTTCCCTATACGCTTTATATTACCCCGATAACCTTAATACTTTGCCAATATCCTCTCTGCCTATTCCTTTAAACAGTTAGCGTTTCCGCAGTAATGAGTACAAGCACAACTGGGATCTCGCCTATCATGATATCCACAAGGTGTTAATATCACCCTCCTTTATCGTTTACTCGCTACCGCTTTATTCCCTATAACCTTCTACTCGCTTTACCGTTATTCACTCTGCACAGATTACTCTATCTAGGCACTCTGTCCAGGTACTCTGTTCAAGTACTCTGCCTTGGCACTTTTGTTTTTCAATCGTGTTAATTTCGGCTATTCACTTATCAGGCTTTGTACTCAAGACCGAACTGACTGATTAATTGAAGCTCAAAAGTGCTTCAGCGTTACCCAGAGGATAACGTCTCTTTTTAGGTGCCCTAAGTAGCCAGCTGAAACATGAGTAATCGCACCAAATAACGGGCAAAGAAACCTTAAATCGGAACCCGTTAAATCAGTATATTGTCTTGATTTAAAAATGATGATTTTAAATTTGCAACAAACCAAACTCCCTACCTTAAAATTCACAATAAAAATGTAAGCGCTATCACAAAAATATTTCTTTTTTATTTCTACAAAAAAAAGCACAAAAAATAAATTTAAATCAATTAAAACAATAAACTAAAAAATTTTACTTTATCCTTTTATAAAAACAAGGTTAACAAGTTGTGACTTTTTATCGTAATTATTGTTGACGCTGTTAACAAATTAATCTAGTTTTATGTAAGCGCTTACATTAACTTTTACATAAAGGCTTTTAAAAGCGTTTACAAATGATGAATAAAACACATTACGTGAATGCGTAATCCGAATAAAAAAATCAGAGAGTAGTAGCCTGAGATCTAGTCGAGGGGAGACTTAGATGAAATCTAGAACATTCAAAAAGACCAGAATTGCCACTAGTTTGTCGGTAGTACTGAGTGCAAGCACCATGATGCCAGCATTTGCAGCAGACGAAGTCGCTGCAGATGAAAACATCGAGGTGCTTCAGGTCACTGGTATTCGTGGAAGCTTAATTAAATCAATGGATTTAAAAAGAAGCTCTGACGGTATCGTTGATGCGATTAACGCAGAAGATATTGGTAAATTCCCGGATAGTAACTTAGCAGAATCTCTGCAACGTATTACTGGTGTATCTATCGACAGACAAAATGGTGAAGGTAGCCGAGTGTCTGTTCGTGGTTTCGGTGCAGACCAAAACTTGGTTATGCTGAACAATCGTCAAATGCCAGTAACCACAGGTTCGCGTTCATTCGACTTCGCCAATATTGCTTCTGAAGCAATTAGTGCTGTTGAAGTTGAAAAAACCAGCCAAGCGAAAAACTCAACCGGTGGTATCGGTGCAACCATTAATGTTCTAACTCATCGCCCTTTAAGCTCTCCAGGTCTTAAAGCCACATTTGGTGTTAAAGCCGTTGATGACACATCAACAGATGAAGGCTCTGTAACACCTGAATTATCAGGTTTATATTCAAATACCTTTGCTGATGGCAAGTTTGGTATTTCTATTTCTGCAAGCTACCAAGAACGTGAAAGTGGTAATCAGCAAGCGCAAGTAGGTACAGGCTGGCGTAGTTTCCCTGGTATTGTTGACCAAGATTGGGGCGGCGATAACGCTGAATGGGGTGGTGTTCCAAAAGATGATAACCAAATCAACCGCCCTGGCGAAGATGATGTTTATGCAGTTCCTCAAACCACGGTTTACCGTTTTGAAGAGCAGCAACGTACTCGTACAAATGGTCAATTAGTACTGCAATACGAGCCAATTGACTCATTACGTGCAACATTAGATTACACCTACATGCAAAATGATGTTGATACTCAATCTCATGATGTTTCTGCATGGTTTAACTTCGTACCAACACAAGAAAGTACTTGGTCTGACGGCCCAGTATCTTCGCCACTTGTTTACTCTGAAACTTACCCTGATGGCGGCGCCGATTTATCAATGGCAGCTGGTGATTACGGTACCCGAGATGAAAGTGGCTCATTAGGCTTTAACTTAGAGTGGGATGCTACTGATAATTTATTCTTATCATTGGATTACCATACTTCAGAAGCTGAACGCTCACCAAACAACAAAAATGGTAGTAACAGTAACTTAAGTACAGCAGCATTTATTCGTACAAGTGCAGCGACTGACTTTACTGGTGATGTACCCGTTCTCGCTGTGGGTGGCGGTAATGCTGTTCGCCCTGAAGATATGCGCGTGACTGGTTCTGTATTTGGTAACGCTCGTAATAAATCTGAAATTGAACAATTACAAATTAACGGTACTTACGTATTTGAAGAAGCGGGTAGTATTGATTTCGGTATCGCTGCAACTGACGTTAATAACCATTCTCAATCAGTTAACGTTCAACGTAATGACTGGGGTGGTGTAGGTGCAGAAGGCGACTTTGACCCTTCATGGTTCCCTGCAGATAGTGTTCAAGATAAGTTTGATGGTTCACAAGGTGACTTCTCTGATTATCAAGGTTCTGCCTCTATTGACCCACAAGACGTTATCTTCTTATGGGACTTTGAAGCAGTAAGAGCACGTGCAGCTGAATTATACGGCTCAACGGCGATTGGTGATTGTGGTAATGGTTTCTGCCCATCGACTGATTACGCTAGCGATACTGACCGCTTCACTCAAGAAGAATCTCAATCTGCTTACGTACAATATAACTACGAAGGCGAGCTTGGTGATATGCCATTTGATGTTCACTTAGGTTTGCGTTACGAGAAAACCGATGTTGAATCTAAGTCCGCAGTATCATCGTACGATCAAGCGACTTGGATTGCGGAAACTGAGATTGCTCTAGAAAGTACAACGGCTGATAACCGCGTATTTGGTACTCAAACAGGCTCATACGATTACTTACTACCAAGCTTTAACTTCAACATTGAAGTGGTAGAAGATATCTATTTACGTGCAGCTTACAGTGAAACCATTGGTCGTCCAGATTATACCTCTATTCAAGGTGGTACGTCGGTAGGCACACTCGCTAACCGTGGTGGTGGTAGTGGTGAAAGTGGTAACCCAAGTTTATTACCGCTTGAATCAACTAACTATGATTTCTCTGGTGAGTGGTACTATGCTGAAGGCAGTTATGTTTCTGTTGGTTACTTCCGTAAAGACGTAACAAACTTCATTGACAGTAACCCTGTTAATTCAAATATCTACAACATTCCGGATCCATCAAATGGTGTTTACGTTCAAGAAGCCATTGCTGCAGGTGCAACAACCGCAATTGAGCAACGCCAGTGGATTTATGATAACTACGGCGCAACAGATCCAAACGTTACGTTAAACCCTGATAACGGTAATATCGAAATTACAGGTAACCCTGGTGACCCTGATTTAAACTTCGTGATTACCACACCGTCTAATAGCAGCGACAGCTCAGTTATTGATGGTTGGGAGTTTGCGGTACAGCACTTCTTTGGAGAGTCTGGTTTCGGTATGCAAGCTAACTACACGTTAGTGAATGCGGGTGATTCTTATGACAACTTCAACTTAAACCGTCCAGGTGATGAGCCACAAAACGTATTAACTAATATCAGTGATACAGCTAACGTTGTTGCTATCTATGAAAACTACGGTTTCTCAGCTCGTCTTGCTTGGAACTGGCGTGATGAGTTCTTGAACTCAACTGGTGACGGTACAGGTGCTAACCCATCTTACACTGAAGAATACTCGCAAGTTGACTTCAATATTGGTTACGACATCGCCGCAGTTGAAGGCTTAACAGTATTCTTCGAAGGGTTAAACATTACTGAAGAGAATACTCGAACTCATGGTCGTTCAAGTACTCAAGTACTTAACTACACACAAACAGGAGCTCGATACAGTCTTGGCGCTCGTTATACATTCTAACGTGTGCACCTTTTGCAAAATGTAAACTAAGGTCGTTTGAGGTGACTATTATGGTCACCTCTTTTTTAAGCTACATCCGTTAGCAACAAGGACGTTGCACCTTTTTTAAATTTCATTTTGATTTTTATTAATACAAATTATTACGCTATACCTCTTGTAAGTGATTGAAAAATATTCAATGCTAAATAAACTCAAAATCACATTATTCTTAGTAACAAACATTTCAATACAGCCTTAACGATAAAACAAAACAATAATAGGCAGATTATGGAACACGCGATAAGAGACATCATTATTGTTGGCGGCGGCACTGCGGGATGGATTACCGCTGGCATTTTGGCTGCTGAACATAACGCTGACAATGGCAAATTATCGCCCTCCCCTAAGCTCAACATTACATTAATTGAATCACCAGATGTTGCCACTATTGGTGTTGGTGAAGGCACTTGGCCTTCAATGCGCACGACGCTGAAAAAAATCGGTATCAGTGAAACTGAGTTCTTAATCAGCTGCGATGCAAGCTTTAAACAAGGCTCTCGTTTTATCAATTGGACCCATAGCCCAGACGCTGATCTAACCAAGCAACCCCGAGAGCATTACCTTCATCCATTCAGTTTACCAATTGGCACTAACGAAATTGATTTATGCCCTTTTTGGCTGCCTCACCGTCAACAAGTCAGTTTTGCTGACGCTGTTGGCCAACAAAACCAACTGAGTATGCAGGGCTTGGCACCTAAACAAATTACTACCGGTGAATACCAGTTTCAAAACAACTACGGTTACCATCTCAATGCGGGTAAATTTAGTCAGTTACTGCAACAACATTGTACCGAAAAGCTCGGTGTAACTCATATTCAAGACCATGTCAGCGATATTCAAAAAGCTGAGAATGGCGATATTCGTTCATTAGTCACTCAACATTCAGGCGAGCTGACAGCAGACTTCTTTGTTGACTGTACAGGGGTAAAATCTTTGCTACTCGGTGAGCAAATGCATGTACCGTTTGTATGTCAAAAATCAGTGTTATTTAACGATTCAGCGTTAGCGATTCAAGTCCCTTACCCAACTGATGATACTGAGATTGCTTCATGCACTCATTCAACCGCACAAACCAATGGTTGGATATGGGATATCGGCTTACCGACAAGACGTGGTGTGGGCCATGTGTATTCGTCTAGCCATACTGACCAAGCGCAAGCTGAACAGCAATTGATTGACTACTTAAGACCCAGTGTCAATGTTGACCTCGATAACCTTGATATTAGAAAACTATCAATAGCACCAGGTCACCGAAAAATTTGCTGGAAAAACAATTGTATGGCAATTGGTATGGCATCGGGATTTATTGAGCCGTTAGAAGCCTCTGCATTAGCATTAGTTGAATGGAGCGCCAATACCTTAGCGCAGCAACTACCTGCCAATAGACAAGTTATGGATATTGTTGCCACTAGAGTCAATCAACGATTTTCTCAGCATTGGCAACAAATTATTGAATTTTTAAAGTTACATTATGTATTAAGTCAGCGCAGCGATAGTGATTATTGGCATGATCATCGAGAGTCATCGACCATACCAGAATCATTGCAACAGCAGATAGCGCTATGGCGAACCCAAACGCCCAATAAGCATGATATTCAGCACACTGACGTCTTATTTCCCGCTGCAAGTTTTCAGTTTATATTATACGGAATGGCGTTTGAGACCCATGTGCCAACTCACCTAAAACCAACGCTTCAACAGCGTGCTCAGCAATTGTTTACTGAAAATATCAAGCGAACCCAGGGATTAAAGCAAATCCTGCCAACCAATCGCGAGCTGCTCAATAAAATTCGTCAATATGGCTTGCCCCATATTTAGCAACAAGATAACAATAACTGTTTTCTTTTGAACAATTGAAAAACAGCAAAAACCAATAATATTTGATTAGGATGTCAGCATGAACAAACCAGTATTACTCAACAGTGTCGATCATAAAGATATTAAAATTATTACCGAACGCTCAGAAAAGTACGGTGATAACCTATGGTATACAGTGACTTTTCCGGCTGAATTCAGAAGTGTTCAAGCGCACTATCCCATCTTTTTTCAAAAAGACAGTAATACAGGTCAGTTTTACTCTGTTGCCATGTTTGGTTTTCAACATAAAGAGAATTTGTTTTTACAAGATGGCAAATGGCAAGCATCTTATATCCCGCTTACCGTTCGTCGTCAGCCATTTTTAATCGGCCAACAAACTATTCAAGAAGACGGTGTAGAGCAAGTACAACGTGTGATTCACCTTGACCCTAATCATCCTCGTATTAATGAAACTGAAGGTGAGCCGCTATTTTTTCCATACGGCGGTAATACACCGTATTTAGATGAAGTCGGTGAAATGCTTGAAGTAATCCATCATGGGTTAATTGACAGTAAACAGTTCATTGAAACACTCATCAAGCTAGAACTGCTTGAATCATTCACTTTAGATATTGAACTTGATAATGGCGCCAAGCACCAAATGATAGGTTTTTACACCATCAATGAAGAAACCTTAGCAAGCTTACCTGCCGAAACTTTAGGTGAGCTGCATCAAAACGGCTATTTGAACGCAATTTATATGACATTGGCATCACAATCCAATATCAGACAATTACTCAACTTTAAAAATGCACAATAGATAGCAATGTCTCGTTAGGATTATTTAAAAGGTTGTAGTCAATGGAAAAAAAGCAGGCAGTCAGGGTCATTGATAACACTGAAATCAGTCATATTTTAGAAGTGATTGATAACACAGATGAGCCTGTGATTTTTAAAGGCGCATGTGCCCATTGGCCTATTGTGCAAGCAGGACAACAAAGTGCAGAAGCTGCTGCACAATACTTACTGACATTTTATCAAGAAGCACCAGTTACCGCCTATTATGTTTCCCCAGAGCATAAAGGGCGTGTTTTTTATAACGAGCAAGTCAATGGTTTTAACTATCAAGCAGCGCAGCTAAACTTACGCCAAGTCATTGATAAGCTATTTACCCATAAAGACGATGCCCTTCCACCCAGTATTTATATGGGATCAACAGAAATTAATCAGTTTCTGCCAGGGCTTGCTGCTGAAAACAGTCTAACATTTGACAAGATTCATCCTCTGACAAGTGTGTGGTTAGGCAATCAATCTCGTATTGCGGCGCATTTTGATTTTCCTCAGAATCTAGCCTGTAACGTTGTGGGAAAGCGAACATTTACCTTATTCCCTCCTGAGCAAGTAGGCAATTTATATACTGGCCCAATGGAATTTGCACCCGGCGGCCAAGAAATCAGTATGGTGGATTTTGATAATCCTGACTTTGAAAAATTCCCCAAATACCAACATGCCCTCAACGCTGCTCAAACTGCCGAGCTAGAGCCTGGCGATGTACTGTATGTTCCAAGCATGTGGTGGCATCAAGTCAGTGGTATCGAAGCATTTAATGTACTCATTACCCATTGGTGGCGAGATACACCCGCTTACCTAGGAAGACCCAATAACGCCCTAGCACTGGCAATGCTCAGCTTACGCTCTTTACCTAAAGCGCAACGACAAGCTTGGAAGGCGCATTTTAATCATTATATTTTTGACCATGATGACGATGACGTTTCGCACATACCAGATTCAGCTCAGGGCATGCAAACTAAGCCACTGGATGAATTAAACGCACGTAAGTTAAGAGCAGACTTAATAAACAAGCTCAAGCGGTAATCGCCTCTGTGATACTAATGTGCGGCCATTTGATTTACACAAACAGCAACTTAACGAACAAAATCAACAACGAAAATAAAATTACCTCGGGTATAAGTTGATTCAAAGGACATTTTGTTATGCAAAAGCAAGCTTCAAATACAATAAGTTCAAACAAACCGATTAAAAAAGTCGTGATTGCCGGTGGTGGTACTGCGGGCTGGATGGCTGCAGCTGCATTAACAAAGTTACTGGGAAAACACCTAGAAGTGGTGCTGGTTGAGTCAGACCAAATAGGCACCGTTGGGGTTGGTGAAGCCACGATTCCAACGCTACACATCTTTCACCGTTTACTTGGCATAAAAGAACAAGATGTCATGGCTGCGACCAATGCAACCTTTAAGCTCGGAATTGCATTTGAAAACTGGCATGACGTAGGTAAAGATTATATTCACTCCTTTGGATTTTTAGGCAAAGACTGTTGGGCATGTGGATTTCAACATTTTTGGCTCAAAGGGCAACAACGCGGTATCGTCAGCCAAATTGGTGATTACTGTACCGAGCATTTAGCGGCTCGTGAGGGGCGTTTTGCCGTATTACCTAATCAAGATTACAACCATGCCTACCATATGGATGCCACATTGTACGCCAAGTTCTTAAGGGGTATTGCTGAGCAACATGGCATCACCCGAATTGAGGGCAAAATTAAAGAAGTCCTCCAGCATGATGATACTGGTAATATTCGCGGATTAGCCCTTGAATCAGGAGACGTTATCGAGGGTGATTTGTTTCTTGATTGCACTGGATTTAGAGCGCTGTTAATTGAGCAGACTCTCAATACCGGCTTTGATGACTGGAGTCACTGGTTACCTTGCGACAGCGCCATTGCGGTGCAAACTAAAACCACTGAAAAACCGATTCCTTATACTCGCTCAATTGCGCGAGAATCAGGCTGGCAATGGCGCATTCCACTGCAAAGTCGTACAGGCAATGGCTTAGTATTTTGCAGTAAGTACATGAGCGATGAAGAAGCTAAAGCCACCTTGATGGACAATATCGAAGGTGAACCATTAACAGACCCTCGTGTCATCAAATTCCGCACAGGTAGCCGCCGTAAAACCTGGCATAAGAACTGTGTTGCTATAGGTCTATCTTCCGGGTTCTTAGAACCCCTAGAGTCCACCAGCATTCATTTAATTCAACGTGGCATTGTGCGCTTATTGCAAATGTTCCCTTCTCAAGGGCTCGTTGAAGAAGACATTAATGAGTTTAATGAACAAACTCGCACCGAAACTGAAAATATTCGCGACTTTATTGTTTTGCATTACAAAGTCACTGACCGAACTGATAGCCGATTCTGGCGTTATTGTAAAAACATGAGCGTACCTGCATCACTTCAACACCGAATCGATATGTTTGATGCATCTGGCAAAGTATATAAACATGGTAATGAGTTATTTGGTGAGAGCTCTTGGATTCAAGTCATGATGGGACAGGGTCTTGCTCCAAAACAATACCACCCAATTGTTGACATGATGGAAGATGATGAGCTAGAAAACTTCCTTGCATCAATAAAGGCAAAAGCAAAACAAAAAGTAGCAAACTTGCCTGATCATTATGATTTCGTGCAGCATTACTGCAAGTCAAAAATGCTGTAAGTCTGCAATGCAGTGAGTAAGCTAGGAACGTTATTAAGTCACTAAATGAAGTGTAAAGGTAGAGTATGACAAGTTCTCAATCACAGCGTCAGCGGGCGCAAGATATGAAAAATCTCGATTCATTGGTGTTAATCAACAAGCCTTTGAACCCTGAGATCCATTATATCGGTGAGCTGCAAACGCCTGTGATTGTTATCGATGACTTTACAACCGATTTATCAGCGTTACAGAATTATGCTAACCAAATCGACTTTAATCTCGATAAAGGCTCTTACTATCCAGGTGTTAGAGCCAAGCTCCCTAGAGACTACGTCATTGAAGTGCTAAATCAGGTATTTCAGCTGATTTACGATGTCTATAAAATCCCTAAAAACTTGCGTATCAAGCCGCAAGCGACCTACTTTTCATTGATAAACCGACCACCGGAAAGTTTAACGACTTTGCAGCGTATTCCTCATTTTGACACCCCAGCGCCATATTATTTTGCATTATTACAATACCTTAATGACAGTACACATGGCGCCACGGCTTTTTTTAAGCATCAACCAACAGGTTATGAGCGAATTACACAAGCGAATATGGATAATTATTTTCGCGCTGCTGAGCCCTATTTACAGGCGTTAGCGCCCTTTCCAGCGAAATACTTCGTTGACAGTAATGAATACTACCAGCAATACCATCAAGTCGATTACAAACAACATCGATTAGTCATTTACCCTGGAAACTTATTGCACTCAACCTTAGTTGATCAACAAACGGATATAGATAGTAATCCAAGTTCCGGGCGCTTAACCGCCAATATATTTATCAATGTGACATAAGCGTTGAGCAAATTATCTCGTTATTCGAATCCACTAATTCGAAACCAGCTGCAGTAAATAACCAAATTAAATAAAAATAATCAGCAAGGACTCTGACATGACAATGAAACATCGCCACAAAATGAAAGCGCTTACAAGAGGTATTAAACACGCCCTGGTTGTTTCCCTTTCGGCATCAATGCTTATCAGTACTTCCAGCAGTTTCGCTCAATCAGATGGGATGAACACTAATCAGAACCATGCGCTTTCTGTATTAAGTCAATCTGAGCAGCAGCGTTTACAGACACGACTATCGAAAGTAGAAGCTGAAATTGAAAGATTACTGCCTCAACTGACTTTAGAAGAAAAAGTCTCCTTAGTGCATGCAGGGGGTAAATTTCATATCCCAGCTATCGAGAGACTCAATATTCATGAAATGTGGATGTCGGATGGGCCTCACGGCGTACGCTATGAAATTGACAGAAATTCATGGGCACCAGCTGGCTGGACTAACGATTACTCTACCTATTTACCGCCACTTACCGCTGTCGCGGCAAGTTGGGATCCGAACATGGCGAGCTTACATGGCAATGTGCTTGGCGCTGAGGCTCGCCACCGTAATAAAGATCTCATACTCGGCCCAGGTGTCAACTTGGCTCGTTTACCTCTTTACGGTCGTAATTTTGAATACATGGGTGAAGATCCTTATCTCGCTGCAGCCTTGGTTGTCCCCACTGTCAAAGCCATTCAAGCCAACGATGTTGGTGCAACTGTCAAACACTATGCCCTAAACACTCAAGAACTAAATCGCACTGGAGTGAATGCAAAACCCGATGAACGCACATTACGTGAAGTTTACCTGCCCGCTTTTGAAGCTGCAGTTAAAGAGGCCAACGTTTATGCCATCATGGGAGCATATAATGAATTTCGCGGAACTAACGCTAACCAAAGTCATCACCTTATTAAAACCATCTTAAAAGGTGAATGGGGCTACGAGGGCGTGTTGTTAACTGACTGGAATGTCGATATTAATACCTATGACGCTGCGATGAATGGCCTTGATATTGAAATGGGCACAGATGTCGCAAGTTATGATGAGTATTTTCTCGCAACACCGCTGCTAAACATGATAAAAGCTGGCAAAGTGCCTGAGTCAGAGCTTGATGATAAAGTACGCCGAATTCTTAGAGTACAATTAAGTATTGGCATGATGGATAAACAGCGATTGTCAGGTGAGCGTAATACTCAGACTCACCGAAATGATGCGCGCACCATCGCTACTAATGGCGTGGTACTGCTTAAAAATGACGGTAAAGTGCTGCCTTTAGATGCCCAAAAAGTTAACAATATCTTAGTGCTTGGCCCTAATGCAGATAAACGTCACGGCTTTGGTGGCGGCTCATCAGAAGTAAAAGCATTGTACGAAATCAGCCCATTAGACGGACTCAAGGCCAAGTTTAAACAAGCAGGAAAAAACGTTAATATTCAGCATATGCGCCCTGCAAGTAGTCAGTTTATGCCTATCCCTAATGATTACCTTACGACACGTCATTGGACAGGCACCCCTTCTTGGCAGATTAACTACTATGCCGATAAACAACTTAATCAGCTAACCAGTGAATCTTGGATTGCCGATCCCCAATTCGATGCCAAAAATCAGCCTCAAAATGTTGAGATAAAAGCCAATATTAAGCCAGTTGAATCAGGTAAGCATACCTTAAAAATACTAGCGGATGGCGATGTTAGCCTTGCTGTTAATGACAAGGTATTAGTCAATAAAAAAGCAAACCCAGCCAACATTATCGAGTATGTCATTGAGCTCACCGCTGAAGAGACCTATGCCATTAGATTAATTTATCAAGGTCAACAGCAAGTCACTTTAGGCTGGGAAACGCCAAACAGTTTATATAACGATGAAGCTGAATATTTAGCAGCAGCCAAAAATGCCGATGCCGTGTTGTATTTTGGCGGCCTGAGCCATGCTGATGATCGTGAGTCCATTGATCGCCCAGATATGAAGCTTCCAGGTCAACAAGATGAAATTATCAATAAACTCCTTGCGGTTAACCCGAATACTGTTGTGTTTATCATTGGAGGCTCGGCAGTTGAAATGCCATGGGCAGACAAAGCTAACGCTATTGCTTGGGGCTGGTACGGCGGAATGGAAGCGGGCCATGCTTATAGTGACATCCTCTTTGGCGATGCCAACCCAAATGGAAAAATGCCTATCACTTTACCTAAGTCATTACAGGACACCGCACCGATAGCGTTGAATGATTACAATGAAACGGAGTCGTTATATTCCGAAGGCGTATTTATTGGTTATCGCTGGTTTGAGCAACAAAAAATTGCTCCTGCATTCCCTTTTGGCCATGGCTTATCATACAGTCAATTTAGTTATGACAATATCAAGCTATCTAAAAGTACAATGGCTGAAGGTGGCACAATGACCATTACAGCAGACATTACTAATACTAGTGGCATTGATGGTGCCGAAGTCGCGCAACTATATCTTCATGACGTAAAAGCCAGCGTCTCGCGTCCACAAAAAGAGCTAAAAGGTTTTGATAAAATATTGCTCAAAGCGGGCGAAACGGGCCAAGTTAGCTTTACTTTAACTCAGCGAGACCTGTCTTTTTGGGATATTAACTCAAATGATTGGCTTGCTGAGGCGGGGAAATTTACTGTAATGCTTGGCTCATCAGTAGAAGATATTCGTTTGCAAAAAAGCTTTAACTATCAAAAATAGCAAGACGGCTTGCTAGACGAATCTTATCCAGCATTTAAAACAGCGTATACCGATTGAGTGACTCACGGTTTACGCTGTTTTTGATTTAGGCCTTTGTAACATCATTAAGTGAAATTGTTTTAAATACGCCCAATAACCCGATACCAAAAATCACATAAAACAACTTCATTGCTGAAAACTCTACTGTTACAGCAGATGCCTCAAGGTGACTTGAAAGTGCTTTAGCAGAAAACACCTCAACGACAGTTAATAGAAACGGATACGTAATCAGTAATAAAGCGGAAAGCTTCAATAGGTGAATAGACGTTGGACGCGCGATAAACCCAGCAATGCTTACCAAAGATAAGCCCATCACGGTATTACTCAACAATAATAATCCTGCAGCGACTCTAACTTGAGCCTCATTAGCATCACCAGCAAAAGGATAAACCTCGACAATTTCAGTCAAATAACTTGCGGGTTGAATTAATCCCCATAATGGATACAAAACAACGACGCTTGCAGCGATATATAACAATCCTTTGATAGCACACATTTTCTTTCCTTTGATGTTTATCTAATGTTCAGTTTCTAACGTCTGTTTACTATAGGCTCGTATTTTATACGTCATATTTTATGTAAACTTTGGCCATTTTTAAGACATTAATGTCAGCTTCAAGTTCAACCCTCAGCCCTAATCTTTAAGCTATCGCTTTTTGGGTTTCAACATAGAAGCAACGACAAGCAACATCACAAAGGCAAAAATATCAAATAAATAGCCCTTTCCTTGCTCAATTTGGCCAAAAGGAAAAGCAAGAGAAAAAGGCGCATGAAAAGGAAAAACCTCAAACGGAGTCAAGGGTCTAATTACCTGCGATGCCATGAGTAATAACACTAAGCTAATGCCTCCTTTATCACCATAAAGACTACTAAGCGTGCCGATAATGGGAATAACAATAAATACAATGGCATAAATAAATTGTTGCCAAATTGTCTTGTCTGCATATGAAAACAATAATAAACACCCTGCTATCAAGGCATATATACTCAGCGTGATGGCTGTTAATTTGTGTACCACGTTCAATCCTTGTTTTGCGAGAGTCTATGCCAAAAAGTATTCACTCACTGACTCTATCCCATCTGTTTCATCCGTTAATCCGTTCTTAAGGTTAATGCGCTTGTATTGACTGCTTCTATTTCACAGCAACCATGCCAATAGTGCAAATATTTGATACTTCTGGCCCTAATATGCGTATTTAGGCATCGATTGATGCCATAGGATTAACACTGTTAATTTAACAAGATAACCGTTTTTTAGTCGCCAGCACAGGGGAATAGTGACATGAATAATAATCGCCCGATAAATCGATGCCCTATTAACCCTACTGACCAGTTACCTGATGTTTTTGAACAAGCACGTATTACAAAAGGATTGGGTTTCATTGAAGATCAGGATGATCCTGTGACGATGATTTTAGGGTTAAAAGACGTACGAAAGTGTGCTCATAACTGGAAGATATTCCAATCTGGGGCAGTTCCAGGGCGCATCGTTGTTCCTTCAGAAGTCAGTATTAGAGAGACAAGGCAAATTCCTTTTGAGCTAGACCCTCCAGAGCATAAGCAATTTCGTGATTTACTTAATCCATGGTTTAAAAGA
This sequence comes from Shewanella sp. MMG014, assembly GCF_018100775.1. Taxonomy (NCBI): domain Bacteria; kingdom Pseudomonadati; phylum Pseudomonadota; class Gammaproteobacteria; order Alteromonadales; family Shewanellaceae; genus Shewanella; species Shewanella sp. MMG014. The sequence goes on from NZ_JAGJDZ010000001.1 coordinate 283,345, forward strand.
CCACTGGAACAAGGCTATATCAACTCATTACAACAAATCATTGCAGAACTCGTTGATGATGTTATTCACAATGGTTCGACCGATATTGTGAGCGAATTTTCGCTAAAACTACAATCTCGGGCACTCACTTTGCTTTTAAATGTACCTTATGAAGAATCCTTAGTCTGGATTAATTGGGGCACCCATGTGTTTCGCAGTAACGAGTCAGAGTTAGATGGCGAAAAAGCCGCAATCTTATACGATTATATTGATAATCAAATTGAATTAGCCATAAAAATGCCAAGCGACAGCCTTTACTCATCCTTACTTAGTGCCAGTATCGACGGTAAAAAGCTATCTAAAGAGCAAATTAAAGGCGTGATGATATTAACCTTTGCAGGCGGCAGAGATACGGTGATTAATGCTGTCACCAATACCATTGCCTACTTTGCCAGTCAGCCATCGTCTCTTTCTCGACTCAGAAAAGAGCCCGAAATTATACCCAGAGCTGTCGAGGAATTAATTCGCTATTTTTCACCGTTAACTCATATGGGCCGAGTCGTTACCCAAGATACAGATGTGGCTCAGCAGGGAGTGACAGCTGACTCACGGATATCACTTTGCTGGGCTTCAGCAAATCGCGATGCCTCGGTTTTCGAACAACCAAATGAAGTCATTTTAGATAGAAAAATTAACCCTCATGTCGCTTTCGGCTTTGGAACACATAACTGTCTTGGAGCCACCCATGCAAGGCAAATAATCAAGACGCTCATCACGACACTAACCAATAAAGTTGACACGATTGAGGTGCTATCACAACAAGATAACATCGAAGACTGGGGCGCATTTCAGCGAAAAGTCGGCTATGAGCAACTGAATGCGATATTCAGTCCTTACCGATAACACCACACTAAATATAGAAGGAATTTACCATGGCAAAAATTACATTTATTACTTCAAATGAACAATCAACAACAGTTGAAGGACATCAGGGTTCAGTCATGGAGCTAGCAGTTGAAAATAACATTGAAGGCATTGATGGAGATTGTGGCGGTGTTTGTTCTTGCGCTACCTGCCATGTATATGTGGCCTCTGATCAACTTGATAAAACAGGTGCTATCAGTGAAATCGAAAAAGACATGTTAGAGCTTGATGATAATGTCACAGAATTAAGCCGGCTTTGCTGCCAGATAACGCTATCTGATGACTTAGACGGTCTTATATTAACCGTAGCGCCATAGCGCGATAGTTTTTCGCAATAGTCGCTACCCACTCAATTCACCCAATAACGATTAACTTCAACCACGGTATTTCATTAAACAGGCCAAATATGACTATTCAACTTACTGATAATGCAATACAGACGTTAACCCAAAATGATACCTGTGTGATCATTGGCGCAAGTCATGGCGGCGTTAACCTTGCTTTTTCACTGAGAAAACAAGGTTGGCAAGGTAATATTATCTTGATTGATTCAGATCCAAATTTGCCCTACCACAGACCTCCTTTATCGAAAGCTTTCTTACTTAATCATAATGTGAATGAATGCGCTAGCCATAAAAACCATCTTGAACCCAGCAGTATTCAACTAAAATCCCCAGATAGTTATCGCAAGCAAAACATCACCCTTAAATTGGGGCTCACGGTAACGGAAATTAATAGAAACGCCAAACAAGTGACATTAAGTAATGGTTCAAAACAAGCTTATGACAAGCTCGTATTAGCCACAGGAGCAAGACCTTTTATTCCACCAATTTCGGGCTTAAAAGCTTGTAAACAAGCTTTTTGTTTAAGAACCGTTAGTGATGTCAGCCGCATTAAACAGGCCTTAGCTACAAGTGAGCAAAAACGCGTCGTTATTATTGGTGGCGGTTATGTAGGACTAGAAACCGCTTCTTCATTAAAAAAGCTTGGTGCAACGGTGACGGTATTAGAAAGAGAGCCGCGTATTTTAGCTCGAGTCACTGCCCCGCTAATGTCTGAATTTTTTACCCAATTGCATCAAGAAAATCAGGTTGAGGTATTAACCGACAAGTTAGTTCAACAAATCAGCACATCAAATTTGAATAATGATAAAAATATGCCATTAGCACATAAGATTACCTGCGCAGATGGCAGCAGCTATATTGCGGATGTCATTGTGATTGGCGTTGGTATTACAGTTAACACTGAGCTTGCCAAAGCGTGTGGGATTAAACTCGCATCTGATATGCCTAATGAGCAGGCTAATCATAATGAAGCAAATGGAAATGGCCGTGATAAACCTAAAAGCCCCCCCAAATCTGGGATATGGGTAAACGCTTCATTGCAAACCAGTGACGAGAATATTTTTGCAATTGGTGACTGCACATATCATCACAATCCACATTATGACCGTATGATTCGGCTTGAATCAGTACAGAACGCAGTTGAACAAGCCAAAGTTGCAGCAAAGGTAATTGCACAAAATCAAAAAGATCACTATTCAACAGCGCGTTCAATGCGTATTGAAACAACATTGAATGAAATTGAAAAGTTAACATACCAAGCCTTACCTTGGTTTTGGTCTGATCAATTTGATACTAAATTACAAATGGTTGGCTTAGCCCAAGGCTATGATGAAGTCATTAAACAAGTTGAAGAAAACAAGCCAACGTCATTTTCAGTTTGGTACTTTAAAGGAGATACTTTACTCGCTGTCGATGCTATCAATCATGCAAAAGCCTATGTGCTTGCCACTAAGATTATCCAAAACAAATCCAATGTAAATAAAGCTAAATTACAGAACAGCTTATTAACGACGAAAGTGGAGCAGCTCATTTTAAATTAATAATGAATATATGATTAATTAAGTAATACATTAGTTTCGATGACTTTAGTTTCGATAACTTTAGTTTCGATAACTTTGCTCATCAGCAATTTGCTGAACAAGTAATGCCATTATCTGCTCAGCTTTTTGGGGCTCACCTGAAGCTGAAAGTATATGTGCTGCGCATTCTGCAGTACATAATCCCCCTTCAACTTGATTTCGTCTAAGTTGATAAATCGACTCATGCTGGCTAGATATCGAGATTTTTTGTAACGCCTTTAGGTAGTTACTGCGATTATATATTTTGCGTGCCTCTTGCCATGTTGCATCGATGAGTATTAACGCATCAAACTTATCTTGATTTGTTTTTTGCTGTTGCTCTCGGTTTTGATCTTGGTTTCTCTCTTGGTGCTGTTCTTGTCTATGTTCTTTAATTTGCGCAACGTTTGTATGCATTTGGCAAAGTGATTGTTGAGCCGTCGCTTCTGGTACTTTAGCATCATTGAGTTGTTGATTATCAGGATACAATAATCCCACTTTGCACGTGTTAATCATATTCAGTAATTGAAGATCAGGGTTTACTCTATCCCAAACCACAACCAAGGCATCGTCTTTTAAAATGGTGGTCACGCATCTGCCAGTATTATTTAGCCGACTGATTTCTTTTTGGTGAGTAAGTAGCACTATCTTCATATAAGGAGCCAAGGTAAATAGGAATAAGAATAGGGATATCGCAGTATTTACAGTCTGTTGTACAAACTGAATGTTATCACTATTCAGAGTGATAGCTCCAATACACTAGCGAAAAAAACAGGTACAATTCAGCGACGGAATATCTTGAAGCACACTCAGCTTGATTGATAACAGCGATAAGTAGGGAACTTAATAAACAATGGAATTGCAGCAATCATTAAGCCTACTCTTTACCATGTTAGTGCTGGCTATCATTCCTGGGCCAGTGGTATTTGCAATTATTTCACGGTCATTTTCACATGGCCTTCTTGCGGCCATGCAGCTGTTTTTAGGGGTATTAATTGCTGATTATATTTTCATTTGCACTGCTTTATTTGGCTTATCTGCTTTAGCCAATGCAATGGGGCCCAGTTTTATCGTCATAAAATATGTCAGTGCGGCTTATCTTTGTTGGTTAGGCTTTCAATTATTTCAAGCTCAGCGTCAATCTAATCCAATGGCCACTGGGACAAAAACATCGGCTTATCAAAACCTAATGACAGGATTAATGATTGGATTAAGTAACCCCAAAGCGATTATTTTTTATGTTGGTTTTTTCCCTGCGTTTGTTCCACTACATACCACGTTAAACGATGTTATTCTTGTCATGCTGATTTCAACATTGGCATTTGGCAGTATCAATTTGGGCTACTCGTTAATGGCCACACAGGCCAAAAAAGTTTTTCGTTCAGCTAAAGCCATCCGGGTGATTAATCGCACCGCTGGAAGCATCATGATTTCTGCAGGCATGCTCATCGCAATCAATTTATAGCCCAACATCAAAGCGCAGCTTATTAATCGACTCGTATTCCATTTCGCAGACACAGTAATGTTAACCGCGCGATCTATTGTTAAATAATCAACCACATTCACGCTGCCAGTTTTCACATTTGTTACAGCGCTGGTGTTATTTCTCTTATCAGCAAACAGAACACTTAATACATCACATATTCAAGGTTAAAATATTGATTAAATATCAAACGTTTTTTAACATTATCTACGCCTTGCCACTTATGTAACTAGCTCAATAATCAAGTTGGAGTTAATTACATCATGTCCCAAGCGAGATAATAACAAGTCAGGGGGCTAAAAATGATAATAGAAGTCAAAGTGCACTGCAGTCATTGCAAAGAACACATCATGACTAATACTCGCTACTATCCTGATGGGTTAAGCGAATGCTTATGCCCAAGTTGCCAAACTCATTGTGACTTTAGCCAAACAATAGTCGAAATGCGGTCAGTATCTAAGTGGTACAACCCATTTAGCTGGGGTAAAACGGTTCCTTTGTATTAATAATTATTGGTTAACAATATTGTTCAAGCTGTATTGTTCAGCCTGTTTTGTTCAACTTCAGTACAGCTAGTACCAATTAGCATAGCATCAAGTTTTTCGTCACCGTTATTTAAACAGGGGTTATCATGCAAATTCAATCTTATACTGCCGCTCAACAAATGAGTGCGAATACTGTTAGCCCAGCCAATAGCACTCAGCAAAATACGTCAGTAAATAAGCCGTCAAGTGAACAAGTCAGTCATCTTAATACGACTCAACGAGATTCAGTAACGATAAGTGCTCAAGCCATGGCCTTATCACAAAGTCAATCAGAGCCTGAAACTCAACCTAGCTTGCCAAATAACGGCGAAAAAGTGGAGAACTATGTCCACTATAAAAAAGCTCAGACCCAATATCAGTTTTACTCGGACTTAGCAGGCGTAGCCAATGGCAGTGACGATTCGATAAGTGCAACTTCAGCTTATATCATCAAAAATAATGATGATGCGAGAGCTGCAACTGTCAATGCCGCAAATATGAATAATCAACAAAACATGTTAGATGCTTATGTTGAAACAACAAAAAGTATAAATGAAAGTGTGTAAGCAGCGAATAAGCAACATTATTCACATCTAATTCATCACTTGTTTCAATACTTACCTAACAAATTGAAAAATTGTCTTCAGTATTAGTGCTCTAATTCAATAGGCTGTTATCATTAACGATAACAGCCTTTTTTATTAGTTGATGTATTTGTTCATCTTAAAGAGTACCTAATGAAGTTAAAATTTTTAGCAGGGATAGCATTACTTAGCAGCTTTTCAACACAAGCTGCTTGGTGGATTGAACCTACCGACTTACCGCTTCGCGCTGATATTCAATTACTTGCTGATACAGGTATCATCCTTCAGCCAGTCACCACCTTCCCTCTAATGTGGTCAGGGATAAAATCTGATTTAGATAATGCCGTTGATAGCCCAATGACTGTGCATCAAAAAGATGCTTTTCATCGGGTGATGCGGGCCTACGACAAAGACCATCAAACGGTCAGTTTAGGTGCCAGCTTATCTGGGGCAAACGAGGAAGCTCGCTTTATTGGCTATGGTAATGATTACCGCGATAAAGCCGAAGTGGAGTTCACCGCTGAAGTCACCAAAGACTGGTTTAGTGGGCGATTAGCTGCCAGTTATCATTACGATGCCATTGATGGTAACGAGTCCCGATTAGATAATAGCTTTGCTGCCGTTAAGCTGGGCAATTGGATTGTGACAGGTGGTGCAGTCCAAAAATACTGGGGGCCAGGTTGGGACTCAGGTTTAATACAAACAACGAATGCACGCCCAATGCCAGGCATAACTTTTTCTCGTAACAACAGTAATGCATTTGAAACGCCATGGCTTAATTGGATTGGCCCGTGGACTTTCACCACAAGCTTTAGCCAAATGGAAAGTGAGCGTTATGTACCTGATACCCAACATTGGGGGGCTCGAGGTACCTTTAAGCCTATATCTAAACTAGAGGTAGGTTTTTCATGGACTATGCAATGGGGCGGCGAAGGTTATGGTAATAGCCTTTCAGACTGGTGGGATGGTTTGTTTAACGGCGGTGTTAATGAAGGCGATAAAGAAAATGGCCAAGAAAACATGCTCGCAGGTTATGATTTCAGATGGTCAGATACCGCATGGGGAGTGCCTTATGGCATATACTACGAGCGTATTCATGAAGATTATCATAAAGGTAAAAATCGTTTAATTAACGCATCAAACATGGGTGGCGTTGATATTTTCATTGCCGATTTAAACACTCGATTTTTTGCTGAATACTCAGATACTGCAGCATCATGTGGCGTCGAATCTGACGTTTATAACTGTATGTATGAGCATGGCTTCTACAAAAGTGGTTACCGTTATTACGGGCGCAGTCTCGGCAGCACCTATGATAATGACTCAAGAGTAGTGGTATTAGGCGGGATCACTCAGCTTGAGCATGGGCAGAGCCTAAGCACCAAATTCCGTTACGCTAAACTTAACTTTGATGGAGTAGATACTGGCAACCCTTCTGGTGGAAACCCAGTTTCACCTGGTCGTTACGAGCGCTTATATCAACTCGATGCCAGTTACCATAGACCATTCTATGCAGGTAAGTTAAAAGTCGGCGGTACCATTGGTTACAGTGAATACCCAGAAATTGATACCAGTAGTGACTGGGAAACGACCTTTTATGCAGGTTGGGAACGAGATTTTTAATTGCTGAAAAGTCGTTTTTACATAAAAAGCCCATCATATGATGGGCTTTTTATTTGAACCTTTTACGCTATCTGCTGATGTTCTATCTCTGTGCAACTACTCCAGTGATAAAATAATGCTCTACAAACCTTTGTCTTCCCACTGCTGTTTTTTACGGTAAATCGTTGAAGGACTGACATCTAATAAAGCAGCCGCTTTGGGGATGTTGCCATCACATTGTTTAATGGCGGTTTCAATGGTGATTTTTTCAGTAAGCCACAAAGGTTGAATATCTTCTTCCGATTCGATAGCGTTTATTCCACTATTAACTGGCATATTGTTATTAACAATATCATCTGATGTCGCGGCAGCGACGGTACTCTCACCAACAGCATGCGCTTGAGGTTTAGCATGAATATCTGTCACTGTTGCGCTCGTTACTGCTGTTTGTGCAACCTGTTCACTGACCTTGACAGATTTAACATTGGCTTGAGATAAAGCCGCAGTCACTTGAGCGGGTAACATGGTAATCGCAACTTCATCAGCCACATTTAACACTACGACTTGGCGAATAATATTTTGTAATTGCCGCACATTGCCAGGCCATGAATATAGGCCAAAACAACGTTCAACCTCTTTGCTAAAGCCTTTAAAGTTTTTGCCCTCTTCTTTGCTGTATTGCTTTAATAGCTTTTTAGCAATAGCAATAACATCTTTCCCCCGTTGTCTTAATGGCGGTAATTCAATCGGAATAACGTGAAGACGATAATATAAATCTTCTCTAAAACGTCCTTCTTGCACTTCTTTCCAAGGGTCTCGGTTAGTTGCACTAATAAACCTGACATCGACTTTTTCTTCTTTGCTGCCACCCACACGCTGAAAAACACCCGTTTGAATGAACCGTAATAACTTACTTTGCAGTTCTAAATCCATTTCACATAGTTCATCAAGAAATAGCGTACCACCATCTGCACGAGTAGCTGCACCATCACGATGACTGACTGCGCCAGTAAATGCCCCTTTTGTATGGCCGAAAATTTCACTCTCAATGAGATCTTTTGGAATTGATGCACAATTTAAGGCAATAAATGGGGCTTCTGATCGAATTCCAGCTTCATGAATCGCTTGTGCGCACACTTCTTTACCTGTGCCACTTTCACCCACAACAAACACAGAAGCCTTACTGTTAGCAACACAATCAATGGTGTTGTATACCGTTTGCATTGCCAGTGAGTCACCGATAAAACCGTGAAAATTGGTTTTCGGTAAACTGTTCTCATAATTGGAAACTAACGCTAATAAATCCCTTTGCTTTAAAGCGTTACGCACGGTAATCGATAAGCGTTTACTGTCGAATGGTTTGATCAAAAAATCAAATGCACCTGCACGCATTGCATCTACAGCGAGATCAATCGTGCCATGGGCGGTGATCATAATAACGGTAATATTTGGGTATTCTTTTTGCACCTTCGTTAAGATATCCATTCCTGACATGTCAGGCAGCTTGATATCTAATACTAATAAGTCTGGTTGCTTGCGCGCTAATTCTTTTAACGCATCTTCGCCAAAGTTAACATGAGTGACTTCAGCCCCTTCTGCGCAAAGGTACTCACTATAAAGTGCGCCTAAGGACATACTGTCTTCTACAAGAATGGCACTAAAACCCATTTGTTCATTCCTTATCATTCATTCGATTACTCTGATTTTTGAGTAATATTAAAGCGTTGCTGGATCAGGTTTAAACTCTGTTCAGCAACGGCAAACATTTCATTAAATAACGCATCTAAAGGCTCATCTTCTGTTCTTGAAGCCGCTTCTAATCTAACAGCAACATCAGCTAAGGTCTTAGCGCCGAAACTACCTGCACTACTTTTAATGGTATGCACTTCCGTTTCGATATCATGACGACTTCCTTGAGGCGTTAAGGCTTTAAGTGTATTAACCCGCATTATCGTCTCGTGATAAAACACTTGCATCATTTTGGCTAAGCTAGCTTCACCCACAGCTGAGAGTAATTCGTCAAAAACAGCCTCATCTAGCATGACCTCTGTGAACAATTCATCAGTGTCTGTGTCTGTAGAAACTTTGGGGGCGGATAATTCAGTACTTTGTTCGCTTATTTCAGCTGTCACCTTATCTTTATTTTCAACTTGCGGCTTGTCATGAGTTAACTCTATTTGCATCCCCATTCCCATTGAAGATGCCTGCTTTACTTGACCTAACCAATGACTCACACCTGAGATCAAATCAGATTTATTCACAGGTTTGCCAATACAATCAAGCATGCCAACGGCTTTACACGCAGCGATTTCTTCACTAAATACATTGGCAGTCATCGCCAAAATAATTTGATCTGGTTTATGAGCTAATATCTTTTGACATGCCTCTAAGCCATCCATTTCAGGCATTCTGATATCCATCAATATCAAATCAAAGTCTTGGCTCAGTGCTAATTCAACAGCTTCTACGCCATTATTGGCATAGGTCATTACTGCGCCTTCATTGGTGAGCATTGTACCTGCGACCATCTGATTAGCAGGGCTATCTTCAGCTAATAATAGGCGGCAGCCTTGAGGTAAACTAGCGACTTTCTCTAAAGGCTTTTCATGTTTATTTTCAGCTGTCGCGCCACTAATTAAACTCAATAGCATTGCACGGCTTAACGGTTTACTCACCGATTCTTCAATGCCCAATTTTTCAATCAGTGATTGCGCATCATTATTAACGCCAGTGGCAAGAGCTGCGATATAGCCAGTTTCGAATAAATAATCACTGTGTAAAATACTGACGTCTTTTTCTTTAGCAGATAAGAGACATGCATCATCGAGCATGATTAAATCAAATCGTCCACGCACTATTTTACTATTAAATATATCGCTAACATGGTGCTCATACTTCGTTTCAACACCATATTGACTGTACTGTTTCTTAATCAGTTTGCACAAGGTTTCATCGGGGTGAATAAGGAGTACACGCGGGTGCTCTGGTAAGCGAACATTGTGATTACTGGCTTGACTAGATTCATCTAACAATACAGATAAGGTAAATTGGCTACCTTCACCCAGCTTACTTTCAACCACTAAGTTACCGCCCATCATTCGAGCAAGTTCTGAACAAATCGCTAAACCCAAACCTGTGCCTGCGTAACTTGTAGTATGAGTGTCATGAACCTGAGAGAATTCTCTAAACAGTTTCTCCTGCGAGGCATCCCCAATACCAATACCTTGATCAGTGACTCGACAACATAATTGCACTTTATCGTTATCACGATTTGGGATCCAAACTTCAACAGAGATACACCCCTCAGTAGAAAACTTAATCGCATTATCTACTAAGTTTTGCACTACCTGCCTAATACGCTGCGCATCACCCACCAGCTTTTGCGGTACATTTCGATTGATATAACTGGCTAAATGAACCCCTTTATCATGGGCTTTATGGGATAAGATTTGTAATACTTGCGCCACTAACTCGTCAGGTTCAAACTCTTTGGGCTCCAACACCATTTGGCCCGCTTCAATTTTAGAAAAGTCCAAAATGTCATTAATGGTACTTAACAGCACAGAACCAGCTTCTTTAGCCGTCCTAGCGTACATCCTCTGACCTTTCTCTAAGCTAGAATCAAGCAATAAATCAACACTACCGAGCACCGCATTAAGTGGTGAGCGGATCTCATGGCTCATTGTTGCTAAGAAGCGAGATTTTGCCTTACTGCCCTCTTCGGCTTGCTCTTTAGCTTGGCGCAGTTCTTCTTCTTTTGATTTCTGTTCTGAAATATTACGTAAGAAAGCGGTGTAATACATTTCGTCATCTAATTGAATCGGTATAACCCGCAACTCCACAGGGAATTCGTCTCCTGCTTTATTATGTGCTGGCACTTCTATTCGGTTATTCAACACTGGTCCTTCACCGGTTTTACGATGATGATCCATGCCATTTTTATGCGCCTTATGGAACCCTTCAGGAATAATCAAATCCTCAAGTAACTCGCCTAAAGCTTCCTCACGCTCGTAGCCAAACAACTTCACAGCTGCAGCATTAAACTCTTCTACTCGCCCGGCGATATTAATCGTGATTAACGCATCGTGGCTGGCTTCTAATGTTGCTAAATGAATTGATTGAGTTCGAGCCGCAGATGCTTGTTCCTTTTTAAGTTCAGACATGTCTTTAATAAAGCCAAGAAATAACACATCACCATCGATTTCCATTTTGGAAATAGACAACTCAATCGGAAAAAGGTGGCCTTCTTTATGTTGAGCTTTTAATGCTCGTCCACCACCTAAGCCAACAATTTTGGCGTCACCGCCTTTTAAGTAATCCTGAATATAACCATCATGCATAAACCTATCAGCCATCGGCATGAGAATGGATACATTCTGGTCTATTAATTCTTCTTTTTGATAACCAAATAAACTACTTACCGCTTTATTAACCTCGGTTATCACACCGCTAGTGTCAATTATCACAAAGCCGTCTGCTGCAGAATCTAAAATGGTATTTAATCGGACATTAGCACCTTGAAGATCGTGGCGCTGCTGATCTAAAAATTGCAGCATTTCATTAAAGGCATTGGTGGTATCTGTAATATCTTGAGTGCCTGGCTCGTTAACTTGAACCCCTGTATCGCCTTCGAGGACTTGTTTAGATGCCCGCTGGATATTGAACACATGTTTGATAAGGTTAAGTCCCTGATACCAAGATAAAATGGATATCAGCACAATCACGAGCAGCATCAAGGCACTGTATTTAATCGCGACACCATTAACGCTGTGATCAAACTCATCAGTATTGACCATCACCTTAATAGCAACCCCACTACCGTTATTCGACTGGGCTTCAATAGGTACTAAGTTATCGATACGAACGGGCTGTTCAACTAATGCAAACTCCCCAAGGCTATTGCGCTCTGCGGCATATAAGCGTTTATCAGCTTGAAATACCTGCACAGATTCTATGTGGCTAATTTGATGTTCTTCGAGGGATTGCTTAAGTAATAATATAGATTGGCGTGGATTAGTGACATCGACACTATTGGCGACGAGTATGGCAGACAGATGCCCCTGCTGTTGAATTTCGGCTTGATTAGCGGACTTTATTACCCCTAAGGCGTTATAGATAAGCATCAATAACAATGCTGATTGCATCAACCCAATCGCAATGATGGCTTTTAATCTGAAAGACAAATTCCTTCTCCTATTGCATTTTGCAAATCAATCCATGTTTTCAAGCTGAAAAAGCGCTGACAGAGCTGACAATAACCACGCCACAACTCACTATGAATCACCTTGTTGCATTTTGCAAAAAATTATTCGCAAAATGAAAAAACATGAATAAACCTAAATAACAACATACGCTATAACACTGATATTAAACACTAAAACAATTTAGGTACAGTAATTGCTTTTATCAGATATATCTCTATATTTTTAGGAAACAGCTATGCAAAATGCAAGTACAACGCCCAAAAGGTTGTCAATATTATTAGTTGAAGACACTTTTAGTGAGCGTTACTACATAGCAAGTTTACTCCAAAGCTTTCAACCTGATGACATCGAATTTGAAATAACTCAATGTGAAGATGGGTTAACAGCACTTGATACCTGTAAACTGCATGATTTTGACTTAATCATCAGTGATTGGCGTATGCCCAATATGACGGGTATAGAATTATGTAAACGTTTAAAAGCCTCAAATAATCCCGCTTTTTTCCTTTTGCTTACTGGTAACGATAAAACTGAAGATATGGTTTATGCCATGGAAACTGGTGCTGATGACTACATTACTAAGCCTTTTTTAGCCTCTGTTTTAAAGGTGAAAGTTTTAGCCGCTGTGAGGTTAATACAAGCCAAAAAAAAAATATTAGAGAATAACCAAAAGTTAGAAATTGAATTAAACAACAAGCAAACTGAGCTTGAGCAAGCAGCGACTTTACAACAATCTTTACTGCCCAAAGAAGATTTATCATTCGATAATTGGCATGTTAAGCATTTTTTTGAACCTGCAGCAGAACTTGCTGGCGATATTTTTCAGTGTTTTAAAATTGATGAAGAGTGGATTGGTTTTTATGTGATTGATGTATCGGGTCATGGCGCTAGAGCTGCAATGCTAAGTTTCACCCTAGCTCAAGGCTTATCTCCTCAAAGAATGGATTGGGAGCTTGCACCAGAAGTGTTAATGCACAGATTAAACTTATTGTTTGATGACCCCGCTAATTTAGGCCAATTTGCCACGGTGATCCTTGGTAAAATCAATATTAAAACTCATCAGGTTTACATGTCTAGTGCAGGCCACCCAATGCCTTTAATCATTTCCAAAAATGATGTCCAAACATTATCTGTGCCTTCTGGTCTCCCTATTGGTATTGATAAAAACAGTCAATATTCAACCGGTGAGTATCAGCTTTATCCTGGCGAACAGTTACTGCTTTTTTCAGATGGTGTTTATGAAGTCAATCATCCACAACATGGCATGTTTGGCTTAGCACGTTTCAAGCAGCGTTGTGCAGAAGCCAAAAATTTGCCTGCCAATAAACTACTTAAACACCTTACTTATGTATTAAACCTATGGAAGCAAAATCAACCTCAGGATGATATGTCGCTGTTATTGTTTACAGCACCCGAAACTTAGTCACTAAGCTTATGAATTACAAAGGCATAGTAATGAGAAAAGTATCGCAATGAACAGGCTAACGCTATTTTGGATCTATGGTGCCAAGATACAAGACAATCAGATAATTAAGATTGATGGATGCCAACGTTGATAACTAAATCATTTACTGCAAAGTAACCTAACCCATAAAGTGCTATAGCCACTTTTAAGGACTAACAATGAATAGTTTACAAATGAATTTAAACTTACAGCTCATGACACCTGAACAGATTTATGATGAAGTTGAGGCCTTTTTAATTGCCAACGAAATTACCTCTATGCAAAGGTTCAAATTAATGCTCTGTATCTTGGAGGCCGTTAATAATGTATCGCAGCATTGCCCTGATAACACAGAGGATGTGACCTTGTTAGTGCAAAACAACAAAGACAATATCGTCGTAGATATTCTTGATACTGCAGAGTTTGTTGAGCTTTCTGCGCCAAAAAAGTGCCCGACTAACGATAGACCTAATGGCAGAGGCCTGTGGATCATGGATCAATGGATGGACAAGGTAAACAAGAAAGCCACCGTATTAGGCACTCATCTGCGACTCTCATTAGAAAAGGCAGCAATTTGATGACCAACAAAAATTGCGCAGCCCCGAGCAAGACTGGCTACAAGTTTACATAGAACAAGCTTATTGCTGAATGATACTGAATTCGACCTCCATCATTATTGTTTAAGCTTGTAGCCTTACTATTTGCAACCACTCCACTATTGCAACTTCTAATGCCGTATTCTCGTTCCTATAATCATTTTTAGAATCGAAACACTGTTACCTTCTCTCACCACTTGCTTCTCTTTGCCTCTTATTTATATTTCCCTTTTATTGGGCCTGCTTCTTTACCCTTTTATATCACTTAACACATAACTTCAGTATTGCGCTTTATCCCCATATTTAAACATCAACATTCCAGCCTCTTAAACGTGTAATAGCCAATCACAGTTCTGCCTCAGATCAATTGATATGCGTTCATTTTGCAAATTGCAAACTGCAAATATCATCAAAAACCTCTGTTGCAAACAGCAATTTTCCTCTTCGCAAACAGCAAACCCAAATAGCGAAAAAACAAAACAAACACATAAACAATTGAAATAAAACGAATAAAAAGTTGGCATAGTACCTGCTATTAAAGACTACAAGCTTCAAATAAACAATACATATAGAAGCATCATTACAGTCTAGGAGCACGTTATGAAATTTGAATTAAAAGTAGCGCAACATGCGAGCGTAGTAACCCTACCAATAAGAATGTTTATGGCGCACACACCAACTTATAGAGCCGCACTTGTTGATTATATCGATAGAGGTCACACACGTTTAGTCATCGATATGCAGCACCTTGAATATATCGACTCTAGTGGATTATCAGTGCTTATATCTGCAAGAAATCAAGCACTCAATTATCAAGGCAACATTGTTTTGTTATCGCCAACACCCGCAGTGAGATCACTGATTGAACTAACACGTTTACATCATATTTTCGAAATCTTTGAAACGGAAAAATTAGCACTCGAGTTTTTACGTCACAGCAGCATTGTCGAAGAGTCTGATTTTGATAAACGTGTCATCGCTGATTTAGCCAGTTAATAAAAACTGACAATAACTGAAATTTTTCTAAACTAAACGTAAAGGGAATAACGCAATGAAAATGATTAATACTCTAATTTCAATCGCAATGGTCGCAAGTTTAACCGCTTGCGTCACCCCTTCGCAGCCAGCGCAACAGGACGTTTGTGATTTAGAAAAGCAACTTACTAGCTGTCACTATTTTGGTCAGCAAACACCTTACAATCGAAAAGTCAGTGCGGTTACCTCAAACCATACCACTTTTCCAACCGCGCCAATCTTTGGTGACAAAGCCATGATTGTCGATGCAAGTAATCAAGCATTGTCATTATCAGTAGGTGACAAAATCTCGATTAACATCCTAAACGGTGAAGAATTCAGTAAAGATGTTGAAGTGGATGCCGATGGTAATATTTATCTACCTTACTTACCTGCAATTGCAGCAAAAGGCTTAACACTTAAGCAGCTTAATACATATATCAATAAGCTACTCATTGATGAAAGATTAATGTTAGCTCACGCAGTGCGCATTAGTATTTTACCTATCAGCTGGGCGCCAATTGAAATTACGACTTCAGGTGCGGTATTTGAACCTGGTCAACACATGATCAATAAAAAACTACCGATAGAACTAAAAGATGACGGTAGTAATTATGCTGGTGACCAAGCCATTAACCGTAGTATTGGTGCCGCTGTAAAATCTTCAGGTGGTGTGCGCCCTGATGCTGATATTTCTGCGATTAAAGTTATCCGTAATGGTCAGGTTTTCAATATGGATTTACGTGGTATGCTAACAGGTGAAAAAGTACCCAGCATGACATTAATGGCTGGCGATCATGTTCATGTTCCATCGACACATTCATTTAATGATCAACTTGCTAGACCTTCACAATTGACAGCTCCAGGGATCAGGGTATTTATGTCAAACTTAACACAGCCAGCTAGCTCAAACAGTCAGTCAGCGGTCGATCGTGAAGCAACACGTTTTCCATATGGTACTCGCTTACTCAATGGGGCTATCGCAGCTAACTGTGTGGGTGGTGCGCAATCAACTAACGCAAGTCGATATGTGATACTTGTAACCAAAAATCCACTTTCAAATCAAATTGATGTTGTTGAGCGTTCAATTGATGGACTAATACAAAGCGCTTGGAATGATCAATCAAACCCAGTGTTACTTCCTGGTGATGGTCTTGCATGTTATGACTCTCGTGTTACCAACATGCGCGAAATAGCAAGAACAGTGACTGAGTTAGTCGTACCAACCACCCTTATTGGATGGTTGTAAGGAGTCAGCAATGAGCCGAATTCATGATGAAGATAAGACTCAAACCAGCACGGATAGCCAACAAGCGGCTCCTGTTATAGAACAAGCTATTGAAAAAGCCATTGCTGATAGCCAGCAACACACTGACCAACAAAATACTAAACAAGAAAAAGCCGACGACAACAATGACGAAACGAGTGAGCAAACAAGTTTCTCTGAACTTGCTTACTTATATTGGATAAAACGCGCCACATTAGAAGGCAGTAAACTGACGCCTAAATTGCGTAAACGCCTTTACCTTAAAACAGGTTTTGGCGCATTACTCATCATCTGGTTACTGGCAGGCATTTTCATTATGCTCACGCCAACGCAATACGTAAGCAAGTGGGTACTCATTTTACCTGGTGCAGCGGCGGGATCATCTTTAAGCCTTGATAGCTTAGGTCAAGCAAGTACCTCTAGTATTTCGCCTTACATGAGCTCTGCCATCGATCCACGAGAAAACTACAAAGCAATTTCAATGAGCACCTTGTTAATGCAAAGTGCAGCTCACTACCTTGATGTTTCAGCATCAGCCATTAAAAAGCCTAAACTAAAACTACCTAGTCAAACAGGCTTAATGGAATACAGTATTAAAGCTGACAGTCCAGAAGCAGCTCAAGAGCGAGGCTGGGCAATGTATCGCTCGTTGCAAAATATTTTAGATGATTTACGCGCCGACGAAATTGCTTTACGTGAAATCGGAATAAAAGAAGGCCTTAAAAGTTATTCAACTCGAGTAAAAGAAACCCAAAAGCAACTTTTAGATTTTCAATCTGAGCGCGGCTTAGTCACACTTGACCAATTTAAAGAGTTAGCGATTACTATCGAACGTCTGAGACACAGTAAAGTCACTATGCTTGCCGAATTACAAGGGTTAAATGCAAGTTACTTTTTATACGAAAACCACTTGGGTTTAAGTGATGCCCAAGCAGCAATGTTGCTAAAGCTAAATAATGACAAATTGTTCCAACAATTAGTTGAAAAGCACAATACAGCAAACACTATGTATATCGAAAATGCTGGCAGATTAGGTGCCCGCCATCCTGTTTTAGTGTCATTAAAAGCAGAGTTAGACAGTATTTTAGACAGCATGAAAAAACGCTTTAATACCGTGATCGGTTTTCAAGATGAAAAACTACTCATGATGCTCACTGTTGATGACGTTGATGGTCGAGCTGAAATGATGCAAGAGTTCATCACACTCGCCTCTAATCGCAAAGCGACCCAGTCAGAAGTTGACTCGTTAACTGCTCAAATCAATCAATGGGAACAACGTTTACAACACAGCAATGACGATGCAGCGAAACTTGCAGACTTACAGCGTGAACATCAATTAGCTTCGGCAGTATTAACTTCAGCCATGGCAAAAATGGATGTTGGTAAATCAGATATTTACACCGCTTACCCAATGTTGCAGTTACTGTCAGCACCAAGTTTGCCTGCATCACCCGATAAACTCGCCATTATTTTGATTATTTTCGGCGGTATATGTGCATCATTCATGTCATTAGTAGGACTAAGCATTTTATGGATTCGCAAACCATTATTACGGAAAATGTTGACGAAAAAATCATCTACAACTGCATAAGTTTTAGTTACTTATTCTGGTTATTAGGTGCGCTTTACGTCATTGCACCTGTGATTGCTTGGATTCTATTTTTGCGACTTCTTGTCAAAAAGTTAGATAACCAACCCGCATTTCGTATTAGCATCACACATTATGTTTGGGTACTAGGCATGTGGGTCATGTTAATTGCGTTGGTCGTTGGGCACCTGCAGTTTGGCCTTGGCACGGGCAAACTTATAAAATCCTCCATTGGCTGGGCTAAAGGTTGGGCTTTATTAGCGATATTCCCTTTAATCGGTTGCTTACCTATTCGACCTGAAATTATTTACCGCGCAAGTTGTCGAGTTTGCAAACATACCATCATGTTATTCCCAGTGTTTGTATTTGCTTGGGTCGCTGGTTTACCTAGCACTTTATATGTTTCCCCTTTAAGCATCATTGGTGGCCCAGGGCCTGAGTTTTTTAGTGTCAGCCTTTATGAAATTGACCCTGGAAGCGGCGTCCCCCGTTGGCGACTATTTACTCCGTGGGCACCTGCACTGGGGATGCTAGGGAATTTGTACTTTATTTTTGCCTTACAAGAAAAAAATGCAACATGGAGAAGATGGGGCTACGGCGGCAGTTTACTGATGATCCTCATGTCACAGTCTCGACTTGCCATTGTCTGCTACCTTGCATTAATTGGCTTTTTTACCACGCTGAGATTTGTGCGTTCTCCTTGGTTGTACTTATTGCTCAGCCCTATGATGTTATTTGTCGGTGTTATCGGTGAATCCACCATTTCTAAAATTGAGCAAAGTATCGATGCCGTTAAAGCGGCTCGTGCCGACTCTACTCGAGTAAGACAAGCTTTGGCAGATATTGCTGTTGAACGGTGGATGAACGAAGCAGTTGTTTTTGGCCATGGTATTGTCGAGCGAGGCCCACATATGGTGGAGTATATGCCGATAGGTTCGCATCACACTTGGTACGGATTGCTATTTGTTAAAGGGGTCGTAGGTGCTGTCGCGTTAGCCATCCCTATGTTAGTCACCTTTATCACCTTGCTAATACGCCTTTTTAGCAACCCATTAGCCAAAGTAGGCATGGCTATCTTACTTATGCTAGGACTGTATACCTTTGGGGAAAATTTAGAAATTCTCGCCTATTTATTTTGGCCAGGCCTTATTGTATTAGGCATGGCCCTTCGCGCTGAAGAGCCTGACGACGTATTTGCTAAAGCAGATGCACTGGATGCTCCATAACAAATGAATGCTTATAGCTTTTTAAGAATAAATTGGCACCATTGAACATCATCTCTTGCAGGCACGTCTGCCTGCCCTCTAATGCCAAGTTTAAATTCAATGACTGATTGCCATTCATCTGAGCCAATATCTGGACCATGTCCTTGGCCGTCACCAGCACTCACTTTTTCAGCAATAACTAAAAACTCCTGCTCTCCACACTGTTCCTGCATTTCTACCGAAACTTGTGCTTTTGCAGCAACGTCTTGTTCTTCACCACAACCTATCAGAAACCCAGATACCAGAAATGTACCAATCAATAACCTTAGGTCTGGGAAGCTCGTTTTGATTGCTTTTGCTACTTTTACTTTTATTGTTCTTACTTTAATCACTATTTATACCTCAAGGTTAATCGCTCTATCTCAGCACAAGTTTATCTTTAAATATCACTTAATATGAAGTCACTTAATATTAAGTCACCTAATATGAAGTCACCTAATATGATCTCATATCCATCACGTTTTTAAATTATTAGCATACTCATTACTTGAGCTAGACAGACATCAAGCCCCTGACTTCCTTACTGACAGAGTGAAATTTCCCCCCAAAAGCAGATTTATTGCAAATTGCATTCTGCAATCCTCCACTTTCAAAATGCTAACTTCACATATTAAGCTTTAAAAATTAAAAACAAAATAACACAAAATCAATAACTTAAAAGTTGACACAATAACTGTAATACCTAGGTATCAACGCAACTTGCTCTCAATGCTAAACAGCAAAATGCAATTTAATATCAAGGATAGCGGTCATGCAGAACATCACTAAGCTTCAATCACAATCGAAGCAAACGCTGAATCAAAAGCTAGCGCTTAATGAGATGCTTAATCAAGGCATACGTTCATTAGGTAAAAACCTTTTATGGTTAGCTAGTGCACAATTCAGCGGTCGAGTGGTGAGACTAGGTGCAAGCGTTATAACGGCTCGATTATTGACCCCAGAGATATTTGGTCAAGTAGCAATCGTATTAACCTTATTTGAATTAATCTGCACTCCTACAAGACGTATCACTTCCGCTGCATTAATTCGTATGAATGACAGCGACTTTAGTGACAACCTTGCCAGCGCTAACCTTATCAACCTTGCCAGCTGTGTAATTGCATTTGCTTTAATGAGCTTAATCAGTATTCCACTTGCATATTACTATCAAGATACGCAATTAGTGCTGCCAATTATCTTTGTTGCATCAAGCTACCTACTTTTACCTTTTGGGATGATGTACGCGACGGCCAACTTACGTAATAACAATATGCGTAAAGTGGCAAGTGCTAACTTATGGCAAACCATAGGTGATGGCGTGTTAACAGCAACCTTAGCCTTAAGCGGTTTTGGATTATGGGCCATTATTATCCCAAAAGTGGTGATGGTATTGGTTTGGATATACATCCATAAAAAAGACACTAAATTACCAGTAAGCACTCAAAAGCCGTCTGCCAATCAAGTTAAAGCACTGCTTAACTTTAGTGTACCAGTAAGTTTAAGCGACTTAATTAATACCCTAAGACAGAGCATTGATTACCTTGTTATTGGCTATTTCATGGGTGTTGAAGCACTTGGCGTTTACTTCTTTGCTTACAACGTCAGCTTGGGCGTCAGCCTTGGTCTAGTACAAAGTTTTGGCACTGCTTTTTACTCTCACATTTGTGGCAGTAACCCAACATCAGATGAACAGTCAGCACAGCAGAAATATCGTAGTAGTGTCATAGCAATCACCGCAATTGCTGCGCCAATCATTATCTTACAAACCAGTTTAGCGCCATTGTATGTCCCTTTTGTCTACGGCGAGCAATGGATAAGCACAGATGCAATTTCGGTTTTCGTATTTTTATGTTTAAGCGGTTTAGTTCGTCCGATGGCTGAAGCAGCCAGCCAACTACTGTTGGCACATGGACACAGCCACTTAAATTTCAAACTAAATATCTCTATCACCGCCCTTTTAACTCTGGTTATCAGTATCGCTAGCCAGTTTGATTTAACCACCGTCGCATGCAGCGTAATGGTGACTTACTTAATCATCATGCCTTGGCTTTGCTGGTACAGCAGCCGCATAACTTTTACTCAATCAACTGTTATAAACAGTTAAGGAAAACACTATGTCTCCAAGAATCTCAGTCGTCATGCCAGTTTATAATGTTGAAAAATTCGTTAAATCAGCAATTGAATCTGTATTGAGTCAAACATTTGATAATTTTGAATTACTTATTATTGATGACCGCGGCGATGACCGCAGTATCCAAATCTGTAAACAATTTGTTGGCGACCCACGTGTGCACATTATTCGTCACGCTAAAAATAAAGGGTTAGCAGCAGCGAGAAACACGGGGATACGTCATGCACTAGGTGAGTATATCGCTTTTATTGATTCCGACGATTTATGGCACTCAGAAAAACTAGCTCGTCACGTGGCACATTTAGAAAGCGATCCACAAATCGGTGTTAGCTTTTCTCGCTCAAGTTTCATTGATTACACAGGCAAGTTTATTGATTTTTATCAAATGCCAAAACTAACTGATATTGATGCTGCACACTTATTATGTCGCAACCCTGTTGGTAATGGCAGCGCACCAGTCATTCGCCGTACTACATTAAATGACATTCGCTACCAATCAATGAGTACTGCAGAACGTTATAGCTGTTATTTTGATGAGAGCTTCCGTCAATCTGAAGATATTGAATGTTGGTTACGTATTGCTGCAACTACCTCTTGGAAAATTGAAGGCTTACCAGAGCCACTAACATATTACCGTCTAAATCATGGTGGTTTATCTGCAAATCTAATGAAGCAATATGCTTCGTGGGAAAAGATGATTGAAAAAGCACGTGATTTCGCGCCTACGCTACTTGCACGCCATGAGAAAGCCGCGCGTGCTTACCAGTTACGTTATTTATCAAGACAAGCGATTCGCTTAGGTGATGGTGCAACAGCGGTAAAACTGGTAAACCAAGCGATTTCGACATCACCAAGTATTTTGCAATCTGAAACGGGTCGTACAGTAACCACTTTAATTGCAGCTTATGCGCAATGGGTAATGCCTTCTTGGGGATACCTGGTTATCGAAGGCGTCGGTCAAAAATGTATTAGCATGATGCAAAAACTTCGCATTGCGAAAGATGGCGTATCAAGTGAGTTTATGCAAGACAACAAACTGTAAACGCCTCACTGACCATAAAATGCCTTTATAAGGCCGAGATAAACTTGAGTGAATTATCGATATATGAAAAAGCTTCCCTGTTTGGCTTTGCAGACTTGTTTGCAATCTGCAAAGCCGACTTTTTCATTATGGTAATCGCCTGTTACCAACCATTCCTCAACACAGTAAAAGCCAATACAAACACTTAAATAACAACAACTTAAAAAGTTGGAACACTTCCTGCTTTACCAAGGTATCAATTACGTCGATCCTGTGTGAGGCAACATATGAAAACTGCACCTAACAACACTCATTCACATAAAACGCCTATTAGCATCTTAGTTTTCGACTGGGTTGTGGCATGCAGCATTCTGATCTTATCAAGCCCGATTTGGGTAGTGAAAGTGGCATTCCTTGCCTGTTCTAAGCACCCTATTTTCGAAACACTTTTTATTCATTCTGGTGGAAAGGAAGCTGCGATTCGGACATTCTCACAAGGCCGATTTTCGACACTCCCTTTGCTGTTCAGTGTCTTAAAAGGCCAAGTTGGATTGTTAGGTACGTCATTTGAGTACGCCGTATTTGAGCCAAGCCACGCTAACCAGCGCCCAGGGATCTTATCAGTTGAACAAATGCAGCGCCGTATGGGCATTACGCATATCAATACTAACCCCAATACAGCGCCAACATTTGGCCTCTTCGGTTATGTATCGAACATTTTTAAATGCCTAATCAGCAAGTTAGTGGTTGTTTCAACACAATTAAACTACCCAAAACAGTTTAATCTTTTAGGTGTCGATATCGATAACAACACCATGGATGAAAGTATTGAGTTACTTATCCATTCATCACAATCGACTAGCACTAAACAATTTGCTTTCGTAAATGCCGATTGTTTAAACATTGCAGCGAGTGACTCTGACTATCGCGATACGGTAAATCAATGCGATCAAGTGTTTGCTGATGGAAGCGGTATTAGGATTGCCTGCCAGCTACATCATATCGGCCTTAAAGATAATGTTAACGGCACAGATATGCTGCCATTACTTTGCGAGAAAGCATCCTTAATTGGCATCAAATTATTCTTCTTAGGAGGCAAAGGTAACACTGCCGACGAAGCCGCAGCTAACTTGGCTGCGCAATATCCAAACCTTGAGATTGTAGGCTGTCACCACGGTTACTTAACCGATGAAAATGAGCAGCAAGTTATTGAACAAATCAATCAATCTGGAGCGCACATCTTGTTAGTTGGCATGGGCGCACCTAAACAAGAGGCTTGGATACGTCAGCATAAATCAGCACTTAGCGTTGGAGTTGCTGTTGGTGTGGGTGGATTATTTGACTTCTTTGCCAATAACGTTTCAAGAGCACCAATTGCAGTAAGACAAGTCGGTATGGAGTGGGTATGGCGCTTAGCCCAAGAGCCAACACGTATGTGGAAACGTTATGTGGTTGGTAACCCACTTTTTATCGCTCGAGTATTAAAGCAAAAACGTTTAAGTCATGCATCTATTGAACAAGCACCTACAAACATTGCAACTAATCTAGGCCAAGTGAACAACCAAAATAAGCGTCGCTGGTATTTCTTTGGAATCAAATGTGGTCAATTTGCAAAACGCACATTTGATATTGTGGCCGCTAGCATTTTGCTAATCCTATTGGCGCCTTTGTTCCTACTCACCGCCTTATGCATCCGTGTTGAATCAAAAGGAGCAATCTTTTTTTCACAAACTCGAAGTGGTCGTAATAATCAACCATTCACGATGTGGAAGTTCCGTTCAATGTATATTGATGCAGAAGAAAGACTAGAAAAAATCAAGAAAAACAATGAAATGCAAGGTGGCGTAATATTTAAGATGAAAAAAGATCCGCGTATCACCACGATAGGAAAACTGATAAGAAAGGCTTCAATTGACGAATTACCGCAACTTTGGAACGTATTAATTGGTGATATGTCACTAGTTGGCCCAAGACCTGCACTACCTAATGAAGTAAGCCAATATCAGTTAAGTGACCGTCGCAGATTGGGAGTTAAACCAGGTATAACCTGCATATGGCAAGTTAGCGGACGTTCAGATATCCCTTTTGATAAGCAAGTAGAACTCGACATTGACTATATCTACAAGCAATCACTAAAAGAAGATATCAGCTTGTTATTGAAAACCATTCCGGCAGTACTTTTGGCGCGCGGCGCCTACTAGGAGACATTATGCAAGCTATCGTATTTGCAAATCGTACAGGCAATGAATTAGCCCCTTTAAATCAACAATACTGCCCAGCGCTTTTGCCCGTTGCTAATAAAGCATTGGTTGAATATACCTTAGAAGACTTAGCGTCAGCAGGTGTTACCGACGTGAAGCTAGTCATCTGTAGCGACGCAAAAAAAATCGAAAGCCAACTCGGAAATGGTCAGCAATGGGGATTAAAAATAGATTACTTCTTAAGCAAACCTGAAGAGCAAGTTAATAGCGTGCTGTCTCGCATGTGCATCAACAAAGACACCCAAGCATTGGTGGTTCGTGGAGATATGTTACGCAGTCCTTGTTTGGGTCGTTTTATTGAATTTGCCAGTCTAATGCCATCAAAGTTTGTGCATGCAAAAATGTCACAGCGTAATCCAGCAATGATGATGCTACCTGCTGGTTGGAAACATCATGAGTTAATGAACTGGCCGCTTGAGACGAAAGAAGTTAACCATGCAGATAGTGTTGCGCAGTTACTTCATGGCGAATGCTTTTACTTAGATAGTTTAGCTGCCTATGTTGAGGCATCTGAATATGTCATCAACAGTCGTGATTTTTGCGTTAAAGGTCGTGCGATAGCGACAAACAATACCAAGCAACATTTGATTGTTGAAGCGCAATGTCAATTACCTGATTTATCAAAAACAGATGTATATGGCGCCATCGGCGAGTTTACAAAAGTATCTTCAAAAGCATCGCTTACTGAAGGCGTGGTTGTCGGTGAATACTGCTTTATTGAAGATAGCACTATTCAAAACAGCATCATTTTACCTAACTCATATGTTGGACCACAGCTCAGTGTAAACAATAAAATCATCTCGCAAGACTTGATGATAGACCCGCAAACCAATAGCTGGACTCGTATTGAAGATCCCAGTCTTATTGCCAAGTCAGTTCAAGAGCCAACGCAATATAATACGTTAGTTCAGCGTGCAGGATTACTCATACTATACGTCCTATTATCGCCACTTTTACTGACGTTATTTTTATGTGCATGCATTAATAAACCCAGAAAACCCATAGTTACTGACACCGTTGTTAGCAATGATAATCAACCGATTAAAGTACACAAGTTCAATATTGCTAGCCCTAGTTTTGCATTATTACCTCAACTTTGGAGTGCTGCAAAAGGAGACCTCAACTTGTTTGGTGCCTCAACGCAATTCCAAAACAAAATCAATAGCTCAACCCCATATGGTGTTTATGGACCAGTACAACTTAATTTTGATGAAACAACCCCAATCGAAGAAGTCCAAATGGTTGAAATAGAATTTGAACAAGCGAATAAACCACAATATTTAGTCAACCTGTTGCAACAGCAAATGAATAAAGCCAATACGGACATCGTTATAAAAGGTTAAGCCTAATACTCATTTATCGCATGAATACGATTAAGGAATATCATTATGAAAACGATTATAACTTACGGTACTTTTGATTTATTTCACTTTGGTCACGTTAGATTACTGGCTCGTTTAAGCGAAATGTGTGACCAACTTATTGTTGGGGTGTCCACCGACGAATTTAATGCAATGAAAGGCAAAGCTGCTTTTTTCAGTTATGAGCAACGCAGTGAAATCATTGCCGCTTGTAAATATGTATCTAAAGTCATCCCTGAGCAAAACTGGCAACAAAAAAGCACCGATATAGAGAAATTTGATGTCGATGTTTTTGCTATCGGTGACGACTGGGAAGGTCAATTTGATCATCTAAAAAGTCAATGTGATGTGTTATATCTTACTCGTACCGATGATATTTCAACGACTGAAATTAAAAATAATCTTGCAGTGCCTGCTTAATCGCAGGCAGGTAACATTTTTAATAAATTTCTTTTATATCTGGCAGTTAACTTGATTAGTGCTATTCTGTATTTAACGGATTTTTCAATTGTTATGGGATCATAAATTGGGCCAATACATTGTCAACAGCATCAGGTTTGTAGTCACTCAATCCATCTATTTTATTGCAGCCTTGTTTCCAAGAACTCAAAAGGCTGTGATGGGAAGCTACAAAAACAAATTCGCAGATAATAGTAAGTACCTATACCTGCATTGGCAACAAGCGAAAACGATTCGCTCTATTTGGATTTCCGGTGACAAAGATGTTATTGCTCAACTGACCATTCAAGGTTATGAAGCTTATTATCGTTGGAGTATAAAAGGCATTTTCCATGCCCTTACTGCCAAATATTACGTGTATAACAGCTATATTGGAGATGTGAATCAGTACTTTGCCAATGGAGCTGTCAAGATTAATTTATGGCATGGTTCGCCATTAAAACGTATTGAATATGATATCAATAACGGCCCATTATTCTCGATTTATCACCCTCAGAGCTTGCATCAAAAGTTTGTCTCCGTAACGCAATACCACCAGCAAAGAGTAGCTCCAGATTACATGATTGCACCAAGCGATTTAGTCTCGGCATTATTTGCTACAGCTTTTCATATTAACGAGCACCATATGTTGTTATCGGGCAATCCTCGTACAGATTTTTATCAGCGATACCCTAAATCAACATCCATAATACAAACATTGAAACAGAATAATAATGTGTCGCAGGTGTTATTGTACGCCCCTTCTTGGCGCGACAGTGGTATTGCGGATGATAGGGAAACTCGCACTAACCCTTATCTACAAGCCATTAATTTTGAGAGCTTATCGGAAGCACTCGTCTACAATAAGCAGCTATTATTATTACGCTTACACCCTAACGAAGCTGAGTTAGCCAAAGATATTAGTCACTATCCGAATATTATTAATATCTCTGATTGGCAAGACACCTACGAAATCATCAATGAGGTTGATTTACTGATAACTGACTATTCATCTTTGTATATTGATATGCTGCAAACTCGAGCAGACATTGTGTTTTTTCAATTCGATCATCAACAATATCAAGCTGATAGCCGCCAGTGCTACCCCTACGCAGAGAACCTCCCCATGGCGGGCGAAGTCATTTTTGAATTTGATGCACTGTTGAGCTATTTGCACGTCATGGCTGAGAGCCCCAATATTGCCTCGTTAACACACAAAAAAAATAGAGCTGAGTTAACTCAGCTCTATTGGCAATATCAGCATATTGAAAGCTTTACTGTACTTGATAATTTAGTCAGTCAATCTTAGCAGCTGTATTATCTCAATAGTGCCAGTAAGTCATCGGCATTGCCTTGCCACTGACTCTTGGCACTTCCAGCGAGAATACTATCAGCAAGACTTTGTTTATGTTGCTGCATTTCTTGAATTTTCTCTTCAACTGTACCTTGAGCAATTAGCTTATAAACAAATACTGGATTTAGCTGACCAATGCGGTGCGCTCGGTCGGTCGCTTGTTTTTCTGCTGCGGGGTTCCACCATGGATCAAAGTGAATCACCGTGTCTGCAGCGGTTAAATTAAGCCCAGTTCCGCCTGCTTTTAAACTGATTAAAAACACCGGCACATCTCCCTCTTGAAACGCATCGATTTCATCTTGGCGCTGTCGAGTTTGGCCGGTTAATTTACTATATGGAATACCCATATTAATAAACTCTTGTTCAATCAATGCCAGCATACCTGTGAACTGGCTAAAGATAAGGATCTTTCGGCCTTCTTCAACCATTTCTGGCACGTTTTGCGTCAGCCAAGTTAACTTCGCATTATCTTCAACGTATTGGGCTTGTTCTAACTTAACCAGTCTAGGATCGCAACAGGCTTGGCGTAGTTTTAATAACGCATCTAAAAACTCAATATGACTGCTTGAAACACCTTGTTTTGCAAACAGTTCTCGCAGTTTTTTCTCCATCACTAAGCGGATACTTTCATATAAGTTACGTTGATCTTTTTCCAGTTCAAGGGTTTGTACTATGATGGTTTTTTCAGGTAACTCCGACATCACTTCGTTTTTAGTACGACGTAGTAAAAATGGCGCAATTCGGTTAAGCAAAATAGCTGACTTTTCTGTATCAGCTTGTTTCTCAATTGGGCCACGAAACTCTTTATTAAAGTAAGTATGTTGGCCTAATAATCCTGGTAAACAAAAATCCATTAACGACTTTAATTCACCTAAATGATTTTCTAACGGTGTGCCTGACAAACACAAACGGAATTGACCTTTAAAAGTCTTTAACGCTTGTGTCACCTTTGCTTGCGCATTTTTGATTTGTTGTGCTTCATCTAAAATAATGTGCTCAAAGCTATATTCGCTATACACCATTTCATCACGTAAAATCAGAGGGTATGTGGTGACAATGACATCAAACTCTTCGATTTTTTCGAGTAATGCTTGACGCTTGTTGCCATGAATAACCAACACTTTTAGCTCGGGAGTAAACTTTTGAGCTTCTTTATACCAGTTACCCACTAAACTCGTAGGACAAACGATAAGACTCGGTCTTGGTGTTAATGACGTCGTGCTGCTCGAGTCAATATTTTGCGCTTTCATCTGTTTGGCTTTTAATAAAAATGCCAATGTCTGTAACGTCTTACCTAAGCCCATATCATCAGCAAGAATACCGCCCAGTTGATATTCTTTTAAAAAGCACAACCAATCAAACCCTTGTTTTTGATAGTCTCGCAAAGTGGCATTAAGCCCTGTGGGCAATGCAACTGACTCAATCCCTTTAAACTCGGCTAATTTTGTCGCTAAATGCCTGACTCTTTCACCATTGAGTAATCTAATATCGCTTTCTGACAATTCATTAAGCAAATCAGCTCGGTTACGTGGAACTTCGAGAACATCACCACCGCCTCGCTGAAATAACTCTTGAATCACCGAGATTAGCGGCTTAATTGTTTTGGCTTTAATTTTGACAAACCGTCCATTTGGCCCAGGTAAAATAAGCTCTTGCTCATCATCAGGCTCACCATTTTGCTGGAGCCAACGGGCAACAAGGCTCAACAGCGGCACACTCTGCCCTTCGATATCAGCATTTAACGATAACGAAAACCAACCACTGTCTTCATCGTCATCTAAATCTACTTCAATATCTGCATCAACAATGTTTAAATCAAAGTCAGCAGCAAACTCCACGTTATAGCCTAAATCTTCTAAGGTCATAATGCCAAAAGTCGTGAGTTGCGCCCACTCGTTAACCATCTCTGGCATTAAACCAAGGCTAAAATAGCTAACATGTTGATTGTTATGGGTCAAGATACTGTTATCAATCGCCTGTAACTGTAGGCTTTCAAGACATTCAAGTGCTTGAGCTTCTAACTCAAGCTCTCGATGTATTTGATATTGCACCTTACCTTGTTTGATAAGATTAATTTTTTCTCGGCTTTTTCTACCAGCAATGCTGATATCACCATATAGAAACTCGACTTGTAGCACAGGCTGCATGATAGGACTGTCATTTAGCTGTGCCATCGTAAAGGTTAGCGAGACTTTGAGCGGATCTTCTATCTCATGAAATTCAATCTCACTGGGAACTGGCACACTTTTAGGTGAAAAATGACGCAGCATTTTATCGCTAATATCATCCACCTTATCTAATGGCACTGGCGGCATTTGCTGCAACAGCTTTAATTTATCTACTGATAAATCCGTGTCTAAATAGCCAACTTTTAAATAATCTAAGTCAACGAACATTGGTGGGTTGGTAGCGATAAACTCCCAATTATCTAGCTCTGGCATACTCATGCTAATTTGAGTATGACGGGCGTCAGTTTCTTGCCAAACAAAATCAGGAGCCAGTTTAGAAGTTAACGTTAAAGGTGTGCGATTCTCTTCCCAGAAACACGTACCAAGCTCAAGCATTTTTGTTAATGCAAGAGCGCAAATTTCGCCCTCAAGGTATATTTTTGAAGCACTTTTTGAAGAAGATAACAGCAAGCTAATAATCTGACTATCTTCAGGGCTGATCCACCAAGGTAGATGATATTTAACATCATTTAAGGCAATTTTACTGCCCTTATTAAACTGTTGTTTTTTATTTAGCTTACTGCGCTTAAAGTCGACAAAAATGCCATGATGATCGCTTGAAAGCGTGAAAATAATTCGATCTTTTTCTTCATCTTCTTCTGTGGCGTGCACTAAATCTTGCTTTTCAAGCTGCATCAACCACTGGCTTAATCGTTGTTCTTCAACTGGTTTTTTATCAATTAGCGCTAACAAGGCGGCTGCAACATGCTTACAGTTGGAGCCGACAGGGCAAGTACAATGTGATTTCATCACGATTTTGTGATTTACATTTACCAGCGTAATGTCTTGGCGATAAGGCTCGATCGCAGAGCCAGCCACATAAGATTCAACATTATGATTTTCTTGGCTTGCGTGCACTTCAAGCACTCGGCCTTCAATGAGATAATTCTGCGCTTTTTGTAATTGAACTGATGAAAATAACTTAGCAATCAACTCTAAGCTTATTTTGATAGGAAGATTAAACAATTTGGCCGACATGACTATCCCATACAAGCAGTAACCACATGGCTACTCAACAACAAACGTAACTAGCCATTGTATGGAAGAAGATGGCAAAATTCTACTGTAATTAGCCATCTTCAAAAAAAACCATCAACCTTGCAATAAATACTCTTCTGCAGCCTCTATTGAGCGTGGTTTACCGACCAACATGATGATGTCATTACGCTCGAAAACCCAATCTTCTGGTGCAGGACTTATCTCCTCGCCTTTCCTTCTTACCGCTCTAAGTTCAACACCTAACTGAGACCAAGGGATTTTAGCGATGCGCTTACCAACCGCATTAGAACCAGTATCTAACGACACCGCATGCAGTAGCTCTAAGGTCATATCCGTCTCAGCTCCAGTAAAAAAGCCATGAAGATATTGGTAATGGTTACGCCTTTCTGATTCTAATCGCTTAATAATTCTTGGTAGTGGTACCCCACATTTGTATAGCACTTGGGATACCAGCATTAAGCTGCCTTCAAGCTTTTCGGGAATAACCTGCGTGGCGCCCATCTCTTTTAAACTATCAAGCTCTGCATCATCCGTGGTTCTCACTAAAATCTTAGTATCTGGCGCCAATTTGCGCGACAGTGCCAGGCAATCTTCCACTTGGCGAGACTCTCCAAATGTAATGACCACCATGCTGGCACGACGTATACCAATTTGTTTTAATAACCCCATTTTACAAGCGTCACCGAAAAATACAGGTTCGCCAGCATTCTTAGCTTCTGACACTCTCGTAGGGTCAAGATCTAACACCACAAATGGCACTGCTTCTTTTTTCAAAAATCGGGCGATGGTTTGCCCCACTCGGCCGTAACCAAGAATTAATACTAAATCCCCGTCTTCTGGTGGCGGCAATTGAAACTCATCTTCAATCTGTTTTTTACGTGATGTTTTACCTTCGATAGCCTGCGCTATATCAACACTGTTTCTGATAAGCCAAGGCGCAATTGACATAGACAAAACGGCTACCATGACAAAAATGGTACTCATTTGAGTTTCTAATAGCTGATAATTAACCGCCAACGCTAACAGTACAAAACTAAACTCACCCACTTGTGCCAAGCTAATGGCTGTACTTAACGCCACTTTAAACTGTTCACCGCCCAACTTTAAAATACCGAATACCACGACAGTTTTAGTCACTAAAACAGCAACTAAAATTAATAGAATTTGCCACCAAAATTGCGCAACAATCGTAAAATCTAGCAGCATACCGATAGAGATAAAAAACAGACCCATTAAGAGATCTCTAAATGGTCTTATATCAGCTTCAAGTTGACGACGATATTGACTCTCACCTAATAACATACCCGCAATAAAAGCACCGAGCGCCATCGATAAACCTAACCACTGAGTAAAGGCTCCTGTGACTAATACAACAACTAAGGTGGATAACACGAACAATTCATTTGAACGAGAACGAGCTACTTCGTCAAAAATTCGAGGTAACACCCACTTACCGAAAGACATCAAACCAATGAATGCCAAAATGCCTGTAAGCATACCCCAAGCAATATCTAGAAAGCCTATCGGCTCACCATTGGTTGATAGTAAAGGTAAGATAATTAATAGCGGCACCACTGCAATATCTTGAAAGAGCAGCACACTGACAGAGAGCTCGCCGTGACGTCTTCGCATCCACCCTTGCTCGTTAACCAGCTTTAATACAATCGCCGTTGAAGACAATGCAACTGCAGAACCAATAACAATGGCTGAAATCATATCTTGGCCAAATAGCAGTGCCACCAAACCAGCTAACAGCGCAGTAAAGGTCACTTGCGCACTACCTAAGCCAAATACCGTTCTTCGCATTGACCACAACTTAGGTACAGAGAATTCAAGCCCTAAACTGAACATCAATAACACAACGCCAAGCTCAGCCACTGAATGCATTTGCTGCTGGGTGAACCAATGAAAACCGCTAGGACCGCTCACTACTCCTGTGAGTAGGTAAGCAAGAATGGGAGGTAAACCAAATCGCCTTAGCAGTGAAATAGCCACAATAGCTATCACGAGCATTGAGAGAATATGGATAAAGATGCTGTGCTCCATAAATGCGAGTTCTCCGAGTCAATAAAATAGCGATTCAATGAAACAGTCTATTAACAATAAAACCAATTAACAATAACCTTATGATAATTAGTAACTAAAAATATCAGGCACAGTTTTTGCTTACATTTTGATACAGGTAAAAACAATTTTATTTATATGTTTCGCATTCGCATGTATTTGCATCAAATGAGGTAGTAAAAATGGATTACGCCATAGCTTCACAGCCATATCCAGAACAAAACTGGGGAAAATCAGCGCCTTACACAGCTGGCAAAGATCACAACTCAGATAATAACTTGATGGAAATCTTGCAGCAAATGCACGCAAGTTTAGAGCCAAGAACGGTCTTTGCCAGTTACGGCAAATCACTAGGCCAATTTTTGCCGATCCAAGGTGTACAACTGAATCACCAGCTAAAACTGAACTGGGGTCGTTGTCATGGACTTAATCAACAAAGAGTGATTAGCGGCTTTGGTGAGCCTTATAGCATCAAATATTACCTCAGCTCGCCATTAACACCCGACCAATTAATACAGCTTAATGAAATTGAAAAATTGTTTTGCCAACCATTTTTAAATGCAACTAAGTACAGTCAAATGTCGAATCAAGCCATGTTTGATGCATTAACAGGCTTAGGTAATCGCTATTATTATCGACAAAGTATCAAGAGCGCATTGGCCAGAGCCAACAGAAACCAAGGTGATATCTCTTTGGTTGTGCTCGATTTAGACAACTTTAAAAGTGTAAATGATCAACACGGACATAAACTTGGCGATACGATTTTATCTTCATTTGCTGAACTGATTAATGACGCTATTCGAAATACCGATCAAGCTTTTCGTATTGGTGGTGACGAATTTATAATTATAGCTCAAGGAAATGCACTCGAAATGACGCCTTTGTGTCAGCGTATCATTAACACCATGGAGTCACATCCGTTAATGAGCACTTTTCAAGTTAAATGCAGCTTAGGCGTGGCAAGTTCAAGCGGCGCACAAACCCAAGATAAACTGTATGAAAGTGCTGACATGGCGTTATATGAAGCCAAAGATGCGGGCAGAAGTTGTTTTAGAATTTGCAATGACTAAGGTATGAATAGACAAAACTTAACAGAGTTAAATTATTGATAATAAATCACAAAGATAATTGTGAGTGTTCAGCTATATTAGCGAATCACTTTAACGTTGAGCGTTCTTAGTGAGTAAAAAGATTGCCGTTTTATACTAAGTTACCTTGAAGAAATGCAGTAACTGTTTGTAAACGTTAATCTGATGTCTGCATTTTATAGTTTAATAGTAAACCGATTTCATCAGCTTTAGCTAAGTAGCGTTTATCGACCCACAAGCCAATCGCGGCAACTAACACTTCGCCATAAAAAACCAAAGCTACTCTATCCCTCATCCAAGGCGGAACGGCAAGTTCTTGCCATATCTTTTTAAGCTCTCGTCCTTTATCCCTAAAGTGGGGTTGACAGCGGGTACTCCCTTTCGCTGTAAAGGCAATGCTAACCGAGGTTAAATCCGTTATCGATAGTCGCGCTCCTTGAGTACTCGCTCCCACTGAAACATGTAAAGGTTGAGGTGATTGCTCACCTTCTAAATTATTAATAGATAGACTGGATAGCTCAACAGTACAAACCTCTTCAGTTCGCATGTCTAACCGCTGAATCGCATTAGTCAGCAACTCAGCATCAATGTTCTGTGTTGCCTCTAAGTCCTTTTTACTGATCTTGGGTACAACATAGGCACATCCAGCAAAACGTTTAATCGAATATCCAGCACACTGGACATCTACGTTAGCATCATTAGCAGCGTACAATAGTTGACTCACAATTTGCTCAAGCTGCGACTGAGACGGTAATTTGTAGCCTTGAGCTAAAATAAAACCGCGTAACAGCAAGTTTTGCCATTCACTGGATTGTTCTTTGAATGTTAATAGCGCTAAACCAGGGCCTGATAAACTAAAACTCGGAGAGTACGTAATGAATTCAGGAAGTCGCTGAGCCACTTCAGCGTCAACGATAGATTGCTGCTGCGCACAAAGCTGCGCACTGCGAGATGCTGTTGCAGCAATACTCGGCCAACGTTGCTTTAGCCTAGGAATGATATCTTGACGCAGAAAATTTCGATCATACTGGGTGTCTAAGTTACTTTCATCTTCGATATGAATTAATGACTTATCGATTGCAAATGCCTCAATGTCACTACGAGAAAAGCCCAGTAAAGGTCTAATGACCCAACTTTGTTGATGAAATGCTTGAATGCTCCCCATAGCTGCCAAACCTTTCGGGCCTTGACCACGTTTTAACGCTAGTAATAACGTTTCAAGCTGATCATCTTGATGATGGGCCGTTAAGAGAATATCACCAGGATTAAGGTACTTTTTAAAAACTTGATAGCGAGCATCTCGGGCGATTGCTTCAAGACTCGTCCGAGATGTTTTAATCAATGAGACATGCTCTACTTGAATAGGGAGTTGATATTGACTCGCTTGTGATACACAGTGCTGCGCCCACTCATCTGCATTTGGGCTTAAACCATGATGCACATGGACCAATAAACATGAAATATGCGGGTTTTGCTGGGCAAACTGGCTCAAGCCGTAACAAAGACACTCAGAATCAACCCCGCCGCTGTATGCCAGCACAATTTTATTCGGTGAATGATGAGCAGCATTAACAGCACCAGCTGGGCTGTTAATCGATAACAAAGCTGATGTGTGCTGCTTAATCGCTTCACAGATATTAATGATTTTCATCAGCTTGTCCCTTTTAACATACTATGATTAATCCAGTGCGTTACTCAGCGCACTTAACACGACAAAGTTACGCAGAGTTAACACTAAAAAACAATCTTAACGTTACTCGAGCCGACCAAGCTTTCAATTGCTAACATCAGCTCATCGGTAGGGTTAACACGCCACTCATCCCCTAAACGTAATTGCCCTGCGGCTTCACGCTGCTGATAATTAATCACTACTGGTACGCTGCCATTTTTCCAAGGCGAAAGCGCTTGTTCAAATTTTTCCAGCCACTCAGGGTTAATATCCTCAGCAGTGACATTAATTTCTACCGCGTTAGCAAAGTGACTTCTCGCCTCACCGATTTCGATAATATTGCGTGCAGTCATTCGGTTACCGCCAGCAAAGTCATCAAAGCTCACTTCACCTTCACAAATCAAAATACGATCTTTCTCTAAGAGATGATTAAATTTCTCAAATGCTTCAGTAAACAACATGACTTCTAATCGCGCACTTTTATCATCAAGAGTGACCAAGCCCATTTTTGAGCCTCGCTTGGTGATCATCACTCGAGTGGCAATAACTAACCCTGCAGCTTTAACGGTTTTACCGCGATCAGTTGGGTGAACGTCTTTCAATCGTCCAGAAGTGTATTGTCTTAACTCTTTTAAATACTGATTAATTGGGTGACCAGTAAGGTATAAACCTAATGTGTCACGCTCGCCTTCAAGCCAAACTTTGTCAGGCCATGTAGGACATTCAACAAAGCTTTGTTTGTTATCTTCTGGCTCAGAATTAAGTAAGCCAAACATATCATTCTGGCCAATGGCTTCAGCTTTCGCATGTTGAGCAGCGGCTAAAATCGCTTCAGGTAAGGTCGCCATCATGGCCGCACGATGTGGGCCTAAGTTATCGAGTGCTCCTGCGCAAATTAGCTTTTCAATCACCCGCTTATTTAGCTTTTTAAGATCGATACGAGCACAGAAATCAAACAAATCGGTAAATGGGCCATCTTTACGCGCATTTAAAATCGATTCTACAGGGCCATCACCCACCCCTTTAATCGCGCCAATCCCATAAACAATGTTTAAGTCGTCATCGACAGTAAACTTGAACAATCCCTTATTCACATCAGGTGGAATAATTGGCAAGCCCATACGCTCACACTCATCAACCAAAATCACAATTTTATCCGTGTTATCCATATCAGCGGACATTACTGCAGCCATAAACTCTGCAGGATAATGGGTTTTTAGCCACAAGGTTTGATATGAAACTAGCGCATAAGCAGCCGAGTGAGATTTGTTGAAACCATAACCCGCGAACTTTTCTACCAAGTCGAAAATTTTCATCGACAATGGCCCATCAACGCCATTCTTAATTGCGCCAGCTTCGAAAGTACCCCGTTGCTTAGCCATTTCTTCAGGTTTTTTCTTACCCATAGCACGACGAAGCATGTCCGCGCCACCTAAGGTATATCCAGCCAATACCTGCGCAATTTGCATAACCTGTTCTTGGTATAAAATAATACCGTATGTCGGCTCTAGTAAGTCTTTTAACGACTCATGTTGATACTCAGCATCAGGATAAGAGACTTCTTCACGGCCATGCTTACGTTCAATAAAGTTGTCTACCATGCCGGACTGCAAAGGTCCAGGGCGGAATAACGCCACTAATGCAATCATGTCTTCAAAACAATCGGGCTGCAGACGTTTAATCAAGTCTTTCATACCACGAGACTCCAACTGGAATACCGCCGTGGTTTCATAGCGCTGCAATAATCTAAATGATTTAGGGTCAGTCAAGCTAATGGATTCAATTCTGACGGGTTCTTCCCCTGCTTTTTCTAAGCGAGGGTTAATCATCTGCAAAGCCCAGTCGATAATAGTTAGGGTTCTTAATCCCAAGAAATCGAATTTAACTAAGCCAGCCGTTTCAACGTCATTTTTATCAAACTGAGTCACTGGGTTTAAGCCTTCTGCATCACAATATAGTGGTGAGAAGTCAGTGATGACTGTCGGTGAAATTACAACACCACCAGCATGTTTACCCGCGTTTCGAGTCACACCTTCAAGGCGGCGACACATGTCAATAAGCTCTTTGACATCTTCATCGCTATTATAAGCTTCTGGCAGTGACGGTTCGACTTCGAACGCTTTAGCCAGTGTCATGCCAGGCTCGGCTGGGATCATTTTGGTAAGCCGTTCAACAAAACCATAAGGATGACCTAACACCCGCCCAACATCTCGTACTACCGCTTTTGCCGCCATCGTACCGAAGGTAATAATTTGAGATACTGCATCACGGCCATATAAATCGGCAACGTGGTCAATTACCTCATCACGGCGATCCATACAGAAGTCAACGTCGAAATCGGGCATGGATACACGTTCTGGGTTCAAGAAACGTTCAAATAACAAATCGTATTCTAATGGATCTAAGTCAGTAATTTTAAGCGCATAAGCCACTAAAGAACCGGCACCAGAGCCACGTCCCGGCCCAACAGGTATGCCATTATCTTTACCCCATTGAATGAACTCCATTACGATCAAGAAGTAACCAGGGAACCCCATTTGGTTAATCACTTTTAGTTCAACATCGAGACGTTCATCATACTCAGGACGTTTCTCTTTACGCTCTTGCTCGTCAGGGAATAAAAACGCTAGACGCTCTTCCAGACCTTTTTCAGACACTTCAACCAAAAAGTCTTCAATGGTCAAATCGCCTGTTGGGAAATTAGGTAAGAAATATTCATTTAAACGAATCGTGACATTACAGCGTTTGGCAATTTCGACACTGTTTGATAATGCAGATGGAATATCAGCAAACAAATCACACATTTCATCTTCGGTTCGGAGATATTGTTGTTCACTGTATTTTTTAGGTCTACGAGGATCGGCTAACGTAAAGCCGTCATGAATTGCAACCCGAATTTCGTGAGACTCAAAGTCGTCGGCTTTTAAAAACACCACTTGGTTAGTTGCAACAACAGGTAATTCATTTTCTGAAGCCAGTTTAACAGCCATATGAAGATAACGTTCTTCATCCGGTCTGCCCGTTCTGATCAACTCTAAAAAGTAACGGTCATGGAAGTGAGTTTTATAGAATGACACCAGCTCTTCAACTTGCGCCATGTTACCTTTCAATAGCGCTTTACCAATATCACCATCTTTAGCACCTGAAATCAGCAAGATGCCTTGATTAAATTTGACTAACCATTCCTGATCGATGACCACTCTGCCGTTAAGCTGGCCACGTAAATACGCTTCACTGATTAATTGAGTTAAGCTTTGATAACCGTCATTGTCTAAGGCGATAATGGTTATAGCACAGTATTCATCCGCAAAACCTGGCACTTTCATCCAAAAGTCAGCGCCGATAATCGGTTTTATTCCCGCGCCATGACAACCGCCATAGAATTTTACTAGACCACAAAAGTTATTCTGGTCAGTAATTGCTAATGCTCCCATACCCAGTTCTGAGGCTTTCGCCAGAATAGGTTTAACTTTTGCCACGCCATCAGACATGGAAAAATCACTGTGGACACGGAGATGGACGAAACGAGGATCGGACATAGAATATGAGTATCTTTGAAATGCATGATTAAAAGGAAAAAACCGCTGACCAGATTAGCAAACTACGCCAATTTATAATAGCGAAATTAATATCAATCTAAGCGGAAAGTCAACGGTTCATCCCTGACCTCGTAAGTTGAAATTACAGGGCTTAGTAACAAATAATAATCTAAAAATAATGAGGTAAAAATAATGAACTAAAAGTCATCGCTCATCATGACTGATTAAGAATAGCCATCACTGGCTTAAAACTTTTGCGATGCTCAGGTAGTACGCCGTGTGCTTCTAATGCTTCGAAGTGAGCTTTTGTTGGATAACCTTTGTGATTAGCAAATCCATATTGAGGATATCTGGCATCTAATGCATCCATTTCACTATCGCGAGTGACTTTAGCGATAATTGACGCTGCGCTAATCGCTGCTACTAATCCGTCACCTTTTATAATAGCATGGCTTTGAATACCAAAATCAGGGGTACGATTACCATCGACTAACACCTTTTCTGGTTGAATGGATAATCCAGCAACAGCTCGCTGCATTGCTAACATAGTGGCGTGCAGAATATTGATATCATCAATTTCGGTTGGCGTTGCTCTACCAACACTAATGGCTAAGGCTTTATCTGTGATCTCGTTAAACAATAACTCTCGACGCTTTTCTGATAGCTTTTTAGAATCATTTAACCCCGCTATCGGCTGATTAGGATCAAGAATAACAGCGGCAGTCACCACATCCCCTACTAAAGGACCGCGGCCGACTTCATCCACACCAGCAACAACACCACGAGTGATATACGCAACTTGCTCTGGTGTAATCCCTTTAATGACTGTCGGTATTCTGCTCATGATTTCACTTCTTGCAGTGGAGAGTGGCTTATTAATTCGATAACAGCGTCTGCAGCTCGATCGCTGGCGTTGCAGCGAAGGGTTTCATGGATTTGCTCAAACTCAGCTTTCAATGGCGTAAAGTCACGATTTAGCTGTTCAATCACAGCTGCAGAAATATTGTTCTCGTTACATTCATCTTGAACAATTTCAGGGATTAACGCACGACCCGCTAATAAATTTGGTAAAGAATAGTGCTCGACCAACATCAGTCGCTTTGCCAAAGTGTATGTCATCGCATTAACACGATATGACATCACCATCGGACGCTTAACAAGCATGGCTTCTAACGCCGCCGTACCGGATGCTAACAATATGGCATCTGATGCCGCCATCACAGCACGAGATTGTCCTTCAACCAATTCGATTTCAAGATCTGGCGCAAACTGTTTAAGCGCCGTTATAAACTGTTCACGGCGAGCTTGATTAACCAAAGGCGTCACAAATTTAATATCTGGATAGGTTTGTTTAATAATGACTGCAGCTTTGATAAATGGTTCGGCAAGTTGCTTGAGTTCGCCACCCCGAGAACCTGGCAAAATCGCTAAATATTCCGCTTGCGGGTCTAAGCCAAGCTGCTCACGGGCTTCAAGCTTGTCGCTTTCCATGGGAATATCATCAGCTAAAGTGTGACCAACAAAAGTACAAGGTACCTGATGCTTGTCATAAAATGCTTTTTCAAACGGCAGTAATGACAGCACCATGTTGGTTGCTTTTGCGATTTTAAAAATACGTTTTGGACGCCAAGCCCATACAGATGGACTGACATA
This sequence comes from Shewanella sp. MMG014, assembly GCF_018100775.1. Classification (NCBI taxonomy): domain Bacteria; kingdom Pseudomonadati; phylum Pseudomonadota; class Gammaproteobacteria; order Alteromonadales; family Shewanellaceae; genus Shewanella; species Shewanella sp. MMG014. The sequence goes on from NZ_JAGJDZ010000001.1 coordinate 324,507, forward strand.
GTGAACGGTTTTAATCCCTTGTGCTTTGAGTTTAAGCTCAAGACCAATATTAAAATCAGGTGCATCTATGCCAATAAAACAATCAGGTTTTTCAGCACAAATATTTTTAATTAACGTCGCGCGCACTTTAAGCAATCGTGGTAATCGCGCGAGGACTTCAACAATTCCCATGACAGCAAGCTCTTCAAATGAAAAGTAACTCTCAAAACCGAGCGCTTCCATTTGCGGCCCACCAATACCGATAAATCGTGCATCAGGGTATTGTTTTTGCAGTGACTTTATTAATCCTGCACCTAAAATATCGCCGGAGAGTTCTCCGGCGACCATTGCAAATATACGAGGGGTATTATTTGTCATGTTATCTTCTATCGAATGATCCCGCGAGATGAGCCATTAATAAACTCAACCATCCCTTTTACATGTTCATCTGATTCAGCATCGGCTGTGATTTCAGCTAATGCTTCTTCAATTGTCAGGTTTTTACGGTACAACGATTTATACGTACGGCGAATAGCATGTTGAGTCTCTTTAGTGAAACCACGGCGCTTAAGACCTTCAACATTTAACCCACGAGGGATTGCTGGACTACCTGCTGCCATTACAAATGGCGGTACATCTTGGAAGATAGTAGAAGAACCTGCAGTAAACGCATGGGCACCAATATGAACAAACTGATGTACGCCTGTCATGCCGCCTAAAATTGCCCAGTCACCGACGTGTACATGACCAGCAATTGACGCATTGTTAGCCATAATAATGTTATCGCCTAATACGCAATCATGAGCAATGTGCACGTAAGCCATCAATAAATTGTTCGAACCAATACGCGTTTCACTGTTGTCCTGAATCGTGCCACGATGAATGGTGACATTTTCACGAACAATATTGTTGTCGCCCATGATTAATGTCGTTGGTTCACCTGCGTATTTTTTGTCCTGACATTCTTCACCAATAGATGAAAATTGAAAGAAGCGATTACCCTTACCTATGACGCTTGGGCCTTTAATAACCACATGGGAACTAATCCAAGTATCATCGCCGATTTCAACATCAGCGCCGATATAACTCCAAGGACCAATGGTAACGTTGTTACCAATTTTTGCATCGGGATGTACGAATGCTAACTTATCAATCACTTGTTAATCTCTCTGCGTGCACACATTATTTCGGCTGAACAAGCTAGTTCACCATCAACAAATGCCTGTCCTTCAAATACACCAATCCCTCGGCGCTCTTTAATCATTTTAACGTGAAAATGTAATTGATCCCCTGGTGATACAACACGTTTAAAACGGGCTTTATCAACACCAGCGAGTAGGTATAGCACATCTGGAGAAGGATCTGGGCTCATGGTTTTAAATGCAAGTAAGCCAGTAGCCTGTGCCATTGCTTCAATAATTAACACGCCGGGCATGACAGGTTTAACAGGAAAATGGCCTTGGAAGAAAGGTTCGTTAAACGTCACGTTTTTGATCGCATGTAATGATTCACCAACGGTGTAATCTAAAACACGATCGACAAGTAAAAATGGGTAACGATGAGGAAGATATTGAAGAATTTCTTCAATATCCATTGTATTCAATTGGTTTGCCACACGTAATTCCTCGAAATGGCGTTAACGCCATTTACTGCTAATCTTTTATTTTTTTCTCAATCTCTTTCACACGATTGAACAATTCATCTAAATGGCGGAAACGAACCGTATTACGTCGCCAGCTCTTATTATCCATTGCAATTGTAGCAGATGAATACAGACCAGGCTTACGAATTTCGCTTGTTACATTGGTACTGCCTGAAATATGTGTGCCATCCGCCACTTTAAGGTGGCCTGCAATTCCACTTCCGCCGCCAACAATACAATATTTGCCCAAAGTTGAGCTACCGGCTAAGAAAGACGTCCCTGCAATTGCTGTATTTTGGCCTACAACACAATTGTGGGCGATTTGGACTTGGTTATCGATGATAACGCCATCGTGAATTTCAGTGTGTGACAATGCGCCACGGTCAACTGTAGTACCAGCTCCGATTTCGACATTATCACCAATTCTCACGCCACCTGTTTGTGGAATTTTAATCCAGTTACCGCGCTCATTGGCATAGCCAAAACCGTCAGAGCCAATGACACAACCAGAATGAAAGATACAATTTTGTCCCACTATCACGTCATGATAAAAGGTGACATTTGCCTTCAAACATGTGCCAGAACCAATAATTGATTGCTCTGCGACAACGCTTCCAGCACCGATTTGCACATCATTGCCAATAATCACATTGGCATCAATCACGACATTTGCCGCAATAGCAACATTCTCACCTAATTGGGCAGAAGCATGAATAACTGCTGAGGGATGAATACCTGTTGCCACTTTCGGGGTGGTATCAAGTAATTGCGCTACGCGTGCAAATCCTACGTAAGGATCTTTTAAAACCAAAGCATTACCAGAGTAATCTTCGGCATCTTTTTCACTCAATAACACCGCACCAGCTTGAGAAGATTCAAGCTGTGCACGGTACTTACTATTGGCTAAAAAAGAAAGTTGATCTGAAGCAGCATCTTCAAGGGTCGCAACGCTGGTTATTTCCAGAGAATCATCACCCAAAATCGTTGCGCCCAACAGCTGACCAAGCTCTTTTAAAGTCACAGTTTTCATTAGTTGCCTTTACTTAACGCTTGAACAACTTTGTCGCTGATATCAGCTTCTGGCTTTACAAAGATTACAGCACCACGTTGAAGAACGATGTCATAAGACTCTTTCTGTGCAATGGTGTTGATTGCTTCTTGTACTTTAACTAAAAGCTTGTTTTGCTCTTCACCTTGACGACGACGCATATCTTCATCAAGTGCTTTGCCTTTTAGTTGGAAGTCAGATTTTAACGACTCCATTTGACGTACAAGATCTGTCTTTTGGCTGTCGCTCATCAACGCGCCATCACGTTGCTGCTTCTCAACCATAGTACGCATTTCTTCTTGCATTTTTTGTACTTCAGCAACACGGTCACCAAATTCAGTTTTTAGTGATTGTGAAATTTGTTCACGTTGAGGTAGTTGCTCAAACACTTCGCCCATATCAACCACAGCAATTTTCTCAGCATGTGCCATCATAGGTGCACTTAAAAATGCCATTGTTACTAACGCGCGATTTACCATCTTTTTCAAAATAGACTCCTTGTTATTATCAGCAAAACTTGCCGAGTGTATTTGTTTTAGAACGTTTTGCCAATATTGAACGAAAAGATCTCAGTTTCATCATCTTCGTATTCTTTAATCGGCCAAGCCAAGCTAAACACCATAGGTCCCATCGGCGATAGCCACTGAACACTCATACCCCATGAGGCACGTATTCTGCTTGGGTCACTATAATCTTCCAATTTATCAAACTCATCGGCTGGAAGATATCTATACGAGTCATAATCGAACTCGGTATCCCATACGTTACCTGCATCAACGAAGAAGCTGGTACGTACTGAATTTGAATAAGCTTCATCCAAGAATGGAGTCGGCACAATCATTTCCATACTGGCAGTCGCAATTGCGTTACCACCAATTGATCTTCCTGAGCTCACTTGTACTCTATTTGGCTCACCCGGTAATGAACAGCTGTCACCAGAAGGATCTGGAGAACATGGTTCGCTACCACGGTATAAATAGAATGAACGTGGACCAACAGAGTTAGACTGGAAACCACGTAATGAGCTACTACCACCTGAATAGTAATTTTCCCAGAAAGGAAGAATTTGGTCATTATCATTAAACTGGCCATAACCATTAGCATAACCCAAACGTGCACGGGTCAATAATACAAAGCTATGATTACGAGTTAATGGGAAATAGAAGTTGGTATCTAAATCTGTCTTAAAGTACTGTAAATCAGAACCTGGAATGGTCGCTTTAGCGCTAAAGCGCTGTGATGAACCATCGGTTGGGAAAGTACCACGGTTTAATGTACTGCGGCTCCAACCACCATTAAGTTCAAAGTTATCAAAACTTAAATCAGCATTAGGATCATCTGACTCACGATAAACATTATAGAAACGTAATGCTTGTTCGTAAGCAGAAATTTCAGAAATTTGGTTATGACGGTAACCAATACCACCGTTTAAACGGTTGTATTCGTTAATCGGGAAACCTGAATTTAATGCAATACCATAAGATTTGTTTTTATAGCGCTCAAGGTTAGCCTCGTTCGCATCAAACTCATTCCAATAAATGCTACCACCTAAACTCACACCATCTTTAGTAAAGTATGGGTCAGTGTACGAGAAGTTTACATTCTTAGAGTATTTGTTGGTGTTTAAGCTGACGCCAGCTTGGTTACCTGTACCTAAGAAGTTACTTTGCTGAACACCAAACTGAAGGCTCAGACCAGATTCAGTACCGTAACCAACACCTGCGTTAAATGAACCCGATGGTTGCTCTTTAACGTTAAATGCGACATCGACAAGATCATCACTTCCAGGTACCTGAACAGTCTCTGTATCAACGGTCTCGAAGTAACCTAGACGGTTAAGACGTGCTTTTGATTGTTCGACTTGTGCAGAGTTTAACCATGCACCTTCCATTTGACGTAATTCACGGCGCATTACTTCATCTTTTGTCACTGTATTACCAGTGAAATTAACCGAGCGAACGTAGACACGTTTACCAGGGTTAACATTGATGTTTAGCGCAACTTCTTTAGATTCGTCATCAATTTCAGGGTAGGTTTTCACTTCTGGATAAGCATAACCAAATCGGCCAAGGTATTTGCTGTACATTTCTTCGGTGAACGTAACATCGCCACCGTTGTAAGTATCACCTTCTTTAATCGGCAAAATCGCTTTCATTAACTTTTCACGGCCCATTAGCTCACCGGTTAAGTTAACTTCAGAAACCTGATACTTCTCACCTTCATCAACATTGATGGTGATATACAATCCTTTTCTGTCAGGTGTCATCGCAACTTGTGTCGAAGTCACCTCAAAACGAATGTAACCTTGGTTGTGATAGTAGGTTTTTACCGTTTCTAAATCTGCTTGTAGTTTTTGCTTTTGGTATCGACGTTCGCCGAATAAATCCCACCAAGCAACATAGTCTTTAAGCTCTAATAAACCGATCAATTCTGCATCTGAGAACACGCTGTTACCAACCACGTTGATTTGGCGAATTTCAGCCGCAAGACCTTCGGTAAAGTTAAACTTCAGCTCAACACGGTTACGCGGTAAGTTAATGACTTCAGCTTCTACTTTTGCGCCATATTTACCGACACCGTAGTAGAAGTCTTGTAAGCCTTTTTCAATACCCGATAACATGGTTCTATCGAGAGACTCACCTATTTTAATACCTGAGCCATCTAAACTTTCTTGAAGCTGCTCATCTTTAATGTCTTTGTTACCTTCAAAGGTCACGGCACTAATTGTCGCACGCTCTTTGACTGTAACGATTAACACCCCATCTTCATGAGCAACGTTAATCGTTTCAAAGTTAGTTGAGGCGTACAAGCTTTTAATCGCTTGCTGTAATTTAATTTGATCTACAGTATCGCCCACTTTAACGGGGAGACTAAGCAAGGCGGCACCAAGTGCAACTCGCTGTAAACCATCAATCTGGATGTCGGTCACTTCAAATGGTTGGAAAGTATCAGCCACACCATTGCCTGAAAATGACGCACCGACTAAAATCATCGAGGCAAAAAGTTTATTAAATCTCATAGAGCACTTCTAATTATTTGTGTTCCCTGCTCAGAGTCTGGAAAAATCATTGAAGATGGCAATGCTCATCAACAACAGCAGCATAACTGCACCAAACCTGAATCCTATGTCCTGAACCTTTTCTGGTACAGGCTTACCCGTAATCACTTCGATAAAGTAATACAGCAAGTGTCCCCCATCGAGTACTGGCAAAGGCATTAAATTAATAATCCCTAAGTTCACACTGATGAGTGCGATAAACCCAAGAAAATACACTAATCCATAGTCTGCGCTGGTGCCAGCACCTTGAGCTATTGATATAGGTCCACTCAGGTTTTTCACCGACACATCGCCGGTAAATAATTTTCCAATCATCTTAAAGCTGACAACAACCAGTTGCCAGGTTTTATCTGCAGCTGCAGCAAAGGAATCTACTATGCCATACTCAAGCTGGAAGCGCATACTTTCAGGCCAATCAATTTGAGTTGGGCTTACACCAACAATGCCAATGGTTTCTCCGTTTGCATTTTTTTGTGCTTGCGGAGTGACAATGATAGTTAATTGCTCATTGTTACGTGCGATGGTCAGGTTAACGTCTTTGTTTGCAGACGTTTGTATCACATCAACAAAATCATTCCAATCTTGATAAGGTTGACCATTTACCTTGAGTATTTCGTCACCCAACTGTAAACCAGCAATTTCGGCCGCACTTCCGTTGGTTACAAGCGCAATCACAGGCTTAATTCCTGGGCGATATATTCCTAGACCCATAGCCCCAATAGGTGACTCTTTGTCTGGATCAAATTGCCAATCACGGATATCTAGTGTGTAAGTTTTTTCCGATGTTGTTGTCGAAGATAAAGGAACTAAGCTAATGTCCAGTTCTTTACCGCCAATATGGCCAACTAAAGCAAGGTTAACTTCCTCCCAGTTTCTAACTTTCTGGCCAGAAACTGCCACAATTTGCATCGGTTCTTTTAGCTCAATTTGAGCGGCGGGAGTATTTGCTCTTGTTGTATCAATAACTGGTTTTAGTGAAGGGACCCCAATAAGATACATTAAATAAAGTGCCACAATAGCAAATAAAAAGTTTGCAATCGGTCCTGCGGATACAACCGCGATCCGTTGCCAAACGGTTTTACGGTTAAATGCCTGTTCTTTTAACTCTTCAGGCACATCCTCAACTCGCTCATCGAGCATTTTGACGTAACCACCTAAAGGGATCATGGCAACGACATACTCAGTGCCATCTTGCCCCACTTTACGCCAAATGGCTTTACCAAAACCAATAGAAAAACGTTCTACTTTGATGCCACAACGACGTGCAACCCAAAAATGTCCGTATTCATGTGCAGTAATCAAAATACCCAGTGCGACAATAAATGACCCCAGGTTCCATAAAAAATCTAACATTGTTCTCCTACGAACTAGTTAATCGATTTGATTGCTTCGTTTGCGATTATACGAGCTTGCCCGTCTAACGCCATAATATCTTCAATCGTACCTAATGCTGAATGTGATACCCGTTCTAAACATGACTCATTAACACGAGCGATATCAGTAAACTTAATCTTTTCATTTAAAAAAGCATCAACAGCAATTTCGTTTGCTGCATTGAGTACAGTTGTAGCCTCTTGACCTTGTTCACATGCTTTCATCGCAAGAGCTAAACAAGGGAAACGTTGGTAGTCAGGTTCACAAAAGCTTAATTCTCGGACTTTGAAAAAATCCAAAGGTTCAACTCCAGCGTAAATTCTTTCTGGAAAAGACATACAATGCGCAATAGGTGTGCGCATATCAGGGTTACCCATTTGTGCAATCACTGAACCATCTTTGTATTGCACCATGGAGTGAATCACGCTTTGAGGGTGAATCACCACTTTCAATTGCTCTTTATTAGTATTAAAAAGCCAGCGCGCTTCAATAAATTCAAGCCCTTTATTCATCATGGTGGCTGAATCAACAGAAATCTTAGGTCCCATAGACCAATTAGGATGATTACATGCTTGTGTTGGTGTCATTGCACTTAAAGCGGCAATATCTGAGGTCAGAAATGGTCCACCAGAACCCGTTAATAAGATATGAGAAATACCAGATGCCGTTAAATCACAGGTTCCGAGATTTGCTTGAATATCGGCAGGGAGGCATTGAAAAATTGCGTTATGCTCACTATCGACTGGCAGTAGCGTCGTATTATTTTCACGCGCAGCCTTCATAAAAAGTTCACCAGACATCACCAGTGACTCTTTATTGGCTAATAGCACCCTCTTGCCCGCTTTAACCGCAGCGTAAGTTGACATTAACCCCGCTGCACCAACAATTGCTGCCATCACGGTATCTACTTGAGTGGCTGTAACAAGACTTTCAAGTTCATCGGCGCCTGTGGTGACATCAATATTGAGGTTCGCTGGTATCGCTTCTTTAAGCGCTTGCGCCGCATTTGAATCCACCATATGCGCGACACGAGGTTTATGCTTCAGACACAATTGAAGCATCTTTTCTACACTGGCATTGGCAACTAAACCATAAACGCAGTATTGCTCTGGATTATGCTCGATAACACTTAGCGTACTGCTTCCGATAGAGCCCGTGGCTCCAAGGATGACCATATTTTGCATGGTTGATTAAATCCAGAATGCGAGATAAATGAAAGTAAAAACAGGTAATGCTGCAGTCAGACTGTCCATTCTATCTAATACACCACCGTGACCCGGTAAGATTTTTCCTGAGTCTTTTATATTAGCTGCTCGTTTAAACATACTTTCAGACAGGTCACCAAATGCTGAAGCTATTGCCGTAATTAAGGTAACCGCAATGACAAGCCCAAGCTCTTGTTCTGGTGAGTAATACATAACACCTGCCACAACCGCCATAGTCGCAACTAAACCACCACCAAGGCCTTCTAAAGTCTTATTAGGGCTCACTTTCGGCATCAATTTATGCTTGCCTAATGAACGACCAGCAAAATAAGCTCCTGTATCAGCAGCCCAAACAATTAGCATGACTAAAAAGACTAAAGTACCACCAAAGTAAGGTTCAACATTAGCACTGATTGACTTGAGGGTGATAAGTGAGACAAAACAGGGAATTAACGTTAACTGTCCAAACATTGATTTTAACATTGGGCTGGCTTGCCAAATGCTGCCACTTTTAGGATAAGTAAACACTAACAAGGTGCTAATTACCCACCAAAAAAGGCCAATTGAAATGACGGCTAAAAAGATAGGATGAACTTGGCCTTTCAGCCATAATGCCTCAACTGGAACAAATATATTAAGTGCAATAAGAATTAACGAAACCGTGACGGTAAACGTCCATTGAGTGACTGTACATTGTGGGTCAATAAAACTCCCCCACTCTTTTGCTCCAATCATAAAAACAGGCACGAGTGCCCAAGCAAAATATTCTGCTGGTAAAAAGAAAATGGCACCTATCACTAATGGAAGGAGCCATAGTACAGTCATAATTCGTTGTTTTAACAAAGCAAAAGCCTCTTAAATTTTTTATACAGCTCGTATTTCTTCAATTTGACTGCCAGTCAAACCAAATCGACGCTGCCTACTGGCAAAAACGGCAAGTGCATCTTTAAAAGCTTGCTCGTTGAAGTCTGGCCACAAAGTCTCAGTAAAGACCAATTCTGCATATGCAGCCTGCCATAAAATAAAATTACTGATACGGTAATCACCGCCAGTTCGTATCATTAAATCTACTTCGTGCTGTTCACTCATACACAGTTGTTGATTTAACGACTCTTCTGTCAATTCACTTGACTCAATCTCGCCTTGGGCAACTTTATCTGCAAGCTTTTGAGCTGCTTGTAAAATATCCCAACGGCCACCGTAGTTAGCTGCAACATTAAGCACTAATCCGGTATTTTCTGCAGTGTGTTGTTGTGCTTTTTCAATCTGTTTTTGTAAACGTGCAGAAAAACGACTGGTATCACCAATGATATTTAATCTTACATGGTTATTATGCAGTAGTTTAATTTCTCTTTGTAATACTGAGAAAAACAACTCCATTAGTAAACTGACTTCTTTATCTGGCCTGCGCCAGTTTTCACTTGAAAATGCAAATAAGGTCAGTGACTCAATGCCTAGTTGGCTCGCGACACTCACAGCTCGGCGTACAGCTTTTACACCAGCCTTATGACCAAACACCCTTGGTTTTCCTTGCTGCTGAGCCCAGCGGCCATTACCGTCCATAATAATAGCGACATGCTTAGGTAGCGACTGCTTTACTGCTTCAGATAATTGCCCTGGCAATTGTTCTGATGACGCAATATCAGCACTCGACTTTGTTTCTGGCTCATATCCAACAGTGGATGACATCTATTACAACCCTTTCAAATAGACAAACGCCGTGTAGTATAACCTTACACGGCGCTTTAACTCTAGCTTTGCTAGGTTGAGAATTAGACTTCCATCAATTCTTTTTCTTTAGCAGCTAAAATTCCATCAATATTCTTGATGCTTGCATCAGTGAACTTTTGGATTTCATCTTCGCTACGGCGAACGTCATCTTCAGTACACTCTTTGGCTTTCTCAAGCTTTTTAACTTCACTGATAGCATCACGACGTACATTACGTACTGCAACACGACCATTTTCAGCTTCGCCACGTACGACTTTGATGAAGTCTTTACGACGTTCTTCAGTCAGTGCAGGTAATGGAATACGCATTGCGTTACCAGCAGTCATTGGGTTTAGACCTAAGTCTGAACTCATGATCGCTTTCTCAACAGCTTGAACCATAGTGGCATCAAAAACAGTTACATTTAATGTGCGAGAATCTTCAATACCAATGTTTGCCACTTGCTTAAGTGGTGTCATTGCACCGTAATATGACACTTGAATTGAATCAAGTAGGCTTGGGTGAGCACGACCAGTACGTACTTTAGCCATTTGGTTTTTAGTAGCTTCAACACATTTTGTCATGCGCTCTTGAGCATCTTCTTTAATTGTATCAATCACGATAAATATCCTTTTGGTCACAAATACTTATTACTTAAGCGATAATCTGAGAATGGCACATAGTCGTTGCTATGTCGATATTCGCTCATTGGTATACATTTAGTTTAAACAAATAACCTTTATGAGATTATTTCGTTTTAATATGCGTACCTTCATCTTCACCCATGATAACACGGCGTAAAGCACCCGGTTTATTCATGTTGAAAACTAAAATAGGCATATCGTGGTCACGGGCTAACGTAAATGCCGCTAAGTCCATTACCTTGAATTCATTTTCTAATACTTCGTCATAGGTCAAAGTATCATATTTAACTGCGTCAGGATCTTTCATTGGATCAGCAGAATAAACACCATCAACTTTTGTGCCTTTAAGTACAACTTCTGCTTCAATTTCGATACCGCGTAAACAGGCTGCTGAATCAGTTGTACAAAATGGGTTACCTGTACCAGCTGCAAAAATAACAACTCGGCCAGATTTTAATAAACTAATTGCCTCTGCCCAGTTATAGTCATCACAAACACCTTTTAAAGGAATTGCAGACATTAAACGTGCGTTGACATAGGCACGGTGCAGTGCATCACGCATCGCTAGGCCGTTCATCACAGTTGCAAGCATCCCCATATGGTCACCGACAACACGATTCATTCCAGCTTGCGCTAAGCCTTCACCACGGAATAGATTACCACCACCAATAACAACACCAACTTGAATACCTAACTCAACCAACTCTTTCACTTCTTGAGCCATACGGTCTAAAACTTTAGGGTCAATGCCGAAGCCTTCTTCGCCCATTAACGCTTCGCCGCTTAGTTTTAAAAGAACGCGTCTAAATGCAGGTTTTGGATTGGTGCTCATAATTTTTTCCTGATTATAACAAAACCGCAGCGGTTGCTGCGGCTTTAGGGGATGAAGAGATAATTACTTATGCTTTTTTAGTAGCAGCAATTTGTGCAGCAACTTCTGCAGCGAAATCTTCTTCTTTCTTCTCGATGCCTTCACCAACTTCTAAACGGATGAAGTTAGAAACAGTAGCGCCTTTCTCTTTCAGAATGTCGCCAACAGTTTTCTTTGGCTCCATGATGTAAGCTTGGCCAGTAAGAGAGATCTCACCAGTAAACTTCTTCATGCGACCGATAACCATTTTCTCAGCGATTTCTTGAGGCTTACCTTCGTTCATCGCGATCTCAACTTGAAGTGCTTGCTCACGAGCAACAACATCAGCTGGAACGTCAGTTGGGTTAACGAATTCAGGCTTAGAAGCAGCAACATGCATTGCAATGTGCTTCAATGTTTCTTCGTCAGCTTCACCAGAAACAACAACGCCGATACGGTCGCCGTGACGGTAAGAAGATTGAGAAGCACCATCGATGTATTCAACACGACGAACATTGATGTTCTCACCGATTTTAGCTACTAGCGCAACACGAGTTTCTTCGAATTGTGCTTTAAGATCTTCAATAGTTACTTTAGAAGCAGCTGCAACAGCTAATACTTCGTTAGCGAATGCTAAGAAGTTTGCATCTTTAGCAACGAAGTCAGTTTGACAGTTAACTTCTAATAAAGCTGTGTAACCTTCACCTGCTTGAATAAGGATAGTACCTTCAGCAGCGATGTTACCTGCTTTTTTAGCAGCCTTAGCAGCACCACTTTTACGCATGTTATCGATAGCTAGCTCGATATCACCGTTAGTTTCAGTTAGTGCTTTCTTACAATCCATCATGCCAGCGCCAGTGCGGTCACGAAGTTCTTTAACTTGGGCAGCAGTAATTGCCATTGTTAAATCCTCTATTTTAAATTCGTCTAATATTGCATTTAAAAACAGGGGCCCATAAGGCCCCTGTTCACCAATTAACTATTGGTACATAAGGGGGATGGTAACCATCACACCTTATTAAACAGTTTCTACGAAACCGTCTTGCTCAGCTTGAACAGCTAAATCTTGACCGCGGCCTGAGTTAGCAGCTGCAGCAACAGAAGTAGTGTACAAACGGATAGAACGCATAGCATCATCGTTACCAGGAACGATGTAGTTAACGCCGTCTGGAGCAGAGTTAGTATCAACAACAGCAACAACTGGGATACCTAGGTTGTTAGCTTCTTTAATAGCAATATGCTCATGGTCAGCACCGATAACGAATAATACGTCAGGTAAACCGCCCATGTTTTTGATACCGCCTAAAGATTTTTCTAACTTCTCTAGCTCGCGAGTACGCATTAACGCTTCTTTCTTAGTAAGCTTGTCGAAAGTACCGTCAACTGACTGGCTTTCTAGCTCTTTAAGACGCTTGATTGACTGACGAACAGTTTTCCAGTTAGTTAACATACCGCCTAACCAGCGGTGATCAACGTAGTACTGGTCACAAGAGATTGCAGCTTCTTTGATAGCTTCGCCAGCAGCGCGCTTAGTACCAACAAAAAGGATTTTACCTTTTTTAGAAGCAACGTTGCTAATGAACGCTAATGCTTCGTTGAACATTGGCACAGTGTGCTCAAGGTTGATGATGTGAACACCATTACGTGCACCGAAGATGAAAGGCTTCATCTTAGGATTCCAGTAACGAGTTTGGTGACCGAAGTGAACACCAGCTTGAAGCATGTCGCGCATTGAAACAGTAGTCATTTTATATACCTTAATTTGGGGGGTTAGACCTCCACGAATCCCATACCTTCGACTCTTGCTTGCTAAAATAGCGCACTAAGAGCACCCCGAAGAATGTGTCGATACGTGTGTGATTTAGTATTTAGTTAAATTGCCATCTATAACATGTATAATGGCCGCCATATTTTACGCTTAGTGAAGCAGTAAGTGAAGAAAGTATTTATACTTAATTCAAATGACTCGTTCATTAAGACTTAAACATAACGGCGCGCTTTATATCATAACTGGGTAAAAAGCACAAATTTTGACAAATTTATTTACGCCTTTTTTGACCGATACAAGGGTAAGAGAATATTCATGAGCATAGTCATCAAGACAGCAGAACAAATCGAAAAAATGCGTGCTGCGGGTAAATTAGCAGCAGAAGTACTGGAAATGATTGCACCTCACGTCAAGGTCGGTGTGACCACAGATGAACTCAATGATATCTGCGCTAAATACACCGAAGAACAAGGCGCGATTTCAGCACCGTTAAATTACCATGGTTTCCCTAAATCAATTTGTACTTCAGTTAATGAAGTCGTTTGTCATGGCATTCCAAGCGGTTACCAACTCAAGAATGGCGACATTCTAAATATCGATATCACTGTCATTAAAGATGGTTTCCATGGTGACACATCAAAAATGTTTTTAATTGGCGATGTTAGCCCGAAAGACAGACGTCTTGCTCGTATCGCTCAAGAAAGCTTATATCTTGCGATTAAAAAAGTACGCCCTGGTGTTAAATTAGGTGAAATTGGTACTGCAATAGAAAAATTCATCAAAGCAAGTAAATCAGGCTTGGACAAATACTCAATTGTGCAAGATTATTGTGGTCATGGAATTGGTGAAGGCTTCCATGAAGAACCTCAAGTGGTTCACTACAAAAACAATGACAATACTGTATTAAAAGCCGGCATGTGTTTCACAATTGAGCCAATGATTAATGCAGGACGTTATACAACTGTTTTAGATAAAGAAGATAACTGGACAGTCACCACGTCAGATGGTAAAAAATCAGCTCAATGGGAACATACCTTACTCGTTACAGAAACTGGTGTTGAGGTATTAACCTTACGTGGCGAAGAAGACTTCCCAAGAACGATATAACTTAAACACTCAATAAGGACATCAATGAACACAGCGCTGGTAGCAAAAAACACCCTCATCGAATTCAACCAGCGCTTATTGGAGCAATTTACTGCTAAACAGCCAATTACGGACTTAGTTCAGCAGCGCTGCCAATTTGTTGATGCTCTTTTACTCGACAACTGGCAAAAGTTTGGTTTAGACCAAGCATCTATTTGCTTAATCGCTGTGGGCGGTTATGGACGAGGAGAACTGCATCCGCATTCAGATATCGACCTATTACTGCTATCCCAATCTGATGAAACCAGTCAGCAAGCCAAAGATGCCATTAGTCAGTTCATCACTTACCTGTGGGACTCTGGGTTAGAGATTGGCCATAGTGTTCGCACTATTGCAGATACACTTTCTCAAGGTGCTCAAGACATCACTATTGCCACCAATCTGTTGGAAGCAAGGTTATTAATGGGTGATAGCGGTTTATACGACGAATTATACGATGCTATCCGCCAGCCTGACTTCTGGCCTTCGCAAACATTCTTTTTAGGCAAAAAAGAAGAACAAGATCTGCGCCACGAAAAAGCCAACGCTTTTGATTTAGAACCTAACATCAAATCTTGCCCTGGCGGTTTAAGAGATATTCAAACCATTGCTTGGGTAGCGATGCGTCATTTTGATGCAGCCTCATTACAAGATTTAGTTGAGCATGATTTCCTAACTCCTGTTGAATTAACTGAGCTGCTCGAATGTCGTGATTTTTTATGGCAACTACGCTTTGCTCTGCATATGACGTCGGGTAGAAATGAAAACAGGCTGCTATTTGATTTACAACGCCAAGTTGCGACAGCAATGGGTTATGAAGATGCCACTCAACTGGCTGTTGAGCAAATGATGAAACGTTACTATCGCACGGTTAGACGTGTGATGGAGCTGAATGAAATGCTGTTGCAATTGTTTAAACGGGCAACACTTAATCAAACGACGTCATTAACGATATACCCTATCAATAATCAATTTCAGCGCCGCGGCCGTTATATTGAAGTTTTGGATGAAAGTGTATTTGAAAACCAGCCAGAACAAATTCTTAATCTCTTTTTACAAGTAGCACGTAACTCTAATATTCAACGAATATACGCCCCGACGTTGCGCCTTTTAAGGCAAGCAAGGCGTAAACTCACAGGTCCTTTGCAAGATAATCCTGAATGCCGCAAGTATTTCATGGCAATATTAAAGCATCCTCGTGGAATTGCCGCCTTGTCATTAATGCATAAGCATGGGATTTTATCTTCTTACTTACCTGCGTGGCGCAAAATTGAAGGCCAAATGCAGTTTGATTTGTTCCATGCATACACTGTTGATGAACATACACATCGATTGCTGCTGAATATCGACCGATTTGCCCAAGCAGATCAGAAAGATGAGTTTCCACTCGGGGCGATTTTGATCAACCAATTACCAAAAAAAGGGTTATTGGTGCTAGGCGCAATCTTTCATGATATCGCTAAAGGCCGTGGCGGAGACCACAGTAAACTCGGCGCGACTGATGCACTTGATTTTTGTAAGTTACATGGATTAAGCGATCATGACGGACGGCTCGTGGCTTGGTTGGTTGAAAATCACTTGGTGATGTCTGTAACTGCGCAGCGTCGTGATATTTCTGATCCTGATGTTGTCGCTACTTTTGCTGATAGAGTGCAAGATGCCGTGCATCTCAGTTATTTGTACTGTCTAACTGTGGCAGACATATGCGCGACTAATCACAAAGCATGGAATAACTGGAAAGGTTCATTACTACGAGACTTATATTTTTCAACTCAAAGGGTGCTGTCGCGCGGTAAAGAGAAACCTATTGATGTTGCTGATCGCGTATTAGAAATCCAACAAAAAGCGCAAAAAGAACTACTTAGACGTGGCCTTAAACAAAAAAGCATCAACGAGCTGTGGCTGCGCTTTAAAGACGATTACTTTTTACGCCATCAGCCTAATCAAGTCTCGTGGCACACAGAAGCCTTGCTCAAGCATGACAAGCAAAAGCCATTAGTGCTTATTTCAAAGCATACGACTCGTGGCGGCAGCGAGCTATTTGTTTATGCTAAAGACAAGCCAAAGTTATTCGCCACTGTGATGACAGTATTAGACAATAAAAATATTAATGTTCATGATGCAAATGTCATGACATCAAATGATGATTACGCCCTAGATACCTTTGTTATCTTAGAGCAAGATGGCGAACCCATCACTCAGCTCTCGCGAATTCAATCGATTAAAAAGTCGCTTGAAAAAGCATTAGCGAGCCAAAAACCTAAACCACCTAAATTTAGGAAAATGGCCCGTATCATGAAACCTTTTAACGTTCGTACACAAGTGAGTTTCTTGCCAGGTGCAAAGCATGATACAAGTATGATGGAGCTTATTGCATTGGATAGCCCGGGATTACTGGCCAAAGTCGGTGATGTATTATATCGCTGCGATACCACGTTATTATCAGCTAAAATCACCACTATTGGCGAACGAGCTGAAGACTTCTTCATTCTGCAAACTTCAGATGGACAAGCGTTAAATAAAGAACAACAAACACAATTATCCGAAGCGCTTTCAGGAGCGCTTTCTCAACCTTTACATCAATAAACACAATTTGGGAGATAGTAATGGAGGCATTACGCCAACGCATAGAAGCTGCATTTGAGGCTCGTCAGGACATCACACCTAGCACAGTTGAGCCAAGTGTTCGTGCAGATATCGAAACTGTCATTAGCATGCTTGATAAAGGCCAAGCTCGTGTTGCAGAGAAGATTGATGGCGAATGGCACGTACACCAATGGTTAAAGAAAGCTGTATTACTTTCTTTCCGTATCTTTGACAACGAAGTGGTTGAAGGTGGTGACACTAAGTACTTTGATAAAGTACCGCAAAAGTTCTCTGATTACACAGCTGAAAGATTTAAAGAAGAAGCAATCCGTGTTGTACCACCTGCAACGGTACGTAAAGGTTCATTCATCGGCAAGAACACCGTACTCATGCCATCTTACGTAAACCTAGGTGCTTATGTGGATGAAGGCACTATGGTAGATACTTGGGCTACTGTTGGTTCTTGTGCACAGATTGGTAAGAATGTGCATTTATCTGGTGGTGTCGGCATAGGTGGTGTACTTGAGCCATTACAAGCCGGCCCGACCATTATTGAAGATAACTGTTTTATCGGCGCACGCAGTGAAATTGTTGAAGGTGTTGTTGTTGAAGAAGGCAGCGTAATTTCAATGGGTGTTTACATTGGTCAAAGTACCCGTATTTTTGACCGTGAAACTGGTGAAGTACATTACGGTCGCGTACCAGCAGGTTCTGTAGTGGTTTCAGGTAACCTACCTTCTAAATGTGGCACTTACAGCTTATATGCGGCAATCATTGTTAAGAAAGTCGATGCTAAAACCCGCGGAAAAGTCGGTATTAACGAGTTATTACGTATCGTTGATTAATATTAATCATCTGATAAATGATTCAAAAAAGGCCTCGAAATGAGGCCTTTTTTATAAACTTAACATTTTACTGTGACTATTTGCAGTAACAAAATACAAGCATCGTTAAAACACCACAGTCTTATTGCCATACACCACAACTTGCTCATCTAGTACCAATTGTAAGGCTTTACTCAAAACGCTTTTTTCAACATCTCGGCCATTATGCGCCAATTCTTCTGCACTAAAGCTATGATCAACATTAATCACATCCTGCTTAATAATCGGCCCTTCATCTAAACAGTTATTCACAAAGTGCGCAGTTGCGCCAATAATTTTTACCCCCCTCTCCCATGCTTGTCGATATGGTGATGCACCGATAAAGGCTGGCAAAAATGAATGGTGAATATTAATAATCGTGTTTGGATAATGAGCAACAAACTCTGGCGTCAAAATACGCATAAATTTTGCTAATACAATATAATCAGGCGAGTACTGCTTAATGATTTCTAAAATGGCCATTTCGTGTTGTTGTCTATCAATCCCTTGATGGCAAACATGATGAAACGGGATATCAAACTTCTCAGTTAATGCTTGCAGGTTATCGTAATTACCAATAACTGCAGCAATTTCCACATCAAGGCCGCCATAATAGGACTTCATTAAAATATCACCTAAACAGTGCGCTTCCTTGGTCACTAAGATCACGATGCGCTTACGACCAGCATCTACCAATTTCATATGATTTTGCTCAGGCAGCACCTGCCTAAGATCGGCTAGCAAAGCATCATCATCAATATGACCTTCAAGCACAGTACGCATAAAAAAGCGTCCTTGTTGATGGTCTACAAACTCGGTGTTTTTAACAATATTTAGGTGGTGGGCAAAACATACCCCGGTAATTTTGGCAATCAAGCCTTGTGCATCTTCACAATCAGTAATAAGAATTTTACGATCTACACTTAATGTAGGGGTATCAGATTGGTTTTTTTTCATAACTACACGACTCACATCAATTTTTGCCAATAGGCCTTTCATACTAAATTAATTCATTAATAACACAGCTAGGGCAAGCACAAGATAAGAACATCAATATTTATGGGTAATTTGATAAATAAGGTAAGCCATATACAGAATCTTTAATTTAAAGGAGGAATAATTATGAATTATTTATCTTATACGCTCTAGAGATGACCAATAATACAGCTCACTTAGAAGATAACCCAGCCTTATGAAATATAAGCCAGAGCAAGCATTACTGCCTTGTATCCAAGTACCTTTGTAGTAACTTGCGTAAACTTTCTGCTTTTGTGCCAAAAACGACCTGCACGCCCTTACCTACTTTAATCACTCCCTTAGCACCTAATCTCATTAAACGTGGCTTATCAACTAATTTAGGATCAACTACAGCTATTCTTAGGCGGGTTAAACAAGCATTAAGCTCAATGATATTTTCAGGACCACCCAATGCACTGACCATTGCACGTAAACTTTCTTTATTTCCGGTATCTTCTGCTGCTATTCGCCCTGGAGTTTTCAAGTTAAACGCAACAATACTGACCCTAAATATCAAATAATAGATAAACGCCGTTAATGGGCCTAAAAACCAAAACCAACTGGTATTACTTGATTGTGCAAATAACACGCTAAAGTCAATCAAGCCATGAGAAAACACCACACTGTGGTTGATATCAAGCAAGATGCAAATCGCATAAGCCGCACCAGTTAATAACGCATGAATAATAAATAACAGCGGCGCGACAAACATAAAAGCAAATTCAATAGGCTCAGTGATACCAGTCAGCCAGCAAGTTGCCGCAGCAGAAAGCATAATTCCTGCAACCCGATTTTGTTCGGATTTATCAGCGCAGCGCCAAATCGCAAGCGCTGCGGCAGGTAATCCCCACATTTTAATCAAGTAGCCTCCCGCTAGATTTCCCGCTAAAGGGTCGCCAGCAAGATAACGTGCTATCTCACCTCTAACCATTTTACCTTCATGAAAGTACTGACCCACTTCAAGATAAAATGGGGCATTCCAAATGTGATGAAGCCCCAGCGGAATCAAAAAACGTTCTATCGTGCCGTAAACGGCAAAAGCTAATGCAGGATCTTGATAAACGGCCCATAGTGATAAGCTATCTATCTGATAAGCGAGCGTTGGCCATATGTGAGCCAACAAAAATGCCAATGCCATTGCAAAAGGAATAATCAGCAAACCGGCACTTCGCTGGCCTTCAAAAAATGAAAACATCGCAGGCAATTTGACATCTTGGCTCATTCTCACCACAAAACATGTCATCGCCCCCACTAAAATACCGCCAGCAATACCTGTATCTATGGTGTCAATTCCCCATAAAGATCGAGCAGGCAATTGATAAATTGCAGTAAATGCCCCCATTGACGAGATAAAAACACCAAAGCCAAACACTGCCACAAAAGCCGCTATACCTTGGTCTTTACAAAAGCCAATGGCAATTGCTACCGCAAATAACAATGGCATCATGGTGAAGATTAAATTACCAACAGCTGAAAATACCGTTGCAAGTTCTTGAGGAATAAAAGGAAGTGGATTATATGACAAGCCCAACATCACACCAGCAGCAGGTAAAATGGCAATAGGAATGAGCAGCGCCTGACTGAGGCGCTGGGCAAATTTAAACCACTGCTGACTTAATCGTCTTATTGATTGAGAGACTGAGCGGCTGAGTGCCATGTTGGTATCCATTGCACCGCGTCAGTTTCTGGCTCCATGGTTTCACATGCATCAATATCTAAACGCGCTGTTAGCGGTTTGGCGCCAAGTTCTGCAAATAATTCATCGAATTGTTTAGCCGCGCCACAGAAAGTCTCGTAACTTGAATCACCTAAACCAATAATGCTGTAACGTAAACCAGGAAGATAAGGCGCTACGGACTTCATTTCAGCAAACCAAGGCGCAATATCATCAGGTAAATCACCTTGACCTGTAGTTGAAGTAACTATGATTAATAGTTCATCTTCCTTAGGCACAAATCCCGTTAAATCAGATGATTGAATAAGGTTAGTTTCAAAATCAAGTTCAGCAATTTTGCTTGCCAGTGTTTCAGCAACAAACTGAGCACTGCCATATACGGTGCCAAACACTAAATTAACTTTTTCCATGTTATACTTCTCTTCAAGTTAACTAACTTCTATTATTCACTTAGCTAGCGGCTAAGACATGAGGTTGATAACTTCACCATACTGTATTCTCACGCTAAGCTGCAAGTATGAAATACAAACAAAAGTAATAACTTACATATACCTTAAGGTTACTGTTATGCGTCAAGCCAACAGGCACAGATTGTTTAAGCTGCAACATAAGTCCGCTCACATTAGGCGTAACTTCTATTTTCGGTCTGAGCAACAAGATACCAGTAAGCCACTTGAGAAGATTGAAGAGTTTGAAAAGCTTAAATCAGTTTTACTTGAGCATACCAAAGCACCTTTTAAAGCCAGTTAACGCAGACTCTTAAGCGCTAAACCCGTATCGAGAATGGTTATATTAAGTACATAAAAGATACGTATGCTGTGAGCGGAAAGATAATGTAACGCATTAGAAAGAGATACTGCATTGAGTATCTCTTTGATATTTCTAATCTAAGCCTAAACCAAGCCTTATTAAGCCCATACCAAGCCTTTATATTGACTAGAGCCAATTAAGCTATGTCTAGGGGAGTATCAATATCCAAATGTTCTTGCCAACCAAATTGGTCAAATAAAGTTGACCATTCCTGCTCAAGCTCTGTTTCAATATGCATTAACTCGTTGGTCACCGGGTGAGTAAACTGCAGCGACTTAGCAATTAACCAAAGTCGGTTAATTTCAAAGTGGCTTCTAAAAAACTTATTTTGTTTGCCATCGCCATGAGTCGTATCACCGATAATGGGGTGACGCAAATGAGCCATATGGCGGCGCAATTGATGCTTTCGACCAGTTTGAGGCGTTAATTTAATCAAACAAAAACGGCTGGTAGGATAGCGGCCAGAGCTAAAAGGGATCTCAGCATTTAATAACGGCTCATAGTCTGTAACAGCATCTTGGGCAGGTTTATCTTTACGGGCTTTTTTATCCGCGACATCATCCAGCTCAACCTTAAGGGCATAATCTAGTCTCGCTGCTTCATGCATATTGCCACGCACTAATGCTAAATATTGTTTCTTCACATGATGTTGTTCAAATTGCTCACACAAGGCCCGTGCTACTTCACTATTTTTGGCAAACAACAGCACACCAGATGTCGGCCTATCGAGCCTATGTACCGGAAAAACATGACAACCGACGAGATCTCGAGTAAGTTGCATCGCAAAAAATCGCTCTTTTCTTGCCAAGTAAGAGCGGTGAACTAATAAACCTGCAGGCTTATGAATCGCAACGATATGCTCATCTTGAAATAATATTTCCAATTCTGGCGCGACTTCATCATTCTCAGCGTCTTCAGCAAAATCAATATCGGTGCCAATATATTCATCATCAGCAAACGGGCTTATGTATTTTTCTTCAGTCATCATTTTCACCTTATTGACCCGTTAACAGATTATCTAATACAGCTAAAAGCTTGGTTAACTCAGCGAGTTCAGCTCGATTGCCCCACACATGCTCAGCCATCGGAGCCAGTGAAATTTTGCTAGGTAACGGCGATTGTGTTTGGATCAACATCGACATCTTAGGAATAAAAATAAATTGCAGCCATTGCTCGAAACGTAACGTATCGTAGGCAAATGGAGCAACACTGGCAAGCTCAGCATCAGATGGCGATTGGATTGACCATAAATGATTGATTTTAAGTTGCTGTTCCAGCGACTCTAGTAATTGAACAGTTTGAATATAAGGCATAACAGAAGATTATCGCTTAAACGGTTTGAAAATATCACAGGTGTTTGTGCGACTAATCATATCATCAGGCGGCAGTTAACCCTATAATAGCGGCAAGTTAATCGCGAAAAATAAGCTCTCATGACACAACTCGAAACCTTAAGCCAATTCCTCGACACTGCTAATACCCAATTTCAGGTTTATGATTTAGGCCGCAGAGTAGCCAATATCGACCCTGTGCTATTTAGCCAAATTGAAGCACTAAACACGCCTTACCCATATCCAATTCAAGGTCACGCTCAATTTGCCATTGTATTTTGGCGTGAAGACCAGCCACCTTTTATCTGGTTTTTAAAGCTCCCGTTAGATGAGCGAGGATTACTGTCACCAGCACAGCGTAGTCAGTTCATTAAAATGATTTTAGAAGCACTTGGACGTGATCCAACAAAAGCGTTAACTGATGAAGAACAAGAACGCTATGCCAATCACCCATTTAGCTTTAAACCAAGCCAAGAAAAGTTAGCATTATTTAACGCATTGGTAAAAAAACAGCTAAGCCAACAAGCATCTGCACAATATGAATATGCGGCTCAATATTTTGCACAGTTAGATGAAACACAAGCCCAAAGCGATAATTGGCAACAATTGGGTTTACAGGGCATTGCTGATGTCTGTGTTCGTTTAGACAAATTTGATCATGACAAACACATCAATTCATCATTTTCATTCGCGCCTTTAGAAGTACAAGCTGCTGTGTGTCAGTGTTTAGAACATGTCACCATCTCAAACTCATTGGCCGAAACCATTTTTGATAAATTATCGGCAGCAGACATTGAGCACAAACATATCTATCTGCGAGCACTATCGTCTCAGCCTGAATTAACCCAAAAAGCCATTAAACAGTTGGTTAATTTTCAGCAATTAGATGAAAACTTATTGATCACTATTGCAGCAAGAAGCTGGATAGCATTAAAAGATGATGCAACTCGCAAACTTTATCTAGAAGTTTTAGCCAATCAACCGCAAAACTTCTTTAATCAAGTATTTGCTGATATCGTAGCAATACCAAGCCTGCGAGAATCGCTATTACTAGACTTAAGAAGTACCGACCGCAGCGCCACACTTTCTTCCGCCATTGGCGGATTATTTAGGGCCGTAAGCCAATGATGTCAGATTTTATATTAATCGTTGCCGTTGTAGTGGTCGCTGCATTTTTTTGGCAATTGCGCCAAATGGCAGAGATCAGCCGCCGTTATGCTGAAAAGTCTTGTGCTGGTCAGAAGGTTCAGCTGCTTGCTATCGCAATGGAGTCGGCAAAACCGAGCATTGGCGGTACTACAGGGTTATGTTGGCGAGCTAAATTCATGTTTGAGTTCAGCACCGACGGTATTAACCAATACCGTGGCCATATCAACATGCACGGCAAAAAAATTGAAAAAATTAATTGGCCAATTTTTCCAGAGCCTGAATGGATGGACGCACCAATGGCTAAAGGCAAATTTGGTGGTTGCGGCGGTGCTTCTAGCTGCAATTCGGGTAAATGCCGATAATAACAACATTGATGCGCTTTATTATCACTAACGCTATCATTTTGATGGCGTTTTTTATATCTGTCGCTAACACTTTTAAAAACACGATAATAAGCGTGAAAAGTCATAGTAAAAGTAGAGGTAAAGTAGAGTTTTCACTTGCACCAGAATGCCTAAACCAATGCATGCCTTTAAAAAGTAAAAAATAACGGTAATTAACGCTTCACCTTGCCAAAATAAACTTGAGTCCAAACTTTACAAATTCCAAAAGAAAGACCGCGACAATAAATTGCCGCGGCCTCTTGTACTCTTGTTAAGCCTTCCTGCTATTTTTGTGCTCCCTGCACCATCCATGCGTCTAACTTGCTCCGTGCGCTATCCTTATTCAATCCTTGATGTTCCTTGTACACTGAAGTACTGTCCCTCTTACTCGATTATCCCTTGACCGAGCCTGCTCAAATCCTTAAGCGTGTCCTTTAATTCATCCTTGGTTTTCTTCCATGACATCCATGATTCAATCATTTGCATCCAATGCAATCACTGTTATCCATAACAGCGTAAATCCTTTTATTGATGTCCTAAAAATCCTTTTCTACAATAAAACCCTTCATCTTAATGATGTCAGTATCATCCTTTGACACTGCCGTTATCCATAACGGTTGTTTTACTGTCGTCGAGAAAGTGAATTCTTAATCATCATCCTGATGAACAAATTATCTCTCTCGTGCATTTACTGCTTGGGTATATTTTAAGAGATGTACGAATAAATAAATATGCACAAAACAGCAGATTAACAAAAAAACAACACTGCAAATCTCAAACAAACATAATAAAGTTAAAATTATCAGCAACTTAAAAAAAACACTTGATGTAAGTCTATTTTAAAAGCGATTATTCTTACACCCCTTGTGAGATATCTCTTACAAACCAGGTAGACAAATGCACTTTTGAAGCAGTTAAGCTGTTCACATATTTAACAAATGAATATCTCATATAATAAAAAGCGCAACCCTAACATGTAAGGTTGCGCCAGTTTTACGCTTTGTTAGCCATCCTGCTATGTTGTGCTCCCTGCTCCATCCTTGCGAATCGTCTTGCTCCTTGCTCCCTTATTCCTTTTTTACTCAATATCCTTGTATATGCCTTTTAAGCCATACTTGAGTTCTCAATCCTTTGAACAGTCAATCCTTTTGACCGAATCTAACTCCTAAAATTACCTTCCTGGTATTTGCTTCCTGCTACCCATATCTTCCTGACTTGGGGTCATCCATGTTTCAGTTAATCCTTAACTGAGCTTTTGCCCACTCCTTGAGCGTGTCCTACTTTCATCCTGAAAATCATTACATGTATTCGTATCAATAACTCTCATCCTGAGTGTTAATCGCCAAATACTTTCTAAGCACTACTATTACTGTTCACTGACTTTTTAAAAAGTGACTTCCTGTAACGATTTGTTTAGTCATTCAATTAATTGCTTAGTGACTTTATTGTATTGAAATCATGTAATAGAAAAATGGAAAAAGTGGATGAAACAAAATATTCACAATAGCCAACGTCAAACCAAAACAACTAAACTATTGTTTTAAAAGAATATAAAAATTAAATAAAAGAAATCAACTCGATTAAAGAATATGAAAACCTACAGTAAGGTGAGAGATCTCTTACATTCCTGATTAACACTTAACCTGAGTTTTTCTTGAGGCCGAGTTTACTTTTTAACATTTGTGCAAACATGACCCAGTCAGCAAGCAAACTATAAAAGGGGTACTCAAAGGTGGCAGGTTTATTCTTTTCAAAGAAGAAGTGACCAACCCAAGCAAAGCCATAACCAATTACGGGCAATGTCCATAAAAGCCACCATTGTTCTGATAACAACACTATAATCAACATGACTACAATAATTCCGCTACCGATATAGTGAAGTCGTCTGCATGTTACATCTTGATGTTGAGATAAATAAAAAGGATAAAAAGAATTAAAGTCTTGGTATTTTTTCGTGCTCATTTTCCATCCTACCTAGCAATTAAATCAATACGCTCACTATATAAACTACGAACCGAGTTATTTACTCGAATATATCAATACTTCACCATCTACAGTGCCGATCGTCAGTTGAGAAAGGTGCTGAAAACCCTCGCGGATAAATAACTCACCGTGTTTAGGATTATTAATAAACACGCCGATACCATCGAGTTCAGGTTGGTCATCACACCAACTTAACACAGCGTGAATCAATTTAGCGCCATTCCCTTTACCCTGTTCAATGGGCGATAACGCTATAAACTGCAGAATGCCATATTGATTACTTGGTAGGCTTTCTAAAATACTATTCTCTTTGTTGATTAAGGCTTGCGTGGAGCTCCAACCGGTTCCCAGCACCATTTTCAAACGCCAATGCCAATAGCGGCTTTCACCTAATGGCACTTGATGAGTAATCACGCACGCAACACCAATCAATCTTTCACCATTAAACCAGCCAATTAAAGGTTGCTCTTGCTGCCATAACTCAGTTAATTCTTCCCTAATAGCGGCACGTAATTTTTGCTCGTAACTGGCTTTATTTGCCGTGGACAAGGCTTCAATGAAAAACGGATCATCATGATAGGCGTTGTATATTATCGACGCAGCCACCCGTAAATCTTCTGCTGTCAGGTACACTGCACGATATTCCGCCATAGTAGTCTGTTCCATAATTTCAGTCTCATTGAAGTTCAGTGAATAGTTACAAGTTAACAAGTTTGAAACATATTGCAATTTTAATCCGCTCGCCTAGGCTTAGTGAAGATAAGTCCATTCACTTCTTAATAAGGTCGTCATCATGGATACCATCTCAATAACGTTAAACCACCTATTTGAACAACTAGGACTGGATGCATCACCGACAGGAATTGAGCACTTTATTACTACGCATAACATTCCTAACGAAACACCAATTACCCAAGCTAGCTTTTGGAATGAGGCCCAAAAAGCATTTATTACCGAGGCCTTAACGCAAGACGCCCAGTGGTCAGAACTCGTCGACCAACTGGACGTCTTATTAAGGCAATAACAGTAACTACAGTCTAGATTTTTTGGTAAGCCGTATCGCCCCAACCAACTAATTTATTATCACTGATCACCACAGGAGTACATTCATCCTTAGTGGTTTTACCATCACCTTTACTCCACTGAGTACGATAGAAGAATACATGGACTTCTTTTTTCGGACTGTCTGCGTCAGCTTGAGTAACATAAGCCTCACTGAAATCAGCAGTACCCATTAAAGTCGTTACTTGATCTCGCGCCATACCAATCGTCAACTTAGATAAATTAGTACGATTAGTTTGTTGTTGTTTTTCCCAATAAGAACTGCTGCGATTACCTTCGTGATCACCCACATTCAACACACAACCACTCAATGAAAGACTGCTTACAGCCATTAACAATGCTAAACCCAATTTTGCTTTCATGATACTTCCTTATTATTAAAATGATTCTCACGTAATTTCTACTCAAACTGTTTTTGAGATACGTTATAATGTTGTCCATTATGATTAAGCTAAAAGCATGCCAAAAGTTATATTGTTGATTTTATTATATTTTTAAAATAATATTTGATTAAATCATCATTTTCACCAATCAACATTGAGGATTTTCACTAATTATGAGTCCAATCGAACAAGTCCTCGCAGCGGCCAAAACCATTGCAATGAATGGCCACACTCCGACGATGGCATTAGTAAAAGGAAAACTGGGTGGTAAAGTGCCAATGCCTTTGTTAATCCAAGGCTTGCAACAGTTTAAAGCTATCCCAAAAGATCAGTGGCAAACCTTGCCAGATCTGGGCGATGCGCTAGAGTCGACCAAACAAACAGCCAATACTGAGCGACAACAACTTGAGCAACTATTTCAAACACAAATCCAACAAATGAAAGCTGACTTTGACAAAAAAATTGAATTACTAGAACAGCGTATAACCCAATTAGAAAATCAATCATAACCCTGTTATTAGTTTAAATTAGATTGACCACAAGACTTTTTAACGACACCCAAACACTTAACACATTAACGGAACTCCCATGTTTGTCACTGAGCTCAGATTTGAATGTTTTGCGGATACCACCATCACCGCGGCAGAAAAAGCCATCAACCATTATCTCGAATCATTACGAGCAAACGGTCAAATATTGGGAAGAGAATTTGCAGTCGCCTTTAACGAAGGTAAGTTTAAAGTGCGATTGTTGATGCCAGAAAAAACCAGCTTAGCAACTCGTCACAATAGTCCTTGGACTAAACAAGCCTTACAACAATTAACAGACGCAAAACTGTTAGCACCGCGCGAGAAATATATAGGCCAAGATATTAACTCTGAAGTCAGCAATACAGAGAAGCCTAGCTGGCAAGTGTTATATACCAGCTATGTGCATATGTGTTCACCTATCCGATCTGGCGATAACTTGCTCCCCATTCCACTGTATCAGCTGCCTGCCACCTTTAACGGCGATCATAAACGCGTCATTCGCTGGCAGACAGAATGGCAAGCCTGTGATGAATTACAAATGGCAGCGGCCACTCAGGCTGAATTTGCAGCATTAGAAGAAATTACCAGTCATCAAAGTGATTTATTTAGACGGGGCTGGGATATCAGGGGCAGAGTTGAATATTTAACTAAAATCCCAACTTATTATTATTTATACCGTGTCGGTGGCGAAAACCTTGCCAGTGAAAAAAACCGAGCTTGTCCACGTTGCGGCTCAAAAGCGTGGCGTTTAGATGAGCCATTATTAGACATGTTCCACTTTAGGTGCGAGCCATGTCGAATCGTATCGAATATCTCATGGGATCATCAGTAAAATTATCTTCTCGTCAATAGATACTAATACAACGAGTTAGCTGATTACGCATTATCGGTTCATTCAATAAAAAAGCCAGACCGCATCTATAGTCTGGCTTTTATATTTTATATCCGAATAAGCAATTATTTCTTACCTTTAATCAAATCATTCCACATCATTTTCATTCGCTGCCAAATACCTGGGTGAGCAACATATTCCTCTACAATCGGCTCAACTGGCGGCGTTATTCGTGGTGTTAGCGCATCAATAAATTCCGCAAGACTATCGGCTAATTTATCTTTGGGCCTATCACCTGGAATTTCAATCCACACACTGCCATCTTCATTATCGACAGTAATCATCTGTTCGCCATCGCCTAAAACGCCAACAAACCAAGTTGGTGCTTGTTTAAGCTTTTTCTTCATCATTAAGTGACCAATCACATTTTGTTGCAAAGATTCAAAATCTTGCTGGTTCCAAACCTGCAGTAACTCCCCTTCTCCCCATTTAGAATCGAAAAAAAGTGGCGCAGAAAAAAACTCACCATAAAAGGCATTAATATCTTGATGAAGCTTGATGTCTAATGCATGTTCTACATTACTGAAATCTGAATTACTTTTTCGTTTTACCGCTTTCCAAAAAACCGCATCGTCAGATTCAAGATCATACTTGCCTTCAATACAAGCGGATCCTTGCCCAAGTGGGAAATAACGGGGTAACTCGTCTAATACATCCTGATAAGCTTGTATATAACGGCTAGAAAAATGTTCCAATGAAGTTGAACAAGACACTTAAGATGCTCCAGTTTTGGGTTATAATAAAAGTCTATTTTGACACGGAAACAGACTAGATGACACACAATCACGACCCCTATAGTGATGCAGATGCACTTAAAGGACTCACTTTAGGTCAATCGACGCAATATCAAGCAGAATATGATGCTTCACTGCTGCAAGGGGTTCCTCGTAAACTTAATCGCGACGCTATTGAATTAACTGATACTCTGCCATTTCAAGGGGCAGATATTTGGACTGGCTACGAGTTATCTTGGTTGAACGCCAAAGGTAAACCTATGGTCGCAATGATTGAAGTTTACCTTGCTATCGAAAGTGATAATTTAATCGAATCAAAATCGTTCAAGTTGTATTTAAACAGCTTTAACCAAACACGTTTTGACAGTGTAGAGCACGTTCAGCAAACCTTAACCACTGACTTAAGCCAATGCGCTAATGGTAAGGTAACAGTGAAAGTGATTGAGCCTAAGCATTTCAATACTCAACGTATTGTTGAACTACCTGGCAATTGTATCGATGAGCTAGATATTGAAGTCAATGATTATGAATTTAACCCTGAGTACTTGCAAGACAGCACTGAAGAGAAAAATGTTGTCGAAACACTCACGTCAAACTTATTAAAATCTAACTGTTTAATCACTTCACAACCTGATTGGGGAAGTGTGATGATCCGTTATCAAGGCCCAAAGATTAATCATGAAAAGCTATTGCGCTATTTAATCTCATTCCGCCAACATAATGAATTTCATGAGCAATGTGTAGAGCGTATTTTTACCGACCTAAAACGATACTGTCATTGTACTAAACTCACTGTTTATGCACGTTATACTCGCCGCGGTGGACTGGATATCAACCCATTCAGAAGCGACTTTGAGCAACCTCCAGAGACGCACCGTTTAGCAAGACAATAAATTGCTTATTCATCAATCAGCTTAATGAATAAAGCCTAATCCCTAGGCTTTATTCATTTATTTTCTGTCGTAATACCGAGCCCTTCATGCCTACAGACAATGTTACTTGTTTAACACCAACAACTGACGATATTCAGTCCCATCAGCATTTCAAAATATTTAAACCCTTTGGTTTTTTAAGTCAGTTTGTGCCTGAAACTCGAAAGAAAAAACACTTATTGGGCGAGTTATGTCAGTTTCCAGATAAAACCATGGCAATTGGTCGATTAGACCATGATTCTGAAGGCTTATTACTGCTAACAACTGACGGCATGATGAGCCATAAAGTGAGAAGTAAAGGCATCGAAAAAGAATATTATGTTCAAGTGGATGGCGATATTGATACCAAAGCGGTGTCACTACTACAAAACGGAGTTGAAATTGGCATTAATGGCACGAAATATCTCACTCTGCCCTGTAAAGCATTCAAGCTAAACGCAGAGCCAATGCTTCCCTCACGCGGTAAAAAAATCCGCGATCCAAGACATGGCCCCACCAGCTGGGTTTCAATCACATTAACTGAAGGTAAAAACCGTCAAATCAGAAAAATGACCGCTGCCGTTGGCTTTGCCACATTAAGGCTTGTTAGGGTCAGAATTGGTGATATACAAATTAATGATATGCGTGCTGGCGACGTTATTGAACTTAATAACTTAGATTCAGTAATAAACCCTAACCTCGTATAACCCTTAAAACGGGGCTATTCATTTATCGGCTTACCTTACTAGTTCTTGGTTAAATACACTTTCTCCATCGCAGACTCCACCAGCTCTCGTAACCACTTTATCGCAGGGTCTTGATGATTACGTGTTGGCCAAATACTGTAAATCGAAATCACTTGGCTTTCAAAAGGCAAGTCCATCAAAATTAAATTAAAAATAGATTGATAGTTTTTCGCGTAGGTATAAGGCGCAATACAAATGGCATCGGATTTACTCACGCCAGATAACATCGTCAGTAAAGAGGATTTTTCACCATACATATATCGTTCAGGTAAATGGTCTGTTGAAATCATCTCTGCAACTCGCTGGTTATGACGATGAAGTCGATAAAACAGATGCTTAGCCGCGAAGTAAGACACTTCATCAATTCCATGTTTAAATTGCGGGTGCTCAGCCCTAGCAACACAAACAAGCTTTTCGGTGGCAATTTGCTTACTGGTAAAGCTCGCTTCAGTTGGCGCAACAATATCTAGCGCTAAATCAATTTGCTGATTTTTAAGGGCTTGATATAAATTACCCTCATCTAAAATCGCTTCTGTAAAAATGATTTCAACGCCTTTATTCGTCAGTGACTTTTCGATATCTGCTTCAATCAAATCAATAATTGATTCATTAGCGCTGACATGAAATACCCGTTTTGACAACGAAGGGTCAAAAGCTTTAACGCTATTAATGCATTGTTCGATTTCGATGAGTGGCGAACTTAACTGTCGGTGCAAGTGCTGACCAATCGCAGTGAGAGCGATCCCTCTTCCTTGTCTAATAAATAGTTCAACACCCACAACCGCTTTAAACCGATTGATAGCATTACTGACTGACGACTGAGTTAATGCAAGGTGCTCCGCTGCAAGCGTAATAGATTGATAATCACATACACAGCAAAACACTCTAATAAGGTTAAGATCCAACTTACGTAATTGTTGTTGCATGAGCGCATCAGACGCTAAGTTCTCTTGCTTCATCACTTCTCCCATAATACATATCGCCAAATACATTCACACAGTAAATGTATTAACCATTTTTAGCTATAGTTATATTTGGGCTTTTTATTGATAACTTATCTTTAACAATAAAAAGTACCCGAGGCTTACATGAGAAAAACACGAGTTGCTTTAGTCATCAGTTTATCATTTACCAATGCAGTGGCTGCTGCGCAGCACGAACATGACCACATCAGTCTTGACTACCAGGGTAAGCCTGCGACGCCCATTACCGCAGAGCACAACAAAGCCATAGCACAAAAGTTACCGTTCGAAGATAAATCCGCTTTTGAGCGCTTTAGTCGACATAAAATTGCCTCTTTTGATGAAGCCACCGCCAAGATACTGCGTGCAGAATTTAACTTTATCAGTGACACGCTTCCTGATTCAGTCAACCCTTCGTTATATCGCCAAGCTCAACTTAATATGGTACCAGACGGACTTTATAAAGTGACTGATGGCATTTACCAAGTGCGAGGCACTGACTTATCTAACTTAACCCTTATTCGAGGTAAAACGGGTTGGATTGTATATGACGTTTTATTAACTAAAGAAGCTGTTCAGCAATCATTAACATTTGCTTTTGCTCACTTGCCTGAGGGCAAAGATTTACCTGTTGTTGCAATGATTTACTCTCACAGTCATGCAGATCATTTCGGCGGTGCCCGTGGCGTTCAGGAACGCTACCCTGATGTCAAAGTGTATGGTTCATATAATATTACCCAAGAGATAGTGGATGAAAATGTACTCGCGGGTAATGTCATGAGCCGTCGAGCGGCTTACCAATACGGCGTTACACTCGATAAACACAATCACGGAATTGTCGATGCAGCGTTAGCAAAAGGTTTATCAAAAGGCGAAATCACATACGTCAAACCTGATTATGAACTTCATCATCAAGGCAAATGGGAAACCTTGACCATTGATGGTCTTGAAATGGTCTTTATGGATGCATCTGGCACTGAAGCTGCCAGTGAAATGATCACCTATATACCGTCTATGAAGGCGCTATGGTCAGGCGAATTAACATATGATGGTATGCACAATATTTATACCTTACGAGGCGCTAAAGTTCGCGACGCATTAAAATGGTCCAAAGACATTAACGAGATGATTAATGCATTTGGCGAAAATGTTCAGGTACTATTTGCTTCACATTCTGCGCCGGTATGGGGAAATAAAGAAATTAATCATTACCTTCGCATGCAGCGAGATAATTATGGCCTCGTTCATAATCAATCTTTACGTTTAGCCAATGAAGGTGTGGTAATACAAGATATTGGTGATGCAATCATGGAAACCATTCCACAAAATGTCCAAGACGAATGGTACACCAATGGTTATCACGGTACATACAGCCATAACGCTAAAGCTGTGTACAACATGTATTTAGGCTATTTTGATATGAACCCAGCCAACTTAAACCCCTTACCTACAAAGGCTGAAGCAATTAAGTTTGTAGAATATATGGGCGGCGCCAACAATGTAGTATCAAAAGCGCAAGCAGACTTCAATCAAGGCGAGTATCGGTTTGTCGCCACTGCATTAAATAAGGTGGTCATGGCCGAACCACAACACCCCCAAGCCCGAGAATTACTTGCCGATACCTATGAGCAACTTGGCTACCAAGCCGAAGGAGCTGGTTGGCGAAATATTTACTTAACCGGTGCGCAAGAGTTACGTATTGGCATAAAACCTGGCGCACCTAAATCCGCATCCGCTGATGTTATCAGCGAAATGGATACGTCGACCTTGTTCGATTTCCTTGCGGTTAAAGTTGACAGTATAAAAGCTGCTGAACTTGGTAATATCACTTTAAATGTAGTGACACAAAGCGGCGATAAAACTGACACGCTCTTTGTAGAGTTAAGTAACGGAAACTTGAGTAATATCAGAGTAGACAAGGCCAAAAAAGCCGATGCCACACTGACAATTAATAAGTCTGATGTCGTGGCAATATTATTAGGTAAAGCAGATATGAAAGCGCTAATGCAATCAGGAGCTGCGAGTATGCAAGGTGATAAATTAGCATTTGCCAAAATTGCATCAACATTGGTGCAATTCAATCCTGATTTTGAAATCGTACCGCTACAGCATACTCATTAGCTCATAACTTAACGAAATTCGGCTGCAAAGTTTTTCACTCTGCTTCTATGCTGATATTCACTACTTTACCAAGAGTAATGGCATGAGAGTTTAAAGCGACAATGACCGACTAAGACAAGTGAGGGAAGATTGTTCTGATAAGCCGTTTTTGATTAGCAGTTAAACATCCAAAAACCTTAACAGTTCGATAAATCAGTTGGTTTTTATGAACATTTTTATTTGTTCATGCCAGCTGATTTTTTTTGCCTTTAATTGAAGTGTTAATGGCTTTTCGCCAAAAGCGAACTCGCCCACACTCACAGCAAATCGGTATGAATGATTAAGCTTACCTAAACAACATTGCCATAAAGGTGAGACTTCATAACAAGACTCAACATCATTAGTCTGTTCAAGCTCATCAACGTCTATAGGCTTCAATAAGCTAAGTGAAATATCATGCTGAATTGGCAACAACTGATCATCTAATGTTAGGTTAGCTAAGCTCGGCGCAGATAAGTCAAATGCAAACGATTTAAGCGACAAGGCCAGTCCCAGTCCCTTTGCTTTAATATAAGATTCTTTCAGTGCCCATAAATCGAAAAATCGCTCACGCTGCTGACTTTCAGGTAACGCCAATAATGCAGTTTCTTCTGGTTTTGAAAAATAGTGATGTAAAATTGAATGGATATTCGTGCTTTCTCGGCGGCGTTCAATATCGACCCCCAATTGAATGGGCATTGAAGCGTCCTCTTTGGAGTGAATGACACCAATAAGCAACCAGTTACCACTGTGACTTAAATTAAACTGTAAGCCTGTTTGTTTATATTGCACAGCCGATAGCCTAGGTTTGCCCTTCTCACCATACTCAAATTGCCAATCGTCTGGTTCGATATTTGCAAAGCTCGATAATACGCTGCGCAAATACCCACGCACCATTAACCCTTGCTGTTGAGCAGTGCGTTGAATAAAACGATCCACTTTATTTATCTCAGCATCAGATAACCATGAACGCACTGTAGAGACGGTTTTCTCATCTAATAAATTGGTATCTAAAGGACAAAAAAATAATTGAATCGTGGGTAAAGGGCTCAAACTAAACTCGCATTTATAATTGCAATAAGACATTGTCGCTTGTTCTAGGTCGCTAATTCAACACATAAATTCAACACATAAACAATGTTGATTGAAAATGTCATCTAAGGTTTAAACCAATAATGGAAGGTTCAGACAAATAAAAAGGGTTAAGCCATCCTTAACCCTTTGCATATCATCTGTTATTTCAATAAGTATTTGCCAATCAATCTACCAGTGCTTTTACCGCCTTTTTAGGTAAAACATCATAACGGCTAAACTGCATTGAAAACTGACCTTCTCCACCTGTCATAGATTTAAGTTTTGAAGAGTAGCTACTGACATTGGCAAGTGGCACTTCAACGCTGACTTCAACAAGTCCATTGGCATTGGCCTGCGTTCCACAAATAATGCCTCTAGATGCGCTAATGTCACCTGTCACTTCGCCGACATGCTCTTGCCCAACTAAAATGCTCATATCAACTAATGGTTCTAACATTACAGGTTTTGCTAACGATACTGCTTCTATAAAAGCTTTTTTACCCGCCATCACAAAAGCAATTTCTTTAGAGTCTACACTGTGGTGTTTACCATCCAATAACGTGACTTTTATGTCTTGTAATGGATAGCCACCTAACTCACCGGCTAGCATGGCTTCTCGCACGCCTTTCTCTACTGCTGGAATATATTGACTTGGCACCGAGCCACCAACCACCTTCGAAATAAACTCAAAACCTTCACCACGCTCAAGTGGCTCTATGGCTAATTCAACTTCACCAAATTGGCCAGATCCGCCTGATTGTTTTTTATGGCGATAACGGCATTGTGCTTTCTCGGTGATGGTTTCTCGATAAGCCACCGCCGGCGTATCAGTATCCATGTCGAGGTGGAACATATTTTGCGCTTTTTCAAGCGCAATTTTTAAATGCAAATCCCCTTGACCTTGCAATACGGTTTGCCCTTCAACTTCACTTCGAGTGATGTGTAAACTTGGATCTTCAGCGACCAGTTTATTGAGAACATCGGAGATCTTTTGTTCATCACCACGACGTTTGGCTGATACAGCTAGGCCAAAAATAGGTTGCGGCACTTCCAGTTCTGGTAAATGAAATTCATCTTCATCATGGCTATCATGTAGTACAGAACCAACACTTAATGCATCCAATTTTGCAATAGCGCAA
Source organism: Shewanella sp. MMG014 (assembly GCF_018100775.1). Lineage (NCBI taxonomy): Bacteria > Pseudomonadati > Pseudomonadota > Gammaproteobacteria > Alteromonadales > Shewanellaceae > Shewanella > Shewanella sp. MMG014. Next base: position 361,279 of record NZ_JAGJDZ010000001.1, read on the forward strand.
ATATCGCCAGGAAACGCTTGGGATACATTAATTTGTTTATCGCCTTGAAGCTTCATTAAGTGAGAGACTTTGAAAGGTTTGCGGCCTTGACCAATAAACAGCTTCATGCCAACATTCAGCGTCCCTTGATACAACCTAAATACGCCCAGTCTTCCTAAAAATGGGTCAATTGAAACGCTAAACACATGGGCTAAAACATGATCTGTTGCCTTTTGTGTTACTGTTACTGGTGTCGCCTGTTCACCAAATCCTTTCGTAAATTGTGGCGCATTAGCTTCAAGTGGACTTGGCATGAGTTTGATCAGCATTTCTAACAATGAGCTAATCCCAATATCTTGTTCTGCACTTGTAAAGCAGACTGGCACTAAGTGCCCCATTCTGAGTGCTTTTTCTAGCGGAGCATGAAGCTGCTGAGGCGTTAACGACTCACCTTGCTCTAAATACAAGGTCATTAACGCTTCATCTTCTTCAAGTACCGTATCAACTAGCTCATCTCTAGCACTAGCAGGTTGACTAAATAACGTCTCTGCACTTTCATCACAATGTAAATAACAATCAACAACGGCTTTTCCATCGGCACTGGGTAAGTTAACCGGTAAACATCGGTGTCCAAATTGATGCTGAATGTCGATCATCACATCTGACACTCGCGTGAGATTACTGTCGAGGTGGTTAATGGCAATAATCACCGCTTTACCTTGCGCTCTTGCAGCTTCAAAAGCACGTTTAGTCACAGACTCTATGCCAACGGCGGCATTAATAACTAACAAAACTGACTCAACGGCAGGCAAAGGTAATAAGGCTCGCCCGAAAAAGTCAGGTAAGCCAGGCGTGTCGATAAAGTTGATATGATGCTGTTGATACTGAAGGTGTAAAAATGAAGGCTCTAAACTGTGACGGTGGGATTTTTCTTGGGCAGTGAAATCAGCATGATTTGTGCCCTTGTCGACCCTGCCTTTTAACGATATTGCCTTAGCTCTATACAGCAATGCTTCAAGCAAGGATGATTTGCCTGCTCCAACATGTCCGAGCACAGCCAAATTACGGGTTTGCTCAGTAGTAAACTCAGCCATAATGGCCTCCTGTTTTCACATTATTAAACTTTCCATATTTTTGTCTAACTTTGTTTACGTTTGGCTATTTATTGCGCATAAAAATAGTATACGGGGCTAACAACTCAGATGAATTGACCTAGATCAGTGTTTACATCGGCAACGTTTTTTATAACAAAATCACCCATTCGGCTTACAAGTGTTAGCTAATTCTGGTCGTATCAGTGATTAATTAGTTTCGGGTGATTGTATCGACCCGAAACCTCAGGTACTCTGCATGCTCGATTGTGCTAAAACGCTAATTTTGAAGATGAACAAACGTTAATCTTCACGTTTTTATACCGAGTCCCAACAGATTGTACGGAGTATTCATCGAACTATGGCAGTCCTTAAATGACCGCAAATAGAAAAGCTCACGCTGTAACTCAAACAGCCGCTAAGAAAGCCACATCAGAAACCGATGTTGCGATGGCCCCTGTTCGCCATCGCAATGCAACAACGACTCCTGAAATGCGTCAATTTATTCAGACTTCTGATTTCAGTGTTAGTCAATTGGCTAAGATTCTTAATATCTCGGAAGCCACTGTCAGAAAGTGGCGCAAGCGCGACTCAATCAGTGATACGCCCAATACTCCACATCATTTGAAAACCACTCTTTCACCAATGGAAGAATACGTGGTTGTGGGACTTCGTTATCAATTAAAAATGTCACTGGATAGATTGCTTCACGTCACACAACAATTTATCAACCCTAACGTCTCTCGCTCTGGTTTAGCCCGATGTTTAAAGCGCTACGGCATATCAAAACTAGATGAATTTGAAAGCCCTCATGTGCCTGAGCGTTATTTTAATCAGCTGCCTATTGTTCAGGGTACAGATGTAGCGACTTATACGCTGAACCCTGAAACGCTCGCTAAAACCCTTGCATTACCTGAGGCGACACCAGATAACGTTGTACAGGTTGTATCGTTAACGATTCCACCTCAACTCACTCAAGCTGACAGTTATTCCATTTTGCTCGGTGTCGACTTTGCAACCGACTGGGTGTATCTCGACATATATCAAGACAATCACACACAAGCGACAAATCGTTATATCGCTTATGTGTTAAAGCACGGCCCGTTTCATTTACGTAAGTTATTAGTCAAAAATTACCACACCTTTTTAGCCCGCTTTCCTGGCGCAACAGTTTTACAATCCACGGAAGCGGCAAACCAAAAAAATAAATCAGCTAAGGATCAGCTGAACACTGGAGACTCAAAATGAGCCAAGCCCCTACAAATCCTGAGACTAGCTCTCAAGATAATAACGAGTCGCAAGATACAAGACTGAATAAACGTCTTAAAGACATGCCTATTGCCATTGTCGGCATGGCCAGTATCTTTGCCAACTCTCGTTACCTGAATAAGTTTTGGGACTTAATCAGCGAAAAAATTGATGCTATTACCGAAGTACCTGATACCCACTGGCGCGCTGAAGATTACTTTGATGCTGACAAGAGCACCCCAGATAAGAGCTACTGTAAACGCGGTGGTTTTATCCCTGAAGTGGACTTTAACCCAATGGAATTTGGCCTGCCGCCAAATATCCTAGAACTGACCGATACTTCGCAATTATTGTCATTAGTGATTGCCAAAGAAGTGCTTGCAGATGCGGGCGTTACCTCTGAGTACGATACCGATAAAATTGGTATTACGCTGGGTGTGGGTGGTGGCCAAAAAATTAATGCCAGCCTAACAGCACGTCTGCAATACCCTGTGCTTAAAAAAGTATTTAAAAGCAGTGGTCTAAGCGATGCCGACAGCGATATGTTGATCAAAAAGTTCCAAGACCAATACATTCACTGGGAAGAAAACTCGTTCCCAGGATCGCTTGGTAATGTTATTGCTGGTCGTATTGCTAACCGCTTTGACTTAGGCGGCATGAACTGTGTGGTTGATGCAGCATGTGCAGGTTCACTTGCGGCAATGCGAATGGCTTTAACCGAACTGGTTGAAGGCCGCAGTGAAATGATGATCACAGGTGGTGTGTGTACCGATAACTCGCCATCGATGTACATGAGTTTTTCAAAAACCCCAGCGTTTACCACCAATGAAACGATTCAGCCATTTGATATCGACTCAAAAGGCATGATGATTGGTGAAGGCATTGGCATGGTGGCATTAAAACGTCTTGAAGATGCTGAACGTGACGGTGACCGTATTTACTCAGTCATTAAAGGGGTCGGCGCTTCATCTGATGGTAAGTTCAAATCAATTTATGCACCTCGACCTGAAGGCCAAGCTAAAGCGCTGAAGCGTGCTTATGATGACGCCGGCTTTGCACCTGAAACCGTTGGCTTAATTGAAGCTCACGGAACAGGCACTGCAGCGGGTGATGTGGCAGAATTTAATGGTCTTAAATCTGTATTTGGTGAGAATGACTCAACCAAGCAACACATTGCTTTAGGTTCAGTTAAGTCACAAGTGGGCCATACTAAATCAACTGCGGGAACCGCGGGTGTGATTAAAGCGGCGTTAGCACTGCATCATAAAGTGCTGCCGCCAACCATCAACGTCTCTAAGCCTAACCCTAAGCTTAATGTTGAGGATTCACCGTTTTTCATTAACACTGAAACTCGCCCTTGGATGCCTCGCCCTGATGGCACACCACGCCGAGCTGGTATAAGTTCGTTCGGTTTTGGTGGCACAAACTTCCACTTAGTACTAGAAGAATACAGCCCAGAGCACAGCCGTGATGAGAAATATCGTCAGCGCCAAGTAGCACAAAGCTTATTGATTAGCGCTGACAATAAAGCTGAGCTCATTGCAGAAATCAACAAGCTTAACGCTGACATCAGCGCGCTTAAAGGCACAGATAACAGCAGCACCGAACAAGCTGAACTTGCCCGCATTGCTAAACTATATGCTGTTCGCACTTTAGATACTTCAGCAGCCCGTTTGGGTCTTGTGGTCTCAAGCCTTAATGAATTAACCACTCAACTTGGTTTAGCGTTAAAGCAGCTAAGTAACGACGCTGAAGCATGGCAATTACCATCAGGTACGAGCTATCGCTCATCTGCGCTCATCACGATTAATGCCAACCAAAAGACGACTAAAGGTAAAAAAGCAGCTAACACACCGAAAGTAGCAGCATTATTTGCAGGTCAAGGTTCTCAGTACGTCAACATGGGGATTGATGTTGCTTGTCACTTCCCTGAAATGCGCCAGCAATTAATCAAAGCCGACAAGGTATTTGCAAGCTTTGATAAAACGCCATTATCGCAAGTGATGTTCCCAATTCCAGCCTTTGAAAAAGCAGATAAAGATGCGCAAGCAGCTTTACTCACCCGCACTGATAACGCGCAAAGCGCCATTGGTGTAATGAGCATGAGCCAATACCAACTGTTTACTCAATCAGGTTTTAGCGCAGATATGTTTGCAGGTCACAGCTTTGGTGAGCTTTCAGCTCTTTGCGCTGCTGGCGTTATTTCTAATGACGACTACTACCAATTATCCTATGCTCGCGGCGCTTCAATGGCCGCATCAGCAGTTGATAAAGATGGCAATGAATTAGATAAAGGCACGATGTACGCCATTATCTTGTCAGCTAATGAAAATGATGCTGCAAATAGCGATAACATCGCTAAATTAGAAAGCTGCATTAGCGAGTTTGAAGGCGTTAAGGTGGCTAACTACAACTCAGCCACTCAGCTAGTTATTGCAGGCCCAACACAAAGCTGCGCCGATGCAGCTAAAGCCATTGCTGCTTTAGGCTTTAAAGCTATCGCGCTACCTGTTTCTGGCGCCTTCCACACACCACTTGTGGGGCATGCGCAAAAGCCATTTGCTAAAGCCATTGATAAAGCTAAGTTCACGGCGAGCAAAGTCGACCTGTTCTCAAATGCCACTGGTGACAAACACCCAAGTGACGCTAAATCAATTAAAGCCGCTTTCAAGCAACATATGCTGCAATCAGTTCGTTTTACTGATCAGCTGAACAATATGTACGATGCGGGAGCGCGCGTATTTGTCGAGTTCGGCCCTAAGAACATTCTGCAAAAACTGGTTGAAGCGACCCTAGGTAATAAAGCTGAAGCGGTATCCGTTATCAGTATCAATCCAAACCCTAAGGGCAACAGTGATGTGCAACTTCGTGTTGCAGCTATGCAACTTAGCGTTTTAGGTGCGCCACTCTCAAGCATTGACCCTTATCAAGCTGAAATCGCAGCTCCTGCGGTACCAAAAGGCATGAACGTTAAACTCAATGCAACCAACCACATCAGTGCACCTACTCGTGCCAAGATGGAAAAATCATTAGCAACAGGCCAAGTAACCTCTCAAGTTGTCGAAACAATTGTTGAGAAAGTTATCGAAAAACCTGTTGAAAAAGTAGTAGAGAAGATCGTGGAAAAAGAAGTCATTAAAACTGAATATGTTGAAGTTGCCACATCTGGCGCAACAACAGTGTCTAACGCAGCGCCTCAAGCAATAGCACCTCATGCATCAGCTCAGGCTACTCCTGCTTCAGGCAGTTTAGAAGCGTTCTTTAATGCACAGCAACAAGCCGCTGAACTGCATCAACAATTCTTGGCCATTCCACAACAATACGGTGACACCTTTACTCACTTGATGGCAGAGCAAAGTAAAATGGTTGCTGCAGGCCAAGCTATTCCTGAAAGCTTGCAACGCTCGATTGAGTTATTCCATCAGCATCAAGCACAAACGCTGCAAAGTCACACCCTGTTTTTAGAGCAGCAAGCTCAGGCAAGCCAAAATGCATTAAACATGCTAACGGGTCAAACACCTGTTACTGCTCCTGTTGTTAACGCACCAATTGTTAATATGCCAGACGTTAATTCACCAGTAGTTGAAGCGGTGAAAGTAGCACCTCCTGTACAAACTCCTGCCGTAAACACGCCAGTAGTAAAGGCCACACCTGCAGCTAAACCTGCAGCGATGGCCGCTCCAGCCCCACGTGTTGAACCAATTAAAGCACCTGCTCCTGTAGCCGCTCCTGTAGTAACAGATTCTGCAGTAACTGCTCCTGCTGGCTTAAGCGCAGGAACAGTTCAGAGCGCGCAAACAGCCCTGAGCTCACAAACAGCCCTGAGCTCACAAACAGCCCTGAGCACACAAACTGTTCTGGATACTATGCTAGAAGTGGTTGCTGAAAAAACCGGTTACCCAACTGAAATGCTTGAATTGAGCATGGATATGGAAGCAGACTTAGGCATCGACTCAATTAAACGTGTTGAAATCTTAGGTACTGTTCAAGACGAACTACCAACACTGCCAGAGCTAAGCCCTGAAGATTTAGCTGAGTGTCGTACTCTTGGTGAAATCGTTGACTACATGAACTCCAAGCTACCCGCTGAAGGCGCTAAACTTCCTGCAAGTGCCGCTGAAGGCTCTCAGCTAACAGCTGCTGGTTCTGCCCCAGTTGCGTCACCAGTTCAGTCTTCGGCTTCAGCACCAGGCCTTAGCGCTGAAACAGTTCTGAATACCATGCTAGAAGTCGTTGCAGAAAAAACAGGTTACCCAACTGAAATGCTGGAATTAAGCATGGATATGGAAGCTGACCTTGGCATCGATTCCATCAAACGAGTTGAGATCTTAGGTACAGTTCAAGACGAACTGCCAACACTGCCAGAGCTAAGCCCTGAAGATTTAGCTGAATGTCGCACGCTTGGCGAAATCGTATCTTATATGAACTCTAAGTTACCAGCTGAAGGCTCTAAATTGCCTACAAGTACCGCCGCAGGCGTTGCTCAAGTAGCAACGGGGTTAAGTGCGCAAGAAGTTCAAAGCACTATGATGACAGTCGTTGCTGAAAAAACCGGTTACCCAACTGAAATGCTTGAATTAAGCATGGATATGGAAGCGGATTTAGGCATCGATTCAATCAAGCGTGTTGAAATTTTAGGTACTGTTCAAGACGAACTGCCAACACTGCCTGAACTCAGTCCTGAAGATTTAGCTGAGTGTCGTACACTTGGTGAAATTGTTGACTATATGAATTCTAAGCTTCCTACAACTTCAGCTGCAGGCGCTAATACACCGGCCGCAGCAGGCGCTTCTCAAGTAGCTGCTCAAGCATCAGGTTTAAGCGCACAAGAAGTTCAAAGCACGATGATGACTGTGGTTGCTGAAAAAACTGGTTACCCGACTGAAATGCTTGAATTAAGCATGGATATGGAAGCGGATTTAGGCATCGATTCAATCAAACGTGTTGAAATTCTAGGTACAGTTCAAGACGAATTACCAACACTGCCAGAGCTAAGTCCTGAAGATTTAGCTGAGTGTCGTACTCTTGGCGAAATCGTATCTTATATGGGGAGTAAACTACCCGCCGCAGGCGCTATGAACAGCAATACTGCAGATGCGACTCACACAGTCACACCAGAATCAGGTTTAAGTATTGAAACAGCCTTGAGCGCACAAGAAGTACAAAGCACGATGATGACTGTAGTTGCTGAAAAAACAGGTTACCCTACTGAAATGCTTGAATTAAGCATGGATATGGAAGCGGATTTAGGCATCGATTCAATCAAGCGAGTTGAGATCTTAGGTACAGTTCAAGATGAACTTCCTACGCTACCAGAGCTTAACCCTGAAGATTTAGCTGAGTGTCGTACACTAGGTGAAATCGTATCTTATATGGGGAGTAAACTACCCGCCGCAGGCGCTAATACACAGGCCGCAGCAGGCGCTTCTCAAGTAGCTGCCTCAACCCCAGAAACAGCCCTGAGCGCCTCGTCAGCATTAACAGCAGAGCAAGTTCAAAGCACAATGATGACTGTGGTTGCTGAAAAAACCGGTTACCCAACTGAAATGCTTGAATTAAGCATGGATATGGAAGCGGATTTAGGCATCGATTCGATCAAGCGTGTTGAAATTTTAGGGACGGTTCAAGACGAGCTACCAGGCTTACCTGAATTAAATCCTGAAGATTTAGCAGAGTGTCGCACCCTAGGCGAAATCGTATCTTATATGGGCGCTAAACTGCCAGCCGCAGGCGCTATGAACAAAAAGCAAGCGAGCGTTGAAACTCAATCTGCACCCGCAGCTGAGTTAGCAACTGACTTACCTCCTCATCAGGAAGTTGCGCTAAAAAAGCTACCAGCGGCGGATAAGTTAGTTGACGGTTTTTCAAAAGACGCCTGTATCGTTATCAATGATGACGGCCATAACGCAGGTGTTTTAGCTGAAAAATTAGTAGCAACAGGCCTAACCGTCGCCGTTATTCGTAGTCCTGAGTCAGTGACATCTTCGCAATCACCGCTGAGCAGTGATATTGCCAGCTTCACTTTATCTGCGGTCAATGACGACGCGATTAGCGATATCATTGCTCAAATTAGCAAGCAGCATAAGATTGCCGGTTTTGTTCACCTGCAACCTCAACTAGCAGCACAAGGTGCTTTGCCATTAAGTGATGCAGGTTTTGTAGCTGTAGAGCAAGCTTTCTTGATGGCTAAACACCTTCAGCAATCATTTGCTGAACTGGCTAAAACTGAGCGCGTAAGCTTTATGACTGTTAGCCGCATTGATGGTGGATTCGGTTACTTAAACAATAACGAGCTTGCAAAGGCTGAGCTAAACCAAGCTGCATTATCAGGTTTAACTAAAACATTAGGTCATGAGTGGCCAACTGTGTTCTGTAGAGCATTGGATATTACCCCAAGCTTTGAAGCTGTCGAGTTAGCACAAGCCGTTATTGCAGAGTTATTTGATGTTGATACAGCAACAGCTGAAGTGGGTATTAGCGACCAAGGTCGTCATACACTCTCAGCAACGACAACTGCTCAAACCCGTTACCAAACCACATCTTTAAACAGTGAAGATACTGTATTGGTCACTGGTGGTGCTAAAGGTGTCACATTTGAATGTGCCCTTACTCTTGCCAAACAAACTCAGTCGCACTTTATCCTTGCTGGTCGCAGTGAGCATTTAGCCGGTGATTTACCAACTTGGGCAAAGAGTGTCATAGCGACTGCGCCTAACGTTAGTGAAGTAAACACAAGTCAGTTAAAAGCTGCTGCTATCGGATTTATTCAATCTCAAGGTAACAAGCCAACACCTAAGCAAATTGATGCCTTAGTTTGGCCGATTACCAGCAGTTTAGAAATTGATCGCTCATTAGCCGCATTTAAAGCTGTCGGTGCAAGTGCTGAGTACATCAGCATGGATGTCAGCTCAGATACCGCCATCAAACAATCTCTTGCAGGTGTTAAACCGATTACAGGCATCATTCATGGTGCTGGTGTACTCGCTGATAAACACATTCAAGACAAAACCTTAGCTGAGTTAGGCCGTGTATATGGCACTAAAGTGTCGGGCTTTGCAGGCATCATCAATGCGATTGATGCAAGCAAGTTAAAACTGGTTGCTATGTTCTCATCAGCAGCCGGTTTCTATGGCAATACTGGCCAAAGTGACTACTCAATGTCTAATGAGATCCTCAACAAGACAGCACTTCAACTTGCAGCTAACTACCCGCAAGCTAAAGTAATGAGCTTTAACTGGGGCCCTTGGGATGGCGGAATGGTCAGTTCAGCATTGAAGAAAATGTTTGTTGAGCGCGGTGTATACGTTATTCCACTCGATAAAGGCGCAAACTTGTTTGCTCACAGTCTATTGTCTGAGTCGGGCGTGCAGTTATTAATTGGTTCAAGCATGCAGGGCTCAAGCTCAGCAGATAAAACAGGCGCAGCTGTAAAAAAGCTTAATGCGGACTCTTCGCTTAATGCCGAGGGTTCGCTGATTCTTTCTTTTACTACTCCTGCTAACCGTGTTGTCAACAACGCGGTTACTGTTGAACGTGTACTAAACCCAGTTGCAATGCCCTTCCTTGAAGATCATTGCATCGCGGGTAACCCAGTACTACCGACAGTGTGCGCCATACAATGGATGCGTGAAACAGCGCAACAATTGTGTGGTCTGCCTGTGACGGTTCAAGATTATAAATTGCTGAAAGGCATTATTTTCGAGACTAAAGAACCACAAGTATTAACGCTGACATTGACGCAAACTGAATCAGGCTTAAAAGCACTGATTGCTAGCCGTATGCAAAGTGATGCCGTTGATAGCTTGCTAAGACCTCAGTATCAAGCAAACCTAGTAGTTAACAAGAAGGTTGTTAACGAGAAGGTTATTAATGAGAAAGTTGCTAAAGAAGCGGTTTCAACCACGCTACCTGCAGCGGCAAAAAATGCGCAGCAATTAGCAAGCTCAGGCAAAGTCATTAGCACTGATAGTGAGTTGTATAGCAATGGCAGTTTATTCCACGGCCCTCGCCTGCAAGGAATAAAGCAGTTGTTAATTGCCAACGATGAGCAATTGGTTTGTTCAGTTGAGTTGCCTCAAGTTAACGCTATAGATTGCGCAAGCTTTACACCGAAAATAGCGTTAGGTGGTAGTCAGGCTTTTGCTGAAGATTTACTTTTACAAGCCATGTTAGTGTGGGCACGTATCAAACACGATGCTGCAAGCTTACCGTCAACCATTGGTGAATTAACCACTTACGCCCCATTCGCCTCAGGCGATAAAGGTTATTTAGTGTTGAATGTGCTTAAAAGTACCAGCCGCTCGTTAACGGCTGATATTGCACTTTATCACCAAGATGGCCGCTTAAGCTGCACTATGCTAAGCGCAAAAACGACCATCAGCAAAAGCTTAAATGAGGCATTTTTAGCCCCTGCTAAGGCTATTGCTGACTTGCAGGAGTCTGTGTGAGTAATCAACTGTCTCCTTCAACGTCTGCCATTAAAAGCATGCGAATTGCTTTAAAGCTAGTTGCGAATGAGCAAGTCTCATTCGCAACATCTTCAGGCAATGATTTTAGTGCCAATAACTTTGTAGCGATTAAGCCTTGCTCTTTAGCTGAAGTCATTGGCGCTTCAGCAATTGATCTTGATATCGATGTATCAAGCTTAGATGCGAGTTTGAGTGAACATGTTGTGAGTGAAAGTTCTGTTAATACAGCACTTAGCTTTAATGACTATTTTGCTCAAGCCATCATCCATATCGAACAGCAACATACGGTTTTACTCAGTCACCCTGAATTACCGTATCGTTTATTAATGATGCCAGCGATTGTGGCGGCTAAACATCGTTGTCATCCTCATGCCTACTTAACCGGTATGGGTGAAGCTGATGATATGCCAAGTGCAATAAATGCGGCTTTAGCTCAAGCCAAGCGTGCACACATTAAACCTACTCAGGTCGATGCGACTCAATTAACTTGTTATAAAGATAAGTTTGCCCAGTTGGTTATGCTGATAGGCAGCATTGCAACTCGCAGTGTGCCAAATGCAGTTTCAGCAAATCAGCCAACTGATGCTCAATACTGGTTTACTGAAATGCACCAAAATCGCGTTGTCAGCTTTAATTTTAGTGAAGGTTTTAAGCAACACTGTGCAGTCTTTGTCCAAGGCACTGAGCTTGCTCAAGCAAGTTCATTGGTAGATGAAAATCGACTATTTTTGCCTGTATCAGCCAATGACCTTGGGTCGATGAAACAGCAGCTGCAACAATTAAGCACTCAATTGGCAGCGCTGCCTGATCACAATGACAAGAGTAGCAGCACAGCTATCTCCTTCATGCTTAGCCAGCTAAAGCAATTTGATCAGACCCAGCCTTTATCGGCTGTCGTTATGGCAAATTCAGTGACTAATGCAGTAAGTGAAATCAATGTCATGCTTAGCGCGATTGATAAAGCTGAGACAACTGCAAAAAGTGAAGTTAAAGTTCAAGCTAAAAGCAACTTAAGCATTGAGCACAAAACCCCGTCAGGAAGCTGCTTTCATCTCACTTCAGATAAAGTACTTGGCAATAATGGCCTGTGTTTTGTTTACCCTGGCGTGGGCACGGTATACCCGCAAATGTTTGCTCAACTGCCGCGCTACTTTCCAGCTTTATTTGCACAACTAGAGCGCGATGGTGATGTCAAAGCCATGCTGCAAGCTGATAGCATTTATGCGGAAAATGCTAAAACCGCCGACATGAGCTTAGGTGAACTGGCTATTGCAGGTGTAGGCGCAAGTTACATCCTAACCAAAGTGCTCACTGAGCATTTCGGCATTAAGCCTAACTTTGCCATGGGTTACTCAATGGGTGAAGCGTCTATGTGGGCCAGTCTTGATGTCTGGAAAACGCCTCACAATATGATTGAAGCCACTCAAACTAATAGTATTTTCACCTCTGATATTTCAGGCCGACTCGACTGCGTCCGTCAAGCATGGCAACTCGAACAGGGTGAAGATATTGTTTGGAATAGCTTTGTTGTGCGTGCTGCGCCGACTGAAATAGAAGCCGTGCTTGCCGATTACCCTCGCGCTTATTTAGCGATTATACAAGGTGATACCTGTGTATTAGCGGGTTGTGAGCAAAGCTGTAAAGCCTTATTGAAACAAATCGGTAAACGTGGCATTGCAGCAAATCGTGTCACAGCCATGCACACGCAACCCGCCATGCTTATTCGTGATAATGTTCAAGCGTTTTATCAGCAAGCTTTGCACGACCAAGATGTGCTTGATGCACAAGCAAGTAGCATCAAATTCATTAGTGCTGCGAGTCAAATGCCTATTTCATTGACCAGTCAGGACATCGCCAATTCCATTGCAGATACATTTTGTCAGCCACTGAACTTCACTAAACTGGTGAATAATGCTCGTCATCTAGGTGCACGTTTATTTGTTGAAATTGGCGCAGATAGGCAAACCAGTACCTTGATAGATAAAATTGCTCGCACTGCAGCTAATACCGATTCACATTTAAACGCGCCACTGTCAGCCATTGCAATCAATGCCAAAGGTGATGATCAAACAGCACTGCTTAAATGTATCGCTCAGCTTATTTCGCATAAAGTGCCTTTATCTCTACAATATCTAACTGAGAATTTATCCCATTTGTTGACCGCTAGCATTGCTCGCGAAAACCGTCACCAAAGCCAAGCCGCTCAGTTAGCTCCACAATTAGAAGGAGAACAATCTTGAGTTCTCAATCAAACGTTCCCAAAATTGCCATCGTCGGTTTAGCGACTCAGTATCCCGATGCGGATACGCCCGCTAAATTTTGGCAAAACTTATTAGACAAAAAAGACTCTCGAAGCACAATTAGCAGCCAAAAGCTCAATGCAAACCCAGCTGACTATCAAGGTGTGCAAGGTGAGTCTGACCGTTTTTATTGTGATAAAGGCGGCTACATTCAAAACTTCAGTTTTGATGCCAATGGCTATCGTATTCCTGCCGAGCAATTTAACGGTCTTGACGACAGTTTTTTATGGGCAACAGACACAGCACGTAAAGCATTGAATGATGCTGGTGTTGATATAACAAACCCACAAAACAATGGCGCATTAAACCGCACCGGCATTATCATGGGAACCCTATCGTTTCCAACGGCTAAATCCAATGAGTTGTTTGTGCCGCTTTATCACAGCGCGGTCGAGAAAGCGTTGCAAGATAAGCTACAACAACCCAGTTTCACATTGCAGCCATTTGATAGTGAAGGATATAGCGAGCAAAAAACGCCAGCCTCTTTGTCTAACGGCGCCATTGCTCACAATGCATCAAAACTAGTGGCCGACGCTCTAGGCTTAGGTGCTGCGCAATTAAGCCTTGATGCTGCTTGTGCAAGCTCGGTTTACTCATTAAAACTTGCCTGTGATTACCTACATACAGGCAAAGCTGACATGATGCTTGCTGGTGCAGTCTCTGGCGCTGACCCATTCTTTATTAATATGGGTTTTTCCATTTTCCATGCCTACCCTGACCATGGTATTTCAGCGCCTTTTGATAGCAATTCAAAAGGGCTATTTGCCGGTGAAGGCGCTGGTGTTTTAGTGCTAAAACGCCTTGAAGATGCTGAGCGCGATGGCGATCATATCTATGCCCTAGTGAGCGGTATCGGGTTATCAAATGACGGCAAAGGCCAATTTGTATTAAGCCCAAACAGCGATGGCCAAGTTAAAGCGTTCGAGCGTGCTTACGCCGATGCTGCCATGCACGATGAAAACTTTGGCCCAGATAACATTGAGGTGATTGAATGTCACGCCACAGGCACTCCTTTGGGAGATAAAGTGGAGTTGACTTCAATGGAGCGCTTTTTTAGCGACAAACTCAAAGGCAGTAACACGCCACTGATTGGATCTGCTAAGTCGAATTTAGGCCACTTGCTCACCGCTGCGGGTATGCCAGGGATCATGAAAATGATTTTTGCAATGCGCCAAGGTGTTCTGCCGCCAAGTATTAACATCAGCGCACCGATTGCATCACCATCAGAAATGTTTGGCCCTGCAACCTTGCCAAATGATGTTCTACCTTGGCCTGATAAAACAGGTAATACGGCTCGTCATGCTGGTGTGTCAGTATTTGGTTTTGGTGGTTGTAATGCCCATTTATTGGTTGAGTCATACTTTGTAAAGAGTCCTGATGCTGCGCTCAGCACGCCCAATAATGCAAGTGTAACGCCTGCAACAACCATCAATGCGCAAATGCCAATGCATATTACCGGTATGGCATCGCACTTTGGTTCATTGTCGACCGTTAATGCCTTTGCCGCTGCGGTAAACAGCAACCAAAGTGCATTTACGACTTTGCCCGCTAAACGCTGGAAAGGCTTAGACAAACACCCTGAGTTGTTGCAGCAATTTGGTTTAGCACAAAGTGCACCAATGGGCGCTTATATTGATCAATTTGATTTCGACTTCTTACGCTTTAAAGTGCCACCTAATGAAGATGACCGCTTAATCTCACAGCAACTTTTATTAATGAAAGTAGCAGATGAAGCCATTCATGATGCCAAGCTTGAGTCAGGTAGCAAAGTGGCGGTTCTGGTTGCAATGGAAACAGAACTTGAACTACATCAGTTCCGCGGCCGCGTTAACTTACATACCCAAATTGCAACCAGCTTAACAGCTCATGGCGTGAGCTTATCTGATAGCGAATATCAAGCATTAGAAACCATTGCGATGGACAGTGTGTTAGATGCCGCTAAGTTAAATCAATATACCAGCTTCATCGGTAATATTATGGCGTCGCGCATCTCATCATTATGGGATTTTAATGGCCCTGCCTTTACGATTTCAGCCGGTGAGCAATCGGTTAACCGCTGTATTGATGTGGCGCAAAACTTACTAGCAATGGAGTCTCGTCAAGAGCCTTTAGATGCAGTCATCATTGCTGCAGTTGACTTGTCAGGCAGTATTGAAAATATCGTACTGAAAACGGCAAGCATTGATAAAACAGGCTCAAATCAAGCACTCAATATTGGTGAAGGCGCTGGCGCAATAGTATTGCAAGCAGCCGCTATTGATAGCGAGCACTGCGACCTAATCCATCAAGGTTTAGGGGCGTTAGATACGCTAGATTCAGCAAGCACCCATAGTTATGGCACCATCGACAGTTTGGCGTTTGGTCATACAGACCAGCTTTCAACCATTAGCGATGACGTGTTAACTCCTGTTGGATTAGCCGCAACTGATATTGATTTATTAGAGCTAAACCAAGCACCTGATTTGGTTAATATTGATAATGCGCAAATGCTATCGCAGCTATTTAGCCAATCGACCACCAGCAAAGCGCAATCTTGTATCGGACATACTTTTGCCGCTTCAGGTATTGCCAGCTTATTGCATGGCTTATTGAAAACTCGATTGAATACTTCTGTGCAGAACGCTTACTCGGATAGCAAACTGAGCAATAAGCCTAACCAAAAGGTCATTATCGCTACCTTGAGCGAAAACCAGTGTTCACAACTTCTTATCAGCCAAAATGCTGAACAAGCAAGTGCGATGAGCACTCGTATGAACACTGATATACAAGCGCAAACGGCCAAGAAATTGAGCCTAGTTAAGCAAGTCAGTTTAGGTGGTCGTGACATCTACCAGCATATTGTTGATGCGCCACTGGATAACATTGACAGTATTCGAGCGAAAGTTGCCAAGCTTAACCCTGTTGCACCTACTACTGTAATGAACCTACATGACCGTGGCCAATTTATCGCCCCAGCTCATGCCAATTCAGCGCCTATGTCCGCTAACAATAATTCAATGACTACAGAGACTTCTATGCCGTTTTCTGATCGTTCAACCCAGTTTAACCCTACACCCAAGGTGGCTACGCCTACTGCTCAAGCAGCTCAGTCAGCTCAAACGTCTTTAGTGACGAGCTCTGCTGCAACCGTTAGCCAAGTGCCACCAGCACATTTATCGGCTTTCGAGCAAAACCAATGGTTAGCACATCAAGCGCAACTAGCATTTTTAAAGAGCCGTGAGCAAGGCTTAAAAGTCGCTGATGCGCTTTTAAAACAGCAGGTAGCACAAGCAAATGGTCAGCCTTATATTGCCCAATCGACTGCACAAGCTGTAGCGCCCGTCCAAGCTGAAAATGTATTAGCTCAGCCAGTAGCCTCTGCGCCAATCTTGCGTCCGGATCATGCAAATGTGCCGCCGTACACAGCGCCTATTCCAGCGGAAAAGCCATGTATTTGGAACTACGCTGATTTAGTAGAATATGCCGAAGGTGATATTGCCAAAGTATTTGGCCCAGATTATGCCGTGATTGATAACTACTCTCGCCGTGTTCGCCTACCGACAACTGATTACTTATTGGTATCTCGTGTCACTAAGTTAGATGCAACGATGAACCAATATAAGCCTTGTAGCATGACCACCGAGTATGACATCCCTGAAGATGCTCCTTACTTAGTCGATGCTCAAATTCCTTGGGCGGTTGCTGTTGAGTCAGGCCAGTGTGATTTAATGTTGATCAGTTATTTAGGCATTGATTTTGAAAACAAAGGTGAGCGTGTTTACCGTTTGCTTGATTGTACGCTGACTTTCTTAGGCGATTTACCTCGTGGCGGTGACACACTGCGCTACGACATTAAAATCAACAACTTCGCAAAGAATGGCGAGACATTATTATTCTTCTTCTCTTACGAATGTTTCGTCGGCGATAAGATGGTTTTAAAAATGGATGGCGGCTGTGCTGGCTTCTTTACCGATCAAGAGTTAGATGACGGTAAAGGGGTTATTTACACCGAAGATGAAATTAAAACTCGTGAAGCGGCGTTAAATACACCGAACAAACCACGTTTTGAACCACTATTACATTGTGCTCAGACCCAGTTTGACTATGGTCAAATTCATCACTTACTCAATGGCGATATTGGCAGCTGTTTTGCTGGCGAACACCATAACCACCAGCAAGCATCAGGTAAGCAAGACTCGTTATGTTTTGCCTCTGAAAAATTCTTGATGATTGAGCAAGTAGGCAATTTAGACGTCCATGGCGGCGCTTGGGGCTTAGGCTTTATTGAAGGCCATAAACAATTAGCACCTAATCATTGGTATTTCCCTTGTCACTTTAAGGGCGATCAAGTGATGGCTGGTTCATTAATGGCTGAAGGTTGTGGCCAATTATTGCAGTTCTTTATGCTGCACATTGGTATGCACACCTTGGTTGAAAATGGTCGCTTCCAGCCTTTAGAGAATGCTTCACAAAAAGTACGTTGTCGTGGTCAAGTTCTGCCGCAGCACGGTGAGCTGACTTACCGCATGGAAGTCACTGAAATTGGCACTCACCCTCGCCCATATGCTAAAGCTAATATTGAAATATTGCTCAATGGTAAAGCGGTTGTAGACTTCCAAAACCTTGGGGTGATGATTAAAGAAGAAAGTGAATGTACCCGTTACACTGCCGACTCTTCTGAAACACATTCAACCTCTGGCGCAGTCCAAAAGAACAATAGCCACAACACGCCAGCATCATTAAATGCACCGTTAATGGCGCAATTACCAGACTTAAGCGCACCAACCAATAAAGGTGTTATCCCACTGCAACATGTTGAAGCACCTGTGTTGCCTGATTATCCAAATCGTACTCCTGATACCCTGCCATTCACTGCGTACCATATGTTTGAGTTTGCCACTGGCAATATTGAAAACTGCTTTGGGCCGGACTTTAGTATTTACCGTGGTTTCATTCCACCGCGCACACCATGTGGCGATTTACAGCTAACGACTCGTATCGTTGATATTCAAGGTAAACGTGGCGAATTGAAAAAGCCGTCATCGTGTATCGCAGAATATGAAGTGCCAACTGATGCATGGTATTTCGCTAAAAACAGCCACGCCTCTGTCATGCCTTATTCAGTGTTGATGGAAATTTCACTGCAACCAAACGGCTTTATTTCAGGCTACATGGGCACCACATTAGGCTTCCCAGGTGAAGAATTATTCTTCCGTAACTTAGACGGTAGTGGTGAACTATTACGTGATGTTGATTTACGTGGCAAAACCATTGTTAATGATTCAAAGCTATTATCAACCGTTATTGCTGGTAGCAACATCATTCAAAGCTTCACATTTGACTTAAGTGTTGACGGTGAGCCCTTCTACAAAGGCAGCGCGGTATTTGGCTACTTTAAAGGCGATGCGCTTAAAAACCAGTTAGGTATTGATAACGGCCGTATCACTCAACCATGGCATGTTGAAAATAACGTCCCTGCTGATATCACTGTTGATTTACTTGATAAGCAATCTCGCGTGTTCCATGCTCCCGCTAATCAACCACATTATCGCTTAGCTGGCGGTCAACTTAACTTTATCGACAAAGCTGAAATCGTTGATAAAGGTGGTAAAAATGGTTTAGGTTACTTGTCGGCATCTCGCACCATTGACCCAAGTGATTGGTTCTTCCAATTCCACTTCCATCAAGATCCTGTCATGCCAGGTTCATTAGGCGTTGAAGCCATTATCGAGTTAATGCAGACTTATGCCATCAGCAAAGACTTAGGTAAAGGTTTCACTAACCCGAAATTTGGCCAGATTTTATCTGACATCAAATGGAAGTACCGTGGCCAAATTAACCCATTGAATAAACAAATGTCGCTGGATGTGCACATCAGTGCAGTCAAAGATGAAAACGGCAAACGCATCATCGTAGGCGACGCAAACCTCAGCAAAGACGGGTTACGCATTTACGAAGTAAAAGATATCGCTATCTGTATCGAAGAGGCATAAAGGAATAATAATGACTATTAGCACTCAAAACGAAAAGCTTTCTCCATGGCCTTGGCAAGTTGCGCCAAGTGATGCCAGCTTTGACACTGCCACTATCGGTAATAAATTAAAAGAACTCACCCAAGCTTGTTATTTAGTGAGTCACCCAGAAAAAGGCTTAGGTATTTCTCAAAATGCCCAAGTGGTTACAGAAAGTATTAGCAGTAGCCAAGATCTGCCTGTTAGTGCATTTGCCCCAGCATTAGGTACCCAAAGTTTAGGTGACAGTAACTTCCGCCGTGTTCATGGTGTTAAATACGCTTATTATGCTGGTGCCATGGCTAACGGTATTTCATCAGAAGAGCTCGTTATCGCACTGGGTCAAGCGGGCATTTTATGCTCGTTCGGCGCAGCCGGACTCATTCCATCTCGTGTTGAACAAGCCATTAATCGCATTCAGGCCGCATTGCCAAATGGCCCATACATGTTTAACTTAATTCACAGCCCAAGTGAACCTGCGCTTGAGCGTGGCAGTGTTGAGCTGTTTTTAAAACATAAAGTGCGCACAGTTGAAGCATCAGCATTTTTGGGTTTAACCCCGCAAATTGTCTATTACCGCGCAGCAGGTTTAAGTCTTGATAGCCAAGGTGAAATCGTTATCGCCAACAAGGTTATCGCTAAAGTAAGTCGCACAGAAGTGGCGAGTAAGTTTATGCAACCAGCTCCCGCTAAAATGCTGCAAAAACTGGTTGATGAAGGCTTAATCACCCCAGAGCAAATGGCGCTCGCCCAATTAGTGCCAATGGCTGATGACGTGACAGCAGAAGCCGATTCTGGCGGCCATACTGATAACCGTCCATTAGTGACGCTATTACCAACAATTTTGGCGCTTAAAGATAAAATCCAAGCCGAGTACCAATACAAAACCCCTATTCGTGTCGGTTGTGGCGGCGGTGTCGGCACCCCTGATGCAGCACTTGCAACCTTTAATATGGGCGCAGCTTATATTGTGACAGGCTCAATTAACCAAGCTTGTGTTGAAGCGGGAGCCAGTGAACACACGCGTAAACTACTTGCTACGACTGAAATGGCCGATGTCACCATGGCACCTGCTGCTGATATGTTCGAGATGGGCGTTAAGCTACAAGTGGTAAAACGTGGCACCTTATTCCCAATGCGTGCTAATAAACTTTATGAGATTTATACCCGTTATGAGTCGATTGAAGCCATCCCTGCCGAAGAACGTGAAAAACTTGAAAAACAAGTCTTCCGCTCGACCCTTGATGATATTTGGGCTGGCACAGTGGCGCATTTTAATGAACGCGATCCAAAACAAATCGAGCGCGCAGAAGGTAACCCTAAGCGTAAAATGGCGCTTATCTTCCGTTGGTATTTAGGTTTATCAAGCCGTTGGTCAAACTCTGGAGAAGTCGGCCGTGAAATGGATTATCAAATTTGGGCAGGTCCTGCACTGGGCGCGTTCAACGAATGGGCAAAAGGCAGCTATTTAGATGATTATACCCAGCGAAATGCGGTAGACTTAGCAAAACACTTGATGCACGGCGCAGCTTATCAAGCGCGTGTAAACTTACTTACCGCTCAAGGGGTGGCACTGCCTGTAGAATTACAGCGTTGGAGCCCGCTTGATCAGGTTAAGTAAGCCTGCCAAGCGTCACAAGCTAAGTCATTTGGATATAGGTAGCGGTAATGAGCGAAACACAAAAACTTGATTTTTCAGTGGTTAATGGCACAACACTTGAGTCGTTCAATCAACAAAAAAATCTGATTAAACGCATGCTAAAGGGCAATAGCGCAATATGTGCTGAATGTAACAAGCCACTAACGCTGCAATTACCGCCCAATACTAAAAATGCCAAACCTGCCGAAAAAGCACCTGGGATATACTGCGCAAAAGGCTGCACAGATATTGAACTGGATATGGAAGCTGTGGCACTTTTAAAATAATACGATGAAATAACCCATAGATTATTTCATCATTACCATTTAAAAAAGGCATCGAAAGATGCCTTTTTTATTACAATTAATTGACCACTTTATCAAGTGGCGACTTACCTAATCACTCACCAAAATAAGTTATTCAGAATAGTGAATTTAGAATTGAGAGTTTAGGGAATGCTGTTACTGATACGGTTCAAATTAGGTAATTAAAATATACTTCATTGCTTCACGGTTCCTGCACGGTTTCTGCATTTTAACCACATAACATTAAAAACTCATATTAGCCATTATCAACTACGGGTTAACTTAGGAGTTTACTTATGTTCAGTCCCCTTTTCTATTCACTTTTTAAAACGGGATGTAAACCATTTCGGCAACTATTAATTATACCGCTTACTAGCTTATGCCTATTAACTGCTTGTGATAGTTCTGATGAAACCAGTAGCGAAGAGACTGTAATAACAGTACCTGACACTGAAATTGAAATTGAAACACCGGTTGAGGAGTATAGTGATACAGATTTTGAAGCAAGCGATTGGACCGATGATACCCATAGCAAAAGTGCAGATGCCAACTTTGATGAAGTGTTTGCTGACAATGAAGTAAAGCGCCTTGATGTGGTGGTCACTAAAAATCGCTGGACCATCATGCTTAACGATATGACTGATACTTATGGCACTTTTGGTACAACGACGAATTCAAACAACCTTGTAGATACAGATGACAACCCCATTATGGTACCAGCTGATATTTATTACGAAGGCAAACAGTGGTATCGAGTTGGTATCCGTTTTAAGGGCAACTCATCACTACAAACCAGTTGGCAACAAGGCGTACTCAAGTTGTCTTTTAAGTTAGATTTTGATGAGTTTGAAGACGACTACCCGCAAATAGACAATCAACGATTTTATGGCTTTAAAAAGTTAAGTCTTAAAAATAATTACGATGATGAATCACAGTTACGTGAAAAGGTCGCCGCCGATGTATTTAAAGATGCAGGTTTAGCCATCTCTCACACTGCTTTTTATACTTTATATATCGACCATGGTGATGGCCCTGAATACTTTGGCTTATATACCCTTGTGGAAGAAGTCGATGACACGGTAATTGATACTCAATTTAGTAGTGATGATGGTAACTTATATAAGCCTGAGGATGATGGTGCGACCTTTATTGAAGGATCTTTCAGTGAAGACAGTTTTGAAAAGAAAACCAATGAAGATGATGAAGATTGGTCAGATATTTTAGCTTTATTCGACGCATTACATGATGATACTGCAACTTCCGATCCTGTTACTTGGCGTGAAAACCTTGAAGCTATATTTGATGTTGATGTGTTCTTGAAATATCTCGCAGTGAATGGCGTAATTCAAAACTGGGATACTTACGGATTAATGCCCCATAATTATTATCTTTACAACGATCCAGACACAAACAAACTAACTTGGATCCCATGGGATAATAATGAGGCATTACAGACGGGTAAAATGGGCGGCGCACTAGAACTTGATTTCTCTGATTTAGACTCAAATTCTTGGCCATTAATAGCCAAAATCTATGCTGATGACACATACCGGGAACGCTATAACCAGTATTTATCTGACGTTATTAGCAATAGCTATGAAACCAATAAGATGCAGGCAATTTATGACAGTTACTCAGCATTAATAGAGCCTTATGCCACAACAGAGTTAACAGGTTACTCATTTTTAGAGTCTGCAAATGACTTTTATCAAGCAGTTGATGATTTATCTGAACATGCTGAAAGTCGAACAGACGCCGTAATCGATTACTTAAACACGCAATAGGTTGTAGATTTTTTCTGTCATTTTTACCGATACAATGAAAACGAAAGCAGCACTGGCTACTTTCGTTTTTGTACCTTTCAATGCAAAACCGTTTACTAGCGCACACTTTCTTATTAAAAAATAACACCTTAACAAGTCATTGACCTAAATCAAACATATTGTGACAAAGCTGAGGCACTATGCCTTTTTATTTTTAAGTTTGGTTATTTCCAATGAGTGATATCAAGGCAAACAATATAGAGCAACCGCTGACGGACGAGTGCATTTTACTTTCTACCACTGATTTGAATGGCAATATCAAATACGCCAATCAAGCCTTTGCAGATATCTCTGAGTTCACGACAGATGAACTCCACGGAAAACCACACAATATTGTTCGTCACCCTGATATGCCTAAAGCGGCTTTTGAATCCTTGTGGCAACGGGTCAAAGACGGAAAACCTTGGTTTGGTATCGTTAAAAATAAAAGCAAAACAGGTAAGTATTATTGGGTTAATGCCTATATATCGCCAGTCTTTGAAAACGGCAAAATGCATGAACTACAGTCTGTTCGACGTAAACCTTGTCGTGAACACATCAATTCTGCTGAAAAAATTTATAAACAGTTAAATCAAGGTAAAGCCCCCAGAGAAACCACAGCACCACTGCTTAGCTTTACGGGTTCACTTTGTCTTTGGGCAACCGTTATTTCTTTGATAGGGGTAGTATCTTCGCTCTTCATGCCAACTTTGGTCGCCGCTTTTTTCATTCCATTAATGGCTGGATTTGTCATGTATTACTTAACGAGGCCGTTAAAAGAACTTGAAAATAAGGCCACAAAAATTATCGACGACCCAATTGCTTGCGGGATTTTTTCATCAAGTCAGCATGAGTTGGGAAAAATTGAATTAGCATTAAACTACTTAGTCACTGAAATGGGTGGTGTTGTCGGCAGGATGGCAGATTCAGCCACCTCCATTAGCGAAGAAAGCCAGCAGCTTAATCAAACTATATCGACCACTCGTGAACGGGTTAAAGAACAAACACACCAAACCCGTCAGGCCGCAACAGCAATGGAGCAAATGACGGCAAGCTTCACTGAAGTTAATCAAAATACCCGTAATACAGCACAAGAAATTACCACCAGCCAAGAGGCTGCTAGTAAAGGTCACGATAGTATGGACAAAGTGGTCAATGCCATTGGCGAGCTTAGAAAAGAAGTGGTTCATTTCTCAACGGTGGTCAATACAATTGAAAAAGACAGCCAATCAATCGCATCGGTCCTAGGAGAGATTAAAGGCATCGCAGAACAAACGAATTTATTAGCGTTAAATGCTGCCATTGAAGCGGCTCGAGCAGGTGAGTCTGGTCGTGGGTTTGCCGTTGTGGCGGACGAAGTAAGGCAATTATCAATTCGCACCAGTGATTCCACATCAGAAATTGAACACATAGTCACGAACTTTCAAAAAACCACAAAGGAAGCGACTCAAGCAATGGAGTCAGGTCAATTGCAAGCCGATTTATCAGTATCCTTAGCAGAAGAAGCGGATGACACTTTTGCTCAGCTCCTTAACTCAATTAATCGCATACACGAAATGGCTGAGCTTAACTCTTCAGCCATGAACCAACAAACAGCGGTCGCAGAAGAAATTAGCCAATCTATTTTACAGATAGATGAGATTTCAAACCTGACCTTAATTCAAACCGATGACACCCAAAACAAGTGTGAACAAATGAGTCGATTAGCCAATAAAACGCGTCATTTATCGAGACAATTTTGGACGCAAACAATCGAGCGCACCAAATAATTACCTCCAATATTACCCAAAGCGTCATAACCTACATGTTGATTATGACGCAATCTTGCTCAACACTGATTAACTTCCCTATGTATGCAGATGACGAGAGATTTAGCGGCTGATTGAGTATTGCAGCCTCTTTCTGGTTGTCATTTTTTCCTGTTGTGACAGTTTATTTTTTGATAAGACTTTTTAATTTTAAAAATGCCCTAATATCATATATACAGTTAACGTTAAGCCATGCTTATAAAGCCGTTTAAAGCGATTCAAAGTGAGGATACACAATGACAAACGAATTTATTCCACCTAAAAAATGGGTAATGGAAGAAGAAAATGGTGGCAAGTTTGCCAGTATAAACCGTCCTGACTCTGGTGCGCGCTATGATAAAGATTTACCGGTTGGGAAGCATGCACTACAGCTTTACTCTATGGGCACCCCTAACGGCCAAAAAGTCACGATTATGTTGGAAGAGCTGTTAGCCGCAGGGATCACTGACGCAGAATATGATGCTCACTTGATTAGTATTGGTGATAGCGATCAATTCTCATCAGGTTTTGTTAGCGTTAATCCAAATTCAAAAATACCGGCGTTATTAGATAACAGTACCTCAACGCCTATTAATGTATTTGAGTCTGGCGCTATTTTACTTTACCTCGCTGAAAAGTTTGGCCGCTTCTTACCAACAGATTTAGCAGCTAAAACCCAAGTCATGAATTGGTTGTTTTGGCTGCAGGGCTCGGCTCCTTATTTAGGTGGCGGTTTTGGTCACTTTTATGCTTACGCCCCTGAAAAGTTTAAATACCCTATCGACAGGTTCTCTATGGAGGCCAAGCGTCAACTTGATGTACTTGACAAGCAATTAGCTAAACACCGCTTCTTGGGGGGTGATGAGTATAGTATTGCCGATATTGCGACATGGCCTTGGTACGGAAATTTGGTGCTTGGAAACCTATATGAAGCAGCAGAGTTTTTAGATGTTGAAAGCTACCCTAACCTAATGCGCTGGGCAAAAGACATTGAACAACGTCCAGCTGTCACGCGAGGCAGAATCATTAATAGAACCTGGGGAGAAGAGTGGGAACAACTAGCTAACCGTCATAGCGCCGAAGATATTGATAATGTGCTTAAACGTCAGCCATAACACCCACAATTTCTCAATCCATTGGTAGACCACTCAATTTTGATAATGTGAGCCTATACCTTTGATATGATTCACTCCCATTGGAAATGAAGTTTGATAAAGCGGTAGGCACACCATCAAGTGCTTATCGCATTATTGCTAACCAACAACCACTTTACCGATTAATCACTTTCAAGCTTTTTCCAACAACATAAGCACGTCGGCTGTACGTCTGGCGGTAAAGTAATGATAAAACCACAATGCGGGCAAAAATCCCCAATATTTAAACGGACATAAGATTGTGTTTGCTTATACATCAGCATCGCTCTTCTTTTCGATTATATTGAGGTGAATACATCGCCATTAACTGTGCTTCTACAGCGCCCCTTACACAAACAGGCTCACCATTTAGCGGACTAGGTACAGTTACGTTAGTCGCAATCCATAGCTCCATATCACGTATTAACTCCTCTTTAACTAACCTGCCAGCCGTACCATGTGTCCAAATACGTTTTCCAAGTAGACCACTCTCGCCGACATATAAAACCTGATCTCCTTTCTTGAAAAAATACACCCCCGAAATGTCTCTTGGTAACAGAGAAAACCAATGCTTTCTTGTTGCGTACTCATTACCCTCAAAGTCATATAAGCCATAAGTTTCGCTATTACGATTAACAAGCCATGCTTGAGATAAACTGATATTAGCGATATGAGTAAATGTAATACTGCCCATTTTAAAGGTATTCATCGACGACCTCAGCGCAGTTAAACCCCTGGTACATCTGGCCATCAGGCCTCAACTTCGAACTTGTTACAGCATTATCACTAACAAACTTGGTATAAATTGTATCTACTCTTTTAACAGGCTTACCAAATAGCACTCGAGTATTTCCTCCGATAGCAGATACCAGTCGACTACCTAGTATCTGATGTTCTTCAGTTTCTATCTCATCTAATATGGCCTCAACTTGATAAGCCACTGGAATTTTACGGTTTGCATTGATGACATAAACCCAATCTCCTTTTGAGATTGAACAAAAGTCATCCCAGCCATGTTGACCAGGTGCTAAATCGAAAAAAGCATTGTTACCAAGCGATGCATATATTTTTCGGTGTGGACGATCAGCAATATTTGATACAAGAAATTTTCGCATAATGAACAAAGGCACTTAATACACATGTGTATATACTAATTAAGTTTCCCCACAAAGTAAACCGTACCAAGTACCTTTATTATTCATTGCAATATAGATCATATTCAATTAACACTAATCATAACGACTTTATATTGATTTCATTGAATTTTAGGCGCAAAGTTAACTATGTAAACCAGCTAATTAGAACGCTTAAAGAGTAAAAAGCGCACACTGGTAACACAGATAAAAGCAAAATTGCGCCAGTACTATCAGCACCTTCATATGAGGTAAATATGAACAAGCTATTAATACTTAGAGCAGTGACGGGGATTTATGACACCTTCAGCCTCTGCAAAAGCCCCCACTTTAATACCAGCCAACTAAACTTGTTAGCGACAGCGAATCGCCTCATCGCTGCATGCTTTAACAGCAAAAGTTCAGCTAACGCTAAAATCAAAACAGCAAGCATCATCATTTGTTACTTATTTAACGGCATTGTTTTTAGCGTACATGCAACGGATGAACATCTTGACAGTACAAGGCATCTTCAAACGATTTCCCCGCTTAAAACCGCTTTGCATTTGGAGACCTATTTAGGCGGACATAGTACAAATTTAGCTAACAAAGCCGCACTTTCGTTTAAGTTCGGTCAGAGAAATAGTCAGCATGTTTGCCATATAACCACAACAGAAGAGCATTTAATGCAATCCAAAAATTTACTGGAAAACATTAATTTAAGTGAAAAATATTTCTTCTTTGACTGTCAAATTGATAATGATTTTTATGTATTATCTAATCAGTACCGTACTTATGCCCAAGTAATAATTAAGCAACCTGACATCAACTTTCCAATGTCGATGCATATAGAGGCGAAACTTGTCACAATTGATGGCAAGCTGCTCAATGTCACCAGTGGTGATATCTCACTTAAATGGAAATAGCTCACATGGAATTTGACACAATAAGAGATTATTTACTGACTAAACCTTTTGCTACAGAAGACTTTCCATTCGGAGAATCTACTCACGTTTTTAAAGTTCACTCGAAGATGTTTGCACTAATGTCATGGCGTAATGATGCTTTGATGGTTAATGTAAAGTGCGATCCTGAAGACTCATTCGCCCTAAGAGAGATATTTAGCAATATTACGACGGGATATCATATGGACAAGAAACATTGGATTTCTATCTATTTACAGTCAACTGGGAGTGATAAATCTAAAGAATCTCGATTAATTCCAGATGGCGAGGTATTGCGCATTATTGATAATTCATACCTATTAGTCGTCGACAAACTTCCTAAGAAGCATCAAACAGCCATCAAACTGCATTTATAACGAACAAATCAAAGCCTTTTATAGGATTTGAGTAAGACTATTTTTCAGAAAGCAGAGCTGTGTGCACTATTTTTTCGATAGTATTGTCTTGCTCACCCAAGAACTGACAACCAAACTCCACGCCATTTTCGAATAATTTAACATTACACACTCTGGCTTTAATGGTGAGGTTTTCTTGTTCTGTAGCCTCTATCACGATTTCAATCTGCTCTCCCTCTGTTAACTCATCTTTTCCACCTTCACTAACTTCAATATGACAACCTGAAAGTGAAACATCGGTGATTTTAACTTGCCATTGGTTATCACCTAAAGCGATATTGGCGGTTAAATCTGTCAACACACGTTTGGTCGAACGTAAATTGTGAATAACCATATTATCTGGGAAATTCAATACCATAATACGAGATGGCTGACTCAAGGTTTGTTTGATTGTTGAAATAAATGCGATTACAGATGCCTCATGACCTTCCACTAAACCACGAACAGTCACTTGTGAGCCCTGAGTAATGTACTGGCTGTAGCCTCCCAATTTATTTGCATCTGGAAATTGAATTAGTATGAATTGTTCAGGTAGATAACCGATAAAAATGGTACGAAAACGCCCTTTTTTACCTGCAGGAGTCACAATATCAATATTGACAGGCGTACCAGCCAATAAGTATTTAAATTCTTTAGACAACCCCTCTTTAGTATTGATTTGTTTTGTGGTCATTTTACCTTCCCTGAACCTTTTATTTCCCAATCAAAGATTAGCACAAGATTTAACATACACAACAGTGAGTTAACCTTAATTAAATGTTATTCATGTGCTTGCACCTCTTGTATCTAGAGGTCTATGGTAAATATCACAAGGTTAAGGTTTTTGATGTAAAACATAAAAGACATTGCACCAAACCTGAATATTGACGGTCGTCAGATTCAGTCGCCTCAGCCGTTGACATAAGGTAACGGAGTTAACATATGAGAAATCTAGAATTATTCAGCACAGCATCTATCGATCACTTACTTTGGTCTACCAGCACTGACTCACCCAGTTTAGACTCTCCAGCATTAGATGTATTTACTGATTTTGATGTAGCACGTCCTATTGTCGTTGACGCATCCACCAGCGCAGTGGGCACAGCAATAATCATGGAACAAACCCATGCATTTATGAGATTAGTTGTTGATAAGAACAATAAATTTTTAGGGGTGATAACGCTGCAAGAATTGTCTGACCATAATTTATTTGTTACCGCGAAAAAGCTAGACCTTACTGTAGATGAGCTTTTAGTCACAGAAGTGATGGTGCCAAGAGAAGAGCTACAAGCGTTTGACTATCAACAAATTTCAACAGCCAAAGTCAGTGATATAGTCAGGCTTTTGCAACAAAATAATTTGCACCACATGCTAGTCATCGATCATGAATTGCATCATATCCGAGGGCTGATTGCAGCGAGTGACTTAGCCAGAAAACTCAATATGCCAATAGAAATACATCAACGGCCTTCTTTCAGTCAAATTTTCTCTAATGCCCATTAATGATTTTGCCTAAACGATATAAATCACGGAGCCACTTACCTGAAAATCTCAGGTAAGTGACGATAAACCTGATTGAATATACGCAGAAACTAGCCTTGCTGTGTTAGTTGGCTTTCTTGTTCAGCAATCTGATTATCGAAAGCAACACACTGATTTTTACCATAAGTCTTAGCTTGATATAGGGCCAAATCCGCTTTTTGAATAATCTCTTTCGCTGAGGTGAAGTTGCTAGGTATGCAAGAAACAAAGCCTAAGCTCAAGGTGACGATTTTACTTTTAGATCTTGGGTGCGGGATGCCGAGTTCGGCAATTTTCAAACGAATATCTTCAGCGAGTTGCGACACACTTTCTTGCTGTCCGTAACAAATAATAGCAAACTCTTCACCGCCATAACGGCATACCACATCGGTTGAACGCACACATACGTCAGCTATTGCTTGCGATACTTGTATTAAGCATTGATCTCCTTGGTAGTGGCCTAAGAAGTCGTTATAAGCTTTAAAACAATCAATATCACACATGATTAATGACACTAATTGTCGCTCTCTTCGTGCTAGATTGATAATAAAGTCCAATTGAGAATCGAACTCTCTGCGATTGTTCAGCCCTGTTAATGCATCAAGCTTTGAAAGCTTAAACAATTTAGCACTCGTACGTTCACGCTCAATAATCCCAAAAAGTAATTGTGCATTTCCGCAATCGTCTCGAAGTATTGCTCTCGCTTTACTCGTAAAGTAAAGGATCTCACCTTGGTTAGCGTCATAATAAGGAAAACGATTATGGTATTCATCGATACGTCCTAAGCGCAAGTCACAGTAATCTTCAAAAATTCGCTTAGCTTTATGGGCATCTTTTACCGCAATATTTTTATTGTAATCCCCAGCGATAGGACAAGTCTTACTAACAGAATGTTGAAGGGTATTTGAGTCTAAAGAGAACATGTCACGCATGTTACTGTTGCAGTAAAAAACATTACTATTATCTTCTAAGTCTATTAGCCACCAGGAAACACCTGAAAAGCTTAATAGCTCTTGATAAAGCGTATAATATTTTTCAATTCGCTTATTTGGAAATGTCATAATTGATTAGCCACTTTGTTCAAGCTAACCATTAGTCACTTACGTAACTAACTTTCCCTTTAGCAAAATGAATCAGCAAAACTACTATGATTATAGACCCTGTTTACGTAATTGCCTGTTTGCCTCTCATTTAGCTCAAAACAATGTCGCTAATAAATGCATTAAACCGCTGTCCATCTATGTTCGATACACGGCTTAATTTGGGATACTTGCTCAGCTAACTGCTCATGTGATGAATAATCGACATTAGCCCAAAGCTTAACCTCAAACACCGACCCTAAAGCAACCTGGCCTACGCCTTTAGGTGTACCTGTCATCACAATATCGCCATCCACTAACGTCATAAACTCATTCACCGAAGCTAGAATATCGTCAGCACTGTACATCATTAAATCGCTATGACCGAGTTGCCTGACTTCACCATCGATTGTCAATTGAAAGCAAAATGTAGCTCCGGCAGTTAACGACAATGAAGATAAACTGACAAAATCACTAAATAGAGCCGAGCCATCAAATGCCTTAGCTCGCTCCCATGGTAGCTGCTGTGATTTAAGTTTGGACTGCAATTCTCTCTTGGTTAGGTCTAATCCCACCCCTACCCCATGAAACATCCCATTACGCACTGAAAAACAGAGCTCTGTTTCAAAATGAATCGGCTCTTGATGAAATGAGGTCAGCTGCGTGGAAATAGCAGAGTTAGGTTTTAAAAAAACCACCATATCTGAAGGCACCTCATTACCCAGCTCATGGATATGATCCACATAATTACGACCAATACAGATAATTTTAGACGGTGACGTCGCTTCACTATTTGAGTCATATTGAATTGTGTTTAACATTTGCTTAAGCCTCTAGATATCAATTCCTATCAGCATATTGATTTAGTTAAATCGAATCAAACATGTAAAGTAATTGAGAAGGAAGAAAAATTGTTTTATTAAGCTGAGGAATAATGGTGATTCTGAATTGAGTAAAGCATTAACATAGACATAAAACACTGCAATACCGGAAGATACTGCAGTGTTTGAAAGTCAAACTAAGGTTTAAGCATATGTTGAGATAAACTCGTCTAAATGCTCATTGGCAATTTCAATATCATCGCCAACGAACTGAGCAATATGAAATAACGCTTCGCCTTCGTTAGCGACTGGAATATTGGTTAAGCCAATAATAATGCCATCGGTAGGAGAACGTAACTCGGTAACTTCTCCCCCCAGTGGATTGACCACATTGGCAAGTAAGCATCCTTTGCTCACACGAGCCCCTATTTTGCGTTTCACATTCACCAATCCATCTGCTTCACTGCGTAACCAATAACTGCGGCTCGCATTAATAGATGCTGTTGGTTTTAGTTTACTATTCAACATCCCCAAATAGCGCATCACATTCAGTACACCAGTGACACCAGACTTTATCGACAGCTCACTAAACCTTAGGGCTTCACCTGCTTCATATAAAATACATGCGATGCCTTTTTCATTAGCGTAGCCACGCATCGAGCCTTTTACGGACTTTGAATCCATAATCACCGGAGCACCGAAAGCCGTAGCCATTGCCATCATAACTTCATCATCAGTATCACAACGGATCTGCGGGAAGTTATCACGATGAATAGCACCAGTATGCAAATCAACAATATGCGTTGCTTTAGACATCAACTCGCTTGAAAACAAATGCGCTAAACGGCTCGCTAATGCGCCTTTTGCACTCCCAGGAAAGCAGCGGTTTAAATCACGCCTATCTGGTAAATAACGCGATTGATGAATAAAGCCAAACACATTAACAATGGGTACAACCATCAAGGTTCCTGTCAGTGTTCTGATGCTGATTTTATCGATTAAGCGTCGACAAATTTCTATGCCATTCAGTTCATCACCATGAATAGCAGCGCATACTAATAACACTGGCCCAGGTTTCTTACTATGGAACACCTCAACATGCAGCTCTAAAGGCGTGTCGTTATACAATTTTGCTGCGGGCAGTTTGATACTGGCACGGGTGCCAGCATCAATACTAAACTCACCAATTGTGAACGCTTCACGCTTAGGCGCCATCAACCCATTCCTTTGGTTTTGGTGCTTTTGGCTTTGGCATTTTTTTCAATAAATTGAATAATTTTATCTGCGACATCAATACCCGTTGACGTTTCAATTCCTTCAAGACCAGGCGATGAGTTCACCTCCATCACTAAGGGCCCATGCTTTGAGCGTAAAATATCAACACCCGCTACATTTAGCCCCATCGTTTTAGCTGCACGAACCGCTGTTGAGCGCTCTTCTGGGCTTA
The DNA here is from genome assembly GCF_018100775.1 of Shewanella sp. MMG014. Classification (NCBI taxonomy): domain Bacteria; kingdom Pseudomonadati; phylum Pseudomonadota; class Gammaproteobacteria; order Alteromonadales; family Shewanellaceae; genus Shewanella; species Shewanella sp. MMG014. Next base: position 394,340 of record NZ_JAGJDZ010000001.1, read on the forward strand.
ACTTAACAACAGTGGCTGAGCCGCCACGATGCAAATTAGAACGAAACTCGCCTTCTGCCCCCTGACGCTTCATTGCCGCAATGACTTTATCGCCAATCACAAAACAACGAATGTCGGCTCCACCCGCTTCTTCTATATACTCTTGCACCATAATATTGGCTTTTAAGCCCATAAAGGCTTCAATAACACTCTCTGCCGCTTTACGGGTTTCAGCCAGTACCACGCCAATCCCTTGAGTCCCCTCAAGTAGTTTAATCACGCACGGTGCGCCGCCAACCATATCGAGTAAATCAGGCACATCTGCAGGCTTGTTCGCAAAACCTGTCACAGGTAAGCCAATGCTTTTGCGAGATAACAACTGCAATGAGCGTAATTTATCCCTTGAACGTGAAATTGCCACCGATTCATTCAATGGAGACACGCCCATCATTTCAAATTGACGTAATACTGCCGTTCCATAAAAAGTAACCGAAGCACCGATACGTGGAACCACCGCGTCAAATTTAGGTAATTCTTCACCGCGCATATGAATGCTAGGCGCCATCATATTGATGTTCATGTAACAGGCTAATGGGTCTACGATTTGTACTTCGTGACCTCGTGCAACCGCCGCTTCTTTAATACGGCGAGTTGAGTATAAGTTCTCATTCCGAGACATAATTGCAATGCGCATGGGCTTAAGCTCCAAGTAAATACGTTGCCGAAGAGTCAACTAAGTAACGCCCAGCAAGCGCTCTTCGACCCAAAAGCATTCTAAATTGCATGTTGTCACGCTGTGTTAACGTGAGTTCAATATCAAATTGTTGCTCGCCAATAATAATTGGCGTTTTAATGACATATCGATTGGTGATATGCCCACCAGAATCTTTCACGTGTCGACGATCAAATACCGCGAACTCATGTATGACTTCTCTATTTGAATCCTGTTCTGGGTGTATCCACACCTTAATCCAGTCTTGTTCATTTTTAATAAATGGTTTAATTCTAAACGCATGTAAACATGACGTCTTGGCACCGGTATCAATTTTCATATTAACCCGTTCATTGCCAATTTCAGGAAACGTCGCCCATTCACACCAGCCAAGAATATCTAATGCATTTTTTGTCATGTTTAACCCTTGCATAAAGAATTTAATCATTCGTCACATGCCATATTACAGCCTCAAAGAGCGATAACACGGCTTCAATTAGCTGTTTTAAACGACTTTAACCAGTCAGATTAAACGAAAACAGCCTAGCGACAAGGTAAAAAGCCATTACAAAAATGACCCTGTATCAATTTGGAAGCGCATAATACTCCTAAAGTTGATAATTGCTACTAAAAAAAACACTAAAAAATAAAAAAATTATAGGTAACAGCAAATAAGATAACTTTTTCAATTATATGAAACAGCCAAAACAATAAGAAAACAAAGCAATATAATACTATTTATCACAAGTTAATTGAGATATGTTGATTTATCAAACAAAGTTCGCCTTATTAAATCGAGTATAAATCAACCAGATGTTTTTGCAGCTATTATTTACCGTTAAACAAAAAACACAGCGCTAACTCCCAGTATGAAAAACATCGAAAATGACTATTCAACCTGATAAATTAGCAAAGCTTTTATACTTTTTAGCGCTAACATTTTAGGATTCCTCATGTTTACTCAACACAGCTTTGACTTTTTAACTCAGCTTGCCGATAACAATAATAGAGAATGGTTTAAAACGAATCAGTTACGCTATGAAGAAACCGTCCGCACACCTACATTACAATTTATTGAAGCCATGCAGGGGCCTATCCTTAACTTTTCACCACGATTAACCGCTGTGGCTAAAAAAGTGGGCGGCAGTATGATGCGACCACAACGAGACAGTCGCTTTAGTAAAGATAAAAGTCCCTACAAACTTAATGTAGGAATTCAATTTAGGCACTTTCAAGGGAAGGATGTACATGCTCCAGGTCTTTACCTGCACCTAGCAAATGATGGCTGTTTTATCGCTGCAGGTATTTGGCATCCCGAATCTAAACCCTTAAACGCTATAAGGCAGTGCATTGATGAAAACCCTAATGGCTATAAAAAAGCCTTAGTAGAACTAAAACAAGCAGGTTTTGAACTATCAGGGGATAGCTTAGTCAGACCACCAAGAGGTTTTAATAAAGATCATCCACTCATTGATGAATTAAAGCGAAAAGACTTTATCGCCATTAAACCCGTTTCTATTGAACAAGTGTGCAGCGAAGACTTTGTTAACTTTTGCACTCAAGAATTTGAACATACGCTCAAATTAATGCATTACCTTTGCTTTGCCCTTTCATTAGATTTCTAGATCCATGAAGCTGCAGGAGGTCGTTTTACATTGAATAAAATGACTTCCTATCATTAATCTTTTTAAGCGCATAGTGGAGTAAAACCAACAAACAGTGCGAACTCTCGTACTGTAGTGATCAATAGGGTTATTTTACGCCTCATACTCAATAGTGATAAATCGCAATTTAATCATTAAGTCACTGTACCTTTAGCACGCAACAACCTATATTATTCAATAAAATAGCTACAATTATTCAACACCTCCTCTTGGGCATGAAGTAATGGCAGGGCTGCTAATGATGAAAAAACGCCGCTATGACGGGTTAATAACCCTAACGAATCAAACAAGAGTATTAACCATATTCGCTTCCGCTTTATTCTTACTATGTATCCCGTCAACTTTTGCTGCCTCAGCCAATGTAAAGTCAGCAGTCAATCGCTCAGAAACGCCTAATACTGGTACTGAAAAGTTATTACTTCCCTATGTATTTAGTACGGACTCTATGGGCTTAAACATTGGCTTAGGTGCTATGGTCAGTGGTTACCACCAAGAGCAAATGACAATTGGCGGTACTGTGTACGGCGGGGATGTCAGTTATGGCGCGGGGGGCGGAGTCTGGAATTACAAAATTCCTAAAACTGAGCGGTTCTTTTTAAGTGTATACGGCTTTTTAGGCTATTACCCACAACAAAAGGCTTACGCTGGTGGCGCAAGTAATTTTATCCCGGCTGATACACCTTTACCTGGTAGTAATGACTCGTCGAATGAGCAGTTTTTACAAGCAGATGGTTCATCAAACTGGTGGGAAATTAAACTTGAATACGCCCTACCAATAGGCGCTACACGTGATAAAGGCCAAGTCACTTACGAGTTAACGAATGGCTTACTGACGTCAAAGCCTTCCGGCGGAGATAAATGGAACCCATTTGAATCAGGTGCAACTGTCGCCGTACTCAGACAATTTAATCGTTATGAGAGCTACGAATTTGAGGATGAAGAGCTCGATGGTACCATTCATGCGCTTGAGCTTGGGCTACTATATGACAATACCGATTTTTCAATCAACCCAAGTTATGGCAGCAAGCAATATGTGGCAATATCTCACGATTCAGGTTGGTTAGAATCCGTTGACTCTTGGACTTTTATTGAGTTTGAAGCCAGTAAATACTTTTCTTTTGGCGGATCTGATTACGCATCACAACGAATACTCGCTATGAACTTTTGGACAGGCTATTCACCTTCTTGGGAGCTTGAATACAATGAAGCCGGTGCCAGAAAGGTAAATAATAACGCCCCTTATAGTGAAGGCGCCTCATTAGGCGGATTTTATCGCATGCGTGGATTTGATAATAATCGCTTTCACGATAAAGCCTCTATTTATGCGACAGCGGAGTATCGTTACACCTTAAAGTACAATCCAATAGAAGATGTGAATTGGCTTAAATTTTTACGTTTAGACTGGTTTCAGCTCGTTGGATTTGTTGAAGCTGGCAGAGTGGGTGAATCTTATACTGCCAGCGAATTACTCACCGACATCAAATATGACTATGGAGTGTCATTAAGAGCCCTCACAGCAGGCATTGTAGTGAGGCTTGATGTCGCGCAATCAGATGAGAGTACCAATGCTTGGGTTATGGTGGATCATCCATTTTAGCCTTGTGACTCGAGATAGCGTCTATCTTTAAAAGCCTTACCCTTCGATATCATTGTCATTAACAACTCGGTTGAATACTCTGTAGGATAGATATTCAACCGATTTTAAAGACATGCTAAAATATGCCATTACTTTTAAGTGACAAACATGCTTTGTCACCTTTGCCACTCTTGAGTCAGCCATGCCAGTAGCACCACAATCAAACCTTATCGCCACCACTCCAGCACAAAAACGTGCTTTGAGCTATTCAACCACCATCAAAATGTTATTTGATGAAGTGTTAGATACTAAAATGCCCGCTGACCGAATCGTGGCTAATTACTTTCGTGAACACAAAAAGCATGGTTCAAAAGATCGCAGAGTCATTCGCGAAACCTTATTCGGCCTATTTCGTTGGTGGGGCTGGCTTAAACAAATAGGCTCACAACACGATGAGCAAACTTGGTTCGCAATGCTCAGTAGCTGTGCACTGTTAGAGCAACACATGTGGCGTAATTTTGCGGAAGCTTGGCAACATTTTGCTCAGCTATCACCAGAGCAACTAACGGTGATAGATGGACATGTCGAAGCCAGAGGCGAAGCGAATACTTACACTGTTATTGAAAAGAGCCTGTTACTCAATACTATATTTACTGGGAAAACCGTTAAGCCAAGTCAACTATTACCAGACTGGTATTGGGAGGTTTGCCCAATTGAGTCAGCTGAGCAACAACTTAAACTCGTTGAGGCAATGAGCTCTCGACCGCCTATTTGGGCAAGGGTGCAAAAATTAGCGACAGAAAAAGCAGTATCCCAATTACAACAAGATGGCATAGATGCAAGCTTATGCGAATACTTTGGTGATGCCATTAGTTTAGGCAGTAAAAGTATTAACTTAAATGACGTAAAACTGTATAAAAATGGCCAAGTTGAAATTCAAGATCTTGCATCTCAAGTTATTGGCAATGTGTGTAAGCCCAAAGCAAATGAGCAATGGTGGGACACGTGCAGTGGCGCAGGTGGTAAAACCTTACAACTTCGTTCACTTATGCTGCAAGACGTTGAAAATGATTCAACAGGGTCGATTACCTCATCAGACATTCGTACAAAAGCACTAGAAGAATTAAACAAGCGCGCTAAACGAGCAGGTTTTGATAGCATTACAATCGCTAAATGGAAGTCTGACAATTTACCTGTCTCAGAGAACTACTTTGATGGTGTATTAGTCGATGCACCTTGTAGCTGCACAGGCACTTGGCGCAGAAATCCAGACATGCGCTGGATTGATGACAGAAGTTGTGTGGATGATAAACCTGCCTTGCAATTAGACATATTGAGTCGTAGTGCTAAAGCCGTAAAAACAGGCTCTCATCTTGTTTACGCTACTTGTTCATTATCACCTTTAGAAAATGAAGCCGTTGTAGACGCATTTTTATCTAACAATAAAGACTTCAGTTTAGTCGTAAGCACTCACCCTTTTACAGGGCAGCAAAGTGAGCATATTACCGTATGGCCATATGAAGCAAACAGCGATGGAATGTATGTCGCGAAGATGGTTAAGAAGTAGTGCTTTTGATCTAAAGATGCAAAATTATAAAAAGATTAATTGAATTATATATACGCGATTCAAACAATGAGTTTATACATCTTCTATAAATTTTGAACCAATCGTTTAAGAGAGTCCTTCCATTCTGGGGTAACTATGCCCCAGATATCATGTATTTTTTGACAGTTCATGACAGAATATTTTGGCCTAATTGCTTCGGTTGAATATTCATCAGAGGTTATCGCAAATACGTCTGGTCTAGATGTTATCTTTTGCTGAATCACGGCTTCATCTAAGATATTCTCAGTTAACTCATACCAGCTCATTGCTGTATCGCCACAATAATGAAATATGCCCCAATCAGATTTACCCTTTTCGATTGCCAGTATTATATGACAAATGGTTGTTGCCAAATCGTCGGCATAAGTGGGACAACCTAGTTGATCTGAAATCATACTTAACTGTGAATGTTGCTTTGATAAAGACATGACAGTCTTAGCGAAGTTACGCCCAAAAGAGCTTACTAACCAAGCTGTACGAAGAATAATATACTTGTCGGATATTTGCTGAACTAGCGCTTCACTCTCACATTTCGATTGCCCATACACATTAAGCGCGTGTGTTGAGTCAGTTTCAATATAAGGCACTGAACTATTCCCATCAAAAACATAATCCGTTGAAATATGAATTATTGGAATCGCTAATGCTTTAGCTGCATTAGTTAGATTAGCTACGCCATTGACGTTGACTTGTTGACAGCGTATTAAATTATTCTCAGCTGATTCTACATCTGTGTAAGCAGCGGCATTAACGATAATATCGGGAGAATGCTCAGTGACAAACTCTGATATAGACGGGAAATGACAAATATCAACGTCATTTTTTGAAGTGCAAACTAAATGCAGTGATGCCTTATAAACCGCACAATGCTCATTGACGTGAGCAATAATGCTCTTGCCTAACTGGCCTTCTGCGCCAACTAACCACACTTTCACAAAGTTAAATCCTTTAACTGAACCCCGCACTGATCTTTCATTGATAAAATGGGATCATTTATCGGCCAAATTATGCCGATTTCAGGATCATTCCATTGTAAGCTGGCTTCATGCTGCGGCGAGTAATAATCTGTGCACTTATACTCTACATCCGCAATGCTAGATAAAGTAAGAAAACCATGAGCAAAGCCCTCTGGTATCCATATTTGACGTTTATTTTCTTCTGACAATTCAACGCCAACCCATTGACCATAGTTTTCTGAGTCAAGCCGTAAGTCCACTGCAACATCAAAAATATGCCCTCGTGTCACGCTAATGAGTTTACCTTGAGGTTTGGGGTGCTGGAAGTGAAGCCCTCTTAATACCCCATACTTTGATTGTGAAATATTAGATTGAACAAAGGGTTTAGTCATTTCGAGTATTTGCATATACCGGGATGATTGAAAACTTTCATAAAAGAACCCTCGGTCATCATTGAATACTCTCGGCTCGATTACTTTTACATCAGGCAAACGGGTTTCAATAACCTTCATCATCGTTTTCCTTTGCAAGTTGAAAAAGGTAATCACCATAAGCAGTCTGTTGATGCCTTTGTGCTTGTTGCTTCAACACTGATGTATCTATCCAATTATTGATAAAAGCAATTTCTTCTAAGCAAGCAACTTTCAACCCTTGTCGCTTTTCAACAGTTTGAACAAAATGGCTCGCCTCTAATAATGAGTCATAAGTGCCTGTATCTAGCCAGGCAAACCCTCGGCCTAATATTTCAACATTCAATTGGTTACGACTCAGATAAGCAGTATTTACATCGGTAATTTCCAGCTCTCCTCGTTTGGAAGGCTTAATCGATTTAGCAATGGAGATGACCTCGTTATCATAAAAATACAGGCCTGTAACAACATGATTAGACTTTGGCTTGAGAGGCTTTTCTTCTATGCTGATAACTTTGCCATCGAGATCAAAACCAATCACACCAAAACGCTGTGGCTCGCTCACTCTATAGCCAAATATTGTCGCACCAGATGATTGAGAAACCGCTCGACTCAGCTGCTCGCTAAAGCTTTGTCCATAAAAGACATTATCGCCGAGTACAAGAGCCACATTACTGTCGCCAATAAATGATTCACCAATTAAAAAAGCTTGTGCAAGCCCATCAGGTGAGGCTTGTACTTCATAGCTAATGCTAATGCCAAATTGTTCACCATTGCCAAGTAAACGCTTAAAATTACCCAAATCATCTGCACTGGAAATGATTAATACATCTCGAATACCTGCCAACATAAGTACAGATAAAGGGTAATAAATCATTGGTTTATCATAAACAGGGAGTAGCTGCTTTGAAGTACCAAAAGTAATAGGGTAAAGTCTACTCCCGCTGCCACCAGCAAGAATAATCCCTTTATAATTAGACGACTTTATTAGCTTCATTTAATTATTACACCTCTTTCACTAGGCGCACATTGGTAATCTTTATCTATAATATTTTGACACCAAGACAAATGGGCTAGATACCACTCCACCGTTTTGCGTAAACCTGCCCTAAATGACTCTTGTGGATACCAACCCAATTCAGTTTGTATTTTTGTAATATCAATAGCATACCGAATATCATGTCCAGGTCTGTCAGCAACAAAATTAATTAAGTTAGCATATGAACCAATATTAGCTGAACACGGTTTTAGTTCATCCAACAGTTCACAGATTTGACTAACGACATCCAAATTCGTCATTTGATTTTGGCCACCGATATTGTATGTCTCACCTACTCGCCCTTTTTTTAATATTTCGTACAGAGCACAAACATGGTCATCGACATGTAACCAATCTCTGATTTGGGAACCGTCTCCATAAACCGGCAATGACTTCATTGCTAATGCATTTAAAATCATATGAGGAATAAGCTTTTCAGGATATTGAAACTGACCATAGTTATTTGAACAATGAGTAATAATAACCGGTAAACCATATGTCCGATGCCATGCCATTACTAAGTGATCAGCAGCCGCCTTTGACGCGGAATAAGGAGAGCTAGGCTTGTAAGCGGTTATTTCATTAAAAGCTTGAACATCTTGTTCTAAATCACCATAGACTTCGTCAGTTGAAACGTGAATAAATCGAAAGTCATCTCTATCTTGCTTACTTAACGACAGCCAATAACTTTTACTAGCCTCAAGTAATTTAAACGTACCTACAATATTTGTTTCAATAAACTCTGAAGGACCATCTATTGAACGATCAACATGACTCTCAGCCGCCAAATGCATCACGGCTGTAGGTTTATATTTATTAAAGATTTGCTTAAGGGCTATCTCATCACAAATATTAGCGTGAACGAAGTGATAACAAGAATTGAGCTCTACACTCTTTAAAGAGGCTGAATTGCCAGAATAAGATAAGGCATCTACATTAACCACAGATTCATTAGCTGAATCTAAAATATAACGAATTAAATTGACGCCAATAAATCCGGCACCACCTGTGACTAAAATCATATTTACCCTGTTCAAGCAATAATGAAGTAACTAACGAATCACATTAAATATGTCTGTGATAACTACGCTGTAGTCACTAATTAAAATTGGATTGTATCAAATAAAACAAAAATGCCAGCGTTAATTACGCTGGCATTGTAAAGTTTAATCATGTTATCGCTACAGCGCTAAATCACCAAAAATGATGTAAAAGTCATTCACAACAGCAAGTTTTAACCCGCTAGCTTCACAGCATCTGCAATAGTTTGAGCTTGAGTTTGCGTCATTTCTGCACAAGTAGATTCAACCATCACACGAATTAGCGGTTCAGTGCCAGATTTACGTAATAACACTCTGCCACGTTCGCCCATGAAAGACTCAGCGGCTGACACAGAAGCTTGAACAGCATCTGATGCAATGATTTCATCAGCATTATCAGCCTGCAATTTAACATTTATCAATACTTGAGGTAGCTTGGTCATACCAGACTTAACTTCAGCTAAACTTTTCCCTGACTCAATAATGGCATCAAGAACCTGAAGAGAAGCAACAATGCCATCTCCCGTGGTGGTATGTTTAAGACTTAAAATATGCCCTGAACCTTCGCCACCAAGTTGCCAGCCAGTTTCTTTTAACTGTTCAACAACATAACGATCGCCAACCTTGGCACGTACAAATGGAATATCCATTTCTTTAAGCGCGATCTCTAAACCAAGATTTGACATTAATGTGCCAACAACACCACCTTCAAGCTCTCCTGAATGTTTAAAGGCTTGTGCAAGTATAAAAATAATTTCATCACCATCAATGATATGTCCGTTGTGATCGACAAACATTACTCGGTCAGCATCACCATCAAGCGCAATCCCTAAATCAGCTTCATGTACCATTACAGCAGTTTGTAAGCTATCTAAATGTGTCGCACCACAACGCTCATTAATATTAAGACCATCAGGCTTATCGTTGATACTAATGACTTCAGCACCTAGCTCAGCATAGACTTCTTTAGCAATGTGATATGCCGCGCCGTTGGCTGAATCTACAACGATTTTTAAACCGGTTAATGACTTATTTTTATCGAATGTACCTTTACAAAACTCAATATAACGACCAGCAGCATCGCCAATACGGCGAACTTTGCCAAGTTTAGCTGAATCGACACACGTCATAGCGCCATGGTTAATCGCTTGATCTAATAAGTGTTCAATTTCTAGTTCTTGGGCATCATTCAGTTTGGTTCCCGAATTCGAAAAAAGCTTAATGCCATTATCATAATACGGATTGTGCGATGCACTAATTACTACACCAGCATCAGCTCGGAAGGTTGAGGTTAAATACGCAATAGCTGGAGTCGGCATAGGCCCAACTAAGGCACAATTAATACCCGCGGCAGAAAAACCTGCTTGCATGGCAGTTTCAATCATATAACCACTGATACGAGTATCTTTACCGATAATCACTTCTTTGGTGCCTGCTGACGCTAAAACCGTCCCAGCAGCCCAACCTAACTTCATTGCAAATGATGGGTTAATCGGAAACTCACCAACTTTGCCACGCACCCCGTCGGTGCCAAAATACTTACGAGACATAACCACTCCGAAAACAAAAATCCTTTTTGGTGACAACAAAAAATAAATACTCGATTAATTGAAAGAATTATATACCAAACTGAAAGAAAAATGTGCATCAAGTTATTCTAAGAGTATAAGAGAACCAATCAAACAATAGTAAATTGATATAATAATTCAAATACAAAAGTGGTAGGTTTATCGTAATTTAGATCTTAATTAACTCATTTAGAAATGATTCGTAATACATATGAATTAAAAAAGGTTTTGAGAATGAACTCAAAACCTTCTTTAACTAGATATAAAACGAATAGAAATTAATGCTAAACTTTAATCACTATATCCTTTAGGGTTTTGTGATTGCCACTTCCAACTGCTGTTAACCATATCGTCGAGATTATGAGTCGCAGCCCAATTTAGCTCTATTTTGGCTTTTTTTGGATCTGCATAGCAAGCACCTATATCACCAGGACGACGAGCAACAATATCATATTTAATTTTTTTATTTGAAGCTTTTTCAAAAGCTTTTACCATTTCTAAAACACTATAACCTTGACCAGTTCCTAAATTATAGGTTACCAGACCACAATTAGTTTTTAACTTATCTAATGCTTTTAAATGCCCAACAGCTAAATCGACAACATGAATATAATCCCTAACGCCTGTACCGTCCGGTGTTGCATAGTCATCACCAAACACCATTAGTTTTTCTCTTTTACCTATAGCAACTTGAGAGATAAATGGCATTAAGTTATTTGGTATATCATTTGGATCTTCACCAATTAAACCACTGTCATGTGCACCAACTGGGTTAAAATATCGTAAACATGCAATATTCCAACTAGGATCTGAATGATGCAAATCAGCAAGAATATACTCAACGACTAATTTAGATTGGCCATAAGGATTAGTTGCTGAAGCCGGAAAAGACTCTAAAATAGGCAAACTCGCAGGATCACCATAAACCGTTGCAGAAGAACTAAACACTAAATTCTTTATACCAAACTCAGCCATGACTTCGCATAAAACGATAGTACCAGTGACGTTGTTGGTATAATACTTTAATGGCTGTTCAACAGATTCACCTACAGCTTTAAGCCCTGCAAAATGAATAGCTGCTTCGATGTTATTTTCACTAAAAATTTTTCGTAATAAGGCTTTATCTAAAATATCACCTTCGTAAAAAGTAACTTGCTGTGCTGTAATACTTTTAACACGGGATAAGCTTTCTAAACTGGAATTAGATAAATTATCAATAACAACAACATCTGTACCGATATTTAGTAACTCTACAATCGTATGGCTACCAATATAACCAGCTCCACCCGTTATAAGAACAGACATTACTTACAATCCTTAATCAAGCTTTTTACTTCAGTTAAAAACTCTTTCCCGAGTTTTTTGTCCCTTAGTCCATACTCAACAAACGCTTTCATGTAACCCAGTTTATCACCACAATCGTGTGATTTACCGGTCATGTTGAATGCCTCAACCGTATCTTGCTCGATGAGCATATCAATAGCATCAGTTAACTGAATTTCATCACCTGCACCCGCTGGTGTCTTAGCTAATAAAGGCCAGATTTTTTCAGATAACACATAACGGCCAACAACCGCTAAATTTGAAGGCGCGCTACCAATAGCAGGCTTTTCAACCATCGCTTTAATTTTAGCTGAATCACCTGGTGCAATTTTGTCACCATTACAGTCCGCAATACCGTATTTATTGACTTCATTATCTGGTACTGACGCAACCATAATCTGACTTGCAAAACTTGTATGGTAACGTGACATCATCGCAGCTAAGTTTTCAGTTTTTTGATTTGCGGTATATTCATCTAAAATAACGTCAGGTAATACCACTGCAAAAGGTTCATTACCAATACAAGGCTTAGCGCACAACACTGCATGCCCTAACCCTTTAGCTTCACCTTGACGGACACTGATAACTGAAACATCTTTAGGACAGATAGATTGGACTTCTTCTAACAGCTGACGTTTAACGCGCTTTTCAAGCGTTGACTCGAGTTCATAAGATTTATCAAAGTGGTTTTCAATGGCATTTTTACTGGCATGAGTAACCAATACAATCTCTTTAACACCAGCTGCAACACATTCATTTACGATGTACTGAATCAGAGGCTTATCAACAATAGGAAGCATCTCTTTTGGGATAGCTTTAGTGGCAGGAAGCATTCGTGTGCCAAGGCCTGCAACGGGAATAACTACTTTCATAAAATATTTCTCATCTAATTAACTTTATAGAAACTTTTATACCATTGTACGAATTCTTTAACACCTTCTTTTATCCCTATAGAAGGTTTATAGCCGGTAGATTCAAATAAGTCTGCTACTTCCGCATAAGTTTGATAAACATCACCTGGTTGCATTTCTCTAAAATGTTTCTTGGCTTCAATACCCAACTCATCTTCAATAGCTTTAACAAAATCCATCAAATTAATAGGTGAACCATGACCAATATTATAAACAGAGTATGGGGCTGAACTTGTCGCAGGTGAGCCATTCTCAACAGTCCATAATTTATCTCGACTTGGTATCACATCAGCAATACGGACAACACCTTCTACAATATCATCTACATGGGTAAAATCACGCCACATATCTCCATTGTTATTAATGTCTATTATTTCACCATCTAAAATCTTTTTAGTAAAGATAAACGGCGCCATATCAGGTCGCCCCCAACTGCCATATACCGTGAAAAAACGAAGGCCTGTAGTAGGAATATCGTATAAGTGAGAATAACTGTGTGCCATTAACTCATTAGACTTTTTTGTAGCAGCGTATAGAGAAACTGGATGATCAACACTGTCAGCAGTCGAAAATGGAGTTTTAGCATTCAATCCATAAACTGAGCTAGAAGATGCATAGACTAAATGCTTTACATTAGTGGTACGGCATCCTTCTAGAATGTTTAAATGCCCAACTAAATTAGAATCTGCATAGGCATGAGGGTTCTCAATCGAATACCTAACACCTGCTTGTGCCGCTAGATGAATCACTCGATCAAATTTCTCAGTTTCGAATAACTGTTTAACTGCATATCTATCAGCGATATCCAACTCGATTAAACGAAATTTTTCATTTTCAATACGCTTTAAACGCGCAAGTTTTAAATTAACATCATAATAATCATTGAGATTGTCAACTCCAATAATTACATGACCTGCTGCAGTTAACTTTTCAACTACAGCGCTACCAATGAAACCTGCTACACCAGTGACTAAATATTTCATAAACTTCTCAAGACTTAATTTAAAGTTCTAATCTGAACCAAAAAGATCGCGAGTATACACTTTTGTGCTTACATCGCGTATTTCCTCAACCATTCGATTTGACACAATTACATCACAACTCGTTTTAAATTCTTCAAGTGATTTAATCACTTTAGAGTGGAAAAACTCATCATCTTTCAAAACAGGCTCATAAACAACGACTTCAATACCTTTAGCCTTCAATCGCTTCATAATACCCTGAATACTTGATGCTCGAAAGTTGTCAGAACCTGACTTCATAATCAAACGATAAATACCCACTCGCTTAGGGTTTCGCTTTAAGATACTGTTAGCAATAAAGTCTTTACGTGTTGTATTGGCATCAACAATTGCACTAATAATACTATTTGGTACATCAGCATAATTGGCACGTAGTTGTTTAGTATCTTTAGGTAAACAGTAACCGCCGTAACCGAATGAAGGATTATTGTAATGAGAACCTATACGCGGGTCTAAACCAACACCCTCAATAATCTGACGTGCATCCAAGCCATGACTTTCGGCATATGTATCTAACTCATTAAAATAGGCAACCCGCAAAGCAAGGTACGTATTTGAGAATAACTTTACAGCTTCCGCTTCCGTAGAATCAGTAAACAACACTTCTATATTATTTTTTACAGCGCCTTCTACTAGAAGGCTTGCGAATACTTGAGCCCGTTCACTACGTTCACCAACAATAATCCTTGATGGATGCAGGTTATCATAAAGAGCACGACCCTCTCGCAAAAACTCTGGCGAAAAAATTATTTTATCACAACCTAACTCTTCTCTGATTCGTGCCGTATAACCAACAGGGACAGTGGATTTTATGACCATTATCGCATTAGGATTTATAGACATTACATCTTTTATTACCGTTTCTACAGACGAGGTATTGAAATAATTTGTTTCCACATCATAGTCCGTTGGCGTCGCAATAATCACGTACTTAGCATTCTTATAAGCTAATTCTTTGTCAGTAGTAGCAGTCAAGTGGAGATTCTTATTAGTAAGATAATCTTCTAATTCAACATCTACGATAGGTGATTTTCCTTCATTAATTAGATTAACTTTATCTTCTATTATATCGACAGCTACAACATTATGATTCTGAGACAGTAAGACAGCATTAGACATGCCAACATAGCCAGTACCTGCTACGGCAATTTTCATTATTTTTCCTTAGTTTAAAACTTTAACCTTATAGAGAATAAGCAATATTAAATTAGTTGTATTTCCCCAACCAATACTCATCGGCCCATCCCGAAACACACTACACGAATAGTAGACAATAAAATTTTCAAATCCAAAAGAGTCGTATGATGCTTTATATAAAAGATATCATACTTATGCTTCCATACAGCATCTTCTAAAGAAGCGCCATATGGATAACTAACCTGAGCTAGCCCTGTTATTCCAGGTTTAACTGCATGTCTAAAACGATAATAAGGGATTTCTTGCTCCAAACTTTCAATAAAAACCTCCCTTTCCGGTCTTGGACCGACTATAGACATTTCATTTTTAAAAATATTAAATATCTGAGGTAACTCGTCAATTCTTGTTTTACGAATAAATTTCCCAACTGATGTAACACGAACATCATTTTTAGTAGCCCACTGGGCACCGCCACTTTCCGCATCAATTGTCATTGACCTAAATTTAATCACTTCGAATTCAACATTATATTCACCAGTTCTTTTCTGCCGATAAAAAATAGGACCAGAGCTTTCAAGTTTAATTGCTATCGCGGTTAATATACCAATGGGTAAAGTAAGGAAAAATAAAGTAATTGCTGCAGTTAGATCTACAAATCTTTTAGTATATTGAATTCTTTTATTAGATAAAATTGAAAAAGCTTTCTGATGTAAGAAATAACCACTATGCAACAACTTAACTTCTGTGTAACCTAAACGAGAATCTAAATAAGTAACTAAAGGTTCAACCCAAGCACCTAGTTCAGTCGCATTTATTAAAAAGTCCTTTTCTTTATCACTTAACCTTACACTTTCAAAATGACAAATAACTTTATTACTTATATTAGAAATAGAATAATCATTGAGAACGATGTCAAAAGAAAAATCACTTATAATTTTACCTACTTCTATTTCACAATCTTTCGGGCAGTAAACATAAATAACTTGTAACTGCCTTGCTTCCCTATTAGATTTTAATTTACTTAGCGCTGAATTAAATCTGAAACCTTTTCTACCTTTCATTGATTACACCCGTGATAACAAATAAATATGAGTAAACTACACCCTGAATTACTTAATTGACTTCAGCAGCCCCTTTACTGAGTAAACACAAAAAGCAAATAATGATTTACTAAGGCTTAAACCTATTACATTACGATAAAAACGCCATTGATAAGATAACACTGTAAACTTGTTGGAAGTCATACCACTATCGATACGATATCTAGCCAAATTTAAAGGTAAACAATAAGCATGAGGCAAAATATTAAGTATTTCTAACCACAAACCTAAATCTTGACGTTTCCGGATAAGCGGCATATAAAGTTTACCTATTCGCTCCGTATCATAAATTACTGTCAAACAACCAATAACGTTACTATAAAGTAATTTATTATAGCTTGTAACTAAGGGAGCTGTGACAACAGATAAACATTTCTCAGAAGTAAACTTTTGGTAAAAGGTATAAGTAAACTCATATTTATTTTCCAACATAAAAGCTAACTGCAATTCTAATTTATTATTTACCCACAAATCATCAGCATCTAAAAAGGCAATAAATCGTCCTTCGGCAAGATTTATGCAATTATTACGTGCTCGACCTGCTCCACAATTTTTATCAAGTTTATGGAATTTAATACGTGAATCTTTACTGGAAAGCCTTTCTACTATTAAACAAGTTGAATCACTAGAACAATCATCTGTAATAAGTAGCTCAAAATTCTCATAAGTTTGACATAATACAGATTTTATGGCTGACTCGATATATGCTTCTGAATTGTAACAAGGCATAACTATTGAAATTAGATGTTTACCTTTCAAAATCTCACTCCGACTATAATTCAAATTAGTTAAAACCATGTGTTAAGTAAGGTGCGCACCGAATTATCAAGTGAAAACTTAGATGATATTTTGACTACACCTTTACGTTGAAGCTCTAAAAAGTCAATAGCCCTATAATTAGATAAAGCATCAAAAACATCAACGGCAGCATTTACATCACGTTGATTTACAATAAAACCATCTGTTTTATCAGTAATTAATTCCTGTATATCTTGTGTTTGGGAAACTATTGAAACCGTAGACAGTGCCATAGCTTCTTTAACGACATTCGGTAAACGCTCTCCCTTATAATAAGACATAAAAATGAAAAAAGTAGAACTACCAATATAAAACATTGTATCTTCATGGCTTAAATGCCCAAGGAAAGTTATACTTTTATCACAATTTGAGCTTACAGAAAGTTTAACTAATTCGTTTTTATAAGGACCATCACCAATAATTAAGAGTCGATATCTACTATCATTTTTAAAGATTTTGGAAAAAACATTTATGACATCATCAAAACCTTTTTCTTTTATTAAACGACCGACAGAACAAATAAGAAATGGATCCTTTTTTACATTTAAACTAATAAACGCCTTATACTTATTAAAATCAAAACCACGATAAATCACTTTGGCATCAACATTATATTTGTTCTTTATTATATTCCTATTACCATTGGTATGAGTAAAAACAAAATCAGAACTTAATAAGCATTTTCTTGTAACAGGTAAATCAAGCTCTAGATCATACGCGCCTAAAAAAGTTGATAATTTACAGTTTTCCATGTATTTTTTAACTAGAATCCCTAAAAGACTTGGATAGTGCCCCCAAAACAAATGAATAATATCAGGTTGTATTTTTTTTAAATGGTTAAATTGATAAAAAACACTGGGTAAAAGAATTACTTGTTTAATTCTTTCCTTAAAAGAGCAAGCTCCATTTTCAAAGCAAATCACATTCAACAAAAAAAATAACTTTTTAAAAGAAAAAAACATACATAAAAGACTTTTAAAGAATTGAATATATGACAAATTATAAATTGGAATATTATCTAACTCTCTTTCCTTAATCAAGCCATCTGTTTTTTTTGTTTTTAATCTAAGGGGATGTACACTTAAACTATCTACAGAACTATATAGACTCTTTATATCACCTGAAGCAAAAGTTTCAGATGGTTGTGGGAATTGCATTAATACTACTGCTACAGACTTCAAAACTTTCGTCTCCAGACAAACTTAAAAAAGAAAAATGGTAAAAAGATAAATAAAGGTAATACTCTTATCATATAACCTTTAAAGGCAGCTTCAATAGATCCACTGGACGATAATGATAAAAAGCTAACCCAAAAGATAGAATAAAGTAGTAAAACAAGATCATTTCTAATAAGGAATGGTCGAATGAACATTGAAACTTTTATAAAATATCCAATTATAAAAAAACCTATTACTATCCCTACATCTCTAAACATTAAGTAAAATAGGCCAATAAGCCCTGGTGTCATTGTATCTTCAACATTACGATTAGTTAATAAATCTGTTATTAAATAAGTAAATTTAGGCTCGTCATATTTTCCAATTGGAATTATACTTTCAGGCCAAAAAGTAGTAATGGTATCGACAAGTGGAGATAATAAGAGCAATGGTACATTATTTAAGAAGTCTCCTACTATCAATAAAGTTTGTTCGTAATTGTAGTTTTTCAAAAAAATACTGTTCAGTTGTTCAATAATACCTACATCATTACCTACAAATGATGTGTCGTTACCCTGAAGGTAAAAGAGTATTTTCCTAAAATAAATTAGAATAAATAAAGAAACAAGCAAAAATGAAAACAACTGACTGAATTTAATATTTTTATATTGACTATAAATAAAACCTATAACAAGGAAATGATTAATTAATATACCTCTCCCTCCCATTAGAATAAGGCAAGCCATTGTAAACATAGTTAATATAAAAACCAATTTCATGCTTTCACATTTCTTAAGACAATGTAATAAAATAAGATAATTGGCTAATTGAAGTGCTAATATCGCATAACGAAGAATAGGAATAGAAACATCACCTTCGAACTGACCTGTTCGTATTGACATTACATTTTGCAAAAATAAATTTAACCCTCCAAATTGACGAACATAAAGGTATACACCAAAAGAGCTAATACAAAAAAACAATAAGATAAAGAACTTGTTATTTAATTTTAAATGAGAAAAACGTTTAAATACAGAAAAAGTAAAAGGTTTACCTATTACAAAACCTGCAGTAAGCATAATCATACCAATTAAAGATAATATACTTACATGAAAAACAGAAAAAAGTATTTGGTCTTTAATTTGACTGTAGTCTATTCCTATACGAAATACAAAATCAAAATCTCTGTATACAAAAAAAAGGACAGGATTTACAACATAGGTCCATATAAAACCGAAACAAAAGGGCGTAAGCAAGGAAACCAATGTAACTTTAACACCGTATTTTTTCAAACAGTAATTAACAAGGTACATTAGTATTAGAAAAGTTGAAGTAATAACTATGAAAAACAAAAAAAACATCAATCCAGATGTTGAATTTTCATCAAAAAGAAAAGGTAATTGTAATAATAAAAAGGAAACTACTCCTAGGATTATAACAACTAGCGTTTTATTAAAAGCTAAAAATTGATTCATATTTCTTAATACTACTTTCAAAATGGCTTAAATCTACAGAATAATCTTTATCAGATTCATTTAAAACCTCTAATAAGCGTTCAATAAACAACCCTGGTTGACAAGGGACTTTGTCTATATAAGGTATATCGACAACACCACTTATATCATAGGAAATAACTCTTTTATTCAACTTAAGACATTCAAGTACAATGTTTGGAAAACCTTCTAATCTTGAGGGAAGAGCAATGATATCGGCTTGAAGTATAAATGGGTAAGGGTTGTTAACAAAACCCATAAGTTTTATTTTATCTGACAATTTGTTATTAATTATTAAGTTTTGTAAATTATCAAACTCAGAACCATCCCCAAAAATATAAAAAACCAAATTGGAAGATTCATTTATATTGAGAGCTATATCTTTAATTAGTAAGTCAAAACCTTTTGCTTTTTCCAATCGGCCAAAGGACATTACAGTTTTAATATTTCCTTTAGACTTACTAAAATTTATTTTTTCTTTAGATTTATCAATAATTGAGTCACCATCTAAAAAATTAGGTATCACTAAAGTTTTATTTTTTTTAACTTTAAAATAATTATGATAAACAGTTTCCATATTTGGCGACTGTAAAATCAATTTATGACAACAAAAGTTGTAAAAAAAAGAATAAAAGAGTTTCCCTGACAATGACTTAACAATTTCTGAACGATAATTACTTTCCCTAACAAAATTTTTAGCCCCACTAAATGCCAAGGTTTTAGCTAAAAATGCAACAATAGAATAATGAAAATGAGTAGTAAAAATATAATCAAACTTTCCCTCGCGCATTAAAGTAATAATTTCAAATATAGAGCGGCTAATTCTTTTATTTTTAAGTCTAATTACGTTAACATCTGGGATAATCACACTTTCACTCCCTAAAGGAATTAAAAGTGTGATTGCAAATTTTGATTTATCGAGTTTATTTAGAATATTGAAAACTATTTTCTCTGCTCCTCCACCGACTAATGATGGAGTTAAGACTAGCAGTTTAATTTTAGTTGGAAGCATGACTTAAGCTCCGTGTATATTGGTGCTTACCATTCTTCATTTGTGGTATATCATCGACATATAATAAATCCAATTCAATTTCCACCCCCATTGCTGACTCTATATTCGACTTCATTTTTACAAAGTATTCATTATCTAATTTAGCTTTACACACTAAAAGTAATTCTAATTTATCTAAGTCATTTTGTATAAATTGAAACTTTGAAATAGAATCGTTTTTGTTAACTACACCGACTAAATGTATAAAAAACTCAGGAAGTACTCTATTTCCTGAACTACTAATAAAGACATCACCGGTTCTACCTTGCACATCACCTAACTTAGGGTAGCTACAACCACATGAGCAAATAGTTGATTTCATGATATAACCTAAATCACCTATATCATAGCGGATTAAAGGCATTGAAAAATTATTAAGATTTGTGATTAAAACTTTCCCAACTAAACCTTGTTCTACAGCTAAACCATTGTCATCAACAATCTCAACTATATTATCCATCATTAAAATATGCATGCCGCTATGTGCATCACATTCCGATGCTATAGATGAAACTTCACGTGTTCCATAATGGTTGTAGATATTATTACCAAAAACAGCCTCTATATCTTTGCGCATAAATTCATGCAATGGTCCAGCTGCGCAATGTATAGCTGACAACTTGGGCATTTTTATTTCATTCTGCTTAGCATAAACTGCTACTTGATGCAGTGCATTTGAATAAGCAACTAACAAAGATGGGTTTCTTTTCTTAATATCTTGGAGGAAATCAATAATATCGCTTTCTTTCATATTGAAGCTATTATGTATTATTCTATTTGTTGAAAATTCCTTTAATTTTTGTATAAACCCTTTTTTTCCGATGAAAGTGTCACGTTCAGCCCCCCATAAATCAACTCGATCATCGTACGGGCTAACCTTCCTCCAATCTAATACTTGATTAAATGTTTGAGCTTTAGCTTGCTTGAATTGATTGTCTTGATAAAAGCTTAAAGGAGTGCCCGTAGATCCACCAGTAGAGTTTAAATAAGCTTGTCTTGTTGATATATCAGAAGAAGTCATCATACTACCGCATTCAATAATATCTTTTTTGCTTAGTATTTTCATTTCTGACAATTGCTTTACACTAGTTAAATTAACAATTTCGTTTTCAACTAAACCAGCAAGCCTTATTCGTTTTCGGTATTCTGGCACTTTCTCGTATGCATGTTGCAAAAGAAGATTTAATTTTTTAAGTTGTAAACCCTGTAATTCCTTGAGAGGTAAAGATTGTTCACATAATAGTTTATGATGACCATTACCATATTTATTCTTTAGTAAAATTTTTTTTAGTATTGTTTTCATTACTCCCCCCTTGGTTTAACGAATTTCAATATATTTACAAACTTGGATAGTTTTGGCTCCATCAAAAACCTAGATATCATTGATTTCCTTTGGCCGTTTATTTTTGAGCTTTTATATTTATTGAAATAAGATGGCGAGTTTATTAAATTTGTTTTATCAATAGACTTAAACTTTAAGTCTCCACAATAGCTAACTAGATTTGATTTAAATGAATATTTTTTTATCTGAACCAGCTCCAAATATTCATTTAAAACAATAGAAATTGATTTTTTATTTTGAGTTCCTTGTTTCTTTTTAAAGGTTCTTTTATATATACCATCTTCGAAATGAGATGGTTGATCGATATCGGGAAAAAATAAGTTTCCAATGCCATAAAAAATATACTTACCTTGATAAATTTCTGCACATTGAATCACGTGAGCATGATGCCCTATTATACATGAGACACCAATATCAATTAGTTCATGAGCAAGAGCAACTTCATCAGGCCTAGGTAGCTTGCACTCTTCATCCCCCCAATGAGCTATTAATAAAATCCTATAGTTATTTTTAAGTTCAGAAACTATTAACTTCAATCTTTCAGAGTCAACAAATAGCAATTCCCCATTTCTTTTTATACCGCTGCTTTCAGAAACCGCATTAATAACTGCAACATTAGTTCCTTCTACAACAACAAATTCTATTTCTTTAGTGCCTAAATAGTTAAAGCCTAGTGAATCCAGTTTTCTTAATGTTGATGATAATCCTCTGCCCCCAAAATCTAACATATGATTATTAGCTACTGTGAAAGTTGTACTAATATTAGAAAATGAACTTAGTACTTCAAAATCTGCTGATAAATTTACCTTACCACTTTCAGGCTTAAATTCATCCATAACATCAATGATAGGACATTCTAAGTTTACAAACGAATTATTTTCAAAATCAAATCCGAAGTTAACTTTTTCTTTTGAATAAAAATCACCGAAAACTTCGATCTTATGACTCATTAAAAACCTCTTTATATGTTTCAATATAATTAGACCACGAGTAATTCTTGACGAGGTAATCATTGTTATGCTTGAATAAATTGGTACGATTTTGGTAACTAACCCTTTCGAAACGTTGCTGTTTTGAAACTAATTCTCTATCATCAAAATTAAAAGAAATATTAAATTTATTTTCTGCAACTGTACTTACCGAAGATGTATAAATTAAGGGCACTCCTACACTCAAATACTCTGGGACTTTTGTTGGATCAGCCACAATATTTAATAATAAGTTCTCCCTTAAAATTATAAGATAATCAGAAATTTTAAGATATTCACTTACCTTGTTGTGAGGGACCTGCAAAACCTTTATTGAATGCTTTTCACGGTCCGAAAAACTAATCACGTCCTGTAGATCATAGTTTTGTGGAATAAGTAACTGTAATTTTAAATTATTATTGTTTTTCCTTGCATTTATATAAAATTCTACAATTTCATTCAAGCAATGATATACACCGATGCCACCAGCATAAGTAATAACTATATCTTCTTCACTCCAAGATTTAGCTTTTCTATTCAATGTTAGTTCTTCCTGAGTAGAC
Source organism: Shewanella sp. MMG014 (assembly GCF_018100775.1). NCBI lineage: Bacteria > Pseudomonadati > Pseudomonadota > Gammaproteobacteria > Alteromonadales > Shewanellaceae > Shewanella > Shewanella sp. MMG014. The sequence goes on from NZ_JAGJDZ010000001.1 coordinate 417,755, forward strand.
ATTTCAGGTTTAACATCTTTTTCATTGCCAAAAATACAATTAGGTACTACTGATATCCTAGAGCTATCTTTAAAGTAATTTGATTCATAATGAGCTTTAAGTTTTGGACTAACACAAATCACGTGATAAGCTAATTTAATATAAGCAAATTCGATAAATTTCAGAAACTTAAAGCTAACACTGCTCATCTTTGAGTAATAAAATCGTTCCTCTGGTGCAACACCATGAATATCAATAATCAATTTAACTTTAGGATTTATTAATTTATAAAGAGAACCTAAAAATGATGCCATAAAAGATTCACAATATAAAATATTAGTTAACCTTTCTCTTCTGATTTTCGATATGAGTTTGAAAATTTTAAAAGCTTTTTTAAATTTTCCTTCGTTGATATTTGAGAAAACTATAACATTCTGATATTGCTTATCTATTTCAGCTTTATATTCCTTTAAACTTTCTGAGTTCATTTTATTTGGAATATTTATAGTAATATATTCCAGTCCGATCTCATCAAATACATATTTTTTTTGTCTTCTTATTCTTTGACTAAAACCAGTACTTTTTGATATATCTCCATACACTATTTGAATCAAAACTTTCTCCTATAAAGCCAAATTAAAATGACGAACAAATAAACAAGATATGAATAGAACCAACACATAGCAATTTCATCAACTGACTTTGCAGCATACAATACAAATGATATATAAATAACACTCCACAATATATTAAGCGCTGCACCCACCCACATTTGATTAGATGAAGCTAAATAACTACCAGCAGTACTAGTTAAAATAGATATAACACTACCAAAACAAAAATATAAAATAGTCTTGTAAGCCAACTCATCCCCCCCCATGTTAAATAGGTGAGGTAAGAAACTACCAAAACTTAATAATATTAAAAGTATAATTACTGAGGAAACTACATTCATCAAAATCACATATTTCAAAACAGAATGATACTCTTTTACATCTCCATTTATTTTGTTCGATAACATTGGTAAAGCAGTTTTCCCTATTACAACAGCAATTGAGTCAATAATAATTCTTGATTGCATAGCTACAGCAAAAATAGCCATCGAAGTAGAACCTAAGCCAGCAACAATTTTGGTTACCACTATGTAATTAACAGAAGCAACAGGAACTCTTGATATAAATGCTGGAAGTATTAACTTTCTATAATCAAACTGCAACTTATGCCGATAATTAAACCCTAAGCCTAAAGAATATTTAGCGTATAATAAAAATACAATTAAATAAGAAAACATGCAGAAGATATATTTTTCGATTAAATTATTATCATCAATAAATTTAACCCAAAACACTAATAGCATAACAAAGAAAATTTTTACTAGTGCCAATTTAGGTAGTAAGTTACTTTTTTTTCTAGCTAAAAAGTAGCTTTCTAGCATAAATTCTAAAGATATTATTGGTAAGAGGAAAACAGTAAAATAATTTAAGCTAAAACATACAACAATAACAGCATAAAAAACACACCAAAAAAACCAGTGAATTAAAGATTCAGTAAACAATTCATTCGCCTTTAAGGTATTCTCAGGCTCTTTTGATATAATTTTTATTAATGAAATACCTAGATATGCAGTACTAAAACTCATTGCAAATGAAGATGATAAAATCACCTCCATAAAGTCACCAAAACTTTCTATCGATATAATTCTTACCAAAAAAATGGTAATTATTAATCCAGATATTTTTTTCAAGACTAAAGACAACAGATTATAAAATGTTGTTAGAAGAACTTCTAATCCAATTTTTTTGCTAATTGACACTTCATTCACCAAATAGAATTTAAAATTCTTTTGGAAGATAGTCCATCACCGTATGGATTATGCGCAAAGCTCATTAATTTATATGCTGTTTCACTCGTCAATAATTCATCAAGGCTAGATACAATTGTTTCTATATCAGTTCCAACTAACTTTACCGTGCCAGCATCTACAGCTTCTGGACGCTCTGTTGTGTCACGCATAACTAATACCGGTTTACCAAGGGAAGGAGCCTCTTCTTGTATCCCACCAGAATCTGTTAAAATGATATGAGCGCGACTCATCAGATAAATAAACGGTAAATACTGTTGTGGCTCAATCAAATGAATATTTGAAACATCACCTAATATACGATTTACAGGCTCACGTACATTAGGGTTTAAATGCATTGGGTATACTATTTGTGATTCAGGGTGTGCTCTCGCTGTAATTGCAAGAGCTTCACAGATTCGTTCAAAACCACCACCAAAACTTTCACGTCTATGCCCTGTTACTAGAATCAATTTTTTAGATTCATCTAAAATTGGAAATTGATTTTTTAATGTCGCGTTTAAGTCTTCATCATTTTCAATTTTATTTTTAACCATCAATAAAGCATCGATAACGGTATTGCCCGTTACAATTATATTTTCTGGGTCAAAGTTTTCCTTAAGAAGATTTTCTTTTGATGTTTCTGTTGGTGCGAAGTGATATTTAGAGAGTACACCTGTCAGACGACGATTTGCTTCTTCAGGCCAAGGAGAGTAAATATTACCTGTACGAAGCCCCGCTTCGACATGCCCTACTTCAATTTGTTCGTAATATGCAGCTAGGCTTGCTGCAAAAGTCGTGGCTGTATCACCATGAACTAGTACTACATCAGGTTTGAAGTCTTGTAAAACGGGTTTCAACTCTTGTACAATTCTTGCTGTTACGTCATTTAATGTTTGACCTGCCTTCATTAAATTCAAATCGTAATCAGGTGTTATCTCAAATAACTCTAATACTTGGTCAAGCATTTCCCTGTGCTGCGCTGTGACACAACACTTTGCTTCAAATCGTTCATCAGATGCTAAAGCGTGAACCAAAGGTGCCATTTTAATTGCTTCTGGTCTGGTACCAAAAACAGTAAGAACTTTCTTTTTTGTCATTACCTTTTGACCTAATATTGAACATTTTCTAGAACTAGAAATTGATTTACTACACATTTACACCTCAGCCTTTAAAACCAAGCTGAGACACTTTCTTTCCATTTTGAGTCAGCGACATTGCCGCTACCTCCTATAAACCCTAGGTTTCACTGTTTTTCTTAAAACAGTCCCAATAGGCTCTTCTCTTTTATTTTATGTATCTTTTTAATCTTCTTTTCTTACAAAATGTCTGATTAAAACAATAATTACCGCTAGCATTCCACCGAGCATTGTTCCCAATACACAAATTAATGCTCGTTTAGGACCTGCTTTTTCTTCAGGCACTAAAGCAGGATCTATGGTTTTAAATACATATTCTTCGCGCACTTCAGCAAACATGATGGTTTTGGTTTGCTCTTCGATTAACTGATATAAAATAGTGCGAATATCAGCAACATTTGTCTGCGCGATTTGATTCTCTAAGAACGCTGTACTTCGCTGAGCTTCGGCAACATCTCGTTGCTTCATTTCTAAATTGATATCTTCAACTAACCAATTTACCCATTGCTGGGCTATTGAAGGAGATAAATGCTCTACAGATACTTTCACCATTCCTGTTTCTTTGTCAGTATTGATAGAGATTATTTGACTAAATTCTTTATATGCTTCTTGCATTGAAGGTTCAGGTTTAAATGGCGCTTTTACTTCTCTAATCCATTTTTTATTTTCTACATCAAAAAGTTCTGAGTCATATACAAGCATATCCTCTTCCATATTCCATTTTTCTGCAGCCATTAAGTCAGGCAGGATCTTATGTTTTTGAATAAACTCGCTAGTAAATTTACGTGACTTAGCAACTTCGATAGCCATTTGAGTTTTATCAACACCGCCACCGCCACCAAGGTTTATGCCAGCCATACTTGCAAGGCCACCAAATTGACCAGCAAGTGCGGCTAGTCCGCCACCACCTTGTTCAGAATCAGCAGGGGATAATAACGCTTCAGACTTATAAGTATTTGGTTGACTCAACGCGAATAAAACAGAACCAATAGCGAATACACTTGTAACGGCAACAATCAGCCACTTGCCTTGCCAAATTACGCTAAAAAGCTCTCTTAAATCAATTTCATCATCATTGATATTTTGTTGATTAACATCGAAATTTGCATCTGTATAATTCTGCGGAATTTGTTTTGTCATTTTGTCTAAATAATAAAGTAGATCCTACTTATATTACCTTTCCCTCAACTTACTTTTATTAAAAGTTAAAACCCAAATAAAGTAGTAAAATAGTTACCTTATTTGGGCTGCATATATTATTACATTTCCAAAAGTATTCGGCTGTTATAAACCAGATATTGTGGCCACAGCGACAGCAGTGTTGTAAATAATCTGAGTGACTTGAGTCCAAAGCGTCAGATTATCTTTGTATTCGGTATCGAGTGGAACAATAATGGTATCGCCAGCTGAAATAGCAGCGGTTTTACTAAACCAGAAGTTTTGTTCAGGTAACATAACGGAACCATCAGCTTTAATGATATAAGTTCTATCGTCATCTCCGCGCTCACGTGCACCACCTGACATAGCTAAGTACTGATTTAATGTCATACCTTCTTTAAATCGATGAGTTGCCGGGTGCTGCACTTCCCCCATAACAGAGACAATCTGTTTCACTGTCGGTACATAAAGCACATCTTTATCTTCTAATTGTAAATCTGCTTGCTCAATACCGACTTGAATAGCATTTAAATCAACCACTAAACGACCCAGAGCTTGGATGTTTTCAAGATCAGTTAGCATCAACTGCGCTTCTGAATAATTTACGACAGTGCCATCTTTTGAAACACCACGAGTTGCAATATCACGACGTAGCTGATCAGCTAACTTCTTTATTTCTAGCTGTTCTTGCTTTCTAACCGATTCACGCACAAAAACTGAAGCTTGCGGGAATGCATAATCAGTAAAGCCTCCGGCACGTTTCATTACATCAGCTAATGTTTCGCCACGGCGAATGTTGTACACACCGGGAAATCTTACTTCACCTCGAATTTCAACAGACTTACGCTCTTGCCATTCAGGTGTTGTTAGCACAACCAGCATATCTCTACCTTCAAGTGCTAAGTTATCTTCAGCGACTCCATTAATAGCGTTGCCAACATTAATATGTAAATGCTGTATATCAGAAATGCTAGTATCCGTTTCAGTACGGGTTAATTCCGCACGAGCCGTATATGCCCCTTCAACTAACCCCCCTGCAGAAGTAATTAAATCACTGACTCTTGCACCAACACTTAATGGATAAATACCAGAGTGTTTAACCTTACCAGTAACAGCAATAACGTTAACTTTTTCTGATACACCACTTTGCAAAGATAACTTGGTAATTATTGGGAATAATAACTCTTGGCGACTTAAAGACGAGCTGAGTTTAATAAGGTCTCTGTCTTCAAATAAATTCGATAACATTTTTGAGACTTCGTCTCCAACAAGCTTCTCTTCCTCGTCTAATTCAGCAACCGCTCCCGGCATAACCACACCACCGATGTCAGTTTTACCTAACACTGAAGATTGCTTATTCACATTCATAGATTTGAAGCCCGCTTTAAATAAATCAGTTCCAATTAAGGAGTCACTACTTAATTGTTTGATTTTTTTTGCGCGATTCAATACCAATTTATTCAATTCATATCGATTAACAGAAGAGTCATCATGATTGAACACAATCACTTTATCTCTAGCATTTAAGGTGATGTTTTGTGTTACATCTTGTTGAGCAATTGCTTTACCTGGGGAGAACTGGTGAACTTCGATTTTGCCAAATTTATCCACTTCGCGAATTACAAGTCCATAGTTCAAATCTGCTGAGATCGCTAAATCTCCCCAAATGGTTGGAATTAAATCATTAATCTTTTGTCCTTGGAACCATTGATACTTTCCAGGCCTTACCACAGCACCAACTAAAGTAATGGCATCTTCATACTGGGTAGATGCACTTTTAACTCTTATAAAGTCGCCCGGTTTAGCTTGTTTTTGCTTTGCTTTTTCTGACGTTAAATCAACATTAACGATAGTTTTTAATCCATTTTGATTATAACGTTCAATACTGCTTCTTCTAGGGTATGCACCAGGGTTAACTCCAGCAGCCATTTTGATAACGTCATTAATGGTTTCATTTGACTTAATTTCGTATACAGCAGGTCTTCTTATCTCGCCAGTAACGCTTACGCGACCGCCAACAGAAGGTATAAATACCACGTCACCAGAACGAAGGTTAATATCTTTTGATGCATCGCCATTTAGCAGTAAGTCATATAAGTCAAATGTGGCAATCAGTTTACCTTTACGCTTAACTTGGATATTTCTTAAACTACCAATTTCATTGACACCGCCTGCAACGAACAGAGCCTGAGTAATAGTCGACAAACTTGATACCGTATATGCTCCAGGTTTGTATGCATCACCAGCAATAAAGATACGAATTGAACGAAGCTCGCCCATGGTAATGTTAGATTCAATACCAATCATCTGCTTGCTAATACGCTCACTTAAATACTCGCGTAATTCGATAAAGGTTAATCCGACCACTGATATAGGACCTAACTCAGGAAATTGGATCGTCCCATCACGCCCAATAGTCAGTGTATATTCACGGTTATCTTTTCCGTAGAGTTGAACATTAACTGTATCTCCAGGACCGACTAAATAATCACTCGGAACAGGAACATCAGACACAGGAGAAAAAGTCATTGGCTCGCCGGCAAACATGTCATAACCAAAAAAAGCGAGCTCAGTCTTTTTACTATCCTGCTCAAAATCTAACTCAACGTCTTTTTCTTTAGTAGGCTTTGCAACATCCCTGCTTGGAACCTGTGACGGAGCAGAAATGCCAGTGCTTTGGCCAGCACTTCCATTTAATACAGAAGTATCTATACCATATTGTTTTGCCAGTCGTTGCTGTTCTGATGCAGGTAATGATTTAAATTGTTCAATCATTTGTGGAGACGGAGTCACCGCTTGTGTAGGTAAACTGAATAGTATTACAGCGCTCACTGCGGCAATGGCTAAACTTTTAGCTTTTTGAAACACCTTATAAATCTCCAAGTTAAGACGAACAATTTATCTTCAAACATATTGTATTTAAGACATGCTACCTCTGGCGTGGCGGCCTTCGGCTTTCGCTAAACGAATGAAATTATTCATTCGATGTCCTTCGGACACGCTACCGCCCATAGATTACGGCTTCTATAGTGCCCATCGAAAATTCGATATTCATATTTGTAAAAAACAACTGACTAAAACAACCATTTTGTACTAGTTCTTTTTAGTAAGTCGTCTCAATTTCGAAATGTACTATATCTTATTCTATGTTGTTTGCTAGTTGAAAAATTCAAATGACTCTAGTGGACTTATTGATACCATCATCCACTAAATCGGATGTCGCTACCTTTCTGCTAATCACACTCATTCAAAATAACAAACAAAACACCAACCAATATCTTACATCGTTAAAATGCAGGCCAAAACAATAGCGAATATCTTACAAGAAAAATTATCAATATCTCACCCGGCTAAAGCTTTAAAATCTATTTGCTCACTCATTCACATAAACAGCCTCTAAAGCACTTTTTTAATACTCGCTTCTTCTACTGACATGCGCTTTTGCTGCCCCATAATATTAAATAAAACGAAACAGCGCTTTTCGGCATTTTTCTCTTCAAAAATCGCTTCTAAATCCACAAACGGCCCGTCAGTAAACTTAACTTTATCGCCGTGTTGCAAACCTTTATCGATATCCGGCTTGTGTTGTTTTACTCTATTTTTAATACCTTGAATGATCCTGTCATCAATTGCTGTCATATCTTCACGACAACCAATTATCCTTGACGCACCACGAGTTGAGTGAATGCGGCTAACGCTCACTTCTGTAGGATCAAAATAGATAAATAAATAACAAGGGAATAGCGGCACTTCAACAAGCTTGGTTTTTCCTTGAGATGTTTTCTCTTCTTGAATGACAGGTAAATAACTTTCAATTTGTTGCATGGCTAAATTTTGTTGCGCACGTCTCTCATTACGTGGTTTACAATATAACAAATACCATGACTTCATCTTAATTACTCTTCATTCATCCAGTGGTGACTTCCTTTATCACCAAGCTGCAGATTTTAGCAAAGCTGGTAATGTAAAGAAATGTCTTTTGGCTTTTATGCTCCTATTTGGCGAGTTTTGATACAAAAAAATACTTTGCCGCTATGTAAACGCACATTCCAAATTGCATTCAATTTTAAATAAAAAGAAATACAAACAAAAAAGCCACCTCAAATACCAGGTGGCTTAACAATCACTAATACAATGTCTTACTAGATTTCTATCAAAATCTAGCAGAGATAAAATGCTAAACTAAATACCGTTAAAATTAGTTACTCTCTGGCTTTGGCGGAAAATTCAACATCACTTGCCCTATCGCATGATTGATAATTTCTACGCGTTCTTCAGGCGTATTTTGATCGCGAATCGTATCTGCAACACTGCCACGCCAAACCAGCTTGCCAGTTTCTTTATCAACAAAATCGATAATTAACGTGCCAACTTCATATTCGCGAACTGTTGTTTGCGTATTGATACCTGCACCGCCCCAGCCACGACGCCCATAATATGGGTAATAGCCATAACTGGTGTTGAATGTGTCAACGTTAATCTTTTTATCCACTTTGGTAAGGTAGTTAACAAGTATATCGGCGTTTTCAACGTCTACCTTAGATAAGCCTTTTTGAGTCAGCTGGTTATTCACTGCATCTCTAACACGTTGATCCATCAAACCATCAAGATGGTATGTGCTGTCTTCAGTTTTCTTTTCTACCCAAGCAAAACTTTTGTATTGGTCGAACGAAACTGCTGGATCATAATCAGAGTTCGTTTTTAATGTACTACATGCACTTAATGCTAAAACAGCTGCGGCAACGAAAAGCTTTTTCATAGTGTCTCCAAACGATAACGAGCTAAAGGCTTGTTTCATTTACGATGTAAGATGGATTCATGATTAATATTTAGCTTACCTAGGTAAGTCTTAATCATCAACCGATAATATAAACAAAATGTGTCTACACAAGCTAAATGCAACGCTTAGGCTTTCCATCGTTTTACTGATAAACAATTTAGCTAGTATCAAGTCAATTTATCCTAAAGCGGCAAACGAAGGAGCTTTAGCGTCCTGATTTAGTTTGCTAAACTGGTATTAACACCCAATGACTTCTGTTTATTATGAGAATCGATCCAAACATATCATTAGTTTATAGCACTGATGGCGGCAAAATAGACCAGCCCAAACAAGAAGAAGTAATTCCTCAAGGTGATGGGATTGTCCGCATACATAAAGACAGTAAAGGACGTAAAGGAAAAGGCGTAAGTGTAATTAAAGGCTTAGGGCTTGATGCTAAAGCGCTTAAAGCGCTAGCTCAGAAGCTAAAAAAGCAATGTGGCTGTGGCGGAACAGTAAAAGGATTCGATATCGAAGTACAAACTGACGATAGAGAAAAAATCAAGTTACTGCTAGAGAAACAAAATTACACCGTGAAGCTTGCTGGAGGTTAAAGACCTCAATAACCTTAATTTACAAATTTTAAGGTATAGCTTTTATTTTTTAAAACGTTTGCCGCATTCTATTTTAATTTGTGAAAGGAAAACTTATGGATAGCTTACAAGGTCACCTTTTAATTGCTATGCCGTCATTAGAAGATACCTTCTTTGAACGTTCTGTTATCTATATTTGTGAACATAACGATAAAGGTGCAATGGGCGTGATGATTAACCGCCCTACTAATATCGTGATTGATGAGTTACTCGACCAAATAGGGCTAACCAAAGAGTCCGAACTGAGTTTGGATTTAGAAGGACCAGTGTTGTTAGGTGGCCCTGTCGATACAGACAGAGGCTTTGTATTACATACGCCACAAGAACAATGGGTTAATAGTGAGGCGATAAGCGACTTTTGTATGCTTACCACTTCACGTGACGTACTCAATGCCCTCGGCACTAATGAATCACCATCACAATTTGTTGTGGCATTAGGTTACTCTGGTTGGAGTAAAGATCAGCTTGAACAAGAACTTGCTGAAAACACCTGGTTGACGATACCCGCCACATCAGAGTTACTATTTTGCCAAGATCATGAAGCATTATGGGCAGAGGCAACTAAAAAGCTCGGATTTGATATTTGGCAAATATCTTCTCAAGTCGGTCATTCATAATACTCGCCACAATTGTTTAGCTAAATGTTGAACATTATTTTAAGACTAATATAAGGCATTGATTTCTATGCAATCAAAAACCGTTTTAGGTTTTGACTTTGGTACCAAAAGTATCGGTGTTGCTGTCGGACAAGAAGTCACAGCAAGCGCCGCCCCCGTGTCAGCCATAAAAGCTAACGACGGTATTCCTAATTGGGATGAAATAGAAGCAGTTATCAAAGAATGGAAACCTGACTTTATTGTTGTCGGGTTACCGTTAAACATGGACGGAACTGAGCAGGAAATGACTCAACGGGCACGGAAATTTGCTAACAGAGTCAGTGGCCGTTTTGGTATTAAAGTCGTCACCCAGGATGAGCGCTTAACCACTACCGATGCCAAAGCTCGTTTGTTCGAACTCGGTGGTTATAAAAAGCTAACAAAAGGCCAAGTTGATGCGGTATCGGCCGTGTTAATCATCGAAAGCTATTTTGAAAACCAGTTTCTCGAAAACTAATATTGCTGAAAACTAATAATTTGAAAATCAGGACTCTGATTAATACTGTCTGCTTTAAAAGACCGGCAAAATAGCAAAACAATGCAATAGCAACAGAAACAATAAAGGAGCCACACGGCTCCTTTAATTTACTTATAACGGCCAATTATAGGTATGGCTTAACCAAGTTCGCCATCATATTAATATGGGCATCATTGTCATTCAAACACTCGATATAGCGGAACTTCTTACCTCCCGCCTCTTCGAAGACTTCACGATTTTCGCCTTTAATTTCTTCTAAGGTTTCTAAGCAATCAGCACTAAACGCTGGGCACACGACGGCGATATCATTAACTCCGTCTTTAGGTAACGCTTCCATTGTTGCGTCAGTATAAGGCTGTAGCCATTTCGCTTTACCGAAACGAGACTGGAAAGTCATAACGTATTCTTTCTCGTCTAAGCCTAGCTTTTCTACCACTAATCGCGTTGTTTTTACACAAAAGCAATAATATGGATCGCCTAAATGTAAATTACGCTCTGGCATTCCATGATATGACAATACTAATTTTTCAGGCTTACCGTTAGCATCGAAATCAGCTTGAATCGATTCAGCTAATGCATCAATAAAAGTCGGATCGTCATGGTATGTATTAATGAAATGCAGTGCAGGAATGTAGCGCCATTTGCATAACTCTTTTGCAATAGCATCAAATGCTGAAGCGGTTGTTGGTGCTGCATATTGAGGATATAGCGGCAATACAATCACTCTATCAATTCCATCCTTGTGCATTTTTTGCAGTACAGATGGCGTTGAGGGGTTACCATATCGCATCGCTAAATGAACTGAGGCATCAACCTCGTTATCTTCAAATAATTTGGCTAGTTTTTGTTGCTGGCGCACACTAATGTCCATTAGCGGCGAGCCCTCATCTGTCCAAACTTCTTTGTAAAGCGCCGCTGACTTAGCAGGGCGAACACGTAAAATAATCCCGTGTAAGATGATCATCCATACTAATTTCGGAATTTCGACAACACGTGGATCTGATAAAAACTCAGCAAGATAGCGTCTTACTGCAGAAGGGGTTGGTTCATCTGGCGTCCCCAAGTTCATTAATAATACGCCAGTCTTACCACGAGACTTGTGACCGTCTTCTTTACTTAAACCAGAAAATTTATACAAAACTATCTCCGAACAAAGTCATTCACCACTTTGTTGCTGAGGTTCAAACAACAATATGATGAACTTTAGAGGCTATTAACTAACACAGTTATTGATTTCTTAGCAGCGTAATCAAACTGTAAACAAATAGTTTCAATAGCAATGAAAATTTATAAAACAGACTCTATCGCTTTTTTCATCTCTTCGCTATCCGGTTTTACTCGAGAGTTGAATTGCTGCACACTTTCACCATCTGCACTGACTAAGTATTTGTAAAAATTCCATTTAGGTGCTGCGGTTTTGTCACCTAAATAGGCAAACACAGAATTAACATCATTACCTCTAACTGCCGATGTCGACACCATAGTAAAAGTCACGCCATAGTTTAAAAAGCATACATCTGCAGTTTTTGCTTCATCATCTTCTTCTTGAAAAAAGTCATCTGATGGAAAGCCAATCACAACGAGATCATCCTGATATTGTTTGTGAACCGCCTCTAATGCTTCAAATTGAGGGGTAAAACCACAATTACTGGCCGTGTTCACAATAAGCACCGGCTTTCCTTGAGTTAATTCACATAAATCAACTGTCTCTTCAGAGTGCAGCTTGCGCGCTTCTACATTTAGATAGTCTGGGCAAGAATTAGCAAAAGTAACGCCGCTAAGTAATGTAGTAGAGGCAAGCAGGCTTGTTATTAATAATTTGTTTTTCATAATATTCCCTTTTGAAATTCTTTAATTTTTTACAATACCTTGATGGTAAGAAAGTTAGCATGAATCTTGTTATGCCAATACGGTATAAATCTGCTGAAAGTTCAACATTTGTTGAAAACAATTTTAGCTAAATTAAAAACAAAAAAACCAAAGTAAACGATAGCTTACCTTGGTTTTATATTGTGAATCACTGACAGGTATTCAGCATTCAACTAATCCATGTCTAACGTGACACCATCCATAATGCCAGAACTGCTACTCTCATTATTTTGCAGTTTTATCATTAGGCGTAAATCGTTTGGAGAATCAGCATGATGCAGCGCATCTGCATAGCTGATTTCTTTTTCCAAGTATAAATCCAATAACGCTTGGTCAAAAGTCTGCATGCCCTGCTCTCGTGACTTACTCATGGTTTCTTTGAGTAAATGCAGCTCATTTTTTGCAATCAAACTCGCCACACGAGGCGTGTTGATTAACACTTCAATAGCAGCGCGTCGCCCAGAGCCATCTGATTTAGGCACAAGCTGCTGAGCAACAATGCCACGTAAGTTTAGCGACAAATCGAACAAGAGTTGGTTATGCTTGTTTTCAGGCACTAAATGCATAATACGGTCTAACGCTTGGTTAGCATTGTTAGCATGGAGTGTTGCCATACATAAGTGACCCGTTTCAGCAAATGACAGCGCAAACTCCATGGTTTCTTGAGTTCGAATTTCACCAATCAAAATAACATCTGGCGCCTGACGAAGTGAGCTTTTAAGCGCAGCATCAAAAGAGTCAGTGTCTATACCGACTTCTCGCTGAGTAATAATGCTTTTACGATGGTCATGCACAAATTCCACTGGGTCTTCAATCGTTAAAATATGACCTCGAGCATGTGAATTACGATAACCAACAAGCGAAGCCAACGAGGTTGATTTACCAGTACCGGTACCACCGACCATAATAATCAGACCACGTTTACTCATGACCAAATCTTTTAAAATGGGCGGTAGCTTTAAATCTTCAACTTCTGGGATTTTTGTTTCAATACGGCGCATCACACAACCAGGTGATTCACGTTGCCAAAAAGCACTAACACGAAAACGGCCTAATTCTTTAGCCGCAAAAGCAAAGTTACATTCGCGAGATTCATGAAACTCTTGTTTTTGCACATCAGTCATTAAAGACTCTACGAAATCTAACGACTGCTCAGGCGTAAAACTGCTTTCTGATAACGGTCTTAATTCACCATCAATTTTTGCACTTGGCGGAAATCCCGCGGTAACAAATAAATCTGATGCTTTACGGTCTACCATGACCTTTAAAAAAGGACGAACATCCATCTGCTTTATCCCTTAAAAGTTAGCTTGTTTATTTGAGCTTTTAGACATCGCATCATCACGGCTAATTAAGCCACGGTTAACTAAGTTTTGTAAGCATTGCTCAAGTGTTTGCATTCCGTGCGCCATACCGGTTTGAATAGCTGAGTACATTTGCGCGACTTTATCTTCACGAATTAGGTTTCTAATCGCAGGTGTGCCCATCATAATTTCATGGGCAGCGACTCGGCCACCACCGACTTTCTTAATCAAGGTTTGCGAAATTACCGCCTGTAATGATTCAGATAACATAGTACGTACCATGTCTTTCTCACCCGCTGGGAATACATCCACAATACGGTCAACGGTTTTAGCCGCAGAAGTTGTATGCAAGGTACCAAATACTAAATGACCGGTTTCTGCTGCTGTCATTGCTAAGCGAATGGTTTCAAGGTCACGCATCTCACCAACCAGAATGACATCAGGATCTTCACGAAGTGCACTTCGAAGCGCCGCTTCAAAACTATGGGTATGCTTGTGTACTTCACGTTGGTTGACCAAACATTGTTTGTTTTGGTGAACGAATTCTATTGGGTCTTCAATAGTTAATATGTGATCATGACGTTCATTATTAATATAATCGACCATCGCAGCCAATGTGGTTGATTTACCCGAACCAGTAGGCCCTGTAACCAAAACAAGCCCACGAGGAAAACTCGAAATCTTCTTAAAGATTTCAGGTGCGCCTAATTGCTCTAATGATAAAATATCACTTGGAATGGTACGAAATACCGCACCAGCACCACGAGATTGGTTATAAGCATTCACACGAAAACGAGCTAAGTTAGGCACTTCAAATGAGAAATCGATTTCTAGATGTTCTTCATAGTCCTTACGTTGCTTATCATTCATGATGTCATACACCAGACCATGAACTGCTTGGTGGTCTAAGGCAGGTAGATTAATCTTTCTGACTTCACCATCAACTCGAATCATCGGTGAAACACCTGCTGAAAGGTGTAGATCCGAGGCATTGTGTTTTACACTAAAGGCAAGTAACTCAGTTATTTCCATGGTCAATGACATCCATTTAAACAAATAAAAACAATATGACAACAATAGCAGACCGAATATCAATCGCCCAGAGCCAAATTGCTCAAGCGGCGCAAAATTGTTCACGTAACAGTGAAGAAGTCACTTTGCTTGCAGTAAGTAAGACAAAACCTATTTCAGATATTATTGCCGCCTATGAAGCTGGCCAGCGTTGTTTTGGTGAAAACTACGTCCAAGAAGGTGAAGAAAAAGTCATTGCACTTAAGCAAGACTACGCAGATATAGTGTGGCATTTTATTGGCCCGCTTCAATCAAATAAATCACGGATTGTTGCTGAACACTTTGATTGGATGCACACTGTGAGTCGAGAAAAAATCGCTAAACGATTAAATGAGCAGCGGCCAGCAACCAAAGCACCTTTGCAAATATGTATTCAAGTCAATATCAGTAATGAAGACACTAAGTCTGGACTGCAAGCCAGTGAAATAAACGCATTAGCAAATGCCATCAGTCAACTTCCAAACCTAACTTTGCGTGGCTTGATGGCAATTCCAACGGCTACAGATGACATTAATGTGCAAAAAGCGGAATTTACCAAGCTTCAAGCGCTTTACCATCAACTGCAAAATGATTATCCAACGGTCGATACACTGTCGATGGGAATGAGCAATGACTTAGCCGTAGCCATCGCTCATGGTTCTACCATGGTAAGAATTGGAACCGCCATTTTTGGCTCTAGAAAATAAATAAGGTTGCCGTTTCATCCTAGGCTCCTTTAGTACGATTAAATGCATATAAGTTATGAATATTTTTTAACCTCTAGTGACTTGTAAAAAGTCACTTGCACCCAAATATATTATTTAACCGTATTTAGAAATGTCGTATGAATACCAATAACGCATTATCTGTAAACACATTAACCACGACTCACCCTACAATAAAAGCGATCTTAATTTATGACTCAAGCAAAAATCTGTTTTATTGGCGCAGGAAATATGCCTCGTTCAATTATTAGCGGACTGATTTCAAATGGATATCCTGCAGAGCTTGTGCATGCAACTAACCCAAGTGTGGGAAAGCTCGATGCGTTAAAAGCTGATTTTGGCATCCAAGTGTCTCATGACAATATTGTTGCAGCTCAAGCTGCTGATGTGATTGTGCTCAGTGTGAAACCGCAATTAATGCAAATGGTTTGTGAGCAAATGAGCCACCTAGATTTATCAAGTAAGTTAATGATTACTATCGCGGCAGGTATTCCAGCATCTCGCTACCAAGATTACTTTAAACAACCCATTAAACTCGTACGCACCATGCCAAATACCCCAACTCAAATTGGTGCTGGCATGACAGGACTCTTTGCAGATGAATCGATTTCAGCTGCTAACAAACAAATATGTGAAACCTTAATGCAAAGCGGTGGTAAAACAGTTTGGGTAAAACAAGAAGATGAGTTAAATCAGGTCATCGCACTTGCTGGTAGTTCACCCGCTTACTTCTTCTTATTTATTGAGTCTATGATTCAGCACGGCGTTAAAACGGGTCTAGATGAAGTCACTGCGCGCGAGCTTGCCCAGCAAGCTGCTTTAGGGGCTGCTCAAATGGTGGTTCAAAACCCACAGCTATCACTTGAAGAGTTACGCACTAATGTCACTTCAAAAGGTGGGACAACCGCTCAAGCAGTTGACACTTTTGAGCAAGGAAACTTACGGGGTTTAGTCGACCAAGCTATGACAAACTGCAAAAAACGCGCAGAAGAAATGGCAAAAACGTTTTAAATTAATGCTGTTTCAGCCAAACTGATGATATTCCATTACGTTTGGTAACGTATTAAGGCAATATTCAGTAAGAAATCCGATAATAGGCTTTATTAATTGATGACTTATTAACGTGATTTACTGCTAAACGAGTTATATCAGCTATTTAAAAATTGTAACAACAGGGCTCAACAAAATGAATGCAATGCAATTTCTGGTCACCACCATCTTTGACCTCTATTTAATGGTGGTCATTTTACGCTTTTGGTTACAACTCGCCAGAGCAGACTTCTACAATCCTTTTAGCCAGTTTGTAGTTAAAGCGACACAACCTATTATTGCTCCAATGCGCCGCGTTTTACCTTCAATTGGTAGTATTGACACTGCTTCAATTGCACTGGCATTTTTAGTGGTTGTGCTCAAATTTGTCACACTAGGCCTATTGGTCGATTTTAAAATCGATGCCGTTTCACTCATCATCTTGTCAGCAGTATCGGTAATAAAAGAAGCTGGAATGCTGCTTTTCTGGGTATTGATTATTCGTGCATTGTTAAGCTGGTTCAATCAAGGCCATAACCCTATTGTGATGGTAATGGATCAACTTACAGAGCCATTTTTACGCCCGGTACGTAAAATATTGCCTCCAATGGGTGGTCTTGATTTATCAGTCATGATTGTTCTGATTGCAATGAACTTTATCAATATCTTATTTGCGCAATACATTCCATATTGGAACATAGTGTAAAGGCACTCATGCTTATATGTACTTAGCACCTTTGCTTAATATAGTCAGCAATACTTAAGCAATGTTTGTAACGACTTATCAGTTAATAATTAAAGGGCTATAGCATTAATAAGGCCATTACTCAGCAGCAAGATGGTTTGCTGCTGAACCTTTATGTTCAACCAAAAGCTAGCAGAGATACTATCGTTGGCTTGCATGGCCATGAGTTAAAAATCGCAATTACGGCGCCACCTGTTGACGGTAAAGCCAATCAACATTTAATCAAGTATCTCGCTAAATCCTTTAAAGTCAGTAAATCGGATGTAATGCTGCTAAAAGGACTTCAAGGGCGCCACAAACGAGTCAAAATAATCCAACCAAAACAGCTACCAGAGGCAATATCCGCCCTTTTGAGTTAAGCTCATTTCAGCTTTTGTACTAATCATTTTGTATCTACAACATGCACAATATAATCAGCACCTTACATTTCGAAACGATTAAAATAAGGTCGGCGAAGGGAAAATTCTCTATACTTATAAAATAAAGATTATTGTTAAGCTTATGTGCTTGCAAGCTGTTCAGTCAGTAAACACATAAGTTAATTGAGGACGTTAATTATGTTGCGAACAATTTTATTGAGCTTGTTACTCAGCCTTACCGTAATAAGTCATGCTTTTGCTGAGCAAAAACAGCAAGTCGGAAATTTTGATATTCACTACATGGCGTTAAGCAGCACCTTTATCACGCCTAGTATTGCCAAAACCTATGGTATTGAACGAAGCAATTACAATGGCATTGTTAATATTGCAGTGTTAGATACCAGCCAAGAAGGCAACCCACCTGTTGCAGTTGAGATATCAGGGATAGCTAACAATTTACTTGATGCAAGAATCACGCTTGATTTTAAAGAAATAAAAGAAGGCAAAGCCATTTATTACATTGCGCAAGTTCCTTACCGTGACGATCAAGAAATTAATTTCAACATAGCCATAAAATATGGCAATAAACTCAATACTTCAGTCAAGTTCAAACAAAAATTCTATGTTGAATAGTTAGGCGGAGCCCCAATAACAGTCTGATATGAATTAAAGCCAATAACCTTCAGTATTGGCTTTAATTCATTTGGTCAATGGATAAATAATCTTCCCAAAGCGTTACTCTCTTGATTCAAACTATCTATCATTTGTGCCCTTAGGTATCATTAGCAAAATTTTTCTTATCAAGGTCTTTTCATGCAACAGATTGTCTTAGCCAGTGGCAACAAAGGTAAGCTTAAAGAGTTCGATCAAATGTTGGCTAAATTCAACATTCAAGTTTTACCGCAGAACCAATTTAACGTACCAGAAGTGGCAGAAACAGGAACAACTTTCATCGAAAACGCCATTATCAAAGCAAGGCATGCCGCCGAAGTGACTGGCAAGCCAGCCATTGCTGATGACTCTGGTCTTGAGGTGGATGCATTGCAAGGTGCACCTGGAATATACTCAGCAAGATATGGCGGTGAAAACGCTACAGAAAAAGACAGATACTTAAAATTACTCATTGCTCTTGAGGGTCAATCAAACCGCAATGCACGTTTTCAATGTGTACTGGTTTATATGCGTCATGCAAAAGATCCAACCCCTATCGTTTGTCAAGCTGCATGGGAAGGACAAATTAGTATTGCGCCACAAGGCGAACAAGGTCATGGCTACGATCCTGTATTTATTCCGCATGGTTTTGACTGTTCAGCAGCAGAACTGACTAGCGAGCAAAAAAATCAATTAAGCCACCGTGGCTTAGCCTTGGATTTGCTAGTAGATGCATTAAAAGCGAAAGGAATTATTTAATTAGTATGCTGACGCTTCCTCCGTTAAGTCTTTATATTCACATCCCTTGGTGTGTACAAAAATGTCCTTATTGTGATTTTAATTCCCATGGGCAACATGGTGAGTTACCGCAGCAGCAATATGTCGATGCGCTATTAGCCGATTTATCTTTAGACTTACATTACGTACAGGGCCGTAAGCTTCATAGCATTTTTATCGGCGGTGGCACGCCATCATTATTTGAGGCTTCGCAAATCAAACGTATTCTTGAGGGCGCTAAATCTCAAATAGGGTTTGAAGACGATATTGAAATCACAATGGAAGCGAATCCTGGCACCTTAGAACATGATGACTTTGCCGCATATCAAGCAGCTGGAGTGACTCGTTTATCCATAGGTGTTCAAAGCTTTTCAAAAGATAAACTCAATTTACTTGGCCGTATTCATGATGAAAATGAAGCCGTTACTGCTGCAAATACGGCGTCAAATGCAGGTTATCAAAGCTTTAATTTAGATCTTATGCACGGCTTACCCAATCAAAGTTTTGATGAAGCTATGGCAGACATTGATACGGCGGCCAACTTAATGCCGCCTCATCTTTCTTGGTATCAATTAACTATTGAGCCCAATACGCTATTTCACTCGAAGCCACCACAACTTCCTGATGACGAAAACCTTTGGCATATCTATGAGCAAGGGCAAAAGAAATTAGCACAGTTAGGTTACGAGCAATATGAGATTTCAGCTTACGCCAAACCAGGTTTTCAGTGCAGACATAATCTTAACTATTGGCAATTCGGGGATTATCTGGGTATCGGTTGTGGCGCACACGGTAAAATCACCCAAGTCCAACAAGATACGATTATCCGCACCGTAAAGATTAAACACCCTAAAGGGTATTTAGCTACTGATAACTTTACCTTTGAGACTAGCGTTGTCGAGCATGAAGATAGGGCTCTGGAATACTTAATGAATAGGCTCCGTTTAATGACCCCTATTCCAAAAGCAGAGTTTGAACAGCGAACAGGGTTATCTCATACAGTGCTTAATGATGGAATGAAAAAGTCTATCGAACGTGGTTTATTAACTGACTCTAGTACGCATTGGCAATTAACCACCAAAGGGCATATGTTCGTGAATGATCTTTTGTCGCAATTTATCGACTAACTTCACTTACCTATTCCTGTAACAATACAGCTGTTCTCAAAGCTGCACATATTAAAGCCACTACAACTACAATTAGTGGCTTTTTTATTCCATTATTACTTTTATAGATCATGACGAAAGCACGCTAAATCCCTCTTGATCGTATTCAGCAACAATTAATACACAATTGCTAACATTTCACTTTACCCTTTTTTATCCTGCTCTATTAGGATAACTATCAATATTGCTAGGGCCTGTTGATCTTTCAAGGTTGTTTTTGCAGCGAATTGTTGACCATTTATGCAAGGAAGAGACTTTGTGGTGTAGTTATTCTACATAAAAAGTCAATAACGCAGTAAAAATGGCCAACAAACGCTGCCCAAAGGGGTCGAGTAAAAGCGTTTTACTCTTTGTTGGATGAATTTTGCTTAGATGACTAGGCATCAATCCATCCGCCTCAATTAAAACGCTTTTATTTCGAACAAAAGTTAACCAGCAAAGATCAACAGGCCCTAATATTGACTCTATTTCACTAAGTTAACGGACATTTTATGCGACTAAAAACAAAAACGACACTTATAGCCGTAGCCCTATCAAGCCTTTTATCGACTTCAGTTATCGCTCATGGAACTCACGGACAAACGGTAATGAGCCCAACTGAATCAACTAAAAAAGCGACCACTGAATCAGAAAAAGCCAATGAGCTATTTGAAAACATTTTCATGGAAAATGTCATGTCTAGCCCTATCTCTCAAACCTATATGCGTATTAAAAAAGATTACGACAAATGGGGTGATTTTAGTGAAAAGGCGCAAGACGAAGACTTAGCTCGTGCCAAAAAGCACTTAGCACAGCTAGATAGCATAGATGTTAGCAAACTCGATGAACAAACTGCACTAAGCTACAAGCTAATGAAGCAGGGTTTAGAGCAAGATATCGCTGATGATAAATGGCGCCACCATACTTACCCAGTCAATCAAATGTACGGTAGCCATACCTTCATTGCGACCTTCTTAATCAATCAACACCAAGTTGCCAGTGTAAGCGATGCAGAAGCCTACATCAGTCGTTTAAACGGCGTTAAGCTTGCCAGTGAGCAACTCGTCGAAGGTTTAAAACTTCGTGCTGATAAAGGGATTATCGCACCTAAGTTTGTATTCCCTTATGTCATATCTGACAGCCAAAATATCATTACTGGTGCTCCTTTTAGCGATACTGAAGAAAAAAGCACGCTATGGGCTGATATTAATAAAAAGGTTGCCGCATTAGATGCACCACAAGCGAAAAAAGATGAGCTACTTGCAGATGCTAAACAAGCATTACTGACCAGTGTTCAACCAGCATATACCAACCTTATCGCCTATCTTAATGAGCTTGAGAAAAAAGCTGATACACGTGATGGTGTCTGGAAGCTACCTGAAGGTGATGACTTTTTTAATATGCGTTTAAGTCGTGTGACTACCACTGATATGACCTCAGAAACTATCCACAAGCTAGGCTTAGCGGAAGTCGCTCGTATTCATGACGAAATGCGTGCAATTATGAAAAAGGTGAAATTTGACGGTAACTTGCAAGAGTTTATGGCCTTCATGCGTGATGATGATCAGTTTTACTACCCTGATACAGCAGAAGGTAAAACTCGCTACATGACTGAAGCTAAAGATCTTATCGACAATATGGAGTCACGTCTTGATGAAGTCTTTAACATCAAACCAAAAGCTAAACTAATCGTAAAACAAGTCGAAGCCTTCCGTGAGAAATCAGCAGGTAAAGCGTTTTATGATGCACCTGCACCTGATGGCTCTCGCCCTGGTACCTACTACGCTAACTTATACGATATGAAGGCCATGCCGACTTATCAAATGGAAGCATTGGCTTACCATGAAGGTATTCCTGGTCACCATATGCAAATTGCTATTGCTCAAGAACTAGAAGGCATTCCGAAGTTCAGAAAATACGGTGGCTATACTGCATATATCGAAGGTTGGGGCTTATACACTGAGTACTTCCCTAAAGAAATGGGCTTGTATGCCGACCCTTACTCTGACTTTGGTCGCTTAGCAATGGAATTATGGCGAGCTTGTCGTTTAGTCGTTGATACGGGTATTCACTCTAAAAAGTGGACGCGTGAACAAGGTATTCAATACTATGTGGACAATACACCTAATGCGGAATCTGACGCTATCAAAATGGTAGAACGCCATATTGTAATGCCTGGACAAGCAACGGCATACAAAGTTGGTATGATAAAAATTCTAGAACTACGTGAAGATGCTAAAAAGCAATTGGGTGATAAATTTGATATTCGCCAATTCCACACACTGATCCTAGAAAATGGCCCTGTACCGCTAGATGTATTAGAAGCGAAAGTAACTGACTGGGTAAATGCCAGTAAGTAACAACTCGCTGACTGCTTTCTTTCAAGACAAAAAAGCCACTGATATCAGTGGCTTTTTTATATTATCTAATTCACATTCAAGCCGTTGGCTGAATAAATAGATAGCTTTATATTCTGGGTTAGGAATATAGGAAGAATCTAGTCACTCAATCTCACATTAGCAGCTAATGTAACAAAGTAAGACTATTTGAAATCAACACCCTAACACTGTAGCTAGGTTATTTTAGATAAAAATAACCCCAGCACAAAGTCTGGGGTAAACCAATATAAACTAGGATGATGGTTTCAAAGCCGGCATTGTTCTAATTTTAAAACCGTTGCCAGCAGTGATTCAAAACTTGCGAAGTTGCTGGTTTGCACATTTTGATGAAAAGGGGTCATTTCTCAACAAGATGCGTGACTCAAACCATTCCGAATCAACTGAAATCTATTGTATTGATTTAAGAACATAGTTCAAGTCGTACCGTTTAAATTGTTTTAGCTACAAAACAAAAAATACACTGTACATTTTTCAAACACAAACAATTAACCACCTGTTTTTTAATGAAAAATAAAAAAGCCGCACAATAATGAGCGGCTTTATTTTAAATTTCGAACAATGTTTCCATATATTCTTACGTAATTTAACCCTTATATGCGTATTTATTTACGTAATTTGTATAAGTGATCAAATTTAGCATCCCAGTATGGCGTGCTACCAATGTGCCCCTTAATAAAGTCAATGAATGCGCTGACTTTTGGTGCAAGATGTTTACGACGAGGGTAAACCGCTTGAAGTGGTAAGTTATTGGTTAACTGCCAATCAGGTAGTAAAGGAACTAAAGTCCCTTGCTCAATTTCGTCTTCCATGAGGTAACTTGCAAGATACGCAATGCCTAAGCCGCTGACAGCGGCGGATTTAAGTGCAGGTGCATTATCAACACGGAAGTTACCAGAAACACCGATCTCACAGTAATCTTCACCTTTCTTGAACTGCCACATACTGTGTTCATGCCACTCACCTTGATATACAAGACAGTTATGATCAACTAACTGTTCTGGGCGAGAAATTGTGCCATGTTGAGCAATATACTCAGGTGATGCAGCTAAAAGGAACTGACACTTCATTAAAGGACGTGCCACCATGCCCAAAGGTAATTGCTCAGACATAGTTAATAGTAAATCTAACCCTTCGCTGACCACGTCAACCTTATGATCCAATAAGCTAACCTGTAGCTCTAACTCAGGGTGTTTAGCCATAAACTCAGGTAATGCAGGGATAATATGCATAGTACCGAACGACTGCGAAATACCTACTTTCAATACACCACGAGTAGCATCATTAAGATTGTGCACACTCGCCACGGCTTGCTCTGCATCTCTTAGCAGCTCTTCACCTTGGATATAAAGTAAGTTCCCGGCCTCAGTAAGACTCAAACTACGTGTAGTACGTTGAATAAGTTGAACCCCAAGTTTATGTTCAAGATCAGCAACCTGAGTACTTACTTTGGATTTAGATATACTCAGTCTTCTCGCTGCAGCGCTGAAACTACCAGCACGGGCAACATGAGTAAAAATAGCAATAGGTTCTAACAGTTCTAACATTGGAGTCGCCTTACGCTGTTTACGACATTAAAAATAGTTTTTGGTATGCAAATAACTGTAACTTGCCCGAAACAAAACTGAGCAAAAATCAGTCAGGAATGCAGTGTAAAAATAATACACAGAACACCAAAAAAGAAATTAAATACAGATAATCCGTTATCTTGAATAACCAACCAAAACTAAAACAATAAGTTAATAGGTTAGCAATTCAGTTTTATAATTTTAGGAGTATACCAAAAAAACTATAAATGGCTCTATATTTATAATATACAATTTTTTTATCAGAACAAATAATTAGTTTCTTAGAAATGTCGTTGAATAAGGGGATTAAGCGGATTAATAACGAAAAAGCCCCTGCAAAAGGTTGCAGGGGAAGGTCAGGTACATTTTAACAATGCTATAAATTGAACAATCAAGATAATGAATAATTACCGCTAAAGAATAGGTAATTGTTATTACCTTAAGCTTCACTCAAGCTTAAAGAGTCACTCAAGATAAATTACTCATATAACTCGTGATCTAATGTTGCTAATTGGTAATCAGACAACTGAGGGATAGACTGGCGCATCTCACCTTCTATAATCATAAGTTCTTCAAAGTCTTCACAAATCTTTTCAGCTTTCGCTTCGATAGCTTCTGATTGCTCAGCAACTTGTAACTCAATATCCTCGCCCATTTTTTCCATTTTCTTTCCGAACGAGTCCATTTTCTCTTCGAAGCTACCACCTTCTGAAGACATCATTTCAGCACCAAGGGCCATCATAAAACTGCCCATAGAATTTTCTATCATCGCTTCCATTTCTTTCTGGAAGTCTTCATTGAATGCTTGCTCAATTGATGATTCAGTCGCTCTTAGATAGAATTTATCGCCTTGCTGATAAGCAGCTTCATCCAAGCGGCTTTGAATGCCTGCTAACATTTCATCAAGCTTAGCCCCTGTCGCATCACCAAAAATTGGCGTAAGCGCTAAACTCACAGCGTCGGTGGCAAGTACGACGACTTCATTAACGAGATCGATAATTTCTGGAACTTGCTTAGATAAGCCTTCAGAATAATCTGACACTAAGTTTTGTTGCTTAGCGTTAAGTTTAATTTTATTACCTTCAACAAATAATTCGCCCATTTCGACACGATATAACTCTTGGCCTTTTTCACTAACGAGTAGTTTTTGCGGTTCTACCGTCACATCATAATTTAAGGTTACATTGCATTGCTGATCTTCAATTGACAGTTTAGCCATTGCAGGGTTGAAGGCGCCAGCTGTAAAAATTAATCCTGATAATGCAATGCCTTTAAGTAACCCTGTGTTGGTATAATTTAACGTTTTCATTAGCCATTTCCTTGCTGTTAAACAAATACAATCTTTCACGACTAGACTGTATTTTTAATAATAAGTGAACCAAAACTCTATTAAGTGACTTAGCGCCAGTTAAAGAACGCTTTACTTAATCCATATAAAGCACACAGCGTGCCAAAATAGATAAATCATTATATTTCAAACAATTAAGAAAACATTCTAGCAACGAATTAGGCGGGATTACTAAAAAAGTTTACTCAGTTTGCGTGAGATTAACCATAAAGTGGTTTATTTCACACATTAATAATATAAGTTCATCAGCGCTTTTCTGCGCCGATAGCAGAATAAAGATCGCCTAATTAGAGCAGGTTATAATTCAGCCGTCTTGGGGCTGAAAATTTTGAACCGTAAGATTTTGAAACCTAAAGTTTTGAAACTGAAAGTATTGAGACTGAAAGTATTGAAGAGGAAAGACTTGAAATACGACGTATTGAAGTAAAAAGCATTAAGCCGCTTTTAAAATATCGAGCGGCCTAGAGATTGCGAAAGGTGTTCTAGCATGTGTGTGCCAGCGAGTGAGTTGCCATTTTGATCAAGTTCAGGTGACCAAACACAAATGGACATGTCTCCAGGAATTACAGCAATGATGCCACCGCCTACGCCACTTTTACCCGGCATACCAACTCGATAGGCAAACTCCCCTGCACCATCATATAAACCTGATGTAGCAAGCAAAGCATTCAGCTGGCGAGTTTGTACAGGTGTAATCAACTGATGACCTTGTAAGGTTTTCCCTCGATTAGCTAAATAGAACATCGCTTTTGATAAATCCGCGCAGTTCATTTTTAATGAACAGTAATGAAAGTAACTTTTTAATACCGTATCAACATTACCTTCGAAATTTCCAAAAGACTTCATTAAGTAAGCAATAGAGGCATTTCTAGCGCTGAATTTGAACTCAGAGTTAGCCACATTCTTGTCAAAACAAATATGTGAGTTACCACTAAGCTTTCGTACTTCTTCCAACATACGATGCTTAGGGGCGCTTTGTCTTGCTTGAATCAAATCGGCAATCACTAAAGCACCGGCATTAATAAAGGGATTTCGCGGGATCCCGCGTTCTAATTCAACTTGTACAAGCGAATTAAAGGACTGACCCGAAGGTTCTTTACCTACTCGACACCAAATTTCATCTTCAGAATACAAACTCAACGCCAGAGTTAAACTAAATACTTTGGAGATACTTTGAATTGAAAATGGCTCAAGATAGTCGCCAGCGCCCACAGTTTGACCATCAGCTGTGGTGACTGCTATGGCAATTTTATTCGGATCGACATTACCCAATGCTGGTATGTAGTTTGCGACCTTCCCAGAACCAATAAGTGGCCGAACTTTGTCGACCACTTGTTCTAGCAATATTTGCTCAGGCATCGGCTATATTAGCCCCACCAGATATCATAAAGTGCACTAACTTCAAGTTGAGGCACTTTTTTCGATTCCCAAAATGCTTTCACAGCAGCAACGTCTTCTTCAGTACATTTACCGATTTGCTGCGTTGCAATAATACCTTCCCACATTTTATGACCGCCGCCATGGAAGCCTAATTTACGAGGCTCGATAACTTGATCGATAAACTCGTCAACAGCTTTATCAATATCCTCTTCAGAAATTGATTCTTCGAACGTCCAGTTGACATCAAAACCAAGTTCTTGGAACTCATCAACGCGTAACTTTTTACGTAAACGGCGAGTACGATTCTTAGCCATGTTTTTATCCTAGTTAGTATTAAATGAAGATATTGTTATAACAAGTTGAGGAATAAGCTTAGCTTACTCGCTCAAACATCAAGTCCCAAACACCATGACCTAAGCGATGGCCTCGAGCTTCAAATTTAGTTAATGGGCGATGTTCAGGACGCTCAACGACAGTATTAGTTGCTGACTGGTTTTTATAACCATCAGCAGCAGACATCACTTCTAGCATATGTTCACTGTAATTTTCCCAATCTGTCGCCATGTGGAAGACACCACCAATTTTAAGCTTACGACGGATTAGTTGAGCGAACTCAGCTTGTACGATACGGCGCTTATGGTGACGTTTTTTGTGCCATGGATCAGGGAAAAATAGTTGGACTCTCGCTAACGAACCATCAGCAATACTATTTTCTAATACTTCCATCGCATCATGATGATAAACACGTAAGTTAGTTACCCCAGCTTTACCAGCATCGACTAAACAAGCACCAACACCCGGTTTATGCACTTCGATACCAATATAGTTTAGTTCTGGCGCAGCGTTAGCCATCTCAACAAGTGATGCCCCCATACCAAAACCAATTTCTAACACTGTATCCGCGTCACGATTAAAAATCTCAGTAAGATTGATAGGTTCAGGGGTATAATCTAAGCCCATCGTTGGCCAATATGACTCAATGGCTTGTGCTTGACCTTTAGTCAGGCGCCCTTCTCTTAATACAAAACTTCTAATCTTACGAAGATATTTACCATCTTCGTTATATTCAGCGGTAGTAACGTCGCTCATTATTGCCTCATCAATTGGGTGCTATATAAAGTGGCCCAATGTGTCACTTCAAATCATAAAATAGTCAGTAAGTATATCGTAAAATGAGTATGACTAAACTACTTAAGCCACTTTGATAGCAAGATTCTTATCGTTATTTTGGCAATTTACATATATTGAACCACTAAAAATCACTTTAATGCTTCAATCCTCCATTTTAACGAGTATTTTGTTTCAGCAAATTAAATGCTGACTTGTTTAAGCTAACCTTGCCATATACACTGCCTCGATGAAAAATGTTAACTCTTTTTCCGAGCGTATCATCGCTTGGTACGATATCAATGGCCGTAAATCCTTGCCATGGCAATTGAATAAAACCCCATATAGAGTATGGATTTCAGAGATCATGTTGCAGCAAACTCAAGTTGCTACCGTGATCCCGTATTACGAAAAGTTCATGTCTAGTTTTCCAACTATCGCTGACTTGGCTGCAGCAAGTGAAGATGATGTGCTTCACCATTGGACAGGCCTTGGCTATTACGCACGAGCAAGAAACCTTCACAAAGCGGCTAAAACAGTCTGTGAACAGTTCCAAGGTAAGTTTCCCGAAAACATAGACGATGTCATCGCACTTCCCGGTATTGGTCGCTCTACCGCTGGAGCAATTTTGTCACTTTCCCTTGGGCAACATCATTCCATTTTAGACGGTAACGTAAAGCGCGTTCTAGCAAGACATGGAGCCATAGAAGGATGGCCTGGTAAAAAGTCTGTAGAACAACAGCTTTGGACGCTTACCGATAAACTGACACCCAAAAAAGAGATACGAAAATTTAATCAGGCAATGATGGATATAGGTTCTGCGGTTTGTACTCGCAGTAAACCTCAATGTGAACGCTGCCCTGTCGCTATTGATTGCCAAGCGCAGCTATCTGGCAGACAAACCGAATTCCCAGGGAAAAAACCTAAAAAGACGATACCGACCAAGTCAGCACTTATGTTGGTGCAACAGCATCAAGGCGAAGTTATACTTTTTAAAAGGCCACCAGCGGGTATTTGGGGAGGGTTATGGTGTTTCCCTCAATTTGAGTCACAACAAGCTTTGCAAGATTATGTTTCTAAAGAATTTAGCGATAAAAACATTGACCATTGCGAACCTGAGTGGCTTGCTGGGTTTAGACACACATTTAGTCATTTTCATTTAGATATTCAACCCGTTTTAGTAAAGATTGAAACAGAGCAAAATAATCGCCCACTTGAAAACACGACAATGGAACAAAACCAGACACTCTGGTATAACATACATCATCCAGCTAAAGTCGGATTAGCCGCAGCAACAGAGCGGATTTTATCTCACTTAGTCGCACTTTCAGCAGCAGATCCAACATCAGGATCCCGTTAAGGAAACATCATGGCTCGTAATGTTAATTGCGCATATTTAAACAAAGAAGCAGCAGGACTCGATTTTCAACTTTATCCAGGTGAAGTCGGCAAACGTATTTTTGATTCAATTAGTAAAGAAGCTTGGGGTTTGTGGCAAAAAAAGCAAACGATGCTAATTAACGAAAATAAATTGAACATGATGAATGTTGATGACCGCAAGTTCCTCGAAGAGCAAATGGTTAACTTTTTATTTGAAGGTAAAGACGTTGAAATTGAAGGTTATGTACCACCAGCTGAAGATGAGTAATTGTTAACGCTGGTTTATTGCTTGTATCAGTTCAACCTGCGCTGATACAAGTTTTCTTAATATAACTGTTTTAATAGTCATAACCGCTAACCTCCTATTCGATCAATTTTCTCATTTGGTTGCTATTACTATCTCACTATTTCTCTCATTGCTAAAAGTTCCCTTTATTTTCAATTGTTCTTCATCAAATGTTAAAACCGTGACCTCGTTATTAATAATTAAATAAACTCAACAATATGTCAGGTAGGCAACATTAAAAATGGCTATTTCTCTCTATAATATTCAGCATATTACCTTAAAGAGATTTTGTATGTTTAAGCCTCTCGTTCATTCAATTTTAGCACTAAGCCTTTGCTTATCAGCTCCTAACTTAGCCGCTGATCCACTAGGTATGAAACCCATTCCGCTACCGGATGCGCCTTTAGGTTATCTCGTTCATAACCCATATGAAAATGCACCGTTAACAGCATTAGTGACGCTTAATGGTCATAAGATCTCCAATGTGGAAGTGACAGTTCATGCTAAGGATGACACGGGAGTTGCGATTAACTATCAAGTCGATGACATGCGCGTCATGAATGAAGGCGGTGTGCCCATTTTTGGTTTATACCCTGCGCTAATGAATCACTTTACCGTGAAATGGACCGAAAATGGCCAACAACATAGTCATGATTACCAAATGCTTACCCCTGATATTGATATGGGCTTTTCCGAGAGTCAATGGGCCAAAGCCCCTATCGTTGAAGTTGAACATGTCGATGCAGATTTTAAAGACCGCTTATATTTTGTAAATTGGACCAACCCTGACGGTAAAACAGGTCAATTAGCGCACAATAATCCCGACGCACCAGGTGCTTTTTCTTGGGACGGTAAACCAGGCTTTTTTATTATTGATACCGCGGGCGATATTCGCTGGTATTTAAACCCGTATACCACTCATGATTCAAAGAGTTTTGAAAATGCAGGTTACGCTATGGGAATGAACATAACCGTCGATGGCAATATGGTTTGGGTACAGGGTCAAGGCTGGAAGAAAATGTCCTTAATGGGCAGAATGATTTCAGAGCACAGCTTGCCTGGTAACTTTATTGATGCATCCCATGAAGGTATTGAAGCTAGCAACGGCAATATCTTTATCAGAGCCGCCGCCAAAGATTATCGTCGTCCTGATGGTATGCTAGTTAACACGATTAGAGATCAAATCATCGAGGTCGATAATACCGGAAAACTAATTGATTACTGGGATCTAAACAGTATTTTAGATCCTATGCGAGATGATGCTTTATTATCATTAGATGCTGGCGCAGTGTGTTTAAACATCAATGCAAGTCAAGCGGGACACCAAACTACATTAGAAGATTTAAAAAATGCCCCCTATGGTGATATCCACGGCGTTGAAACGGGTCGAAATTGGATTCATGTCAATTCTATCGACTACGATAGCAGTGACGACAGCATTATTATCAGTTCTCGTCATCAATCCGCTGTCATAAAGATAGGCAGAGATAAGCAAGTGAAATGGATATTAAGTCCAGCTAAAGGCTGGTCTGAAAAGTTTGCCAGTAAACTGCTTACTCCTGTGGATGAACAAGGTAATAAGCTTAACTGTAACGAAAAAGGTTTATGTCGCGGCACTAATTTTGACTTCTCTTACACCTCACATACTGCTTATTTAGTACCAGAAAAAGGCACACTAACGGTATTTGATAATGGTGATGGACGTCATCTTGGCCAGCCTATGTTTGCCACTGAAAAATACTCTCGCTCAGTTGAATACAAAATTGATGAACAGAATCTCACGGTTCAACAAGTATGGGAATACGGTAAAGATGAGTTAGGTTACGATGGCTACTCACCAGTGACCTCAATCGTAAAATACCAACAAGATAAAGACAGCATGATGAGCTACTTTGCATCTGCAGGGTTATTTGGTTTAGGTGGCGGTTATGGCAACCTTAAAATGGATGACACCACAGGTAAAGTTCAGTCGATATTAGTAGAGCATCGTTACGGCGAGACGAAACCTGCCGTTAGAATCAATATTGGCAGCCATGATTTATTTGCTACGGGCTATCGTGCACAAGTCATTAAAGTACAAGACATGCTTAAATAAGATGCTTGATTAAATAAGCAACTCGGTTTAATCATCTCTATTTATAATCATTATTTCTTAAACGCCTTTCTAGAATCTAGAAGGGCGTTTTACTTTTCCCTCAAGCGCTATTTTTACTAAACAATACCTTACTAAACAATGCCTACTAAACAATGCCTACCAAACAATGCCTTACCAAACAATGCCCTACTAAATCATGCTTTAACTTGATATTGGTTAGACTTTGATAACAAGAAACCCAAATTTCCCTTCCCTATATCGTTATGTTGTAAATCCTCTAAAGTAATCCGTAAACCTTTAGCTATCGCGATTAAAACTCATCGCTAACTTTCAGTATTTATACTTAAAAAAACCGCACAATTTTGATGC
The DNA here is from genome assembly GCF_018100775.1 of Shewanella sp. MMG014. NCBI lineage: Bacteria > Pseudomonadati > Pseudomonadota > Gammaproteobacteria > Alteromonadales > Shewanellaceae > Shewanella > Shewanella sp. MMG014. The sequence goes on from NZ_JAGJDZ010000001.1 coordinate 450,000, forward strand.
CACAGCCATAAAAAACTCAGTTTAGCCCAAATTAACACTGGTCAAAATTTGATTAATCATTTACATTCTAACAACAATGTAAGCGCTTACACTAATTGTTAAAAATAAATATCAATAAAAATCAGATAGCTGAAAGTGGGCTTTAAAAGCAAATTGGATGGAATCAACCAAGGTAACCATAACAATGGCTCAAAATATCGAACAGACTAATACCGTCTCTGAAAAATTATCGCTAAGAGAAAAAATTGGATACGCCCTTGGGGATGTGGCATCTAACTTTTATTGGCGTGTATTTGATGTATTCCTCTTTATTTTTTATACCGATGTATTTGGTATTTCAGCTGCTGCAGTCGGCACTATGATGTTGGTTACTCGCCTTATTGATGCTTTCTCGGATCCGTTGATGGGAGCATTAGCCGATAGAACTTCCACTCACTTTGGTAAGTTTAGGCCCTATTTATTACTGGGCATTATCCCTATCGCCGCGGCAGGTATACTCACTTTTACTGTTCCAGATCTAGGCGATGATGGCAAGATTATATGGGCGTATGGCACATATATTTTCATGATGTTGGCATACACGTTTATTAATGTGCCTTATGGCGCCCTTTTAGGTGTAGTCACCGCTGACAGTCAAGAACGTACTACTTTGACCAGTTTTCGATTCATCGGTGCTTTTTCTGGTGGCACACTCGTCGCTTACCTGACTCCTGAGCTTGTGACCTTGCTAGGTAATGGAGACCAAGCTCTAGGCTGGCAACTGACAATGGGGTGTTATGGCTTAATCTCTGCAGTTTTGTTTACGCTCACGTTTTTCGCGACCAAAGAACGAATTTCACCACCCGTTAATCAGCAAACCAGTATCAAACAAGACCTGATTGATCTATCGAATAATAAACCTTGGTTAATATTATTCTCACTAGCACTGATTATTATGTTCACCATCACTTTGCGCGCCAGCACCGGGACATTTTATTTTAAATATTACGTCGGTCGAGAAGACTTAATTGGAACATTCACGGCTGTATATATGATTTCATTAGCGATTGGGGCAGCATCTACACCAATACTTAGCCGCTATTTTGATAAACGCAGTTTATTGATTGGTTTGATGAGTTTAGTTGCTGTCTTTTCAGCTGGTTTTTACCTGATTCCACCCAACAACATTACTCTAATGTTTATCATGCAAGCCTTAATTGGTTTCTGTCTTGGCCCCAAATCACCGCTGGTGTTTTCCATGTATGCAGATACTGCAGATTACTCTCAATATAAAAATGGACGCCGAGCAACAGCAATGATTTTCTCTGCCGCTGCTTTTTCTCAAAAATTGGGGGGAGCATTTGCAGGCGCCATGATTGGTTGGCTCTTATCTTCAATGGGCTATGTGGCCAATCAGCAGCAATCACCAGACTCTCTGATGGGAATTTTACTACTGAACACATTAATTCCAGCCATATTTGCATTATTAGCGGTTTGGGTTGTTAAACATTACAGCTTAAACGAAGCCAAAATGGCTGAGATTTCTCAGCAATTATATGCAAATGAAAACGCCAGTAACCAAAATAAGCCTAAGGCAAAAACAAGCCAGCCAAACCTTCATACTCAAACAACAGCTCAGGAATAAATAGTGATCACTTACCATCAGGCAAACGGTGCTGTCAGCCTAAACAGCCCAACAAGTATGCCAAATGCTTGTGGCTTTTTATGGAATAAAAAAATGATGATTCAAATGAATTGTCGTGGTTATGCCGTTGCCCAATTTATGCAACCCGAGCCTGCAAAATATGCTCACGGCCCTGCTCTTGAAGCTAAAACTTTTATGCAGCCTGAGCATCCATATTTTAGCCATCACCCAGGAAGATTCTTTTATATAAAAGATAATCAATCTGGTGAGTTGTTTTCTATTCCTTATGCCCCCGTCAAGCAAGCTACTGACTCTTTTAAGTTTATTGTCGAAAAAGAAAAAATCAGCTGGCACATCACTCACCTTGATATCGTTTGTGAGTTATCACTTACATTAACTACCACTGATTGCGCTGAACTTTGGCAACTTAATATCACAAACAATAGTGGTCGCTCACGTGACTTGAGTATCTACAGTTACTTCCCAGTAGGTTATATGTCATGGATGAACCAATCTGCACATTTTGATGCCGAGTTAAATGCCATTTTGTGTGAGTCAGTAACACCGTATCAAAAAATAGAACAATACTTTGCCCATCAAAATTTTAAAGACACAACGGTATTAATGAGTGATATTGCCCCGACAAGTTACGAAACTCGCCAAGCAGTATTTGAAGGTGAAGGAGGGCTTAATAACCCTGATGCTATCATCAATCGAGCATTAGCATCTAAACCTGCTCATTACCAAACACCGGTTGCTGTGATGCATTATGATTTACCTTTGCAGACGAAGCAGCACTTTCAAGCCAACTTTGTTTTTGCCCCTGTAAAAGATAAGTTTGAAGCCAAGCAATTACAGCAACACTATTTGGGCTCTCCTGAGAAACGAGAAAAAATTAACAAACAATACCAAGAGTACATCGCTCAAGCTGACCTACAACTGAGTATAACTAGCCCTAATATGGAGTTTGATAACTTTATTAATCACTGGTTACCAAGGCAAGTTTTTTACCATGGTGATGTCAATCGGTTAAGTACAGATCCGCAAACAAGAAACTACCTTCAAGATGCAATGGGAATGGTTTACCTCAAGCCTGATGAAACAAAAGCCGCATTCGTTAAGGCGTTATCGCAGCAAAATAGTAGCGGTAAAATGCCTGATGGTATTTTATTAAACCCAGAGTCTGAACTTAAATATATCAACCAAATCCCACATACGGATCATTGTGTTTGGTTAGTTATTTGTATTACCGCCTATCTTGACGAAACAGCAGATTATGAATTCTTACACCAGCCTATTCCCTTTGCAGATGACATAGCGCCTAAAACAGTTTTCGAGCATATTGAATTGGCATTGACATTTTTATGGTCTCAACGAGATCATCGTGGTCTGAATTACATCAATCAAGGTGATTGGTGCGATCCGATGAATATGGTGGGATATCAAGGCAAAGGCGTATCGAGCTGGTTAAGCTTAGCCAGTGCTTACGCCATGAGGTTATGGTCTAACGTTGCTAAATCAACAGGTAATGCTAGCCTTGCCGAATCATTATCACAGCAAGCGAGTACATTAAACCAAGATGTGAATCAGCATTGCTGGGACGGTGAATGGTTTGCTAGAGGCATTACCGATGCCGGAAACTGCTTCGGTGTGAGTCAAAATCAAGAAGGTAGGATTTATCTCAACCCGCAAAGTTTTGCAATGCTATCAGGTGCTATCGATAACAACCAATGGCAGAAAATGAAGTTGCAGATAAAACAACAACTTCAAACGCCGTTTGGCATGATGATGCTTGCGCCTAGCTACACCCATATGAATGAAGAAGTTGGTCGCTTAACTCAGAAATTTCCTGGTACTGGTGAAAACGGTTCAGTTTACAACCATGCTGGTGCTTTCTATATTTTCGCCCTATTTGAGCGAGGTGAAACCGAAGCTGCATTTGAATTACTGCATACAATGATTTGTGCAGAATCAGAAGCAAATGCCCTCTCTCGTGGGCAACTTCCCGTCTTTATCCCTAATTACTTTCGTGGAGCGTATTTTCAGTTCCCTGAAGATGCTGGTAAATCGAGTCAATTATTCAATACTGGTACCGTTGCATGGATCTATCGCATTGTTATTGAGCAACTCGTTGGCCTTAAAGGCACTTCAAAGGGGATAAAGATAAAGCCTCAGTTACCTAAATCATGGCCAGAGCTACATGTCAGTCGACGATTCAGACAAGCCCAAATAACGATGCAGGTAAGTCACACAACCACTGTTACTACACAACAAGTTTGGGTTGATGATGTGCCACTAGAAAGCGATGCCAAAGGCGAGTTTAATTTTGATGTTTTACCTAAGCAAACATACCGATTAAAAGTATTGCTGCCTATAAGCTAGATTCAAAAATGACTCGCCAATATGAAAAATTAGATGATTGAATTGATAGCTTTACGCTATTCAATATAGGTAAGCTACCGGTTGATAACATCGACATCAACCGCGGTAACATATCAATTCTCGTCTGCGGTTAAACTAACACGGATTAACACTATGGAATGGTTCAACAAACATGTCTCCTTCATAACAAGACTGACATTCACCCAAAAGCATATGACACAAGCAGCGATATCACTGCTCGTACTCCCAGCGTTTTTTTCATCGTACAGTGTGCAAGCCACTACTGAAGACAGGTTCACTGAGTATGTCCATCAACCTATTATGGTCAATTATGCCAATGAAGAAATTAACATTGATGGAGTCCAGAATGACGCGGATTGGCAACATGCAAACTGGCACCCAATTGATAACATGATCATTGGTGCTGCAATAGATAAAAATGATTTTAGTGGTCGCTACAAGTTGCTTTGGCGTGAAGACACGCTCTATCTACTCACTGAAGTCATTGATGATGTGTTATTTGATCAAACCGCGGATCCAACTGTACTGTATTGGGATGACGATACCGTTGAAGTGTTTTTAGATGAAGATGCCTCGGGTGGTGAACATCAATTTAGCCACAACGCCTTTGCTTATCATGTTGCTTTGGACAGACAAGTTGCCGATTTTTCAACTCAAAAACAAGCAATGACATTCAATGAACATATTACAACTGTTTGGTCTCGCGATGAGGCTAACCCACAAAAAGTATATTGGGAAATGGCAATTAAGGTATTCCCTGACAATTATAATGATTCATTAACAGCATCTGATGACCATCAAGTATCGCCAGTCACCCTTAGCAGTAATAAAAAACTCGGATTTATGCTGGCTTATTGTGATAACGACGGCAGTAAAACGAGGGAAAACTTTATTGGCTCTCACCCCATCAAAGCCGTGAATGGCGATATGAATCGAGGGTATAAAGATGCCAATGTATTTGGCCATATTATATTAACTAACAAGCAAAATTAGCCAATCCACCTACACTGACATACAAAAAACGCCGCTCAATAACTGAGTGGCGCTTTTGTGAATAACCGGACTAATCTTTTTTCAGTCGATTAAATATTCGATTGCGCAGTTTCGTTATTGTTTAATCCCTTCAATGACGAGAGCTAAGCTCACATTTGCTGAAGCTGGGCCTAGGTCCATTTTTATCCCAAAATCTTTCATTGCAAATTCTGTCGTACCTGCAAAACCTGCTCGATAACCACCCCATGGATCTTTACCTTCACCAATGACTGTCGCATCGATTGCCACAGGTTTGGTCACGCCGTTTAGCGTTAAGTTACCATTTACGACCACTTTCCCATTGCCTTTATCTTCAACTGTCGTTGATACAAACTCGGCCTTAGGAAATTCACCCGTATTTAAAAAATCACTTCCACGTAAATGCTTATCACGCTCTGCATGATTTGAATCAACACTGGTTGTATTAATGGTTACTTTAACCTTAGTGTCGTTGATCTTATTAGCATCGTAGCTAAAGTCACCACTAAAATCGTTAAAGCGGCCTGTCACAAAGCTATAGCCTAAATGATTGACCTTAAATTGAATTGATGCATGCGCTCCTTGGGTATCAATTTTGTAGTCTGCAGCATTGGCCATCGCAGGTACTAACAAAATGGCGCCAAATACCGTGCTAATCAGTTGCTTTTTCATTATGTATTCCTTTATATAAATTAATCATGTGATTAAAAGTGATGAAGTATAATTTTCCGACGCTTGAGTGAAATAAGTACTCGATAGGCTACTTCGGTTTTACGGGTTTTATCATTCTTGTCAGGGTGCTATCTTTATCAATAAGTTGATGTTTAATCGCTCCAGCGGCATGAATCACAACTAAAGCAATTAACCCGTATGCAAGATATTGGTGAATAACACCTGCAATGTCTTCTTGATTAGTGATAAAGCTACCCAAACTAGGTAATTCAAACCAATCAAATACCATTATTCCCCTACCGTCGGCTGTGGAAATCAAAATGCCACTTGTCATTATCAGTAGCATCAATAAATAAAAAGCCCTATGAGTCCATTTGGCGGCCTGTTTTTCCCAATGTTTGTGTGATGAGTTAGCCTGTGTTGTGACAGAGATAAAACGCCATAGGATGCGTATAAGTGTTAAACCAAGTAGCAGTACTCCGACACTTTTATGGATATTAGGCGCAGTTTGATACCAGCTGCTGTAATACGTTAAATCCACCATCCAAAAACCTAAACCAAACAAACCTAAAATGGATAATGCGCTAACCCAGTGAAGTAATATTGTGAATAAGCCATATCCATCTCGTGTATTGACCAACATGTTTCGTCATCCCTCATATTTGATAGAAATGAGTTTATAGATAAAAATATAAAATAAAATGGCTAAATTTCGCTACAATCATTCGATTTTTTAGAACATTTATAAAATACCGAATACCAAGTAAGCTGGTTATTTCTAACAATGCCGAGTTTTATATTGACAAAAAACATGCATTTTGAACATTTACTAGCCGAACAATAAAAAACTTGTAAAAAGCACTTGCGTCAATAAAACCATCCCTATAATATGTGCGCACTCCAAACGGCACAGACACTAATGACCAAGTTAGTTTCTTATTTGAAGTAGTTAACTAACGCTTAGTTTAGTTGCCCGAATAGCTCAGTCGGTAGAGCAGAGGATTGAAAATCCTCGTGTCCCTGGTTCGATTCCGGGTTCGGGCACCACAATTTAGCCGGCATAGCTCAGTTGGTAGAGCAACTGACTTGTAATCAGTAGGTCCCGAGTTCGACTCTTGGTGCCGGCACCATATACAGAATAGCCACTCAAATGAGTGGCTTTTTTGTGTCTAAAATTTGATGCTAACTTGTCCCATTTCCCATCGTAAAGTTGTATTTATTTCGCTAACGACTAGAGAACAATAGAATTCATCAAAATTACAGCACCAGCTTCCCCTAGTCTTATATTCTTACTATTACTTCTATGCCTACTCTTACTCCTACAGTACCAAACAACGATTTCGTAGTGTGTTTAGTTCAAATTTAATCCAATAAAACACAAAATTGCTGTTTTATTGATTGATCGAATATAAAAGCGTAAAAAGCACTTGCACGAAAATCACCATGACTATAGTATGTGCGCACTCCAAACGGCACAGACACTAATGACCAAGTTAGTTTCTTGTTTGAAGTAGTTAACTAACGCTTAGTTTAGTTGCCCGAATAGCTCAGTCGGTAGAGCAGAGGATTGAAAATCCTCGTGTCCCTGGTTCGATTCCGGGTTCGGGCACCACAATTTAGCCGGCATAGCTCAGTTGGTAGAGCAACTGACTTGTAATCAGTAGGTCCCGAGTTCGACTCTTGGTGCCGGCACCATATACAGAATAGCCACTCAAATGAGTGGCTTTTTTGTATCTAATTTTTACTATTTCACCCATCCCGAACTGCCCTTTTATCATTTAATAAAGTAACCATTCACCTCATCATTTATTTGTCTGACTAATTTGCCGGCTTATTAAGCAAAATTTCTATCAGTGCATATACTGATATTTCCTCATCTTTATGTAAACAATCTCGTAGTTACTTGTTTAATCGCTAATTTAGCTGTTAACTTATAATTGGTGTTCAAAAAATCTACACAGCTCTTCAATCATATAGGGAAATAAAAATGGTAAGAATGAAAAAACTCCTCGGAGTCACTGCTGCGATAACATTAGGAATGCTATCAGCCAGTGCTACCGCTGCTAGTAAACCCAATATTCTCGTCATATGGGGCGATGACATTGGGCAAGCAAATGTCAGTGCTTATACCTTTGGTTTGATGGGTTATCAAACGCCAAATATTGATAGTATCGCCAAAGAAGGGTTAATGTTCACTGACTATTATGGCGAACAGTCTTGTACTGCGGGCCGTTCTACCTTTATTACAGGTCAAAGCGTGTTCCGTACTGGATTAAGTAAAGTTGGTTTGCCTGGCGCTGATATTGGCTTACAAGCAGAAGATGCCACGATAGCGGAAATCTTAAAGCCTATGGGTTATGCCACGGGTCAATTTGGGAAAAACCATTTAGGTGACAAAGATGAGTTCTTACCTACTGCCCATGGTTTTGATGAATTTTTAGGAAACCTGTACCATCTTAATGCAGAAGAAGAACCTGAAAACGTTGATTACCCAAAAGATCCTGAATTTTTGAAAAAGTTTGGCCCTCGAGGCGTTATCAAATCATCAGCTGATGGCAAGATTGAAGATACTGGGCCATTAACGAAAAAACGAATGGAAACCATTGATGATGAAACCGTTTCGGCGGCAATTGACTTCATGGAAAAAAGTGTAAAATCGAAAAAACCATTCTTTGTATGGTGGAACGGAACACGTATGCATTTCCGTACCCATGTTAAACCTGAACTACAAGGCTCAAGTGGCGTCAGTAATTATGCTGACGGTATGATTGAGCATGATAACCATGTTGGTCAACTGCTTAAGACTGTTGATAAACTAGGTATCAAAGATAACACGATCGTATTTTACTCAACCGATAACGGCCCACACATGAACACATGGCCAGATGCGGGTTTAACTCCGTTTAGAAGTGAGAAAAATACCAGCTGGGAAGGCGCATTCCGTGTTCCTGCGATGGTGAGATGGCCCGGTAAGATTGAAGCTGGTAGCGTTTCCAATGAGATTATGCACCATATGGATTGGCTACCTACCTTCGCTGCAGCGGCTGGCGATAGCAAAGTAAAAGAGAAGCTACTTAAAGGCTATAGCGCAAATGGCAAAAAGTTTAAAAATCATCTTGATGGCTACAACTTCTTACCTTACCTAACAGGCAAGGCAGATACCGGGCCTCGTGAAGAAATCTTTTACTTCACTGATGATGGTGATTTAGCCGCTCTGCGTTATAAAAACTGGAAAGCGGTATTTTTAGAACAGCGTGTGACAGGTACATTACAAATATGGGCAGAGCCTTTTGTTGAACTGCGCTTACCTAAGATATTTAACCTACGTATGGATCCATACGAGACTGCTGACCGCACGTCTAATACCTATTATGACTGGTTAATAGACAGAGCATTTTTATTAGTGCCTGCGCAAGCTTATGTGGCTCAATTTTTAGAAACATTTAAAGAATATCCTCCAAGACAAAAAGCAGCGAGCTTTAGTTTGAAGCAAGTCATGGAGAAACTAGAAAAGCCAACTAACCATTAATCAGTTTATTGGCAAATTGTAGTAAGAACCAAATGTAGTAAGAGCCAAAATTTATTAGTGTAATAAAAAAGCCACTCAATAGAGTGGCTTTCTTGTGAAGGGATTACGGCTTAAAGCCTTTTCATGACAGTATTATAAGGCTGTCGGTAACGCATACACTGCATTGAAAACGTTTATCTCAGCTATTTCCAGCTTGTCATTTTATAGCCTTTAACCGCATAAAATAAAATGAACAGATAACAAGGGATCATCACCATATAACCGCCTTGCATACCTAAAGACGTCGCAGAGCTTGTTAGTCCCCAAAATACCGGCCCAAACGCGCCACCAGCAATCCCCATGATTAACAAAGCAGAGCCAGTGCTGGTTAATCGACCCATTCCTGATAATGCTAACGGCCATACTGCAGGCCACACAATCGCATTAGCCAACCCTAGAAATGCAATGAGTAATAAGGTATCTGGCAGCTCAGCTCCACCAAATGGTACCAATATCATATTAGCAATGGTATATGAGTCACTATCACCAAATACGATACCAAAAGATAATACTACGCCTAAAATAGCACTGATTAATAACGCGTTAGGTTGCGAAATAAAGCGAGGAATACAAATAATACCCAAGCTATAACCGATAACCATACAAACCATTGTATAGGATGTCATCACGCCATAGTTTTCGACACCCAAGGTTAATGCGTAAGTACCAATGGTATCCCCTGCTATGACTTCAACGGCCACATAAACAAATAATGCGACAACACCTAGTGCAAGGTTGGGTTTAGCCAGGGCTTCTTTAATCTGTCCTTTTTCAGAAGACTCGTCTTCTTCTTGCTCGAGTTCTGGTAAAGGAGATTTTTTAACAGCAAACGCTAAAATACCAATAAACACCGCCATACCTAAGTAAGGAAGTATTAGACTATTCGCCATTTCATCGATTTGAATTTGGGTTAATGTTGTTCCAACACGATCTTTAAAACTATCTAAAATCAGTGCTGTAAATACCATAGGCGCAATCACACCCGCCCCTTTATTGAGAATGCCCATTACACTTACACGGGCAGCAGCTGATTCTTCAGGGCCTAAACGAACAACATAAGGATTCACAGCGGTTTGTAGTAACGTTTGGCCAGTACCCATCACTAATTGCGCTAATAAGAATAAAGGAAATATTTGGGTTTTAGCCGCAGGTATAAACAATAAACCCGCGATCATCATTATCCCCATCCCTAATGCCATACCACTTTTATAGCCGACTTTACGAATAACCCAAGCAGAAGGCAGGGCAGTAAATGTCACAGCGATATAAAAAGAGAATAAGATTAGAGATGCTTGAAATGGGCTAAGTTGAAGGATTTGCTTCAGATAAGGCATCAAAGAGCCATTTAGCCAAGTGGCAAATCCCAATACGAAAAAGAGAATTGCAACGATAGCCATCGGCAACACACTGCTTTTTTGCTGACTGTTATTCATTGTAGTTTCCATAAACCTGCTTCTTATTGTCATTAATTTTCAGCAGCAATATCCATCACTGCCCCATATGAGTCTTATTGTTATTGAGGTTTTAGCACCACTATGATGACGAATTGTTAATTCATTTCATAGTCATTGCGCATTTCATGTTAAAACATCCACACCACAAAGACAACGCTGTCATTCCTTTAACTGGTAGAACCATAACAAGTGAAAATCAAGCTCAGGAATTTATCCTACTAGCCAAGCACTTATCTGTTTAAGTTAGATTCGGATGAAAATTTTCCGTCGATATAACCATAACAATACTAACCATTGCACCAGCAACAAACTGACCACTGACATTAATTGCTGCCAGTTTTGAGGTAATGCTGTGATGACTCCACCCAATAAACTTTGAGAAAAATACTGCCAGTTCATTAAGCTTGAAGCTAAATAAATGATGATAGCGTTCGTGCCAATCACCACAAAAAATAACGACCACTTCTGCCATTTGAGCACATCAATAAGCGCATAAAAAATGGCTAAAAATACGATACTCCAACCAGACGTCACCAATACAAAACTGCTTGTCCAAAGGTCTTTATTAATCGGTATGACAAAATCAACTAACCAAGCTAGTGAAATCAGCAAGCAACCCGCAATCATTAGTAACAACACTTTTAACCAGTCAGAAGAGAGCTTACACGCAGATATCTTGGTATTAACCAACAGCTGACCGACAAATACACCGACTAAGCCATTTACAACCGCAGGAAGCGTTGACAGCACCCCTTCAGGATCTAACGGACGGGTTTGATAAGAAATACCTGGCAATAATAAACTGTCCACATAGGCGTTAATCGAATTATCTTGAGTGAATTGTCCTGGTAGCCCATTAGGAAACGGGACATATAATTGCAATAAGCCATAAGCCAATAAAATGATAACCGCTATCACAGCCTGTATCCGCAGGCTTGTATGCCAAACCAGCATTGCCCCAATAAACCAAGCAAAACCGATTCGGGCCAATACACTGGCATATCTAATTTGTTCAGGATCCGCAGGGACACCAGTACCCCAACCATGGTTATAAAGCACACCTAGTAGGATGAGTAATCCAAGTCGCTTTATAGCATGACGATAAAAAGGTAGGCGTTCGCTCATTGGCAGTTTATCCAACCTTTTTGGAGACAAGCCTAGCGCTACACCGGATAAGAATATAAACAGCGGGAAAATCACATCATAAAAAGTAAAGCCATGCCATTGACTGTGATGCATTTGGCCATCAAACCATTGCCAACCTGACCAGCCAGTTAATAGCAATAATCCTGCAAATAGCCCTTCTCCCCCCAAAATCCAAAACATGTCAAAACCACGCAATGCATCAAGAGACATTAAACGTGTTTTCGTTTTAGGTTTATCACTATTTATTCTAGTTTCAGAATGTTGAACATCACTTCTTGACGTGTCACTTACAGTCGACTGACTAACTGGAGCATTCATTGGCGACTACCTAGCTCGCTGTGGGCGGTCAGAAGAATACACTAACTCACCAGCTATATAAGTTGCACTGACATTATTTTGCGTATTCAATAACACTAAGTCAGCTTGCTGACCGACTGCAATTCGGCCTAGCTGAGGTTTCTGTAAATATTGAGACGGATAAAGTGATGCCATTCTTAATGCTTCTTCATGGCGTAAACCTAGCATGCGCACAGTGTTATTCACTGCACCAACCATATCTAATACACAACCTGCTAGTTCACCTGTTGTTGCATTAAGTCTGTCGCCTTGCCTTATCACTTTAGTGCCAAATAATTCAAAGCTAGCATTATCACCCATACCCACTGGCGGCATCGCATCAGTCACCAACATCACTTTACCTTGCGGTTTAGCCTTAATAGCCACTTTCGCTGTTGCACTATGCACATGGTGTCCATCAACAATTAATCCGCACCAAGCCTTTTCGCTTTCTAGCGCAGCACCTACCATGCCAGGTTCACGGGAACCAAAACCTGACATTGCATTGAATAAGTGTGTGAATCCATCTGCGCCTGCATCCAACGCTGCATTAACTGTCTCGTAATCAGCATTTGAATGCCCTAGGCAGACTTTTACATCATGTTCGACTAATGTTTTTATCACCTCAACTGAAACGTTTTCAGGTGCTAAGGTGACAAGTTTGATACCTAAATCTTGGCGAGCAAAAATAGCCATCTCAGCCGCAGAAATTTCACGAATAAAGGATTGAGGATGTACCCCTTTTTTAGGGACACTCAAATGCGGCCCTTCAAAATGAATACCCAATACCCCTGGTGTTTTAAGCTTAATGGCTTCTGCAACGGCATCGGCCGCTTTTTCCATTACCTCAACTTGATCAGTGATTAAGGTTGGTAAAAAGCCAGTCGTTCCAAACTTCGCATGAGCATTGCCTATGATGCTGATACACTCAGGTGTAGGTTCAGCATTAAATAACGCCCCACCGCCACCATTAACCTGAACATCAACAAACCCAGGAACTAACGTTCCTTGTAAATGAATCACATTTTCTAATGCATCTTCATTCACCAATTGCAGATCCAGTCCTTTGTCAGCTATAGCGTTGATAGCAGTGATCATCCCATTATCTATGGTAATCGCAGCTCGCGGCTGAAATTGCTCGCCATCAAAATACTTATCTACAATTAGGGTTTGTTTCATCTTGAGTCTCTTTACATCTAGGCTTAATTAACACCAATAAGGTGAGTAAATATCATCAACTTACATTACAAGGTTTGTGTTACTTTCTTGAGGCCTTCTGGCTGATCTGGATCAATGCCACGCGCAACCGCTACGGCGGCGACATCAATATAAAAACGCTGCAACAGCGCCAGTGGCGCAATACGCGGGTGAATATCATTTGAAGTTTGATTCAAATGAACCACATCAGCACCACGCTCAGTGACGTTATTTACTTGCTCAACATGGCTTTCTAAAGACTCATCATTGATACAAGCGTCAACAATGGTCAGCTTTTTCTCAACTAATGTCACCGGACCATGTAAAAACTCTGCACTACTAAAGGATTCGGCATGAATAGAACACACTTCTTTCATTTTAAGCGCTAGCTCTTTCGTAACGGCATATCCAAGACCGCGGCCTAAAACGACAAGATTCTTAACTCCCTCTAAAGACTCTGCAGTCAATTGAGGTTCTGCATCTACTGCTGTTTGAAGTGCTTTAGGCATTGAATCTACAGCCGCTGCCAATGATTCACTTTGAGTCCACTCTGCAGTTAATTGAACAATAGCTGAAAGTGTCGCTAGATAGCTTTTAGTGGCTGCTACTGCTTTTTCTTCACCCGCTCTTAGAGGTAAAACAACATCAACGATATCTTTTATCGGCGCGGTTTCATCATTCACTAATGCCACACAAAAAGCGCCGGCGTTTTTTGCCATTCTTGCTTGCGCTAAAATATCAGGGCTTCGACCTGATTGTGAAATAACGATGACTAACCCGCCTTCAAGTTGCAAGCTTTTACCGTATACGCTGGCTACCGATGGTGCAGCAGCAAATGTTGGAATACCTACTTCAATTTCAAATAAATATTTTGCAAACACACCCGCATGATCTGAAGAGCCTCGGCCAACAATCATTACAAACTTAGGTTTAAAATTACGCAGCTTCTCACCAAGTTCATTAGTTAGCCCCGCATTAGCAGCTAATTGTTCAGCAATTTTTTGCGGTGCAGAGCGAGCTTCTAGCTCCATAATGGTATTTGTCATCGGTATAACCTTTTTCAATATTGTCGAATAAATTGGAAAATGACTAGCTGGTTGAATTGTTAACCTATTAGCCTTGATGTTTGCTGTATTGCTGTTGAGCAAATAAGATGGCGCCGATTTCAGGTTGAGCGAGCGCTGGCTGAACCTGCTGCCCGACATCACTATCAAGCCATTTTTGTAAGGGCTCAGCTAAGCCGCCTATCATTGAAAAACGACGCGGTTCGAGTGTAAAAAGCTTACGTGCCATATCACTAATATATTTTGCACCCTGTTTAACAATCTCTATCGCAACAACATCACCTTGTTCGGCACTTTGAATTACCAGCCTAGCTAATTTGGCATACGTACTCGATGATTGACCTGCTAGGTTTTCAACAATTCCGATAGCGTCTGAGACGTTAAAATGCGCTAAGATTAATTGCGTTAACTGGCTGTCTTGCGCAAACCCATCAAGGTTTAATAAAGCATGTTCTGCGGCTTGTTGACCTAGCCATGCACCGCTACCTTTATCGCCTAAAGCAAACCCATGCCCACCAACCAGTAAGCTTTGCTCTCCGACATGTGCATAACCGCAAGACCCTGTGCCAGTAATAATGACCGCGCCATCCTCACCGTTGTGCGCACCAATACAGGCAGTATGTAAATCGGTAGTGAGATACATATGAGCAAATGGATGCTGCCATTCATTTATCAATTGATATAGGCGAGGCACATTGACGCCTGCAAGGCCAAGGCCTGCGACTAACGTCTTGATATCAGCTTGAGTTAGGTTTGCGTCTGCTATCGCTAAGTCGGTTGATTGGCGGATTGATTCGAAAGTTTGTTCTAAGCCGTGAAGGGGGTTAGCACGCCCAGCAACACCAGTTCCAATCACACCCATCTTAGGAGAATAAATCGTGGCGCGACATTTACTGCCTCCGCCATCAATACCAATAAAAAGCTGTGATTCATTTTGCAGGTTAACGCCCATGATATCCCTCTTATCTCTTCTACTTGAGCCCAAGATGATGACTAAAAAACAACGTTATAAAGATGCACAAACTAACGTTATAGGTGGCCCTTTGAATAAGTTAACTTTATGTTACACCACAAATGACAGCGTTGTCATTTATTTTTTAGAACTAAGATAAATAAGCATCAAACAATAAGCCTAACACTCTGTTTATAAAGAAAATAAAATAGTAATCGTTTAGTGATTAAATAAAGGGAATCAGACTTGATGGTATAAAACAAAGCAAAAAGGCGTTAACAAAGTGTTTAACGCCTTTTAGTGAAGTGCAATATTAACTATTTACAGCAATAAACTTCTGCCTTTTCGTTTACCATCAGGAGAGATACTTCTCACTTCAACTTTGCCATTCACAATAACGGGCTCGGTATAAGGAAGCCACTGTTTATTATTGACACGATACTCAATTCTCAGTCCTGGAAAAGCGATATTGGCATGTAATTTACCATTAATAACTTTAGCCCCAACCGTTGGTAATCGATAAGCAATGTTTGCTAAATCAAGCTTGTGAAGCTCTTTTTGTCCAAGTGTATTAGCAAGTTCATTCCATTGCTGCTGTTGTTTGAGTCGCATTTCCGCAGTGAAGTAACCAGAATCTTGACTATAAATAGCGCCTTCATATCGATATGGCACTTCCCAGCTTCCTTTATGCCATGCTTTTTCTGCCAACATTAATAATCGTGGATAAATCATGTATTCAGCGACATCATCACTGCGCACTGTTTCGCTCCACAGTTGCCCTTGAATACCAGTAAAGCCTTTTCCTTGTTGTAACGGGCCTGATATGTCATTCCCCTGCTCATCTTGTTGAACGGTATCATCAGCGGTAAAGGCTTGGCCTTCGATGTCAGTCCATTGTTCAGCATTGGCAGGAAGGTTATCTGGCATAAATGAAAATATTTTTTGACTATTTTGCGCACGTCCAGCCCAGTAATACCCGTGCTCCTTAGGATCTGCTTCATAGGGGAAGTCGAAATACAGCACCTCAGGATTTGACAATACGGTATCCCAACCTAGATTTGCTTGTTTATGAGCTCGTTTATAACCTTGATGTGATATGACATCCCAAATATTAGACTGTGCATTTTGAGGCATATTTGTGGGGTTAGTGTGGCTCATACCATCACTCCAACCTGCAGGTTGAATACCTTTGTCAGCTAACGAATTTGATAAGCGTTCAATAAAGTAGGCTCCTAAATCATCAACTGATGTCACGCCTTTATCGTTATTAGCAACAAAATCAAGACACTGAGGAGATTGCTTCCACGCACCTGCAGTTTCATCAGCGCCAATATGGTATCGATTTAACGGGTGATCCGCAGCTTGGTGAAGCTTGGCTATTTCGCTGATGACTTTATCAACAAAATGAAACGTCGATTCCATACAAACATTTAAGGTATTGTCATTATAATATTGCACTGACGAGTACACTGTCTTATCTGCAGAATCTGACAATAAATACTCTTTAGCGGCTTCGCTATTCCCAGCTTCCATATAATGACGATAGCGTGCATCCATTGATTTGATTGCAGCTCTTGAGTGACCAGGCATATCCATTGATGGAATAACTTCCACTTGACGAGCGGTGGCATAATTCAATATCTCGATATAATCGGCTTTACTGTAGAAACCATTTACATCGCTATCCGCAAATGGGCCACTGCCTAATTGAGGTATAAGACATTGTGTTTCCGTTAAATCATGGCAACGCTTGCTACCCACATTGGTTAACTCAGGTAAACCATCGATTTCTAAACGCCAACCTTCATCGTCAGCCATATGCAAATGAAGCTTATTTAACTTATAAGCCGCCATTTGATCAATCAGGTCTAAAATCATTTGCTTACTATGAAAGTTTCTTGCGACATCAACATGCATACCTCGAAATTGATAACGTGGCGCATCAGTTACCGTTAAGGTATTTATAGATAAGTCATCGGCAGATAATAATCCGGTAATTGATGCAATACCATATGAAAAACCAGCTTCATCAGCCGCTTGAATCGTCAATTCAGATTCTGTAATTTCAAGCTTGTAGCCTTCTTGCCCTATTGTTGAAGATGTCTCCAACTTAAGCGGGATTCCACCAGCAAGCTCATTCACACCAAGCCTTGATAGGCGCGCAAGTGATGCTTTTACAGCCTTTGGGTTTACTTCATTGTAAATAACATTAATCCCCAAAGATAAATCCACAGGCTTATTGGTGGAGGTAACAACAATGTCAGCTGGGGTCGGAATGATACGGTCAGTGACATAACTGCTGTCAAGGATTACATTTTCATTGGTTTGATAAAGTACATCTGCTTTCGCCCAAACGAGTGCATCTTTTTCTGTGCGGCGATATTGCTTATCAGCATCGGTAAACGATTCCACATAAGGACGTTGCTCCATGCCTGTTTCAGGGTCAATTGTGAGCTTTGTACTGCTGATCACAACAGGCGTTAACCCGTCGACGGTAATATAGTAGTTTGGCATTGGATCAGTTTCAGACAACTGCCATAACTCGCCACGAAACCCTAGAGTCTTTATTTCGCCAGCTTTAAATCCAGTAAACGCTTTTGTGGGTGTAATTTGATGTAAATCGCCTTGAACACGACTAATGTCAAATTCAGGATTTAACACAGCTTGAACGGGTCTCATTTGACTATAAAAAATTGACCAGTTGCCATTAGGATAATTAGCAGGAGTTGAAAAATCGATTTCAGCGATAAAGCAACGTTGGTCTTTTTGATCCGTTGAACATGCTTGCTCAGGGATATTGGTGACCACTCGATAAGTGACTTTTAGTTCATTAGCGAATTGATTGAGTGAGGCTTGTGTCCAAGAGGATTGTTCAATGTTGGTTTGACGCTCAGATGACCCGCCCTGACAACCTACTACCCCAAGTGACAATAATAAAGCCGTTGCGATGATGGTCTTTTTCATAGTTTCCTCAGTTTATCCCTAAGCTAATGATGTAACGCAATATGGTTTACGCTATTTCTTAATCTTTAACAGCCTTTATTTGTCATAAACTTGCCAAACAACAGCAAGAAAGTTTTATGTTGTTTAGTCAAGTCTTATAGGTCAACTTATCTTATTCCTTCCCAGATTTGTATAGTGTGTCTCAACGACTGAAACCGAACTAACTAATGACTATGTATCATAAAAAAGGCAAAAAAATAGCTGGGAACAAAATATGTTACCCAGCTTATACTCGTTTCTGGGGAGAGACTAAAAGTATAAAAATTAATTGTATTCCGCCCGACCGGAATACAATCAAAACATGAGTAGAAGACCTCTACCTTACTCATGTGGACCTTAAAACAACGAATCAAACAAGCAATGACAACGCTGTCATTGCTAATCTACAGAATTAGCCATCAAATTTCTACATTTATTTGACCAAATTACACAGTTAATTAACATTGTTGAATTTTAGTACTTTAAAACAGTCACTTACTTAATACCACTACCTTAAAAAAAGCTTAATTGGGATTAATAAAGTGGAATTAAACAGTAAACTCATGAGTCAACTTAGTGTTTTCATTGATATACCAAACATAAAAAAGGCACTGTGAATCGTAATTGACTCACAATGCCTAGATGTTTGCCCTGTATGAGGTCTGTTGCCGCAAGGTAAGCCGTACTTACTTTACAAAACTCACTAGAGTAAATGACAACAATTACGTCATTATAAATTATGCTTTAGACATAATCTCAGTGCGTGCTAAACGGTTCACTTGATTTAGTGATGCAAGATGACCGTAGATAGGACCTAGAAGACCACGTTTTCTAAGTTCTAAATAATCTTCATCTGAAAGCTCATTAAGTTTTGCTTCATCAATTAAGTATAGACCATTGATATTGCGTTTTTCACCAGCAACATCTACCGTTAGCGTTTGCGTAGTGAGTAACTCTTTTTCTGCAAGGAAACCTAGAATGTTACGGCTTGCTTGATCTTGTTCAAAGTGAGCAATAAGCGCTTTTTTACGGTTTTCTAGGTATTCAGTTTCTTTTTCGCCTTCGAATAATGCTTGGCCTTCTGTTTTACTAACTTCAGCAGCACCTTCACGAATACCAATCCAAACTTTATCTTTAACGTCTGGGTTTAATACTAGTCCGAGTGGGTAATCACGTACAACAGCAGGGATATACAAACCTTGCCATTTGCCATCTTTAATACTTAAATTTTGGCCTGGCTTTAAGCCCAGCATCGCAACGGCTTGGAACTCACCACTATCACTGTTTTTAACAAATACAATTGGGTATTCAGTTGCTGCACGACCAATTTCGTGCAAAGTTACTGGAACAATGTGCTGGTCAGCTACATGGTTAAAGCTCGATGGAGTGATTTTTAAATCACCGTGTTTTGCATGTTCAAGTAACGTAATTTGGTTAGACATCTTGGCTCCTTCAGGCGCTTCTAATCAATAATGATTTACATAAAAATTCGGGATTCAAGTCCCTTTTAATAAAAATTTCTTTTGAAGATTAAATTCAAATCCCAAAATTTTTAAATGATGCTTTGTTTAAATGACTCACTATCTCGCTTGATATTACAACTTAGAGTGACTCAAAAAGCCCATTATCATTTAATCTGCAGCTAACGTTACCGTATCAAGAAATAAAGTACCACTGGCTATGTTATTTATTTGGGGGCTTTTAGATGGTTTTCAAGCCATATTGCTTTATTTTATCTAATAAAACACGATGCTCAGGTAATTCTGCGGCTAACCCTTGACCAATCCGTCGGATCTGTTCTGTTTGCTGCTGCGCTGCTAACAAATACTGTTTATCACATTGATTTACTTGTGTAGCGTATTTCATTCCGTATAACACATAT
This sequence comes from Shewanella sp. MMG014, assembly GCF_018100775.1. NCBI lineage: Bacteria > Pseudomonadati > Pseudomonadota > Gammaproteobacteria > Alteromonadales > Shewanellaceae > Shewanella > Shewanella sp. MMG014. The sequence continues at coordinate 470,291 of NZ_JAGJDZ010000001.1, forward strand.
AAATAGTTATCCACGTTGAACACTTCATAACGAGAAAACAAGTCGTCAGTCAGCGGGCTAAAGTTTTGCCATAACGCCATCTTTTGCTTTAAAGGATTAGGGATTGAATCAGGGCAACGGTTATCTCGCCAGAAGTCACTGTCTTGTCTGTCTGAAATACAGTAATGCAATTTAGCAAATTCAACCACTCGCTCCCAAGCGTAGCCCATTGTGTGATTAAATCGCTCGGCAAGTGCAGGCATTTGCGATAATGCTTGTGGTAATCGTTTTGAGAGATAGGCAGCGGCAAAGTCGGTTAACAATATAGAGGTAGCCTCAATAGGCTCTAAAAAACCTTGCGAAAGCCCCAATGACACGCAGTTTTTAGCCCAGAACTTTTCTCTATAGCCAACTTTCATCGGAATTTCTCTTGAAATAAGTGAAGCTAGCTTACCCCCTAAATATCGATCAAACGTTTCTTCAGCTTGTGCAGATGTCATATGATTATCTGAGTAAACAAAACCTGTGCCTCGCCTTTGCGGCAGGGCGATATCCCAAACCCAACCAGCTTGGTGGGCAGTAGCAATCGTATAGGGCGGGATAACTTGTTCTTCAGTGGTAGGGACTTGCGCAACGATTGCTTTATTCACAAATAATTGCTTAGATTTATCAATAAAGCCAACCTTGAGCTTTTTAGCAAGCAATATCGACTCAAAGCCACTTGCATCGACATAAAAATCAAAAGCTAACTCGCCTAATGAATCCGTTTTCAAGCAAGTTAAATTGCCCTGCTCATCGATATTGGCATCAAGCACATTGGCTTTTAGGTGAGTGACATTAAATTTTGTTGTCGCATTTTTAGCTAACAATTGTGCAAATTTTGCTGCATTTAAGTGGTAAGCATAACTAACCTTGCCGCCATATTCTGGTGTTGTAATCAGTTTGGGAGCTTTGAAGGCATCACAAATAAAATGCTGAGGAGAAACGGTAGCAGAGAAACTCTGCTGATTAGTTGCCTGCTGCTTGGCTTGCTGTAACCAAAAATCGGTAAGGTTCTCCCCTAGCGGGCTTGGTACGTCAAACAAGTGATGGTAACTGTTATTGGCACCATGAATATCTTTATCAAGCCAATTGCAAAACTTAATTGATTGCTTAAAGCTTACATCACATTCACGAATAAACTCGGTTTCACTGATACCGAAGCTTTGTAACGATTGTTTAATCGCTGGTACCGTTCCTTCACCAACACCAATTGTCGGGATATCTGGTGATTCAATCAGCGTGATAGAAACATCAGCTAAATGCTGCGCAGCTTTTCCAATATGGTTTGCTGCTAACCATCCTGCAGTTCCACCACCTACAATCACTATTCTTTGTACTTTCATTCAAACCACCAGCTTTGCAGTTAATGACTTAATTTAATAAAAAAGCCTAGCAATTTGCTAGGCTTTTTTGACTCGGCTATAAACAAATTAGCCAATTAGAAGCGTAGGTTTAAGCCCACTTTATAACGTGCTTCACCTTCAAAACTCCAAGCTGGGTAACCACCTTTTAGCTCTGGTTTCACATCCGCACCATCTGGTGCAACACCTAACTGAACACTGTCCTCTTCAAGTAAGTTAACTACTTCAAATGAAACACCTAAATATTCAGTAATGTTGTAGTTAGCACTTAAATCCAATGTGCCATAGTCTTGGTGCTCACGGTTACCATAGAAACCTGGTAATTCGCGGATCATGTATTCACTACGCCAGTTATAAGCAACACGAGCCGAGAAGTCTTCCATCTCGTAATAACCCACTAAGTTAACTGTGTGCTTAGAAGAATCAGAGAACACGCTAACTTCGTCTGGGTAATTTTCAGGTGATGCGTCTGAATCAGCAAAAGTATAGTTTGCAGAGTAACCAAATCCGTTATCGAAACCATCTTGGATTTGTAGTTCGACACCTTGAATTTGACCGCCAGTACCGTTTTTCTTGGTTGACTTAGTCCAATTATCTTCACCTGAATCAGGGTCAATAATACCGATACTTTGGTCAAGAATTTGATCAGAAGTAACAAACGAACTGATATCCTTAATAAAGTATGCCGCACTCATTAATCCATCAGGGCTGAAGTACCATTCAACGCCTAAGTCAGCTTGAGTCGCTTTAAATGGTTCAAGGGCAATGTTACCTGTGTTGACGACTTCGTTACCCGCTGTTCCGTCTGCATAACCCGCTAACGCAGAAGATGCAAACATGTCACCGTAATTAGGACGTGAGATAACTTGTCCTGCAGAGGCACGAATTATCACATCACTAGCAACATCAAAAGCAATGTTCATACTAGGTAAAACATCACTGTAACTTGCATCAAGTGTGCTTAAGTTATCTGCATAAGAACCGTCAGCTTGGAGTGCATAATAATCTGATGACGCATCGGTAGAAATATAACGTAGGCCAAAGTTACCGCGGATACCGTCGGCTTCAAAATCAGCCATTAAGTATAATGCTAAGTTCTCTTCGTTAATTGTACCGTAACCTGACTTATAAACGGTTCCGTCTTTACTGAAACCACTGATTGCCGCTTTTGCATCTTTTAGCATTGCGTCAAGGTTCGGCTCAGGTAACGTGTAACCTGCACCTGAAGACATTGAGCCGCCATAGTAAGCTGTTGCATCTTTTGAAGTGACATCAGCATTAACTATTGCAGGATAAGTCTCTTGCTTAACATCATGATCAGCCCAGCGCACACCAGTTTTAAATGAGGTAATTGCACCTAAATCAACAGGAATCGTGAAATCAAATTGTGCGTAAGTTTCTTCATCAGAGTTAGGTTGTTTCTTTAAAGACCAACCCGCTGGCGCTAACTGACCACCAAAATCTTCTGCACCAAATGATTTATTTGCTACATCAATTTTAATGACTTCACCAGTCGCATCATAAGTACCAGCGTAATCAGCTGGTGTACCTAACCAAAAACCATAGTTAGCAGTTAAATCGGTACCACCTTCAGATTTAGTATTACCAACACGGCCTTCCATAGTGAAACTATCGGCTTCATATTTGAAATCGAAATCTACGGTATTTGAATCCATGCTTGCTTGGCGAGCCCAAGTTTGTGCCCAACCTGGGTTTGCATCATCTGCACCACGGCGATAGAAGGTACAAGTACCGTTGCTATTTTTTTGCTCACAAGCAGCATCTTTATCATCTGGGAACATTACGAATAAAGACGTGTTAGCATTGTTTGCTTTCATGTCTAAGCTCATTAAGTTCAAACCAAACTCTAAATTATCAGTTGGGTTATATTGGAATACACCATTAATCGCTGTACGTTCACGATCTTGTTGGAATGTCGTAGGGACGATATCACCCCAACCTAGCAATGATTCAATACCATTACGTTGGTAAGTTGTTTCAGAACCCGCAGCAGAAATTAAGAAACCAAAGTTTTCGTTTTCATTTTTCCAGCTGTATAAGCCAGATAATTCAGGATCAGTTTCTTCAGAGATTGTACCGTAATCACCTTTAGCACTTAGGAATACAGTGTTGGCATCTAAATCTAATGGCTTACGTGTTTTAACAATTACCGTACCGCCCACGCCACCTTCAGGTAAATCAGCCTGAGATGACTTATACACTTCAATCCCACCGACCATTTCAGGCGGTAGTAAGCTGTAGTTAAAGCTACGGTCAATAGACTGTTGATCATACCAACCAGTAGAAGCTACTGAATGTCCGTTAAGTAGTGTACGTGTTAAGCTGCTTGAAGCACCACGAATTGACACTTGCTGGCCTTGGCCAAACTGACGGTTTACAGCAACACCTGGTATACGGCCTAATGACTCACCCACGTCACCATCAGGAAATTTACCAATATCTTCTGCGGTTACCGCATCAACAACTGAGTTTGAAAAACGTTTTTCATTAACCGAAGCCTTCATCGAGGCACGCATGCCTTTTACTTCGATTTTTTCAATGTTTTCTTCAGCAGTCTCAGCATCAGCAGCTACTGCTCCTACTGAAACCATACTGCCAATCAAAATAGCAATGTTAGTTGCTAAAACATTTTTCTTAAAATTAATAGGTCGCATCTTCATTTCCCTTCCATAACTTTATTATCGTTTTTGGATACATAACCATTCCAACCGGAATGACAACGCTGTCATGTCTAGAGCAAACATTACACAATTATTAACAGTCTTGCCACAACAAAATAACTTTACTGAGCATTTTTTGTTATAAAAACAATCAAAGAAAGATAAGAATATCCATTTAAATCTATAAAAAACAGAGCCTTGAGAAAAATAATAATTTGTAGCATTTTTGATACAAGCTCTTTATAAAAGCCACTGTTCAAACCAGATAGATAATTGGAGATTGCCTAATTAAGTAAAAATAAGCACTATTAGAGTTATATGAGCTACCGTTATTTCGTCAAGTACACGGTTTGAAGACACGTTATTAGGGGATAAATGTCATCAAATTGAGATAAATAACTGTTAAGCTACTCGCCTGGATAAAAGAGCTATAAACAAATGAAAGTAACCATCAATGATGTTGCCAAACATGCTGGCGTATCAATCAAAACAGTATCAAGAGTCACCAATAAAGAAAGCTCTGTAAGACAAGCCACCATTGATAAAGTCAATGCCGCAATCAATGAGTTAAATTACCAACCCAATTTAGCTGCCCGTAATCTTGCCAGTACTAAATCTTACGTCATCGGCTTTATCTACGATAATCCCAACGCTTATTACATTATTGATATGCAAAATGGTATTTTGTCTGCTTGCCAAGACAAAGGTTACGAATTACTTATTCACCCGTGTGATGCAAAATCAGCGGATATTTGTGATGAACTAACTAAGATGGTTAAGCATTCACGTTTATCTGGTCTAGTATTAACGCCTCCGATGTCTGAGGACCCTACTATTTTAGCAGCCCTTGATGAAATAGATGCCAACTACGTCCGCATTATTGCAGGAGAAAAAGCCTGTGCAGACAATGGATTAGCTGTTCTAGTAAACGATAAGCACGGCGCTTTAGAAATAACACAGCACCTTATTGATATCGGACATACAGAGATTGGATTTTTAAGTGGTGATCAGCACCATGAATCAACCAAAGAACGATTAAGTGGTTTTAAAAGCGCACTAAAACAAAACCAACTAAGCGTAAACACTGACTGGGTACTAGATGGTCAGTACTCTTTTGAATCCGGTGTTGAAAATGCCAATAAGTTAATAAATTTATCTCAGCGTCCAACTGCAATTGTCGCATGTAACGATGAAATAGCCGCAGGTGCTTTATTTGCCGCAAGATTAGCTGGATTAGATATCCCAAAAGATCTTTCCATCGTAGGCTTTGAGGATAGTCCATTCTCACGCCAAACTTGGCCTAAGCTGACGACGGTGCATCAACCTAACGTCAAAATTGCAAAAGTCGCAACTGAATTACTAATTGCTAACAGTAAAGAGGCCGTAGAAAAACGCTCAATGGTATTTACTCCAGAGCCCGTCATTAGAGACTCTTCATCGACTCGCTAATCATAGTTGTTAGTGACAAAAAAGCCTCTAAAATTTAGAGGCTTTTTTGTTATTCAAAATGTCAAAGATTAAACAGCTTCTTCGTTTTCTTCGCCCGTTCTTATACGAATAACACGTTCAATATCAGTAACAAAAATCTTACCGTCACCAATTTTACCAGTTCTTGCCGTATCAACAATCACTTCAATTGCTTGATCTAACTGCTCATCTTGGATGACCAATTCGATTTTAACTTTAGGTAAAAAGTCCACCATGTATTCAGCACCACGATAAAGCTCTGTGTGGCCTTTTTGACGACCAAAGCCCTTAACCTCTAGAACTGTCATCCCAGTAATACCTATTTCCGCAAGTGACTCTCGCACATCATCAAGTTTAAACGGTTTAATAATGGCTTCTACTTTTTTCATCAATCACTCCTGTGCACTTGGGAAGTCTTTATATACTTGAAGTATATATGCATTAATAATCTAAAATCGCTTTCTATCTTACTTTAACATCACTTTTTTTGCTTTAAATTTAATGGAGTATTTTTAAAAAACTAAAATTCGCTTAATACCAAAAGGAATCTATACTTAGCCTTATTGCTTCGCGGGATTGCTTAGCAAAATAAATCAAGGATGATTTTATGAAATACCAATTCATGGGCTTTAGCCTAGTAGAGCTGATTGTCACGTTATCTATCTCAGCGATCTTAACTACCTTTTCTTTACCCTACTTTGAAGTCATTATTGAACAATCTCGAAGCGAAAGTTCAATTAGATCTATCCAGCAGTTAATCCAACTCGCCAGAAATCATGCTATTACTTTCGGCACAAGAGTCACAGTATGCCCTTTAGTCAATTCGCAATGTAATTGGGATTGGCAAAGCGGCTTTAGCGTTTTTACTGATGGGGGCAAACGCAATGAACTTGGCAGTGAAGATGAACTTCTATATGTTATGGGACCATTCGATTCTAATGATATTGTTTATTACAATCGAAACGCTATTAGATTCCAGCCTGATGGTTTAGCATCTGGCACCAATGGGACCTTTAGATACTGCCCTAATACTTATAATAGCCCATATTCAAAAGCGGTCATTATTAATCAGTCTGGCAGAATAAGGTTCTCTCGCAAAAAGAATATTGAATGCCAACAAGACTGAATTTCGCGATTAATGATGGCCAACTTTAGATTGACAAAAACGCTGATTTCGCACTCATATTACCTTATACTGACTTAAGTATTACTGAGGAAATATGGATGATAAAAATAAAGAAAGGATTAACTAACGGTTTTACTCTGGTTGAACTATTGATCACACTTGTAGTTGCAGGAGTTTTAATCGCTGTAGCGGTTCCTTCGTTAACTTACCTATATGAATCTAGTCGAAGTCGGGCTGCTACCAATTCACTTGAGTCAGCATTGGTTTTTGCTCGTAACCAAGCTGTAAGTTTTGGCAGAAGAGTCTCGGTATGCCCTGGAGACGGTTCAGGCTGCACGAGTAATTGGATAGACGGAGTTGCAATTTTTATAGATGATGATCAAAACGGCATAAAGGACAATAATACGGATGTACTTCGTTTTATTGATGCTTTCAATGATGATGATTTTATAAAAACCTCTTCTTCGTCCCTAATCACCTTTAATACAGATGGTCTTGTTAGTGGCTCAACGGCTCAAACTATAACTTACTGCCCAGGTTCCACAGACAGCGCATACTCAAAACAAGTGTCATTAAGTGCATCAGGCAGAGTGCAAGTCATTACAGAAAATGTGAATTGCACATAATCTTGATATGATCTAGTACATTTAATCCAAGGTCATTTTTAATATCTTCTACAAAAAAGAGTTTATGGTTATCTAATCCATAAACTCTTTTTTAACCTAGAGCAAAAGTTAATTACTCCAACATTCAGCCGGCGTTTTAACACCATCAGAAGTGATTTGAATAACTGCACAATCTGTATCTCTAGTCGCTTGCGTTCCAATCGCTGTTGCTTGCAAGGTATATTTAGTCGCAGAGCCGACAGAAGCATCTATCTCATAAAAGCCGTTATCTACAATATAAGGATCGGTATCCATTCCCAACTGTTTCATATTCTTGGTAAATTTCTTATGATCCAAATAAAACTGTTCTTGCCTATTAGCCATATTCATAAGCCCTGAGAGAGCATCTGCACGGGCCCCTCTAGCAGCGAAGCTAGTATAACTAGGGTAGGCAATCGAAGCCAAAATACCAATCACCACAAGTGTAATCATGGCTTCAATTAACGTAAAACCTGAGATTTTTCTATTATATTGCACCATTTTTAATTCTCGTTCTGATGGTAGTAAATTCGATTGACACCTAAGCCACCACCGATACATTTATCATCGCCTTCAGGACAACCATCGTCGCCTAAAACATCGTTTTTAATCATATCATTAGCAGCATCACCAATACCTATCAAATACATATAGCTGTCTGAATCGCCATTTTTTGGTACTACTAATGTTGGCGTATCAGGTACTTGTTCACCCATTACAAAATAGTCTTCACTATGGCTATACGTCCTCGCACCTTTATGTAAATCGAACCCATATAAGCGCCCTTGACCAGGGACTAAACATGCGGTTTCGCTGGCTCCAGTTTCAGGCACATATGAAGTAAAAAAGACTCTTCCTGAAACAATTGTTGCCGCTGATAATGATTTCTCACCTGCATCACTAAAGTTATAATACCAGCCTCTCTTGGCACCAAATGTTACAAGCTCAGAATCTGAAGAAGGTGATTCAGTTGTCACATTATAGAGATCTGTTAGTTCAAGGGGGTCAGGTGCTGTATTACTGGCTGCAGAGCTATAAGATTTAGTGACAATATTTCTATCTTGCAATGTAAAGAATTTATCAGCTCTTGCCTTATCAAGAGGGTGGGGTCTATGTCCGCTTCCTATTACAACAGCATCATAAGGAATACTTTGATAAGTCATTGTAGTTGTTGAGGTTCCACTACCATCCGTATGCGTATGTTCTGCAATGTTACTGAAAGTAGTTTGTGCCACAACAGGCTCTGAGTAGAAACGAATATCAGTTGTTGTTGTCCCACCACCGAGAGTTGCAAATTTGAAAGCACTCCAAGGGTTTGAGGTATCATTTGGCAAACCTGGCATATCTAGACGCCATACATTGGCACCAGTATCTGTCGCATAAACTCTATCGGTTAACTGATCATTATTACTATCAAGAATTGCGACCTTATTTGGAATACTATCCGAAAGCCCTGGCATTACCGTATCACTGCCTGTTAGTCCGAAAGTATATACTTTTGTTCCATTATCGGCATCGATAATATAGACCCCAGTGCCAATACTATCTGAACTTCCAACATTTGAGCCATCTTTTGTCGTAGGGTTATAACCTGCGCCGATAATCAATACAGGATCAGCATCAGCTGCAGTTGTTGCTCCAGAAGGCCAACCAGGAACCTTAGTGATTACAGGTTCTGACCACGATTCACCTTGTAAAGTAAAGTCACTAACTTGAGAAATCCACTTCAATGAAGGTGAATCTGGATTTGTAATATCCAAAGCATAATATGAAGTTCCACCTCGTCTCATACCAATAAATAACCATGCTTTTGAGACTTTATCACTTGAATCCCTCTCAATATAAGCAACTGGCGAACTATCCATGCCGTATATAGAGTGAACACCTGTCTGAGGGTTATCACGTAAACCTTTTATATTTTTAAGCAATTCGGCTGGCATAAATGCCCAAGATTCAGAAACGGGTACATCAGCAGTTTCATCATCCTTGAACATATGAAGGAACCCATGGTTTGTTCCCATTAAAATACGGTTATCCGGCTCTGAAGAGTTGCCATAGTTAATAACAAGCGGCCTTGAGTGCAGCGGGTCGCCGATGATATCTTGACGTAAATAGAGAGGCGCAGTGTCAGCTTTATCATCATGATCTTCATCATCAACATTGACGCCTTTCGCCCAATCAAAATTGTCATCGATTCCGCTAATGTCGACTCCCATGTAATCAGCTAAATCAGCATCTGTAGATAAATAGCTATTTAATTTGGCATTTGCCGGCGTGAAGGCAACTAAGTCACCGCTGCTACCTGCGTTAATCAATACCTTTCTTGAGCTAACAGACGAGCTATAAGTTGACTTCATGACCCCTGCAACACCGCCATCAGAAACATGATAGCCACGGTATGAATCGCCAGTACAATCAGTTGTCCAATACGGACAAGCTTCTGCAGCGATAGTACCTGAACTATCGAATGCATCATTGCCATTTTTATCAACTACAGTCCCATCAGCAGTCACTTTAAACTTCTTTAAATTACCTGACCAACGAGGTCCTTTATCAGGCAAAAACATTGCAAAATATGCGTCATCGCCAGTTTGGGTTTTATCAAGCACTACTGAAGGAGAAGTAAAACTAGAATCCGTTCCTTGAATTGCTGTTACAGCTTGTAAAAGCGAAGCTTTCAATGCTTCAGCAGAGTTTGCTTTATAATATTCACCACCAGCTTTTTCGGCCGTTTTTTCTAATAAAGCTTCAGCGGCATCAGCACCAGAACTAAAGCCAATCGTGTAAGTCGATACAACTTGATCAGACGGTGCATTTGGGTTGACATCGTTGTTGTACATCCAATTAGATAGTGAAGCTAAATAATTGGTTTTCATAGTACCCCACTCGTTAATTTCTTCACCTAATGTCAAGTCTACACCAGGTAATAACGCGATTGCAGAATCGGCACTAACATCTAAATTTGGAATTCCGTCGGTAACATAAATAATTGATGCATTAGACTGGCAATCTTTATTCACGAATGGCGAAATATAATTCCCGTTAGACTCGATAGCTGTATCATAGGAAGGATTAGAGGTAGAGCCTGATGTTTTATGGCCAAATTTGACTGGTTTACCATATAAGTAACTATAAGCTTCAAATAAGGTTTCACATAAAGGCGTATAGTTGCCGTGAATAGAATCAGAATCTTGAATAGACGTAATTACGCTATTTTTGTTTGCAACCGATGCCTCTTTAATACCAGAAATAATACGACCGCCATCTTTAGAAGTACTGTCGTTTTTGTTAAATATTAATAAACCAAAGTCTATACCTGGAGTACTGACTATAAGCTCTTCTAAGATTCGTTTTGCCACATCCATACGTGTATATGAGCTGCCATTTGCCTTGCCATTTGGCTTGCTATCATTATGGTACCAAGTTACGTATTCTTGAGTATAAAAATGTATTGGATCACCTAAGCCAAAATCGGTCAGTTTAGCTTTTTCAATATCTGAATCATAAGGAGAGGCAAGCGCGTCGACGGGATACCCGGCAGAAACACCACTAGCGTTGGTTGTATTTTGCTCATATATATCTTCATAACAATCTACGGTCGATACAGCACTACCATCTGTTAATGGAAATTTACTCCAAACACTGCCTTCATACTGACGAAAATAACCCGTATATATTCCATATTCTTCAAGGAACGTTTTAGAACTCGCACAGCCATTGATTGAGTTTAAGATGTATTGATTACTACTTAGTTCTGGAACAACGGCACCATCATTCGAAAAATATAACTTAGTACTGCCTCCAATACTCCCTTGATCATGAAATCTAGGAGCAGTAAAAGAATTATCACCCATTGAGCCGGATGTATCTAATATAAGTAATACTTGCGGATTATCGTTACTTCTTGCTGAAGACTCTGCTACATATAGTTCAGTATCATCAGCGATACTTGTCGCAGCTAGAGCAATAGTCATAAAACTTAAAGTAAAAGTGGATATCTTCTTAAACATGTTTAACTCCCGGTGAGCACTTCTTGCTCAATGCCCGTTGTAACGGTAAGTTGTCCTACACCGCCTCTTCCAAAAGTAGCAGAACTCGAAACTTCTAGGCGTCTGCAGCTGATTAAATTAGCCGCGCTTGCTTTTTCAGTACGCTGGCAGTTTACGTCGATACCTGGATTATCTTCAGGCATTAACTTAATATTTTGTGTTCCATCCATTTCAGTTACGACACCATCGGCAGTTCTCGTGCTGAAGTTATGCGTGACATTGTCATTAATCACGATGTTTAGCCCTCCTTGTGCCTGAGCTAATGCAGAAACTCGGTCACCGCCAGCACCCGCCATTCTTAAGGATTGACTAGAGTTCACCGCTAATGCGACTCCGATAATAGTCATAACAATCAGTACCACTAAGGAAAAAAATAACACCATTCCTTGCTGGTTTTTTAATGGTTTAATCATTGAAGTAACCTAAATATTAATTTCTAATTAAAACAGGGTTATCTAACACGACAGTGGTCGACATCACTTTTCTTCGATATTTATCATTCGTTGCTGGAATTGATTTATCACCTAACTGATAGACTATTTCGTTCTCATAACTATCATCTTCTTGAATAGATCGAACTAATACATAGATTTTAATCGCAACTAATCTCTGAAACCCTTGGTTATCCCACATCATGGTTGACACTTCATTAGCTGGCATAAATGAATCGGGAGTTGAATCACCATCATCATCAAAACCATACAAAAACCTTATGTTCTCAATACCTTCTACTAACTGATCTTCATTGTTCATGCCTTTAGAAATATTCAAGGTTTTACGACTAAGAATAGGTATCCCGCTATCATTTTTAATAAAATAAATATGATGCTGATACTCCCAAACTCTACTATTTAACTTATTCGGAGCAACACTGCTCCCATTAAAAAATTCAATTTCATTTGAGGTCACTGAAGCATAGTATCGATTAGTATCTTGAACTGCGGTTTCTGGACCCACTAAGCGTTTGATTTGAATCACATCGGTACCACTGATCGGAGAAATTGCAGCACCACAGTTTAACGTGTTAACGCTATTTCCTTGCTCATAACCCCATAACCTTCTGAAGTGTGCAGGGACGTTTAGAGGAAACGTTGCATTATTGAAGCCATCACCTACACAATCACTAGGCACTGCAGTAGCTGAAACTGAGGTGTTGGTACCCAGTAGTAAATCGGTTCCAGTAATGTCACCAAAAAAACCTAATTGACTAATATCGCGCTCCATAATAGCTAAAGCTATCCGACCATTCTCTTGCAACTGAGTAAACTGGCTTGTGGTAGTCACATTGCTTGAAGACATATTGAACATCGAAAATAAACCAGCTGAAATAAACAAACTAATGAGCATTGCAATCATTAGCTCAACAAGCGACATTCCTATTTGTAATTTTTGTTTAGTAATCATTCTAATAACCTAAAAGATTGCTGTCTCAATTTCGAAAATTCGTTTTTTGTTGTTTTTAGCACCGCAATTTTTGACGTAATCCGAGTAACCAGTCTCTGTGCCGTGTGACTTTCTGATACCTGTCCAACTCATCACAACCACAACTTTATTGGGCTCAACATAGATACAGCCATTTGGAGACGGCAATCCACCAACATTATTAGCGCCATCTTTTTCAGCCTCGCCAATAAATGCTGATTGCCACTCATATACATCCCAAAGCTGTAATTCGGCAGGAGTACAAATTGCGGCACCTGAGCATGCCTTCGAAGGAGCGGTTAAAGAAGCACCTGTATATGTCGTGCCCGTTGCAGAACCATAAGAATCTAAAACCGACGGGTTCAAACGCATTCGATTGATAATGTCGTTGGCATAGTAAGAAGCTTGAGTTTGCTGAAATGATTCGAAGCTACCGCGTTTTGAGACGATATGCAGATTAAAAATTCCAATTAAGCCTACGGTCAAAATAACCAAGGAAACTAAAACTTCAATTAAGGAAAATCCATTCCTTTTCGCTGACATGAGTGTCAAACCTCCATTTTCTGCCACTATATTGACAAAATGATTATAATTATTTGTTTAAAATCTAAAACTTAGATACAAAATACTACAATGTAAAATAAGAGTCGAGCAAGATGTAACCAAAACTAACAAGTATTGTATACCAAATATTAGCTAAAGATTAAATTTAACGATCTATAGAGTATAGACTAATTACTCATGCTTTAGTTACAGGCACAAAAAAACCGCAAGCCAGAATAGCTCACGGTTTTATAAATAGCTTATTTTGTTTTCGTATCAGGCCTTTAAGCTGTCATTATTATCTAAGCTCGGCGGGTACGGCAAAAACAGTATCTTCTTTTCGCCCTTCCACTTCGGTGATGACCGAAGGCTCAAATTTAGCTATAGCATCAACCACTTGTTGAACAAGTACTTCTGGCGCTGAAGCCCCAGCTGTAACCGCAACTTTAGATACACCATCAAACCAAGCTTGATCAACATCGGCTGCGGTATCAACTAAATAGGCTTGAGTGCCTGTTTTTTCTGCAAGCTCACGCAGTCTATTGGAATTAGAGCTGTTTTTAGACCCGACGACAATCATCAAGTCAGCTTCAGAAGACATGTTTCGAACGGCATCTTGACGATTTTGAGTCGCATAACAAATGTCGTCTTTTCGCGGCCCTTCAATAGAAGGAAACTTCTGTTTTAACGCTTCAATAATGTCTAAAGTATCGTCCACTGATAAGGTTGTTTGAGTGACAAAGCAAAGGTTGTCAGGATCTTTAACCTCTAATGCCGCTACGCTTTCCGGTGACTCAACAAGATAAACGCCACCTTGCGGATTATCATACTGACCCATAGTACCTTCAACTTCAGGATGTCCTTCATGGCCGATTAAAATACACTCTATTGCTTTACGGCTAGCACGGGTGACTTGAAGATGCACTTTAGTCACAAGTGGACATGTTGCATCGAAGACTTTCAGTCCTCTATGCTTAGCTTCTTTTCTTACCGCTTGGGATACACCATGAGCACTAAAGATCACGATGCAATTGTCAGGTACTTCATCTAATTCATCAACAAAGATTGCGCCACGGTCTTTTAAGTTTTGAACCACATATCGATTATGTACCACTTCATGACGGACATAAATCGGTGGTTCAAACAACTCTAGTGCTCTTTCAACGATACTAATCGCTCTATCTACACCAGCACAAAAACCACGTGGGTTAGCTAACAATATATTCAATTCAGGAGAAGTTGGGTCAACTTTTAGCATGTTAAAGTACCTCTACAACTTCAAGTTCAAAAGTGACTTTTTGGCCCGCTAAAGGATGGTTTAGATCAACAGTGATGGAGTCACCAGCGATTTCACGCACCATACCTGGTATTTCGCTACCACCAGGACCACCAAAACTGACTATCACGCCCACTTCTAATTCCATATCAGCTGGAAAGCGGCTTCTATCCATATGATGGATAGCATCAGGGTTTGCTTCACCAAACGCATCAACTGGTTCTAAAGTAAAAGTGTGATTATCACCTTGCTGCAATTGGCTAATTTGCGCCTCAAATGCAGGGCTTAAACTGCCATCACCAGTATTAAAACGAGCAGGCTTACCAGACGCTTTTGTACTATCTGCTGTAGAACCATCCTCTAGAAGGATATTCATATGACATAAAATAGAACGGGTTAAAGTGTGTTGCTCAGACAATGTAGCTCTCCCTAACTTCCTGTCGGTGGTTCTTCAGGCTTAAATGATTCCCAAATGATCAATACCGCACCGATAAATATACCAGCGTCAGCAATGTTAAATGCAGGGTAATGACTTGTATTCCAGTAGAAATCGATAAAATCTACTACATAGCCATGCATTAAACGATCAACTAAATTGCCTATCGCCCCACCAATAATCAGCGTATAAGCTAAATTTGAACGCCAAAGTGATGAAGACTGTCTTCTTAACCAAACAGTTAGAAGCACACTAAAGCCAACAGCAATAATGGTAAATAACCAACGTTGCCAACCACCTGCTTCACTTAAAAAGCTAAATGCTGCTCCGTAGTTACGCACATAAGTAAAATTAAAAAAAGGTAAAAGCTGTATTGAATCATGCAGCTCAAAATTCGCTAACACCCATTGCTTAGATAGCTGATCGGCAAAAAAAACCAATACAGCTACCCAATACCAACGAATGCCACTTTCTTTCCAAGTCGATGGCATTATAAACCCTTAAGCAAAATCACGATGTTCGCCATCGCCTTCGATGTTAGTAACACAACGACCACATAGTGTTGAATGTGACTCGTTAGAACCAACATCGTCACTGTAATGCCAGCAACGTTCACACTTTTCAGCTTCACTTTTTGAAACCATTAATTTAAGCGAGCTAAGTTCAGTTTCGATTGCATCAGCAGAAGCATTGTCTAATAACTCAACTTTCGCTTTTGAAGTGAGTAAAACAAAGCGAAGTTCGTCTGATAACTTACCAAGTTGAGCTGCTAAATCAGCATCAGCAAACAGAGTCACTTCAGCTTCTAAAGAGCCACCAATTCGTTTATCACGACGAGCTTGTTCTAATACTTTATTAACTTCATTACGCACAGTCAGTAACTGCTGCCAGTATTCATCACTCAAGTCATCAGCTAAAGTCACTGACTCAAGCCCTTGGTACCATTCTTCAGTAAAGACAAATTCTGTGCGCTCACCTGGTAATAATTTCCAAATTTCATCAGCAGTGAAACTTAGTACAGGCGCAATCCAGCGTACCATCGCTTCGGCAATATGGTATAGCGCAGATTGACAACTACGACGAGCATGGCCATCTTGCTTAGCTGTGTATTGACGATCTTTAATAATGTCTAAATAAAAACTTCCTAGCTCTACAGAACAGAACTGCATTAGCTTTTGTGTAACAGAGTGGAAATTATATTGATCGTAAGCTTCAATAATTTCATTTTGAAGTGCAGCTGCGCGGCGTACAACCCAACGATCTAGTGACACCATATCTTCTGTAGCAATCATGTCTGTTTCAGGGTTAAAACCATTCAAGTTAGCCAACAAGAAGCGAGCAGTATTACGGATACGACGGTATGAATCGGCACTGCGATTTAAGATTTCATCAGAAACCGTCATTTCACCACTGTAATCGGTTGCAGCAACCCATAAACGAAGGATGTCGGCACCCAGTTTATTGATAACTTGTAAAGGAGCAATCACGTTACCCACTGATTTTGACATCTTGCGACCTTTACCATCAACGGTAAAGCCATGGGTTAATACTTGCTTATATGGCGCTTTGCCATTCATTGCAGTTGAAATCATCAATGAAGACATAAACCAACCACGGTGTTGATCACTGCCTTCTAGATATAAATCAATTTCGTGACCATTAAATTCTGGACGAGATGCAACCACTGATGAGAATGTTGAGCCAGAGTCGTACCAAACATCTAGAGTATCAGTCACTTTACGGTATTGTTCAGCCTCATCACCGATTAATTCGCTTAGCTCAAGATCCCACCATGCTTGAATACCTTCTTGCTCGATACGATGAGCAACGCGTTCCATGATAGAAACACTATCTGGGTGTAACTCTTCAGTTTCACGGTTAACCAGTAAAGTGATTGGCACACCCCAAGTACGTTGACGTGAGATACACCAGTCAGGGCGGTTTTCAACCATTTTTTCGATACGGCTTTGGCCCCAATCAGGGATCCATTGTGTTTTCTCAATTTCAGCTAACGCCTGAGGACGCAAGCCATGGTTATCCATCGAAATAAACCACTGTGGCGTAGCGCGGAAAATAATAGGTGTTTTATGACGCCAACAATGTGGGTAACTATGACGGTAAGCAACATGGCATAATAACTGGCCTTTCTCTTCCAGTAATTCAACCACACCTTTGTTTGCTTTAAACACGTGCTGGCCAGCAAAGAACTCAGTATCCGCTTTATAAACCCCGTTATCACCAACTGGATTTGCAACTTCTAAACCGTATTTTTGTCCAACCACGAAATCGTCTTGACCATGACCAGGTGCAGTATGAACAATACCCGTACCAGCATCAGTCGTAACATGATCGCCCAAAATAGCAGGCACATCGAAAGACGAAAAAGGATGCTGAAAACGCATCAACTCAAGCTCAGCACCTTTTGCAGTACCAATAACTTTATGGCTTTCAGCTTCGAAACGCGTTAAGCAAGACTCAACAAGTACTTCAGCCAAGATTAGAGTTTTAGTTGCGCCATTTTTAGTAAACTCAACCAAGCTGTAATCAAGATCAGGGCTTAATGATAATGCACGGTTTGCAGGTAGTGTCCAAGGTGTTGTTGTCCAGATAACTGCGGCAACTGGAGTCTTATAGCCTTCAACGCCAAATTTAGCGGCTACTGCTGCTGCATCAACAGCATTGAAAGCAACATCAAT
This sequence comes from Shewanella sp. MMG014, assembly GCF_018100775.1. Classification (NCBI taxonomy): domain Bacteria; kingdom Pseudomonadati; phylum Pseudomonadota; class Gammaproteobacteria; order Alteromonadales; family Shewanellaceae; genus Shewanella; species Shewanella sp. MMG014. Next base: position 488,013 of record NZ_JAGJDZ010000001.1, read on the forward strand.
TGCCGGTGAAGTTTTGTCTTCATATTCAACTTCAGCTTCGGCTAACGCAGAACCACAATCTGTACACCAGTGAACAGGTTTAACACCTTTATGTAAATGGCCACTTTCAATCACTTTTGACAAAGAGCGTACAATGTTAGCCTCGGTGCTGTAATCCATTGTTAGATATGGGTTATGCCAATCACCTAAAACACCTAAACGAATAAAGTCATCACGCTGACCATCTACTTGTTTAGCTGCATATTTACGACATTCTGCACGAAACTCAGCAGCAGAAATCTTTTGGCCAGGCTTACCAACCTTTTTCTCTACCATAAGTTCGATAGGTAGACCATGACAATCCCAACCAGGAACGTATGGCGCATCAAAACCAGCCATTGTTTTTGACTTGATAATGATGTCTTTTAAAATTTTATTGACTGAGTGACCGATATGAATATTGCCATTCGCATATGGAGGGCCATCATGCAAAATAAATGGTTTGCGTCCAATTCGACTGTCACGAATTTTTTGATAAAGTTCGTTTTGAGTCCAACGGTTTAACATTTCTGGCTCACGATTAGCCAAGTTACCGCGCATCGGAAAATCTGTTTCCGGCAAATTCAACGTAGATTTATAGTCGGTCATTGATCCTATACCATTAATTGGGCTGATTTATTTCAACCTGCATCATTGCCAAACAAAGCTTTTGCTTCATTTGCATCATTCAAAATTTGTTTCTTTAGTGCCTCAAGTGACTCAAACGGATGTTCATCACGGATTTTAGCAACTAATTCAACTTCTACTCTTTTACTGTATAAATCACCATCGAAGTCAAATAAATGGACTTCTAATTGGCAAATTTGGCCGTCAACCGTCGGTCTAAAACCAACATTGGCAACGCCTTCATATATATCGCTATCATCCCAATACATTTTTACGGCAAACACCCCTCTTACGGGTGACACCTTTCTCTTTAATGCAATATTGGCAGTTGGAAAACCTATGGTTCTACCCAACTTTTGCCCATGTGCCACTCTACCCGTTAGCACAAAGGGATGACCTAATAATCTTCTTGCTTGCTCTAAATTACCTAGAGCAAGTTGTTCTCTAACTGCTGTCGAACTCACGCGTATCGAACCTAAAATGAAGCTTTGGGTACTCACAACAGTGAATCCAAACTTTTTGCCAGCTTCAAGTAGCATATCAAAGGTGCCAGCACGATTCTTACCAAAACAAAAATCATCACCGACAACAAGGTATTTAACCCCTAGTTTTTTTACTAGCAAATCTTCAATAAATTGCTCAGCTGGCTGATTAGCAAAACGACTATTAAAATTGACGCACAATAAACGGTCAATACTTAATTCATCAAGCAGGCTAATCTTATCGCGAAGCAAACTGATTCTTGCTGGAGCATCTTGCTGACGAAATAACTCTTGAGGTTGTGGCTCAAACGTCATAACAACTGCGGGCAACTGAAAGTGCTTAGCTTTATTAACTAAGTTATTAAGAACTTGCGCGTGGCCTCGATGCACACCATCAAAGTTACCAATAGTGAGCACGCACCCATGATGCGAAGGTAAAATATTGTGTATACCGCGGATTAATTCCATTACGCCAATTAACTGCAACTGTAAATCGGCTGATTATATACTAGATAGATTTGATTATCAGCACTCATGATTGACGTTTCATCTTCCAAGGTCTTAGCCCCATTATGACTAGGCTCAATAAATACACAACTGCGCCAGAAACAATCAGTTTTATAAGAGTCAATATCTTCATCATCATGTCCATTGCAAGCCACTCACTTTGAACAGGTAGTGTATTTAACAACAATACTGTCATAAGCCCTGTCGCAATAATCACTTTGATGAAAAATATGACAGTTGATTTCGTTATTCTATAAACACCAGCAATGTGTAGCCCACGGTATAACAATACTGCATTTAACAATGCTGATAATGACGTTGCAATTGCAAGCCCAACATATCCAAATGGAATGGCAAAAATAATATTGAAAACCATATTGCTTACCATGGCAATAATGCCGAATTTAACCGGCGTTTTTGTATCTTGACGAGAGTAATAACCTGGTGCTAATACCTTAATCATCATAAAGCTTAATAAACCACAGCCATAGGCCACTAAACTATATGAGGCCATCTCAACATCACTGACTGAAAAAGCGCCGCGCATAAATAGCACCATTAACATTGGCTGAGCCAATATGATAAGCCCAAGCATCGCGGGTGCGCCCAACAGCAAAATCGCTCTTACGCCCCAATCCATGGTCTCACTAAACCCAGTGCCTTTATCATCAACATGCTTTTTAGATAACGCAGGTAGAATCACAGTAGCAATGGCTATACCAAACAAACCAAGTGGAAACTCCAACAACCTATCAGAGTAATAAAGCCAACTAATAGAACCCGTCATTAAAAAAGACGCTATAAAGGTATCAAACAATAAATTGATTTGAGACACCGATACCCCAAACAAAGCAGGGATCATTAATGTTCTAATTTTAACAACACCAGGATGGTGCCAACCCCAACTTGGTTTTACTAAAGCATTCTCTTTTAGTAAAAATGGCAACTGAAACAAAAATTGTACTAAACCACCAAAAAATACCCCCCATGCTAGAGCCAGTTCAGGTTGCTCCATTGTTGGCGCAAAATATAATGCAGCAACAATAATGGTGATGTTTAAAAAAACTGGGGTAAAAGCAGAAACGGCAAACTTGCCTCGGGTATTTAAAATCGATCCCGCTAAAGCAGTTAACGTAATAAACCATAAATAAGGAAAGGTAATTTTCAACATTAATGAAGCGAGTTCAAATTTGCCTGCATCAGGTCCATCATTTAACCAGTCATAAAACCAACCACCAGCAAACAATGCAGCTAATAAAGGCGAAGCAATAACACCGATTAAAGTCACAATACTGACAATGCCACCTAAGGTACCAGCAACTTTAGCTAATAACTCACGAGTCTCTTCGGGTGTATTTTTTTGTTGGTATTCAGTTAATACAGGAACAAAAGCTTGAGCAAATGCACCTTCAGCAAACAGTCTACGTAAAAAGTTAGGTATTTTATTAGCAAAAATAAAGACATCTGCACTACTACCTGCCCCCATTAAATTCGCAATAACAACATCACGGATCAGGCCTAATACTCTTGATACCAAAGTCATCACACTGACTATTGCACCCGATTTTAATAACTTTTTACTCAAACAGCCTCCGAAGCAGCTTGCTATCGATATTTTAAACGTGGATATATCTCAAATTTTCCATTCTACTACTGTCTATGCGGTAGAAGAACTGTTAGAATGCGCCACATCTTACACGAGTTGGGTTGAAGATCACCGCGCAAGGTAGTTATATTTGTTTATTTGACGATATTTCTGCCATATTCATTGACAAAATGAATAAAAGCAGGCATATTCCTCGCCCTCAAAGTATTAATCCCAGTTTTAGGAGTTGCACCTTGGCTAATAGCAAGTCTGCAAAGAAGCGCGCGCTTCAATCTGAAAAACGTCGTCAGCATAATGCTAGTCGTCGTTCAATGTTACGTACATACGTTAAAAGAGTTATCGCTGCTATCCAAAGCGGTGACCACAAAGCGGCTACAGAAGCATTCGCAGCAGCACAACCGATTGTTGACCGTATGGCGACTAAAGGTCTTATTCACAAGAATAAAGCCGCTCGTCAAAAGGCACGTCTAAACACAAGAATCAAAGCACTTGCTGCTTAATCTCGTGATTTAGTTTTTAAAAAACCGACTTAGGTCGGTTTTTTTATATCTAAAATAAATGACTCACTCAACTTTGGCGCTATTTGAGTCTATCCCCACCCGATTACATCACTCTTAGCTCAAGCCTTCACTATTTTTAATACTTACATTCAGTGTAAACATATACAACTAGGCTTATTGCAAGCTAATAAACAACATTCAGGTCATGGCAACCCGTATTGGCTGCTAACGATATCCAGCTAAAACTCCCTTCAAAAATATTTACCGCAACAAAAAGCTTTCATGAGCCTTCTTGAAAGCAAAAAAAAACGCCTCAACAGCACTTACCTAAGTAAGTAACTGACTAAGACGCTTTTAGCACTGAGCAGATACTAAGCCATTAGTGGCAGTATAAGTTATCCAGTACTTTAATCAGCTCACGAACTTCATCACTTTTAAGTGAATAGAAAACAGTTTGAGCTTCTTTACGTGTACAAACGAGATTATCTTTTCTTAGCCAAGCTAAATGCTGCGATAATGCAGATTGGCTTAGGCCCAGTTTTTTGTTCATCTCACCAACGCACATTTCACCTTCATTAAGCAAATGACATAAAATAAACAATCGGCGTTCATTTGCTAGTGCTTTAAGCATTACTACAGCATGATCTGCACGCTGTTGCATTAATTCTATATTCATCACGCGCTTGGTTCTCCTCAATCATCTCCCTCGCTAATATAGCCTTCCCTAACAAATAGGGCAGCGACATGAAGCACACTTTTTGGTAGATTGTTTTTAAAAATGAGACTTAGCTAATAAAAATGAAGGAAACTCATGAAAAACTACAATAAGGCACTCTTTGCAGGAATGGTTTTTACTGCGTTGTCAGGATGTCAGAATCAAACTAATGATACCCAAGTAACTAAAATCGAGAACACTAAAGATAATGCGGTTAGTCAACAACTCGTCCTAAAAGCTTTAGATTCATCTTTAGGTTATGAAATCGTTGAATCACTAACAGTCGAAGTGGGCCCTCGATTAGCTGGTTCTGAAAAAGATATTATTGCCGTTGAATGGGCGATGGATAAACTGAAAAGTTTAGGATTCGATAAAGTTTATAAAGAATCAGTTCAAGTCCCTGCGTGGTATAGAGGCAGTGCGAAAGCTTCAATCACAGCTCCCTATGAACAACCACTTGTTATTACTGCACTAGGAGGCAGTGTTTCAACGCCAGAAGAAGGCATACAAGCAAATATTGTACGCTTTGACACACTTGCCGATTTACAAGCGGCAGATCCTGAATTAGTCAAAGGTAAAATTGCATTTATCGATCATAAAACCGAGAGACATATTAGCGGTAAAGGCTACGGGAAATCGGTCGGAGGTCGTTCTAGAGGCGCTGTTGCTGCAGCAGAAAAAGGCGCTGTAGCTGTCGTTATTCGCTCAATTGGTACCGATCATGACCGCATGGCGCACACAGGTATGATGCGTTATAAAGATGGGGTGAAAAAAATTCCTGCCGCTGCGTTGTCAGCACCAGATGCTGATATGATTAATTCAATGCTCAAGCGTGATGACAATATCACCCTTTCACTTAACTTAACGTCGAAAAATTTGGGTGTAGCAACCTCTTACAATGTCATTGCTGAAGTCACTGGTAGCAGTAAGCCAAAAGAAATTGTATTAATCGGGGCACATCTTGACTCATGGGATGAGGGGACTGGCGCCATTGACGATGGTGCTGGTGTCGCCATTGTTACTGCAGCAGCTAAACTTATCCAGGATTTACCACAAAAACCTGCAAGAACGATAAGAGTTGTATTATATGCAGCTGAAGAAGTTGGCCTTGTCGGCGGTAAAGCGTACGTTAAACAGCATAGTGATGAGCTGGAAAAACATTATATTGCAGCAGAGTCAGACTTTGGCGCAGGTAGAATTTATCAAATCGATTTTAACGTTAACCCAAACGTATTTGAGCAAGTTCAACTTGAACATCAATCAATGACTATCAATGGTGTAAAACTTGGTAATAACAAAGCGTCAGGCGGCCCGGATGTCTCTATGATGCCAGGTTTAGGTGTGCCAGTTGCATCATTAAGGCAAGATGGTACTGACTACTTTGATTATCATCACACCCCTAACGACACGTTGGATAAAATCGATCCAAAAGCGCTTGCCCAAAATGTCGCTGCTTATGCTCAATTTGCGTATATCATGGCGCAATCGGAACTTGATTTACGCCCTTTAGCCAAAAAAGAACCCAAATAGCCTTTTAGCAAAACTGTTAGGCAATAAAAAAGCAGCGAAATCGCTGCTTTTTTATTGTCTGTTCGTTTTAAAAAAAACGGTTAGCTAATCCAACAGTAAAAGGTTGATACTAAACCTCTAAACACGCTCTTCACGTAAGAATACAGGCGCTGCAGGCGTTGATAATTCTTCGCTGTAATAATAACCATCAACATCAAATTGATGTAACCCTGCTAACGATTTAATGTCATTTTCAATAATATACCTTGCCATCAAACCGCGCGCTTTTTTGGCATAAAAACTAATCACTTTATATTGACCATTTTTACAGTCTTTAAATGCTGGGGTAATCAATGTTGCATTCAGCTTTTTAGGTTTTACCGCTTTAAAGTATTCGTTCGAAGCCAAATTGACAATGATATCGTCTTCTTTCTCAGCAACAGCCTGATTAATTTCATCGGTGATCACATCCCCCCAAAAAGCATACAAGTTTTTACCTTTAGGGTTAGCTAAACTCGTGCCCATTTCGAGGCGATAAGCTTGCATCAAATCAAGTGGCTTAAGTAAGCCATACAAACCTGACAAAATCCGCAAATGTTGTTGTGCTTTGCTCACTTCTTTTTCAGACATTGAGTCAGCATCAAGCCCTGTATAAACGTCGCCACGAAAAGCAAACATCGCTTGCTTGGCATTGTCTAGGGTGAAGTTAGGTTGCCACTCGATGAACCTAGCTGCGTTTAAACCTGCAATTTTATCGCTAACTTTCATCAGCGAAGCAATATCTATAGGAGTCAACTCACGACACACATTAATTAATTGTTGGCTATGATCTAACAACGTCGGTTGTGTAAAAGACGTTGTGTTAGCCTTGGTTTCGAAGTCGAGAGTTTTTGCTGGAGAAACTAATACTAACATCGTTAACTATCCTATTAAGCCGTAAAGTACATTCTTTCAATCTGTCTCTATGATACTGGGCTAAATAAAAAAAACCATGCAATAAATGCATGGTTTTTTAGATTGCGCTAATAGAGTTTAAAAATCCCTAGCGAGGGTCAACTCCGTAGCCAATAACAAAGATGCCTATTTTGATGACTCAGCAGGCTTATTCTTCCAAATGCCGTCTTCTAACTGCTCTGCGAGCTCAGGGAACTTATCAGTATCAAACATCGGCTCTTCACCAGCTTTAATCTGTTGACGATAGTCATTAATCACACGAACAGCTAAACCTGATAATAATAGCAGTGCAATCATATTAACCAATGCCATTAAGCCCATCGACACGTCCGCTAAGTTCCAAACAATATTGATTTTTGCTACGGCGCCAAACATTACCATGCCAAGCACAACTAATCTGAAGATTGGTAATGCACCTTTCTTATTGCCAGATAAGAACATGACGTTAGTTTCAGCGTAAGAATAGTTAGCGATAATTGATGTAAAGCAAAACAGTAAAATAGCAAAAGCAATAAATGCTCCACCCCAGTCACCAACATGCGATGACAGAGCGTTAATGGTTTTAGCAATACCATCGCCACTCCCAGCTGCATCACCTGACAATAAAATAATTGCCGCTGTAGCAGTACAAATAACGATAGTATCAACGAATACACCCATCATTTGCACAAAGCCTTGCGATGCAGGATGGTTAGGATTTGGCGATGCGCTTGCCGCAATATTTGCAGCACTACCCATACCAGCTTCATTCGAGAATAATCCGCGCGCAATACCTGCTTGCATAGCTTGTGCAACACTATAAGCAACACCACCAGCAGCGGCTTCTTGCCAACCAAACGCACTGTTAATCACCAACATAAATACTGCAGGTAGTTGTTCGACATTCATCAATACAACCACTAAAGCAATGGCGATGTAAGCTAATGCCATAACAGGTACAACAATCTCAGAAACTTTAGCGACTTTTTTAAGGCCACCCATAATCACTAAACCGCTTAATACAGCAATTGCCACACCCACATAAATCGGGTTCAAATCAAATACAGCAGTCATTGCACCAGTAATTGTATTAGCTTGTACTGCATTAAACACTAAACCAAAACAGATTATCAGTAGGATTGAGAATAGAATTCCCATCCAACGTTGGCCAAGTCCTTTCTCCATATAGTAAGAAGGACCACCGCGGTACTGACCGTCGACATCTTTTACTTTATAAACTTGCGCAAGCGTTGACTCAATCATTGCGGTTGCCATACCTAGCATCGCAATTGCCCACATCCAGAAAACTGCGCCGGGACCAGCTGCACCAATTGCAACAGCAACACCTGCCATATTACCGGCGCCGACACGGGCCGCCATACTGGTACAGAAAACTTGGAAAGAAGATAAACCATTGCGACCTGGACGGCGGCTAATGGATAAAATTTTGAGACCATGCGCAAAATGCGTAATTTGGATGAAGCCTAAGCGTACAGTAAAAAATAAACCTGCGCCTACTAGCCCATAAACTAACAATTTACCCCAGAGTAAATCGTTCATGAAATTCACAATCGTTTCTAACATTGCCATTTGCTTAAATTATTCCTTCGAATAACTTTATTTTGTAAAAAGTTGGCTTGTGATTAAGCATCAAAACAAACGCTTCGGACAAAATAAAATTATCGTATTATTTTAATAAGAGCACTCAAGTTCAATTCAGTAGGTATTTCATTTGCTTATCACATTGAATTTCAGTGAGCGAAATATTAGTTATTTATTATTTAGGATTTGATCGAGTTAACTTTACTTTTTTTAGGCACGAATGCCTAGCAAACTTTCTCAATTCTTATCGCTGATTTTTCGGTGCAAAAAATTAGCATAGAAGATCTGAACCAGCAGGTGATCAAGATCACACTTATCTAATTAGCAGCCTTTAGCTGCATCTCAAATAACAATCCTACGCCCTTCACACCCATAAGCTTTAACACAAAACCAACTTTAACCCATTTTAATTATAAAAATATTTAATAAAAAGTTAGACAAAGACCACATTATTGCAACCAAAATAAGAATACAGTGTTCTCATTAAGAACTAAATCAACTTAAATCTTCAAAATACTGAGGTCACTATGACACAAGCAAATGAAATCACTTCGCTGAAAAAATTTGTTAGAGCAACGAACTTCCTTGCCACATCTCAAATCTACCTAAAACAAAATGTATTGTTCAAAAGAGCATTACAGCATGATGATATTAAGCCAAGACTGCTCGGCCATTGGGGCACTTGCCCAGGTATTAACTTCGTATACGCCAACGTCAATCGCCTCATTGTTAAACATCAAAGAGATTTCATCTACTTGGTTGGCCCAGGTCATGGCTTCCCTGCTGTACAAGCTAACCTTTTTGTAGAAGGCTCATTAAGCCACTTTTATCCAGAAACCATTCCTTATAATGAATCTGGCATTGAAGATATCTGTAAAAAATTCTCAGCAGCTTATGGCTACCCTTCTCATGCTAACCCTGAAGCACCAGGTCAAATCCTTGAAGGCGGTGAGTTAGGTTACTCGCTCTCTGTCGCATGGGGCTCAGTGCTTGATAATCCAAATCTTATCGCAGCATGCTTAGTCGGTGATGGTGAGTCAGAAACAGGTCCATTAGCTGCATCTTGGTATGCTAACCGACTTGTAGATCCTGCAACCAATGGCGCAGTACTTCCTATTGTTCATATCAACGGTTACAAGATATCTGGTCCTACTCGCATGGGACGTATGGATCACGAAGAACTTGATCTTGAGTTTCGTGGCTTAGGTTATCACCCAATTATTGTCGATGATGAGCTTGAAGAAGATGTCTTTGTGCAAATGGCAAATGCAATGGATCTGTCTTATGAAATGATCAATGACATTCAAACTCGCGCAAGAAATGGCGAAGATGTCTGCAAACCACGTTGGCCTGTTATTTTAATGCGAACAGCTAAAGGCTGGACTGGCACTGCTGAACACGGTGGTAAAAAGCTTGAAGGTAACTGTGAGTCGCATCAAGTCATCGTTAATAAATGCGCAACGGATCCAAGCCATCTTCAAGCATTGAATGACTGGCTAGAGAGTTATAAGTTTGATGAGTTATGTGACATCAATGCTGATGGACAAATTAGCTTCGATAAAGATATTCAATCGCTTATACCACCTAAGCACTTATGTTGCGGTAGACAGCATCTAAGTTACGGCGGAGAAGTTGTACGTGCTCTAGCGCAACCTGACTTAAAACAATTGAGCTATGGGCCAGAAACACCACGAGGCACTCGAGGTGTATCTATGTACAAAATGGGTGAATGGATGCGTGATGCGTTCAAATTAAACCGTGATCAACGTAATTTACGTATCTTCAGCCCTGATGAAACCTACTCAAACCAACTTCAAGCTGTATTTGAAGAAACAGACCGTGCTTGGCAATGGCCAATTAAGACCTGGGATCAAGATATGGCAAGAGACGGTCGTGTCATCGAATTACTGTCAGAAAACTTGTTATTCGGCATGATGCACGGTTATACCGTAACAGGTCGCCATGCAATGTTCCCAACCTATGAAGCCTTCTCACAAGTTGTGTCTTCAATGGCAGATCAATACTGTAAATATGTATATGCAAGCCAAGGGGTTCATTTCCGCAAACCTGTGCCTTCTTGTAACGTTGTGTTGTCTTCTTTATTAGAACGTCAAGACCATAATGGCTACTCTCATCAGAACCCATCCTTCTTAGGGGCAATGTTAGAGAAACACCCTGATATTATTTCAGCATACTTACCTGCAGATGGTAACTCGACTCTGACGTACACCGAGCGCGCTTATGAAGATCGCGATAAGTTAAACATCTTAGTTGCAGGTAAAAAAGAACTACCACAATGGCTATCGTTAGATGAAGCGCGTAAGCAAACTCAAGACGGTGTCATGGTTTGGGATTTTGCATCGGATGAAAATCCAGATGTGGTTCTAGCTGGCTGCGGGGATTATGTCACCCAGGAATGTATGGCATCTTTAGTACTTATCCGTGAGCTATTACCTCGAGTTCGCATTCGTTTTGTCAGTGTAACTGAACTTAATAGTAATGGTTTAGGTAGTCGAGACTTCCAAGCTAAACCTTGGATGATGGATGAAATATTTACAGAAGATAAAGGCGTGGTATTTAACTACCATGGTTACCCGAATACCATCAAGAAACTTGTATTTGACTATAAAGGTAGTCGCCGCTTTAGAATCAAAGGTTACGAAGAAGAAGGTTCTACTACGACACCATTTGACATGGGTGTCCGAAATGGCACCTCACGTTATCACTTAGTGATAGATATGGCTTACAAGCTATTCCAACAAGGTGTTATTGACGAAACACAGCATGTCGCCATCACAACCGATATGTTACAACGCTTAGTTGAGCACCGTAATTACATCAAAGCAAATGGTGTAGACCCTCAAGAAATTGAAAATTGGGTGTGGACTCGATAACGGTTAGTAGATAACGATATCTCGACTAGGATATAAAGCGCCATTTGCGCTTTATATCCTCAAGCTTTATTTACCTCACCTCAAATGCGTCACTTCAAGCAAATTGCACAATTGTTAAAAAGCACACCTTACTTGCAACATTCTTACGACCTCCCTCCCCTTAAAACAGCCAAAAAAGCAAAGATTGTTAAATTAATACCAACATTGTTCTTTATTACTATGGAAAACCATTGAAATTACGACGATAATTAGCACGCTGACAAAAACATAATAGGAACACCACATAAGCGTCAGCGACACTTGTATCAAACAAATTATTTACATGTGTTTTGGTGGAGTAAAATAACAATGGACTTATACATGATGAAGAACACATTAAAAGTAGTATTACTCACCTCATTGTTACCTTTTGCTGCTTCAGCAGAGCAAGAGTTAACACCGTGGTATGTTGGTGGTGGTCTTGGTGTTAATAATTACGAACCAAACTGCGATCAAAAAACAATGAAAGTATGCGGTGAAGACGACCCTTATGCATGGGATGTTTTCGGTGGTTACTTATTCAATGATTACTTTGGTGTTGAACTCGGTTACCGTGATTTAGGTCGCGCAGAATGGACTGACTACAGCAACAAACGTAATGATGTTGGCGCTAGAGGCATGGCGTTAGGCTTAGTCGGTTTTTATCCATTTGCTGATAAGTGGAGTTTATCGGCTGAAGCTGGTGCGATGAATTACCTTATCTCAAACAAGAAAAACTATAATACTGAATATTATAGTGACAGTGGTATAGCACCATACATAGGTGCAGGTATTGGATATAACTTTACTGAGAACTTAAAGTTACAAGCTAAATATCGCCGCTACGAAAACTTAGATGACGATAAATACAATACCCTTGATATGGAAAGTAATTACTGGGGTCTTGAATTAAGCTATCGTTTCGGTGTTGATAAACCCGCTCCAGCGCCAGTCGTTGCACCGGTTGTTGCTGCACCAATTGATTCTGATAACGATGGCGTGACAGACGATATGGATAAATGTCCAGACACCCCATCGACTCACAAAGTAGATGCCCAAGGTTGTACTATTTATGAAGATGCACCTATTTCATCTCGTATGGAAGGTGTTTATTTTGATAATGATTCTGCAGTATTAAAACCTGAATCATACACTCGTCTAGAAAAAGGCGCTAAATACTTAAAAGATAATCCGCACACAACTGCTGTGATTGAAGGTCATGCATCGTTAGTTGGTAATGCTGATTATAATATGGATTTATCTGAGCGCCGTGCACAAGCTGTTGTTGACGCTTTAGTTGAAAAATACGGCATTGACGCAAGTCGATTAAAAGCCGTTGGTTTTGGTGAAGACAATCCAATTATGGAAGGAACATCACCTGAAGCTAACAAACAAAACCGTCGTATTGATGCTGTAGTAAGTGGTGCAGAGAAACGCCCTGTACTAAAATAAGTACCAAAGCTTAATTAGCCCAAATAAAAGTCGCTGCTTGCAGCGACTTTTTAATTTTGAAAGAAAAGTGACATATTTAAAAACCACAGCAGCAAAGGGATGTTATCGGTAACAATTATTTTTCATCATTATTTTTTATCTAAATGGCTAATAAATCAGGTATTAAATAACAAGATTTCATGTCTAGTTGCTCAAAAATTACTTTTTTATGTAATTTTTTTACAAATACAGTTGGAAAATACAGTAAAATCGCTTCTAATAACCGCATTCAACAAAACAACTTTGTTACTTGAGAGGGAAATTTCCATGGCGAACACGTTAGCTCAACTTAAAGCACTGACAACTATTGTTGCAGACACTGGCGACATCGAAGCAATCAAACGTTACCAACCTGAAGATGCGACAACAAACCCTTCTCTGATCTTAAAAGCAGCTCAGATCCCTGAGTACGCACCACTAATTGATGATGCAATTAATTGGGCTAAAGCTCAGTCAAATGATGTAGCGCAACAAGTAGAAGACGCAGGCGATAAATTAGCAGTTAATATCGGCGTTGAAATTCTTAAAATTGTCCCAGGCCGTATTTCGACAGAAGTTGATGCTCGCCTTTCATTTGATAAAAATGGTTCAATTGAAAAAGCACATAAGTTAATCAAGCTTTATAAAGATGCTGGTATCGATAAATCTCGTATTCTTATTAAACTTGCATCAACGTGGGAAGGTATTTGCGCAGCAAAACAACTTGAACAAGAAGGCATCAACTGTAACTTAACTTTACTATTTAGTTTCGCTCAAGCACGTGCATGTGCTGAAGCCGGTGTTTACTTAATCTCACCTTTCGTTGGTCGTATTTTAGATTGGTATAAAAAAGACACAGGTCAAGATTACACTGCTGAGACCGATCCAGGTGTTGTATCAGTAACCGACATTTACAATTACTACAAGCGTCATGGGTATAATACCGTTGTTATGGGCGCAAGCTTCCGTAACATTGGCGAGATCATCGAACTTGCTGGTTGTGACCGCTTAACCATTGGGCCTGCATTACTTGAAGAGCTTGCTAATAGCGATGCAGCTATCACACAAAAGTTAGCACCAGCTACGTCAGTTGAAGCAGCCCCAACCCCACTTACTGAAGAACAATTCCGCTGGGAATATAATCAAGATCCAATGGCTGTAGATAAATTAGCAGAAGGCATTCGTAACTTTGCCATTGACCAAGGGAAACTTGAAGTCATGTTAAACGAGAAGCTAGGCTAATTAATTAATCAATGGAGTGATTTGCATGACCCATTTAACTCAGAGTAATACCTGGCAGCAGTTAATTCAAAATGCATCTGTATTGCCTCATATGCGCGAACTTTTTGCTCAAAACCCACAAAGGTTTGAGCAACTCAGTGTTAAGGACTGTGGTTTATTACTAGATTATTCTAAAAACCGCATTAATGATGAAACCTTATCTTTGCTGTTCAAATTAGCTAAAGAAGCTAACCTAAGCGATAAGATTGCAGCCATGTTTAATGGCGACATTATTAATAACACAGAAGGCCGTGCAGTACTTCATACGGCACTTCGCAGTAAGCCTGAACAGGTAATAATGGCTGAAGGCAAGAATATCGTACCTGAAGTACAGCAGACACTGGCTAAAATGCAGCAGTTTGTTGAATCAGTGCAAGATGGCCACTGGAAGGGTTATACCGGTAAAACCATTACTGATATTGTCAGCATTGGTATTGGCGGCTCCTTTTTAGGTCCAAAAATTGTCTCTCAAGCATTACGCCCGTACTGGGTTAAAGGTCTTAATTGTCATTTTGTTGCCAATGTTGATGCCACCTCTATCTGTGAAAAGTTAAAAGGTTTAGATGCAGAAACAACCCTGTTTGTTATGTCATCTAAATCATTTGGCACTCAAGAAACCTTAACCAACACGCTTAGCGCTAAAGATTGGTTCTTGGCGAATGGTGGCTCGCAGACTGATGTTGCAAAACACTTTGTTGCAGTGACTTCAAACGTCGATAAAGCCACAGAATTCGGTATTGACGCTGAAAACATTTTCCCTATGTGGGACTGGGTTGGCGGTCGTTATTCATTATGGTCAGCAATTGGCTTACCCATTGCCTTGCTAGTCGGCTTCGACAACTTTACACAGTTACTAGACGGTGCTCATCAGATGGATACACATTTTGCTCATACACCACTTGAGCAAAATATGCCTGTCATTATGGGCATGCTATCAGTGTTATATGGCAACTTCCATGATGCGCAATCTCATGTGGTATTAACCTATGACCATTACCTGCGTGGTTTACCGGCTTACTTCCAGCAACTTGATATGGAAAGTAATGGTAAATCAGTCATGCTAGATGGTACTCAAGTTGACTTTAGTACTGGTCCGGTAATTTGGGGCGGTGAAGGCACCAATGGTCAACATGCTTATCACCAATTACTGCATCAAGGCACTGCACTCATTCCTGCTGACTTTATTATGCCGCTTCAAAGCCATAATCCGTTAGGTGAACATCATAACCAACTTGCTTCTAACTGCTTTGGACAAACCCAAGCATTAATGCAAGGGCGCACGTATGATGAGGCATACGCTGAACTTGCAGAGAAAGATATGCCAGAAGCAGAAAAAAGCCTTATTTCACAGCACAAAGTCATGTCAGGCAATAAGCCTAGCAACACATTATTAATGGATAAGCTAACCCCTACCACTTTAGGTGCTTTAATCGCACTTTATGAGCATAGAACCTTTGTTCAAGGTGCTATTTGGCAAATTAACTCTTTTGATCAATGGGGAGTTGAACTTGGTAAGGTACTTGGAAATGACGTTCTTGATAGGATTGGAGCTGAAAAAGACGCTTCAGAGCTAGATTGTTCGAGTAATGCATTAATTAATTTATATCGACAAGGTCAGATATAAACCCTAAAAAAGCCAGCATAAGCTGGCTTTTTTATTCCCTCTTATTTCTTCACATAGCACAAGTCACTAAATTAGCCAGTAAAGCTTCATTAAATTGTCAGCCCGCATTAACAAAAATGAAACAAAGCTATTGCACAATAGCGATGAAATATGATACTTATTTGCATAGAGACATCATAATAACAAGGGAGGTTTACCATGGATCGTTTAGACTATGGTGGTGCGCTAGACCAAGTTGTTGAAAGACCAACTCGCTCAAAAAGCTCAAACAAAAAACGTAAATGGCGGGAGATAGAAGCGTTAAAGGACAAACAGCGTCTACTCAAAGAACTTCAAGACATTGATACAAGTTTTGATTTTGATTTTGAAACAATGCCATTATAAGCATTAAAACTAATTGAATAGTTATTCATAAATCAAAAAATAAAAAGAGCGCATATAGCGCTCTTTTTTTGTTTCATTTAGTTAACATTTCAAGCTAAGCCTATGTGCGCTTTTAAATCTTCAAAGATACTTTCATCATTGTCACTAAATAAAGGATCATCCACTAATTGCTTTTCACATTGAGATTTAATCGTATCCCAGTCCTGTGCGGTGAGTTGTTTTGCAAATAAAGGAAACAATTCACTTTCTTCGTAATGCATATGGCTACGCTGAATATCGACATAAGCTTGCAAATCTGTCACTAACTTTTCACGAGAAATAACCACATCAGATAGAATAAGATTCAAGCTATACATTAATGCACCCGAATACTCAGCAAGCTTTGTGTGTTCTTCGTGTAGTTGAGTATTACAGGGGCTAGAAAATTGTTTAACAAAGTAATTGTAAGTGATGTCTTCTAAAGGGTGATGACTATGCTCAGCATAGACTTGCATATATTCGACAACATCTCTAATCAACGAAAAGTTAACCGCTTCACCTTGGGAAAGTTTGTGATTTTTTTTAGCTAATACATCAAGTAAAACTGCAATATGCTTATGATCATTCATTAGCCTTTTCAATATCATTTTATCCATAACCACAATTCCTTCATGTATATAGATTAATCACACTTCGAGTATTTACAATCTACACTAGTGGTTGAATTCTTGTTATGACGAAGATCATAAAATAAATGATTGTAATAACCCCCTTTAAAAGCAATGAAAAAGCATATTCCTGAGCAATTTTTACCATAAAAAAAGCACCTTTACGGTGCTTTATAGCTTTAAGCCCTACTCGTTAATTTAAGGTTTTAAATAAGTGTGCTTTTAATTGCTCAAAGTCAGGCGCTAGTTCCGCTGACAATATAGGTTTATTAACCACCGCCTCAAGTTCTACAGGTAAAGGAAGGTTAATATGTAATTGCTCATCCACAACATCCTTAAACTTAGCAGGGTGAGCTGTGCCTAAAAATATGCCTGTTTCGTTAGCCTCAAGCTCATCTGTCAAAGCTTGAGCCGCAATCGCAGCGTGTGGCTCTGATTGGTAGCCTAATTGGTATAAGTCAATTAACGCTTTGGTGGTTTGCAATTCCGTTAACGCTACGCCTGTTATCGATGATAATGGCCACCCCATTGTTTCGCATATTGCTTCAACTCTTGGCCAATTTGATGGTTCAGATACATCCATAGCATTAGACATCGTAGCAACAGTCGCATTTGGCGCCCAATCACCAGCTGATAAATAACGAGGAACGGTATCATTTGAATTGGTTGCAGCGATAAAGCGCTTGATAGGTAAGCCCATCGCTTTTGCAAATAATCCAGCAGTTAAATTACCAAAATTACCACTAGGTACTGATACTACAATCTCGTCATTACCTTTTTGCTTTGCTTGTGCAACCGCTTCAAAGTAATAACAAATCTGTGCTAATAAACGACTGATGTTAATTGAATTAGCGGAGTTTAAATGTAGCCCATCACGAACATCATTATCATCAAATGCTTGTTTTACCAAGGTTTGACAGGCATCAAAATCAGCAGTTACCGCAACAGTATGAATATTGCGCCCCAATGTAGTGAACATTTTTTCTTGTAGCTCACTGATTTTGCCTTTTGGGTACATCACCACAACTTGTACGGCATCTAAGCCATAAAAAGCATCTGCCACTGCCGCGCCGGTATCTCCAGAAGTCGCCGTTAAAATCGTTAACTTTTTATCACCAGCAAGTAAATTAACGCACTGGGCCATAAAGCGTGCACCAAAATCCTTAAATGCTAAGGTTGGTCCATGAAACAATTCTAAACAAGCGCGTTTATCATCAGCAGCAACTAACGGCGCTTCAAAAGTAAATGCATTCTCAACTAACTTATCAACACTTGCTTGACCGATTTCATCAGCGAGCCAAGCGCCCAGCACTTTCTTGCCTCGCTCAACAAAAGGAAGCTGTAGCAGCTCATCAATATTCGATATTGTTGGTATTGATTTAGGGAAAAACAACCCTCTATCCTTTCCAAGTCCAAGTTGCACCGCTTCACTGAAACTGACCACTTGAGAAGGATGTTTTAAATTATATAATTCCATTTTGGTACGCCTATACAATAATAATTGAGTTACACACGACGGGTGCCAGCATCGTCGAGTTGGCAGACATGGGCAAAACCACCAGCCTGTGATAAATAATGTTTCTCAAGCCACGATTTAGCTTGCTCTGCAACGGCTAAATTATCGGTCACAGAAAATAAAGTCGGCCCACTGCCTGAAATACCTGTTGTTAGCATACCCAGCTCAGCTAATGCCTCTCTTGCTGCTGTATAGCCGGGAATAGCACTGGCACGATACGGCTCAGCCATAACATCTTTTAGCACACTGATGGCTAATGAGGCGTCTTGCTGATAGCTTGCATGAACAAAAACACTAAGGTGTCTTGCAAAGTCAATCGCCACGGACTTGTCATATTGCTCGGGTAATAGCGCTCGCATTTTAGCCGTCGACAATGAAATCCCTGGATAAGCAACAACCCAATACCATTGTTTAAAGCCAGGGATCGTTGCGCAGACCTGTTGTGGGGTATTCAACATGAGCTGCATTCCACCTAAATAACACGGTGCCACATTATCAAAGTGAACACTGCCAGAAATCATACCTTCAAACTCACCCATTAATAATAACAAGGCTTGCTGGTCAAACGGTTGTTCAAAGTGTTCATTAAGCGCATACAAAGCGGCAACTACTGAACTGGCACTCGAGCCTAATCCACTGCCGACTGGTAAGTTTTTTTCAAGCCTAATAGCAACACCTTGTTGAATAGCTAGCTTTTCAAGAAAAAATTCAGCGCACTGATAGACTATATTGTCTTTTCCATCTGCAGGTAACTTATCTGCCCAAGCCCCTGTTTGAGAGTAATGTACACCAGACTCAGCTGACTCAATCATCACCCGGTCACCAAGTAAGCTTCCATCAATTGGAGCAAGTGCTGCCCCAAGTAAGTCATAGCCGACACCGACATTCCCCATAGATGCTGGTGCATAAACTGTTATGCTCATAGCCCAACCTCTCGTGTCCAATTAAGCGTTCTTAATACATCTGCAAATGCGCCTGCAGCTGTTACATCAGTTCCAGCGCCATAGCCTCTTAGCACAAATGGGATGGGCTGATAGTATTGGCTGTAAAATGCTAAGGCGTTTTCGCCGCCTTTAACACTGTAAAGTGGATCACTTGAATCCACTTCAGCAATACGTACATAGCACTTTCCATCTTCAATTTGACCAACATAACGCAGTAACTTACCTGCAGCTTTTGCTGTTTCAACTCGCGCACTCACTTCAGCATCAAGTTTAGGAAGGTTTGCCATAAAGGTGTCGATATCCCCTGATGCATCGAAAGATGCAGGTAATACTGACTCTACGATGACATCATCTAGCTCAAGTTCCATGCCCACTTCACGCGCCAAAATTAAGACTTTTCGTGCGACATCCATACCACTTAAATCTTCACGAGGATCAGGTTCAGTAAAGCACTTTTCACGAGCAATCGACGTGGCTTCAGATAGACTCATGCCTTCATCTAGCATGCCAAAGATATAAGATAATGAACCAGATAATATGCCATTAAATCGTTGCAATTTATCACCTGCAAATAACAGCTTTTTCAAGTTATCAATAACAGGAAGCCCTGCACCGACTGTTGTCTCATATAAAAACTGACGACGTTGCAACAACGCTGTGCTTCGCAATTGTTGATAATATTGATAATCACGAGTGTTGGCTTTTTTATTTGGGGTAACAACATGAAAACCAGCGTTCATTGCATCGACGTATCTGTCAGAAACCAACTCACTTGAAGTACAATCCACTAACACAGGATTAAGTAATTGCTGCTCTTTACCCCAAGCAAACAAAGCGGGTAGATCATAACTTGTTTGACAATCAGCGAGTAAAGTTTGCCAATGAGTTAAATCAACACCGTCACTGTTTAACAACATTTTACGAGAATTAGCGATGCCACACACTCGCATTGTGATGTGCTGCTCTTTTAGCATTTGAGCTTGTTGGTGAATTTGCGCTAATAAACCCGCTCCCACATTGCCCGCCCCGACGAGAAACACATCTAGATATTGTTGAACATCAAAAAAAGCTTGATGACAAGCTGCAATAGCATGCTTAGTTTTACGTTGTTCAATCACAGTCGAGATTGAACGCTCAGATGAGCCTTGTGCAATCGCTACGATGTTCACACTGGCTTTGGCTAACGCACTAAAGAACTTCGCCGCCGCCCCTTTATGAGTTTTCATGCCATCGCCAATTAATGAAACAATCGCTAAATGTTGTCTAAGCTCGATTGGTTCAAGTAGCTCTGACTGGATTTCTAACTCAAACTCAAGCTCAAGCGCTTGTTTGGCCTTTTCAGCTTCATCTGTATTAACACAAAAACTAATGCTGTATTCAGATGAGCTTTGCGTGATCAAAGAGACAGAAATACCACTGCGAGAGATGGCATCTAATGTCCGACTTGCCATACCAACCATGCCTTTCATTCCCGGGCCAGAGATATTAAACATCGTCTGATCATCAAGGTTTGAAATAGCCTTAACTTGCAATCCGGTCTTGTCAGCCTCGTTCGACACTAAAGTGCCAGGCGCAGAAGGATTAAAACTATTTTTGATATAACAAGGGATATGATACTGAGCTATCGGTGCAATGGTTTTAGGGTGCAAAACTTTGGCACCAAAGTACGACAGCTCCATGGCTTCTTGATAACTTAACTGTTCAAGTAACTTAGCATCGGCAACAACGCGCGGATCAGTATTATAAACACCATCGACATCAGTCCAAATTTCACAACTTGATGCATCTATGCATGCAGCCAAAACTGCAGCTGAATAGTCTGAGCCATTTCGGCCTAAAGTGACCGTTTTACCTGACTCATTTGCCGCAGTAAACCCAGGCATAATCCAAACTCTTGCCTCTTCTAAATTTAATGCAGCAAAACGTTGTTTACTTGCTTTAATATCAACAACTGACTCTAAAGGCTTACCATGAGCTAAAAAAAGCTGCCTAGGATCAAACTGTGCAGCAGTCAACGATTTAGCCTTCATAACCTGCTCCATTAACGCAGCAGAAAGACGCTCACCCGATACGACAACTTGCGCCCTTACATGGTCAGGACATTCATTCAACAAGGCGATTCCAGTTAATTTATCCTTCCAATCCGCCAGTTGCATTACTAACTTTTCATCTAAAACTTGTTTCTGCTCAGCAGAAATAAGCGTCTGCGCGGCACTGGAAAATAACCCTATAAACACCTGCTCAATCTGAGTTAACGTCGCGCTGTAGTCCTTACCTTGCTGCGCTAAATCCACTAAATCTAATAGTCCATTAGTCACTGTTGCAGGCGCAGACAAGACTGTTGCAACAGACTCCTGAGCCGATGACTGCTCAATAATATCTGCCGCCATGAGAAAACGTTGCCAATTGGCTAACGAGGTGCCGCCAAACTTCATTACTTTCATTTTATTACTCCATTAACTCGTTAGCTTTAGCTAAATTTATTCATAATTTATGCATAGAAACAAAAAAGCCCGCTTCTTTGTGGGAAGCGGGCTTTCGATAAAATCTTTAGGGTGTACTTAGCCCGCCCCCACAACAGTAATTGTGGTGGTTGTAGTAATAATGGTAGCTACAACATAGTGATGGACATTCATTCGAACACTCTACTTATTTAAAATTTGTTTTCTTTTGTACTATTTTTGCTATTAAATTGAAAAAAACAATGCAATTAACACGAGCAAATATGTACTTGTTTTGAATTAATAACAGAATTGCTTTTTTTGCCCTCTGTTGTCAACCCCTAATAAAGCTTTATTTTTAACCGCTTATTCCAGATTGTTCTAATATCGTTGAGAAATAAGCTGCTAATGACAGTTTTTATCCGCTAATCATACAAAATTCCGCATAAAACCCCTGTTTACGTAAACGTAACCCTCAGAGTACGCAAACATAAAAAACCAAAAAAAACAGCTACTTAAACTGCACAGAAAAGGGCAAGTAAAGATAAAAGCATGAATAATACGATTACCAGTACTGATTATCCGTCAACTCAACAAAATAAGATGTTTTAATCTCCTCTATCATCAACTTGCTTGAAATTGTTTCATTTTAAACAAATTCAGAAACATGTGATTGAATAAGCAAAAGCTGATACAAATCATCGCACACAAAGTTAAAAAGTATTATCATGCCGCCACATTAAGAATTGGAGTCGATATGAAAATCACAAAACATTCAGCAGTGACTATTCACTACCGCTTAACAGACGCTAATGGCGAACTGATTGAAAGTTCATTTGAAGCAGAACCAATGGTTTACCTTCATGGCACAGAAGGATTAATTCCGGGTCTTGAGGTTGAACTTGAAGGCAAAGTTGCTGGTGATAAATTCGATGCAAATATCCCAACAGAACAAGCTTACGGGGAATACCACGAAGGCCTAAAACAAGAAGTGCCTTTAGAAGCTTTTGGTGATATCGAAGATATCGTTCCAGGTATGCGTTTCATTGCAGAAACAGAAATGGGTCAACGTCCTGTTCAAGTGACAGAAGTAAAAGATACCGTTGTCGTTGTAGACGGCAACCACCCTCTTGCAGGCCAAGCCCTAAACTTCAGTGTCGAAGTGATGGATGTTCGTGAAGCGACAGCTGAAGAAGTGGCTCACGGACATATTCATGCAGCAGGCGGTTGTGGCCATGATCATGCTCATGAACACGAGCAATGTGATACAGAAAAGCCTGGCTGTGATGGCAATGGTGGCTGTGGTTGTCACTAACTCAACAGCGGGTGTAAAGTGCTTAATGCTTAATTCAATGACTTAGGCTCTCAGCACTACGCCAAAAGTTTGAAATCAAAGATACGTTAGCCAATTTCATGGGTAACGTATTTTTTTTAAGTTATTATTTAATGAGTATAAAAAAACAGCAGTGAGTATCGACAAAGATTATAGCGTTAATTTTTGATACTAACTGATGATTAATAACAAGCGACGGAGTGCTTATGTTAATTAAACCAATCTATGAAATCCTACCATTAACTTATCTGGTTATTGGGGCAGGAAGTGTTGCCCTATTAAAAGAACCTTATGCCATCATAGCATCGTTGTTGGTATATTTTTATGGCGCTCACATTTGGAATCAACGCTCGCGTAACCGTCGAACCGATAGGAAGCGAAAACGTATCGATGGGATTTTACCTGAGAGTATTTATGGTTATTTACCCTTCATTTACATTATGTCTGCGGGACTTATATTTCGATTCCTACCACGAGATTCAGGTGTCGTAATCTCTATCTGTTTATTGACCTACGGTTTATACATTTTACTGCGCCGAATTAGCTACAGGCACCATAAGGTCCCTGTCGTTAAAATGCAGCGTTGGTAATCAAAATCAGATCAAAATCATCCGACCTTAATGACCCATTTATCATTAACGAGCCTTACAAAATCATATTACGGATCAATTCACGGTGTTCATTATTCATATTTTTTAGATAATTTGAACATCGTGTAATTGTAGCAATACTGACCTGATAATCTGCTGATATTTGTCGCTGACTGAGTTCACCTTGAAGTAGTAATTGGAAAACTTTTAAACGACCTGCAACGGCACTGCGTTCTTCTTCAGTTAATAGCAATTGAAATAACACATTCAACTCGTCTGAGTCAGGATAACTCAACACCTTCTCAATCACGGATTCCCAATTTGCGCGCATATTGCTCTCTTTTAGTAATGCTTCAACAGTACAAAGTGTACCAAGTTTTTCTCGATAGAAATAAAAAATTTTGAATCTTTTTTATTATTGCTAAATTTTACTTTTTTACTTACAAATAGACACAAACAACACTCGCACTCAGTTCAAAATTATGTGTAAAATGTGACATGAACCTAGATGACATTTCTTAACCATATAACTAGAAAATAAGAGAAAGCTTATGAAAAGCCAGATATTAGCAATAGCAGTGAGTGCACTACTTATACCAAGTGTCAATGCGCACAACTTTGAAGATGCAGATGACGCGATTGATTATCGTAAATCAGGATTTAGCTTAATCCGTTATCAATTTGCAGACATGGGTGCCATGTTGAAAGGTAAAAAAGATTTCGATCTTAATGTTTTTCAAACTCGTGCAGCAAACCTTGAAGCGTTAGCCAAAATACCACATGAAGGCTTCATTGATGGCTCTGACAAGGGCGATACTGAAGCGCTAGCCAAAATCTGGTCAAACAAAGCTGACTTTGATGGCAAAATGACAACTTTCCAAGAGAATGCCGCTAAGTTATCAGTTGCTGCTCAAAGTGGCGATAAAAAACAAATCAAGCAGGCTTTTGGTAATACCGGCAAGAGCTGTAAAGGTTGTCACGATATGTACAAAAAAGATTAATTAATTTAGTTAATCAATACAAATAAAAAGCCCACTACTAAAGTGGGCTTTTTGATCTGAACAAATCAATATCAGAAAAATTAAGTATCGATTTATAAGAAAGCAACAATAGGTGCAATTAGCCAATACCCAATTACAGCACTTAATATAAGTACTAAGCTCATCGCTAAGATAGATGAAGCCATTTTCGGCGTATTTGGTAACATGCTTAACTCTTCATCTGACAGCTTTTTATTACCAGAAATCATCGCAGAAACTAAATTATTGCCTCTAATGGCATAAATCAATATGACTGAAATATGGAGGATGATACAAGCTAAAATGACGTTAAAATTGACTTTATGCAACCATGTAAACCA
Source organism: Shewanella sp. MMG014 (assembly GCF_018100775.1). NCBI lineage: Bacteria > Pseudomonadati > Pseudomonadota > Gammaproteobacteria > Alteromonadales > Shewanellaceae > Shewanella > Shewanella sp. MMG014. The sequence continues at coordinate 513,014 of NZ_JAGJDZ010000001.1, forward strand.
ACGACTAACATCTGAAGAAACCATTGAATATAGGGGACCTTCAGTAAATATGTCGTCACTAGAAAATAGACCACTGACCAATTGAAGGCTTAACACGGCCAGCATAAACAATACCATGTAACCACCTAATGGGTTATGACCAACGACTGGTGAAGTCTTTTTTCCAGTAGCATAGGCCATGACTTTTTTAGGGCCTGCAATAAAGTCACTAAAACGGGAAGTTTCACTGCCTATAACACCCCATAACAGCCTAAATATAATCAAAACCATGAAGCTATAGGCACATATTTGATGCCACTCCATTTCTCCACTATCGGCAGTCCACCAAAGTGAAAATAATAACCCAACCGTTAACCAATGGAATAATCGAGTTGGTATGTCCCATACCTTAATTTTCTTTTGTTCTATACTCATATTATTAGTCATCAAAGTTCATAGATTGTTTAGCAGTATAAAGACACTAGACCTGCTCTCATAGAGATCTTGCGTAAAGAAGCGTAATTTTTTATGTCAATTTAACCGCTTATCAACTTATTTAGCCAAGGCTGTACAAACTAGGTGAGTTCCATGCTTGCCCATTCATTTTTACAGTAACATCGGTTAATTATCAGCAAAAAGAGTGACACTCATAAGCAAATACAAAGAAGTGATGGAGCAAGAGAGGATTTATGAGGTCATTTTATTATAAAAAGTGGGGTAAAAATGAATCATCACTTGGAGGCGTAAGTCATGTTATCCATTCCAATATGAGCCGATTAAAACAGGAATTCAAGCAATTTTACTGAGTTTTTTACCAAAAACGTCTAAGCGATCAAATATGAATCAAACAGTCTATCATTGGATTAAAAACGTGATTTAGATCACGCTTTTTGTTTATAAGCTTGGTAATCTGAACTTAAGCAAACAACAGAAGGTTCGAAATATGCTGAAAATCACTAGCAAGCAACTTGAAGTCACTGCACCAATTCTTGAACGTATTGAAGGACAGTTTGAAAAACTCACACGACACGATATTCAATTAATTAACCCACACGTTATCATCACTCAGGAAAAGCAGATCTTTAAAATTGAGTCTTCTGTAGGCTTGCCAAGTGGAGAATTATTTGCCCAGGCGAAAAACGAGAACCTTTACGCAGCAATTACTGCAATGGGTAAAAAGCTGGAAAAACAGCTAAATCGCCTGACCCACAAACCACAAGCTCAACGTCACGTTTCGCCAATGGCTGAAACCGATAATGATTTTGAGTATGACTACAAGGAGGAAACAGCAGCTTGACGATCAATTTACATAACAACCAAGAGCGCATCCTCGGATGCGCTTTTTTATGCCTTTAGCATTAATAACCTCAGTTTATCGATAATCTTGAGCATAATTTAATTGACACAACCTGCTCTGCACTTTAGTTTTAATGACATGAACAAATTCATTCCAAGCAATTTTATTTTCTTTTTTATTCAGCCCCCACATTGAGGCGGATTTTTTGTGTAAAAACGAAAATGAAATTAGAAGCCTCCCACTTGGGGGGCTTTTTATTAATTTATTCCTGATGCATACGGCAGTAAGTATCTCTAAGCAGTCTTTATAGAGGCAATAATGAAAAAAACGCCAGAATTAAATCAAACCCGAGAGCAAATCACTGCCCTAGACAAAGAGTTACTATCACTTCTCTCAAAGCGAAGAAGTTTAAGCTTGGATGTTGCACGTAGTAAGGAAGTCGATGTCAGACCTATCCGAGATACCAAACGTGAAAAAGAACTACTTGCAAGACTGGTGCAACAAGGTCGAGAACACGGTTTAGACGCCCATTTTGTTATCTCTTTATATCAAAGCATTATCGAAGACTCTGTACTTAATCAGCAAGCATATCTTCACGGTCGTGCTAACCCTGAAATTCAACAACCCCAATCTACTATTGCGTATCTAGGCGCTCGCGGTTCTTATTCTTATTTAGCTGCCAGCCGTTTTTGCCAACGCAGACAAGTGGAAATGATTGATTTAGGCTGTCAGAGCTTTGATGAAATCGTTAAATCCGTAGAACTTGGTCATGCTGACTTAGGTTTTCTGCCTATAGAAAATACTTCATCAGGCTCCATCAATGAAGTTTACGATGTTTTACAACACACTTCTCTTTCTATTGTCGGTGAAACGACCATTGAAGTGGGTCATTGCTTATTGACCAAAGACGGAGCAAGCCTAGAAGATATCAAAACAGTATTTGCTCACCCGCAACCTATTAGCCAATGCAGTCACTGGCTATCACAACACCCTAAATTAACCTTGGCATATTGCTCAAGTAGTGCTGAAGCGATGCAAAATGTCATTGATGCTGACGATAATAGCGTTGCTGCTATTGGTAGTGCAGAAGGCGGAGCGCTTTATCAGCTAAGTGCGGCTGAAAACGGTTTAGCAAATCAAAAAATAAATCAAAGCCGTTTTATTGTTGTGGCAAGAAAAGCGGTCGATGTACCTTCTCAGTTACCCGCTAAAACAACCTTGATTATGGCTACAGGCCAAAAACCTGGTGCGCTAGTTGAAACGCTACTCGTACTCAAAGCTCATAATATCAATATGAGTAAATTAGAGTCTCGCCCTATTCCTGGAACCCCTTGGGAAGAGATGTTTTATTTAGATGTTGATGCAAACTTAGCGACTGCAGAGCTTCAACAAGCGCTTAAAGAATTAGAACGCTTAACACGCTTTATTAAAGTGCTAGGTTGTTACCCATGCGAAACGGTAAAACCGACTCAATTAAATAATAGTCAATTACTTATCGAGCCCGTCAGCTCAAAAGAAACCAGTGAAAAAAGCAACACTCTCGATGATGCCCCAAAACATTCCACTTTATATCGCCAGCAAAAAACGGTCATAGAGGTTAAACAATTCAACGTCGGCAAAGGCGAGTTTGCGGCCATTAAACAACTTGATATTCCAATGGCGAATGATGCCTTTGCTGCACAAGTGAAACAAATCAAAGAAACAGGATATCAAGCAGTGTTAATGCTAAATACTGCAACAGAAAGTGTTTCCTTATCTGAGATAAAGCAATACTGTCACTTACTAGACCAAGCAGGCTTAACTAGCGTCGTGGAAGTAAATTCAGTCAACGAGATTAATGACACGGTGAAAGTAGCTGATATGGTCTACATTTCAGGCAAAGAAATGTATAACGATGAATTGTTATGTTCCGCGGGCTCAGTGACAACGCCAGTATTGTTAGAGCGAAATACGATGGCGAGCACCGCTGACTGGCTTGCATCGGCAAACAAAATTCTGACGCAAGGTAATCAGCAATTAATACTCGTTGAAGCTGGTGTAAGAAGCTTTACAACACCAGAGCAATTATCTCTAGACCTTGCAGGGTTAATTGAAGTTATCGCACAAAGCCACTTACCAATACTTGGGAACACTAGTTTTGCAGTTGAAGATAATCTCGTCAGTCAACAAGCTAAAGCGATTAAACAGCTAAATGCAAACGGACTGATTATAGGCAATAAGCAACTAACCGACACAGCACAACAAACTGAACTTTTACATCAATTGCATCAATAGCAAACTTGTTATTAAAATCTAGCTTCTGTTAGCTTTAGCTAGCTAAATTAACAAGCAACAAAAAACCGAACTAAAGAGTTCGGTTTTTTATTTTTAGTCTTACTGTATTTGACCTTACTTTAGGTGCAAGGCTTTAGCCGTTGTTTAGTACATATTCACACTGTCATTTAGCCCTAACCAACCTTTAAAAATACGGTAGCTAAACCAAGTTAAAGCAGCCAAAAAAATCGGGATGCTGAGCCAGAGCAAAGGAATAAAGTAACCAATCAACAATAAAGTGACTAACCCTGTAATACTGTTACGTTGCCAACGTAAATGCGATGACAGCAATGAATGTGTCGCTATATTAGTTTGTGACAGGTTAATCAATAAACTAAAGAAAACAGGCAAAAAGAACAATGGAAATGCGCTCATGAGCGCGTATAAAAAGTGGCCGAGTGATAAATCTTCTGCGGTATAAACCTCAGTCTCTGTCATCAGACTTCACTCCTATTCACGTTAAATTTAAGGGAGTTACTCAGCGTAACTCCCTTATAACCATAATCCTAGTTTCGTCATTTCGCAATATTTAGCTGACTTTTACAACCGAATTGAAACTAATTCGTTTTCATATCATTAACTGACTGCAACATTGCACGGCTTTCATGTTGAAATTGTGGAGCAAAATCACCGAACCATTTAGCCACATCTTTAAACTGGGCAACAAAAGCCTCACGATTACCAGTTTGCAGTAATGTCAGCGCATCACGATAATTATCAAGATAATCACTAATCGCAACTTGGCTGCCTTCTTGTGCAAATATTATATCGGCATACAACTCAGGATCTTGAGCAAACAAGCGACCAACCATCGCTAACTCAAGACGGTAAATCGGAGAACTAAACTGCAATAAACTCTCAATATCTGCCTCTTCTTTACACAAATTCACCCCATAAACAAAACTGGAAAAATGGCGCATTGCTTGAACTAACTGCATGGCTTTATCATGCTTTTCGGCATTTTCATTGACAATTCGAGCACCCCAAATGGTTATTTGCTCAAGTAGCCATTGATAAGACTCCGCTCCACGCCCATCACAGACAACCACAACTTGTTTCGCTAAACTGCCAACATCAGGACCAAACATTGGATGTAAGCCAACTACAGGACCTTTATGGGCTGCTAACATTGCATTTAACGGTTCAGACTTAATAGATGTTAAATCAGCTAAGATACACTGCTCAGGTAAGTTATTTAATTTGTCTCTGATCAGTTCGCATGTAATCTTGATAGGCACAGTGACAATCACCATTCCAGCACCATCAAAAAGTTCATCAGCACGATGCCAATCATCTTTATCTAAGCTTTTAACTTGATAACCAGACAGGGTCAGCATTTGACTAAAAAGTCCACCTAATTGACCTTCGCCACCCACAATAACAATATGACCAAGATCCGTTTTAACTTGCTTGAAACCAACATCCTTCTCATTTAAATAAGACTCACGCATTAAACGACGCAAAATATCTTCAATAAGTTGAGGAGAAATATCCATCTCACTCGCCTCTTTACGGCGTTTAGCCAGCATTGAAGCTTCACGTTGCGGAGCATAAATTGGGACACCTGCAGCATGCTTAACCGTGCCGACTTGCGCAACAAGATCTAAGCGCTTTCGTAGCAAATTCAATAACTGCTTATCTACGCCATCTATTAACTCTCGTAAATTTTCTAAATCTAATGTCGTTTTTTCGTTCATGGTAGTTCAATCTCTGCAGTATTGGTCAACTACTTAGCCGCAAAGCGAGTAGGTAAAATTGCTTTTAATGATTCAGCATTACGACGCAATAATGACTCAGTCGTCGCCCAATTGATACATGAATCTGTGACAGATACGCCATAAGCAAGCTCGGGTAATGGTTTATCGCAAGCTTGATTTCCTTCATTTAAATGGCTTTCTAACATCACACCAATTACAGAGCGGTTTCCGTCGGCGATTTGCTGAAACACATCTTCGCAGACTAAGGTTTGTCTTGTGTAATCTTTAGATGAATTACCATGACTACAGTCAATGATTAATCGCGCATTCAGTTTGGCTTTATGTAATTGCTCTTCACAAACGGCGACACTTTCTGCGTCATAGTTTGGGGTTTTACCACCACGTAAGATAACATGCCCATCTGGGTTACCTGCCGTTTGCAATAATGATACTTGCCCTTGTTGGTTAATCCCCATAAAGCGATGACTACTGGCAGCTGACTTTAATGCGTTAATAGCCACATCTAGTTTGCCATCAGTACCATTTTTGAATCCCACCGGCATAGATAAGCCCGATGCCATTTCACGGTGGGTTTGCGACTCAGTCGTTCTTGCTCCAATAGCAGACCAAGTAACTAACTCTGACATGTATTGCGGACTAATTGGATCAAGTGCTTCTGTTGCCACAGGCAATTCAAGCTCTGCAAGCCAAATCATCAGCTCACGTGCCATTCTTAAGCCTTTCTCTACATCAAATGATTCATTCATATCAGGATCATTAATAAGCCCTTTCCAGCCTACTGTGGTGCGTGGTTTTTCGAAGTACACTCGCATTAAGATGTAAAATTCACCACTTAACTCATCGTGAAGTTTTTTAAGCTTTAATGCATATTCTTTTGCTGCATCGATGTCATGAATAGAGCAAGGACCGGTCACGATTAGCACACGATTGTCGCGCTTATGAACAATATCCGCCACCGTTTGGCGAGCATCTAAAATATATTGATAAGCATGATCTGATAACGGTAACTCATTTTTTAACTCAGCTGGCGTAACCAACACCTTTTCAGAACTAATGTGGACGTTGTTAATCGTATCTTGTTGCATGCTCTATACTCACTTCTGTTCGTGTTAACTCTATCTAAAAATATCACTGTAACGCTACACCATTACAAAATTAAGCTAACTATGCCTTGTTCAAGTTCACTTGGCAACCTAAAAATTTTTAATTTTGACTAATAAAACAAAAACCCGCCATATAGGCGGGTTGTTGTGCGAACACTGCATCTAATTTTTCAAGCGGGTAACTATTACTTAGTTGCCAACTTCTCACGGATACGTGCAGATTTACCTGAACGCTCACGTAGGTAGTAAAGCTTAGCACGACGAACACGACCGCGACGCTTAACTTCGATGCTAGCTACTAGTGGACTGTGAGTTTGGAAACCACGCTCAACACCTTCGCCATTAGAGATTTTACGTACAGTGAATGCAGAGTGAAGACCACGGTTACGCTTAGCGATTACCACACCTTCGAACGCCTGTAGACGCTCTTTTTCACCTTCTTTAACACGTACTTGAACGACTACTGTATCACCAGCACCAAATTCAGGTACGTCAGTTTTCATTTGCTCATCGTTGAGCATTTTAATGATATTGTTCATAACTTACTCCGTTCTAGGATTAACTGAGCTTCGACTAAACAGGCTTGTCTAAATTGTTAACAAACTCTGCTAAAAGAGTCTTTTGTTCGCCAGTCAGAGCTAGATTTTCAAATAATTCTGGTCGTCGTAAAAAAGTCCTACCAAGACTTTGTTGCAACCGCCAGAGTCTAATTTTTTCGTGGTCACCGCTTAACAACACTGCCGGAACACCAACACCATCCAAGTTTTCAGGGCGAGTATAGTGAGGACAATCCAATAAACCATCAGAGAAAGAATCTTGCTCTGCTGATGCTTGCTTACCTAGTACACCAGGTACTAGCCTTGCAACTGAATCAATGAGAGTCATCGCAGGTAATTCTCCGCCCGAAAGCACATAATCACCAATTGACCATTCTTCATCAACTTCAGATTGGATGATACGTTCATCAACACCTTCGTATCGACCACATACCAGTACCAAACTCGATGATTGACTTAACTCACTGACACCTTGCTGATCCAGCTTGCGTCCTTGAGGCGATAAGTAAATCACCTTCGCACCGTCACCTGCAGCTGCTTTCGCAGCATGAATCGCATCGCGTAACGGTTGCACCATCATCAACATACCAGGACCACCACCGTAAGGGCGGTCATCAACAGTATTATGTCGATCATGTGTGAAATCACGAGGACTCCATGTTTGCAACTCTAACAGTCCGTTTTTAACGGCTCGACCCGTCACTCCAAAGTCTGTAACAGCACGAAACATCTCAGGAAACAGGGTTACAACCCCTAACCACATATGTTGTACCTCGACTTAAAAGTCTGGATCCCAATCCACTAATATCTGTTTACTTTGCACATTCACCTCAAGGATGAACTGCTCAGGGACAAAGGGAATCATGCGTTCCGCTTTGCCAAAAGCATCTTTAACGTTAGCTTTAACAAGTAACACGTCGTTAGATCCTGTTTCCACGATCTGGTCAACACTGCCCATGTCATAGCCTTTAGTGTTTGTCACAGTACAACCAATTAAGTCACGCCAGTAGAATTCATCTTCTGACAAGTCTTTAATTTGGTCATGCTGGATGGCAATCTCACAGTTAGTAAGCAGTTGCGCATCTTCTCGGTTGTTTACGCCTTCAAGACAAGCAACAATTGCTTTACCTTGATAACGCCACTGAGCGACCTTAACTTCACGCCATTCACCTTGTTCTTTAATTAGCCAAGGCGAATAATCAAAAATACCTTCAACAGAATCGGTATAAGAAGTGATTTTCATCCAACCTTTAATACCATGACTAGAACCAATTTTGCCTAGTACGATGGGTTGTTGATTACTACTCATCTATTTATACCTTAACGCTATTAAGCAACAGCTTTACGAGCGTCTTTGATCAACTTTGCTACGCGTTCTGAAGTTGCAGCACCAGTAGCAACCCAGTGATCTACACGGTCTAGATCTAAACGTAAAGTTTCTTCTTGGCCTTTAGCTAAAGGGTTGAAAAAACCAACACGTTCGATGAAACGACCGTCACGAGCATTGCGGCTATCAGCAACAACGATATTGTAAAATGGACGCTTTTTTGCGCCGCCACGAGCTAAACGAATGGTAACCATGCGTTTTAATTCCTCTAATGATTTGCTAGTTAGCAAAATAAAAACTGGGACTCCGTGTTCGCGAAGGGCCCCAGAGAAAGCCGCAAGATTTTACCTGATTTTACAATTAATGCAACCAAATCCGTCGTTTTTTAAACCAAGACATTTAAGGTTGCATCAATGAAAATTCAATCTTTACGGGACAAATTGAAAAGTCTTTGTTGAATAAGGCTACGAATCAACGCCCTGGGAACTTCATTCCAGGAGGCATCATTCCGCCCATGCTGCGCATCATTTTCTTCATGCCACCTTTACCAGACATTTTTTTCATCATTTTTTGCATCTGGGTAAACTGTTTCAATAGACGGTTAACGTCTTGAATTTGAGTACCTGAACCTAATGCAATGCGGCGCTTACGCGATCCTTTGATAATATCTGGACGTTGGCGTTCGCCAGGCGTCATAGAGTTAATAATGGCTTCCATTTGATTGGTCATTTTACCATCTTGAACTTGAGCTAATGCTTCTGGTGGAAGTTGGCCTACACCGGGCAGTTTCTCAATCATGCCCATCATGCCGCCCATGTTTTTCATTTGCTGCAGTTGTTCACGAAAATCTTCAAGGTCGAATCCACCACCAGACTTCACTTTCGAAGCCAGCTTCATCGCTTTTTCTTTATCAACACCACGCTCAACTTCTTCAATCAGCGACAATACATCGCCCATACCAAGAATACGTGATGCTATACGTTCAGGATGAAAAGGTTCTAGTGCATCAGTTTTTTCACCAACACCTAAGAATTTAATTGGTTTACCGGTAATGTTTCTGATAGATAGTGCGGCACCACCACGAGCATCACCATCAACTTTTGTCAGAATGACACCCGTTAACGGTAGCGCTTCATTAAATGATTTTGCCGTATTAGCTGCGTCTTGACCTGTCATTGCATCAACAACAAATAAAGTCTCAACAGGGTTAATCGTGGCATGGAGATCTTTAATCTCATCCATCATAGCTTCATCAACATGGAGTCGACCCGCAGTATCGACTATCACCACATCAATGAACTTTAATTTCGCATGAGCAATAGCCGCCTTTGCGATATCAACAGGCTTTTGGCTAACATCTGATGGGAAAAATTCAACTTCAACTTCAGTTGCTAGTGTTTCTAACTGTTTGATCGCTGCAGGACGATAGACGTCAGCGCTGACCACCAGTACAGATTTCTTTTCACGCTCACGCAAAAATTTCGCTAATTTAGCGACACTGGTCGTTTTACCCGCCCCTTGTAAGCCGGCCATCATTAATACTGCAGGAGGTTGAGCGGCTAAATCTAAAGCTTCATTCGCCTCACCCATTGCCTTTTCAAGTTCATTTTGGACAATTTTAATGAATGCTTGTCCTGGACTTAAACTTTTAGAGACTTCTTGACCTACAGCACGCTCTTTTACGCTATTAACAAATTGGCGTACAACGGGCAATGCAACATCAGCCTCAAGTAGTGCCATACGCACTTCTCGCAAAGTTTCTTTAATGTTGTCTTCGGTTAAGCGACCACGACCACTAATATTCTTGAGGGTGCGCGACAGTCTGTCGGATAGATTCTCAAACATGCTCTGCTGTTTACCTTAAAACGATTCGATAATTGGCGCCTATTATACCCAAACTACTTCAAGATGCGAGATTAGCCTTCAGACAGAGTATTGATGTAGGTCATTATTCGTAAATTATTTGGCGTTAAATGGAGGAAACTGTTAAATTTTGGGTCTTAGGTCACTGCCCTAATGACCTTGGTTCATGTTAATCTAAGATAAATAATTTTGTGCTGATTTTATTTTTAAAAACAACCTGCACTACTAACTTGATAGGTTTATTCCAGATGGTCATTTTTTCAGCTTCGGCTATGTTGTTTTACTGCATCGCACTTGTACTTGTTACAAGTCGATTGTTTCATGCAGAAGGACCCAACCGTAAATTAGTCGCAATCTTTGCTTCTATTGCAGTTGTGCTTCATGGCATAGCGCTATCACAAACCATTTATACCGCTGAAGGGCAGAACTTTAGTTTAACGAATGTCATTTCGTTAGTTAATTGGATCATTGCCTTTAGCTTCACCATCATAATGCACCGTTTAAAAGTGATTGTTGTCGTGCCTGTGGTTTATGCTTGTTCGGTAATATCAGTTGCCGTACTTTGGTTAATTCCACCACAGTACATTATTCATTTTGATGGCCACCCAGAAATTCTCGCCCATATTGTTTTATCATTAATGGCGTACAGTGCCCTGATGATTGCCGCACTTTACGCGATTCAATTATGGCTAATTCAAAATAAATTAAAAAACAAAAAGACCATGATGAGCCCTGGTATGCCGCCATTAATGACGGTTGAAAAGCAGTTATATCACTTGGTTACTATTGGTGTGATGTTACTTACTTTATCTTTAGCAACAGGCTTTATCTTTTTAGAAGACATGTTTGAAGACGGCAAAGGCCATAAAGCGATTTTATCTATTCTCGCTTGGGTCGTGTACAGCATCATGTTATGGCAGCATTACACTATCGGTTGTCGTATTCGCACTGCCGTTATTTATACGCTTTCAGGGGCTGCTCTACTATCGCTTGCTTATTTTGGCGCACGAATAGTAACCGAGCTCATTTTGCGATAACCCGATAATTATTTAATTAGCCGCAAGCAAACTTGACACTTATGACGAATGATTGATACTCATCATTCGTCTTTTTTTTACTACATTAACTGGAGCTATTTTTGGACGCTATTTCTACCAGCGCACTCTTCCTTTCTCTTCTGGTATTAATCCTAATCTCAGCTTACTTTTCAGGCTCAGAGACGGCGATGATGACATTAAATCGTTATCGACTTCGCCATCTTGCCGCAAATGGTCATAAAGGGGCACAACGTGCCCTAAAAATGTTGGAGCGACCAGACAGGCTTATTGGTTTAATTCTTATCGGTAATAACCTCGTTAACATTCTTGCCTCAGCAATCGCTACGATCATTGGAATACGCTTGTTTGGTGATGTGGGCGTTGCCATTGCCACAGGTGTTCTCACATTAGTGGTACTGATTTTTGCAGAAGTAACCCCAAAAACCGTTGCAGCCTTACACCCTGAAAAAATTGCTTTTCCATCAAGCTGGCTGTTACGTGCCCTACTCTCAGTATTATGGCCATTTGTTAAAGCGATTAACTTAATCACTTCTGGTTTTCTTCGCTTACTCGGCATTAAAAATATCAGTGTAAATGATGCCTTAAGCCAAGAAGAGTTAAGAACTGTTGTTCATGAAGCTGGCGCCCTTATTCCACAACGACATCAAGAGATGCTGATATCGATTTTAGACTTAGAAAAAGTCACGGTAGAAGACATTATGATCCCTCGTTCAGATATTTACGCAATCAATGTCAATGATGATTTTAAAACCATCAATAAACAAGTCACCCAAAGCCCACACACAAGGGTTTTGGTATATCGAGATAATATTGATGATGCTGTCGGGTTTATTCATTTACGTGATGCATTACGCCTGCAATCAAAAGAAGAATTCAGCAAGTCATCGCTATTAAGAGCCGTTAAAGAGTTATACTTCATCCCTGAAGGCACTCCTCTGACTGTTCAGCTATCGAATTTTCAGCAAAACAAAGAGCGTTTTGGATTAGTTGTTGATGAATATGGCGATATACAAGGCTTAGTCACCCTTGAAGATATTTTAGAGGAAATTGTCGGCGACTTTACCACTTCGATGATTACCACTGCCAGCGAAGACATTGATATTCAACAAGATGGTAGCTTCATTATTGATGCCACAATCAACATTCGTGATTTAAATAAAGAAATGAAGTGGGACTTTTCGACAGAGGGACCAAAAACGCTGAATGGAATCATTATTGAGTACCTTGAAGATATCCCTGATGCAGGTACCAGTTTAACGATTGATAGCTACCATATCGAAGTCATAGATGTCTCAGATAATATGATAAAAACGGTTAAGGTCATTCCATTAGTGAAAGAAACCACCAATGAGGAAGCTGAAGAGTAAAACACCAACGCTTTCTTCATCCCATAAATAAAGGCGCAAAATGCGCCTTTATTTATGGGAGAACGGCGGCGTTTACGCTGCTTGTTTTCTTTTTGCCTCAAGTGCGCGACGTTTATCTCGGGCAATCGGCGTAATCTCTTGCTCTAGTGCTTTATTCATACCCAGCATAAAGTACAGTTCAGCCATTAAAAAAAACGGACCTATTAATAACTGATTCAAATCATCAATAAAAGCAGGTTTTGCTTTTTCGTATTTATGACCAATAAACTGAATTACCCAACCAATAAAAAATGCGCCAACGCCAATCATCCATGCGCCATTAATTTGTGACACTAATGAGGATGTGATTAACACAGGAATAATAAAAATCGTCAAACCTAAGGCTAACCCTCTGTGTAATATAAAGTAGTAAACTAAAGTGCCTATGGCGAATAGAGTAGCTACGTTCAGCTTAATCCCCTCTTCAGCGAATAAGACAAAATTAACAGGAATAAGATTAAGCAACAAAAAGACTGACCAAATAATTAACGGTACACCGACGAAGTGGGTTCGAATGTTTTTTGGGTTTAAATGCACACTTTTATAGGTTGCGAGCTGTTCTACGGCCGATTTCATCTTGAGTCCTTATTATCATTATTATGTAACACCTTGTTAACTTACCTCAAGTTAGCAGTGGAGCTCAAGCTCTAGGTTTTTCAATCAATACATTTAGACTAGTTATTTAATTTTCAGCACAAATAAAAAAAGCGCCGAAGCGCTTTTATAAAAACTAAAATGAGTTGTTGACGATACAACTCGTTAGGACTCAATAACCACGGTAGCAACTGCGTAGTGCTGCTCATCAGCAATTGTCAGATGCCCGCTTGTGGCGCCGAGTTCATGCATTCGTGCAAGCGCCCCGTCAGTAAAGCTCACTTGCGGTGCACCACTATCGTTATTACTGATGTGAATATGCTGAAACGATACACCTCGGCCAATACCTGTACCTAATGCTTTTGCTGCCGCTTCTTTTGCAGCAAATCGCTTTGCAAGAAAGCGATGAGGCGCACTTGAGGCTATATACACTTGTAACTCTACCGGTGTGAGTACTCGCTTTGCCAGCTTATCTCCCAAACGGGCATACTGCTGTTCAATGCGATTGATTTCAACAATATCTGTGCCAAGTCCCTTGATTGCCATTACTCGCCTCTGCGACCTTCTAGCATCAGTTTCTTCATATCTTTAACTGCGACAGCTAAACCATCAATTGCAGCTCTAGCAATCACTGCATGACCAATATTAAGCTCATATAGTTCAGGAATAGCAGCAATCGCTTTGACATTGTGATAATGCAAACCGTGTCCCGCATTCACAACTAAGCCCTTGCTATGCGCATACTTAGCCATTTCAGTGATACGAGCTAACTCCAATGCTTGTTCTTCATCAGTTTTAGCATCAGCATAGCAACCGGTATGAATTTCAATATATGGAGCACCAGAGGCCACAGCTGCATCGATTTGCGCTTTATCAGCATCAATAAATAAAGACACCTTAATCCCATGGCCTGCTAAACGCGTCACTGCATCAGTGATTTTATCCATCTGACCGGCAACATCTAAACCACCTTCAGTCGTTAACTCTTCACGCTTTTCTGGAACTAAACACGCATAAGCGGGTTTAACATCGCAGGCGATAGAAATCATTTCTTCAGTCACAGCAAATTCAAAATTCATTCTGGTTTTTAGCGTCTTTGCTAAAAGATATACATCTCGGTCAACAATGTGGCGACGGTCTTCTCTTAAGTGAATAGTAATACCATCTGCACCTGCATGTTCTGCGACTGCTGCTGCATGTACAGGATCAGGATAATCTGTACCACGCGCTTGTCGTAGAGTAGCAATATGGTCGATGTTAATTCCTAATAAAATTCCACTCACGGTAGCGCTCCTTAATCACAATAATATTTAGCGTAAATGGGTTATTAACCTCATTCACCTAGCTTAAATGACTTCTATAAATTCACTTAGCTTATTTTTTAATAAATAGTTTTCTACTTAGTAATGGCTTTGTCCCCAATAACGGTGACAAAAGTAATCTCATTAGCCCTTTTGCTTGTACCAAGTTTTCAGGCGTCAATGTCTTAGCTTTAAGGTTAATCAGCATTTCGCCTGATAACAGTTGCTTACTGTGGGTAATATGCGTGCTCGCTTGCTGAGCAACAGGTAAAAAACCTTCATCAGCGATAATACGGTAACTCATCACCGGTTCAATTTTTTCACCTTGAGTATCATAATCTAATGAAGGTAACGCCCCTAGTTCGGCTAATAATTCCATTTCAAAATATCGCAGATGCTCGGAGCTAAATTCGCTCGCAAGCGACATAATGCAACGGTGATAATGAATAAATAGACCTTCTGCATGTTGCCCTGAATCAAGCACCCTTACTAACAACTCATTAAGATACATCGCGGAATACAAGCTGGTAGAAGTTAACGGTAATGCAGGGGCAGCAGGCTCTATTTGGGTTATAAATTTAAGGCTTGAATCTGAAGTGTCAGATTTTGAATTGAATTGAAATATCAGTGGCTGAAAAGGTTGAATGATACTTTTAAGGTTTTTTTTACCGCTGCCCACCCGAACAAGTGCATCTATGCGACCAACACCATCGACTAACAGATTAACAATCACACTGGATTCTCTGTATGGTCGATGATGAAGTATATATCCGCGTAACATGTTAGTTATGAACAGCGTAAAACAAAACTGGTACTGACACTTGGTTAGTCTTCGCCATAGCCTAAACTGCGAAGTGCACGCTCATCGTCAGCCCAACCCGATTTAACTTTGACCCAAATTTCGAGGAAGACTTTATTATCAAACAAGGTTTCCATGTCTAATCTAGCTTGGGTGGCAATTGTACGAATACGCTCACCTTTATTACCAATTACCATGCGTTTTTGGCCTGTGCGTTCCACAAGGATTAGCGCATTGATTTGATAAACACCGTTATCCATCATCTTAAATTGTTCAATTTCAACGGTAGCATCGTAAGGTAACTCGTCACCTAAAAAGCGCATGAGTTTTTCACGAACAATTTCAGATGCCATAAAACGCTGAGAGCGATCTGTCACATAGTCTTCAGGGAAGTAAAACTGCCCCTCAGGTAACGAGGCTTGCGCTAAATCTAAAATGCGCTGCACATTGGTACCTTTGGTTGCAGATATTGGCAATATCTCATCAAAGGTAAACTTTTCAGACAGCTCAGCTAGATAAGGAAATAATGCTTCTTTATCTTTAATATTATCGACTTTGTTAATGGCTAAAACCGTTTTACGCTTACCACTACCTTGCTGCAGCTTATTAAGCACCATTTCGTCATCTTCAGTCCAAGTCATACCATCAACAACAAATACAACCATAGACACATCAGCAAGAGAACTGGCAGCAGCACGGTTCATTAAACGGTTAATAGCGCGTTTTTCATCAATATGAAGACCTGGGGTATCAATAAAGATGATTTGTTTCTCTTCATCAGTATGAATACCCATAATACGGTGACGAGTTGTCTGAGGCTTTTTAGAAGTAATACTGACCTTCTGCCCAAGCAACTTGTTTAATAGTGTAGATTTACCTACATTTGGTCGACCGACAATTGCAACCATGCCACAAAAAGTCACTTCATATTTGGCTTTTGCAGCTGGTGCAGCACCGTTCATCCTTGCCAATAATTCATCTAAGCTTGGCTCTACTGGCGAGCTTTCTGGCAAGTCTGTTTTTTTGGTCATTTATTAATTAACTCCAATACCTGAGCGGCTGCAAGCTGCTCAGCTTTTCTTCTTGAAGTACTGACACCCGTCACTACTTTATCTAATTCAGAAATACGACATTCGACCGTGAACGTCTGATTATGCGCATCACCTTTTACATCAACCACATTATATTCGGGCAACGGCTTTTTATAGCCTTGCAAGTACTCTTGCAAAATGGTTTTAGGATCTTTTTGATTTATACCAGGTTTAATCTCAGCTAATCGTTGCTTATACCATGTCAGTAGTAAGCGTCGACACGTTTCGATATCGGCATCCAGGTATATCGCACCGATGATGGCTTCTACAGCATCGGCTAAAATAGATTCCCGTCTAAAACCACCGCTTTTTAACTCACCAGGCCCTAAATAAAGGTAATCACCTAATTTAAACTCTTTTGCAATCACGGTTAACGTTTCACCTTTCACTAAGGTTGAACGCATACGGCTTAAGTCGCCTTCTGTGACTTTCGGAAACTGGTGATATAAAGCATCAGATATCACAATAGATAAAATCGAATCACCTAGGAACTCCAAACGCTCATTATGCTTTGATGATGCGCTACGATGAGTTAAAGCATGAGTCAGTAAATCTATATTCTTGAACTCATAACCTAATGTGCGACATAAACGGGGTAAATTTTTAATTGGTTCCATTACTTAATCGCACCTACTCTGTCAAAACGAACACCTGTTGGCACCCAAGTTGGTAACCAACTACTAGCAGGACGTTCAAACTCAAAGCTTATCCAAATCGCAACCGCTTTACCGACTAAATTGGCTTCAGGAACAAAGCCCCAAAAACGGCTATCTGTACTGTTGTCACGGTTATCACCAATGGCAAAATATTGTCCTTCAGGGACAATAAATTCGCCTACTGCTGTACCAGGCTGTTCAAAGAAGTGATTACTAAAGTCAGGGCGCGAAGGATTAATTAAAATATCATGTTCAACGTCGCCTAATTGCTCAGTGTAACGAGATAAAGGAATGCCTTCTTGAGTAAACTCACCACGATTAACACTGCTTAACTTAATCGCTTTAGCACCAGGACACGCTGACTTATCTTCACATTTAGGTTGAATCAGAAACTGTTTATTTTGGTAAACAACTCTGTCGCCCGGTAAACCGATAACTCTTTTAATATAGTCGATTTCTGGTTGTTTAGGGTATTTGAATACAAACACATCACCGCGTTCTGGTTCGCCTGTTTCAACTAATTTGCTGCGCCAAACAGGATCTCGCAAACCATAACTGAATTTTTCAACCAAGATAAAATCACCAACAAGCAGTGTCGGTTTCATAGAGCCTGAAGGAATTTGAAACGGTTCATAAATGAATGAGCGAAGGATCAATACAAAGGCAATCACAGGGAAGATAGAGTGTGCAAATTCAACGACCACTGATTCACGTGTGATATTTTCTTTTGCTTCGTCTGATAAATCAGGCGTTTGCGCTTCAGCCAGTGCTAACTTTTCACGTCGTTTAGGGGCGAAGGCTATTACGTCAACAAGCCAAATTAGGCCGCTGACTAAGGTTACAATAACTAATATAAGAGAAAAATGGGCTGCCATTAGGGTTTAAGCTCCTGCCTTAACACTGTATATAGTTCAGTGTATGACACTAATAAAAAGTGATTATCCTATGTCGTGCTGTTAGGTTCACTCTGAGTAATGTTACAAAGTATATAAAATCACTTCATATGGAAAATTAACTTTTGCTCATCAAACGATAAAA
Source organism: Shewanella sp. MMG014 (assembly GCF_018100775.1). Lineage (NCBI taxonomy): Bacteria > Pseudomonadati > Pseudomonadota > Gammaproteobacteria > Alteromonadales > Shewanellaceae > Shewanella > Shewanella sp. MMG014. Next base: position 531,114 of record NZ_JAGJDZ010000001.1, read on the forward strand.
ACGATTATTAATGCCGGTTAATAATCATTTTTTAACTCACGTTTTTAATGATTTTTTAATAGCAACGCCGCAAGCAGCGGCGTTGTTATCACTCTTCATGTTAAATCAGTTTTCACCGACAAATTAAGAGCTTAGTCATTCAACTTTAACACGGCTAAGAACGCTTCTTGAGGCACTTCGACGTTACCGACTTGCTTCATACGTTTCTTACCATCTTTTTGTTTCTGTAAGAGTTTCTTCTTACGTGAAACATCGCCGCCGTAACACTTAGCCGTTACGTCTTTACGCATTGCTTTGACGTTAGAACGGGCAATAATTTGGCTACCAACAGCGGCTTGAATCGCAATATCAAACATTTGTCTTGGAATAAGCTCTTTCATCTTATCCACAAGCGCTAAACCACGATGGCGAATATTAGAACGGTGAATAACCATAGCTAACGCATCAACGCGGTCGCCATTAATCATGATATCTAAACGTACCATGTCAGCAGGCTCAAAGCGGATGAAGTTATACTCAAGCGATGCATAACCACGACTGGTAGACTTAAGGCGATCGAAGAAGTCCATAACCACTTCTGCCATTGGCAGTTCATAAGTCACAGATACTTGATTACCGTGATAAACCATATTGGTTTGTACACCACGCTTTTCAATACACAAGGTGATGACGTTACCTAAGTACTCTTTTGGTACAAGCATGTTTGCTTCTACGATAGGTTCACGGATTTCAGCAATGTTATTGATCGGCGGTAAATCTGATGGATTATCCACATACAAGATTTCACCGCGTGTCATCTCAACTTCATAAACTACTGTTGGAGCTGTGGTGATTAAATCTAGATTGTATTCACGCTCTAGACGTTCTTGAATGATTTCCATGTGCAATAAGCCAAGGTAACCAATACGGAAACCAAAGCCTAATGCTGAAGATGATTCTGGCTCGAAGAATAATGACGCATCATTCAAGCTTAATTTATTCAATGCCTCACGGAAACTTTCGTATTCATCGGTAGAAATTGGGAATACACCAGCATAAACCTGCGGCGTAACCTTTTTAAAACCAGGAAGCGGCTCTTCTGCACCGTGCTTAGCATGGGTCAAGGTATCACCGACTGGAGCGCCGTGAATCTCTTTAATACCAGAGATGACAAAACCCACTTCGCCCGCTTTAAGCTCTGGGGTGTCAGTTTGTTTTGGCGTAAAAATACCTACGCGATCAGCATTGTAGTTCTGACCGGTTGACATGACTTTAAACTTATCGCCTTTCTTCAATACGCCATGTTTAATACGCACTAAAGAGACAACGCCTAAGTAGCTGTCGAACCAAGAGTCAATAATAAGCGCTTGAAGTGGTGCATCAATGTCACCTTCAGGCGGTGGAATGTCTGAAACGATTGTTTCGAGTACATCCTTAATACCAATACCCGTTTTCGCTGAACAGCGAACAGCTTCCATAGCGTCGATGCCGACAATGTCTTCAATCTCTGCAGCTACACGCTCAGGATCAGCTTGAGGTAGGTCGATTTTATTTAAAATCGGCACCACGTCTAAGTCCATTTCTAAAGCGGTATAACAGTTAGCAAGAGTTTGGGCTTCGACACCTTGGCCAGCGTCAACAACTAATAATGCACCTTCACATGCAGCAAGTGAGCGTGATACTTCGTAAGAGAAGTCAACGTGACCTGGTGTGTCAATGAAGTTCAGTTGATAGGTTTCGCCATCATCAGCTTTATAGTCGAGTGTAACACTCTGTGCTTTAATGGTAATACCACGCTCACGTTCGATATCCATAGAATCGAGAACCTGAGCGGCCATTTCACGGTCTGATAAACCACCACAAAATTGGATAAGGCGATCAGACAATGTAGATTTGCCATGGTCGATATGGGCAATAATTGAGAAGTTTCTAATGTGTTTCATTTGGCTGAAATGACTACTACTAAAATGATGGAAATAATGGTGCCAAATTGTACCTGAATAAGGGGTTAATACCAATCAGAATAAATGACACTGTAGAAATGAATATAAAAAAGCACCTAATAACGGATAAGAATGCGCATTTAACCGCGTTGCAAACTCACACCTTGGCCCAAGTAAGCAGTAATAACTGGGGTGGATTCAGCTTCTAACTTTGATGCTTGTCGCTTACCAAGAAGCCACGCGCCTATTCCACCTAAGGCTCCCATAACTATCGAGCTGTAGTCAGGGTTAATCAGTAGTAAATGGCTAAACCAAAGTCCTATTAACGCACCGATAAACAATCCGATTAAAGGGAAAATATAAACTAATAATGCGGCCTTAAGAATCACGCTCTCTGGCAGCGCAAGTTTGAGTAAATCCCCTACTTCACAAGCTTTGTCACTCTTAAGGGAAAACTGTTGGCGCTTAATAGAAAAAGCTTTAGCCACAGTCGAAGTGCCACAATTTTCATTATTTGAACAATGATTACAGGCACTTTTAAGTTCAATTTCAACCGTTACCCACCCCGTTTCATCATATGCAATAACGGTCGCCACTTCTTCTAGCATAGATTGTGATAGTGATGTAGAACGACTTGCATCAAGCAACTCGTTTGATTCAAGCTGCGTTGACGCATTGTCATTTGGGGTAGTTTTTGGTGGCTTAGATTGATTGGCCATAATCTTACTTATTTTAAGATAAGACTTTTAGCGATACGGTTTAAGGTATCAGAAGGCACTTTACCGACAGCAACAACTTCAACATTACCGACTTGCTCAACCACCATGGTTAAGCCATTACGTGTAATCAACTCATCAGGCATAGGGCTGTCCCCCATTCTGGCAACATACACAGAGATATTGACTAAGCCGTCTGTCAATGCGATATATTCAACCGACTCGTCGCTACCTAACAAGCGGTGATGGTCCTTAACCACCATATGGAAACCTGCGGGCAACCAGCTAAATTGCCAATTTTGGCCAGCAATACGCTCAGCAGGATTCATCACTGGCGGCAAGCCCTGACGTTCAGCTTCAATTAAAATACTGGCAGGTTCATTAAGTTCTAATAGTTCAATCACCATCATTTGCTCAATCAATTGTTTATCTTGATTGATCATGTCATAACGAAGTGGCAGACGGGTTTCCATATCAATCCAAATCTGAGACATGAACCTATGCTCATCAACAGGCATGATTCTAATCATTTGACCTGGACGCCCAGCAATGCGGCTGCGACCTCCGAGCACAAATTGGTAGCCACGCTCAAGTGATGCTACATCTGTCGCAAAAATCGTTGGCCAAATCCCTTGAATACGGGGGGCATTGATACTGTATGCAGGTTGATCATGTTCGATAAACGTCACGGTATCAGCTACTCGCACAGCATTTTTAGGAGGACCATTCAAATATTCTAAAAATGCGACTTCTTTGTCGTTAACCGTTCCGTGTAGATAAACGAGAGGACGGATATGATCCGCTTGTAACTGGATAATGGAAGATTTGTATTGTTTGGTTTGAAGTGCTTGGCTCATACTTTCAAGCCAAGCTTTCGCAGACATTTCTTCTTCGGGGATACCTTCTGCTGCAACAGGGAATACCATTGCAGCAAATACTAACAGGATTAGACGCAAGCTAACTCCAGATTAATTATTAATGTTGTTATCAGTATCGTTATTGTGCTGTACAACAACACCTGAATTCAACCTTTGTTGTAGCATGTGGTCCTGAATATATGAATTTATTCTGCGACGTTGCTCTACAACATTATCATTGTTTACAGCCGACTGACTCTGTACTGCACCTGTTTGCAAGCTTACTGGAGAAGCGGTACCAATCAATGGACGAGTATTCAGTACTGGTAGCGGCGAATCAGCATTTTGATCTTGACCGTAATTTTGTACACCAACAATTGCAACCATAGCAACTGTAGCCGCAATCGCATACTGGCCAAATTGCTTGAAGAAAGGAACAACATTGTCCTTCTTGGTTTCTACTTCTGTGACTTTTTCATCATGCTGAGAAACGGTATCAGTTTGCGGTGCAATTATCGCAGGTTCGAGTTCGATAGCAGCAGCAATGCTTGCTGTTAGATCTAAATCAATTGTCTGCGGTAACTCTCCGCGCATAGCATCACCAATCATGTGATAGTTTTGCCATTGCTTATGTGAGCTTTCGTCTGCTGATAACTCTGCTAATGTTTTAGCATCAACTTCGCCATCAACTGCTGATGAAACCCATTCTTGACCTGATTTAAGCATTTTTCACCTGTGTCAATAAAGACTATTACTGTTCCAGCAAAGGCTGGAGTTTCTTATCGATTGATTCCCTAGCACGGAAGATACGTGATCTTACTGTACCAACAGGACAATCCATGATGTTGGCAATATCTTCGTAACTCATACCATCAAGTTCACGTAAAGAAATTGCTATCTTCAATTCTTCTGGCAACGTTTCTAAGGTTTCAAAAATCACCTTATTAATTTCATCAGACAAAACGAGACGTTCTGGTGATGCAAATTCTTTTAATGCATCGCTGCCTTCATAGTATTCAGCTTCTTCTGCATCAACACTGTTAGCCGGTGTTTTTCTGCCTTGAGAAACCAAATGGTTTTTTGCAGTGTTTACTGCAATGCGATACAACCATGTGTAAAAAGCACTTTCACCACGAAAATTAGGTAATGCACGGTAAGCTTTAATAAAGGCTTCTTGTGCCACATCACTGATGTCTGCTTGATTTCTGATATAGCGTGAGATCAAGCTCATTACTTTATTTTGGTATTTCTGTACTAACAGATTAAATGCGTTTTTATCGCCACGTTGTACACGCTCAACTAACTGTTGATCACTTATTTGTCCACTCATCCGAGCCGACTACTCCTAAATCTATAATACTGATTTCTCAGTCGCTCGAATCATATTCACATTAAAGTAGACTCGCATGCTTTGAAAAAGTTCGATATTGAATGAAAAAAATTTAATTTTTTATAAAAAATGGCTAAATCTCGCTTAATAGTAATGTCTCAGTACCCAATAAAGCGGTTTTGATTTACCATTATAGAACCATATTAAGTCACCCATGATACCTTATGAAACAAGCAGTTGAACACCAATCTGATATTTTGGTTATAGGTAGTGGTGCAGCAGGACTCACGCTTGCACTCCATCTAGCTGAAAAGTCACAAGTTATTCTCCTTTCGAAAGGACCTTTAGCTGAAGGCTCAACCTATTATGCACAAGGCGGAATCGCCTCTGTATTTGATGAATCAGATACGATTGAGTCACATGTGAGCGACACGCTTATCGCTGGTGCAGGGCTTTGTGACAAAGATGTGGTGACTTATACCGCTGAGAATGCCAAAGAGTCGATGAAATGGCTAATTCAATGCGGCGTTGCTTTTGATAAAGAAGAAACCAGTGACGGCGACCAAAGTTCAGCACCTTATCATCTAACTCGAGAAGGTGGTCATAGTCATCGACGTATTCTTCACTCTGCTGATGCAACGGGTAAAGCGGTCCAAACGACACTTCAAGATCAGGCATTAGCGCATCCGAACATCAAGGTACTAGAGCGTTATAACGCCATTGATTTAATTACGACGAGAAAGCTTAATCGCCCTGGAAATCGTGTTGTTGGCGCATATGTATGGAATCGAGATGCTGAGCACGTTGAAACTGTCACAGCCAAGTTTGTCGCGATTGCCACAGGTGGAAGCTCGAAAGTTTATCAATATACCTCAAATCCCGATATTGCCAGTGGTGATGGTATTGCCATGGCTTGGCGTGCTGGGTGCCGTGTAGCGAATATGGAGTTTAATCAATTCCACCCAACTTGCTTATATCATGCTGATGCTCGCAACTATCTGCTTACTGAAGCTTTACGTGGCGAAGGTGCTTACTTAAAACGTCCCGATGGCACACGCTTCATGCCTGAGTTTGACGAACGCGCCGAACTTGCCCCCCGCGATATTGTTGCCCGTGCCATAGATTATGAAATGAAGCGTTTAGGTGCCGATTGCTTGTACCTTGATATAAGCCATAAGCCTGCCGACTTTGTCATCAAGCATTTTCCTACCATACATAAACGATGTTTAGAGTTTGGCATCGATATCACAAAGGATCCTATTCCTGTGGTACCAGCGGCGCATTATACCTGTGGTGGTGTAATGACTGACTTACACGGTCAGACAGACATCAATGGTTTATATGCCATTGGTGAAGTGGCCTACACTGGACTGCATGGCGCGAATCGCCTTGCGAGTAATTCGTTATTAGAATGTTTAGTTTTTGCCCGTGCTGCTGCACAAGATATTGAAAGTTTACTCAGTAAAATTCCAGCCCCAGGTCCCGTACCCCATTGGGATGAAAGCCAAGTCAGTAATTCAGATGAAGAAGTGGTTATCGCCCATAACTGGCATGAGTTAAGATTATTCATGTGGGATTACGTCGGTATTGTTCGTACCGATAAAAGGCTAGAACGAGCATTACGACGTTGCGCCATGCTACAACAAGAAATTCAAGAGTATTACAGTAACTTTAGGGTGAGTAATAACTTACTAGAGTTACGTAATTTAGTTCAAGTTGCTGAATTAATTATTCGCTGCGCCATGGAGCGAAAAGAAAGCCGCGGCCTGCACTATAATGCTGATTACCCAGAGCAATTAGATAATCCTCAGCCGACAATTTTACAACCAGAGCGATAATCGAAGCTCGTAATGCTGGCTTGTTTCACTGTTAAAATAAGCCAGCGTTCTATAGTAAACAGCTATCGCAAACTACTAGCCCATTTAATGTCAAAGCGTAGACTGCAGTTTTACTAACTCCCTACACAAACTTCTGTACTCTTTATCACTCAACATATCTGACCAAACAATTACTAACTGCCTGGTCTTTTTAAGCTTGTTAGCCGCCGTCATGTCGAACTCAATAAATATTACGGATGCAAAAACAGTCACAATTGGCGCTCGCCATTGAATAAATTCATATTGATGATTTAGCTTCCCCACACCTTGTTCTAGTAACACAAATTGAGTGTGAAATTGGCGTAACGTAAACAAATGCTGAATGAAAAAAATCAATGCTATTGTCAGCGTTAGTGCAAATATAAGCTGATAAGCCCAATGATGGATATCCGGCCAAAGTATAAAACTCGTCAAACAAATAGCGATAAGCACAAGGTGAGAAAGCACTTGGCTGAATGAGGTTGTTAACGTGAACGGCATAAAATAATCCTGAAATTAAGCCCGAAATTAATCAGGCTATCTAGGAGTCTCATGGCGAATAAATGGATAGAATGTTTAAGGTTGAGGACGACCACGGACAGTATTGACCATTTCTCTTAGCGCTGGGTCGGGGCAAACCTCGTGGCCCATAAACCATGCAAATAATTCCGGATCTTCACATGCCAGTAAGTCTATGAAGGTTTGTTTATCGGTATCGGAAAGTGTTTCATATTGTGAATCAACAAAAGGTTGAAACAAGACATCTAACTCTAACATCCCACGACGACAAGCCCAACGAACTCTAGCAATATTCATTAATTCCAACGCTATTCTCCTAACATCTTCTGCGGATACTTTATCTTTGATGCGAACTTCTGTATTCAACATCTTGTATTTGGGGATCGACACCTGCAAATAAATCGGTAAAGTCAGTGTCTAAAAGACGCTGAACTGCCGGATGCTGAATCATTCGCTCAGCAAACATCACATGATATTCTTCATGTATATCTTCAGTTTCACCAATCAAAACCATGCCTTGGGACAGTATATCATGTCGATAAATAGATGGAGCGACAAAAATTCCTCGCTGGAATAAACCAAATGCTTTCATCATCGCAGCATCATCGAATTCACCAAGAATACTGACATCAAGGTTTTTTTCAGCAAACCATCGATGTAACTGCTGACCTAGCGATGTTCTTTTACCTGGAATAAGTAACTTTTCTTGCTCTAAACATGCAGGGAAGTCTAAAGATGATTTAGATGCCGCAAAAAAGCTGATGCCGCACTGCCCTAGTTTCTTAGATAAAATCTCAGGATATTTTAAAGATTCACCTGCCGAGTCAGATAAAATCATATCCAACTTGTGTTCTCGTAAGCGTTGAATGAGGTTTTCATGGGTCGATTCATAACAACTTAGGTGCATTGAGCCATCATTTGGAATGACAGTCAGTAAGACCCGACTCGCAAGCGCTTTTGATAGAGCAGCAGCAAAGCCAACTTCAAATAGAATTGATTCGTCTTTTTGGTAAGCCAGTAAATCCAGCATCTCATAACTCAAGCTATACATTTTGTCTGCATAGCGAAATACCAATTCACCAAGTTCAGTGGGTTCTAGCGAGCGGCCGACTCGTTTAAATAGACTACCGTTAAGACGATCTTCTAATGAGCGGATTTGACCTGTTATGGTCTGAGGTGCGAGACATAAAGCTTCGGCGGCCTTAGCCACCGAACCTTTCTTTCTAACCATCCAAAAATAATATAGATGGTTATAATTTAAATGTTGCATGTAAATAAACCAGCTAAGAGCGTTGGTTTATTTTAATCGCTGACAGTCCAACAAGCTATCAATTAATATCGATAACTCATTTAAGTTGTTAACGTTTTTAGCGGCGGTTTGTTCCTGAATAGCTAAAACGATTTCATCTTTATGCGGTTTTCTGTCTGCACAATAACTGCGATTAGCCTCTTGATAACGTTTTCCAGCTCGATATTTAAGTGCACGAGACTCATATCCACTATCAGCTTCAAGACGGCTACTTGATGCATCAGTGTGATACATCAACGCACCATCTACAACGCCGTCTAAATAACTTTTACATTCGCTTGACTCAACGTTTGCTTGGCAAACATTAAACGAGGTTGCTTGAGCGGGTGCGGCAATCACACCCATTGCTAAGGCTAACATCAACAGTTTTGTTTTCATTTTTGCTCCGATACTACTTTGCTTCAGCTTTAGCTTTAGGAAGTACTTTATCAAGCCATACATAACCGATAACCGCAGCTAGCATAGATCCCATTAGAATACCTAAGCGAGCAAAGTCACCTAATTGTGCAGGGGCCGATTCGAATGCAAGTGATGAAATAAACACTGACATAGTGAAACCAATACCACACATAATTGAAACAGGGATAATTTGATTCCAGCTAATCCCAGGAGGTAGCTCAGCTAATTTTAGTTTTACAGCAACAAAGCTAAACAGTAATACACCTACAGGCTTACCAAGTAGCAGACCTAAAATAATACCGATAGTCACAGGCTCTGCTAATGAAGTGATGCTCATTCCCGATAGCGATAGACCAGCATTAGCGAACGCGAACACAGGTAAAATAAAGAATGTACTCCATGGGTGCAAACTATGCTCTAAGTGCTCTGAAGGAGATGAGCCATCTTTAGCTCGCAGCGGAATACAGAATGCGATAATGACACCAGCCAAAGTCGCGTGTACACCAGACTTAAGTACAGCTACCCAAAGGATAACGCCTAACAAACCATAAGGGATTAACGAGCTAACACCTTTACGATTTAGCGCTACCATTAATGTGATAGAAATAGCAGCAACAATTAAACTTGTCATTGATAAATCAGCACTGTAGAACAATGCAATAATCACAATAACACCTAAGTCATCCATAATAGCTAGGGCTAATAAAAAGACTTTAAGAGCAACAGGCACACGGCTACCAAGTAAGGCCATAATACCCAATGCAAAGGCGATATCTGTTGCAGCTGGAATAGCCCAACCAACCTGAGTAACAGGATCTGAGTAGTTAAATGCTAGATAAAATAAAGCTGGAAATACCATGCCACCAACAGCAGCAAAAGTTGGTAATGAAGCTTTAGCAACACTAGATAGTGCGCCTTCTAATAATTCACGCTTTACTTCTAAACCAATCAATAAGAAGAAAAGTGCCATCAAACCATCGTTAATCCATAATAATAATGGCTTATCAATATCTAATGAACCTATACGCACTTGGACTTCTGTATCAAGGAATCCACTGTATAAACCAGCTAATGGCGAGTTTGCCATTAACATAGCCAGTGCTACAGAGATCATTAAAATGATACCCCCTGCAGATTCTTGACTTAAGAAATTCTTAATTGCACGTTCCATAATTCACTCCAAAAAAAACAATTAATTCGAGTCTATCGGAATTTTTCAAACAATCATAATCGTTAGTTTCGCATTAATACCTCGGTATTTCCGATGTATGTATCAAAACGCAGTGAGATTAATCACACAACACCCGCTAAACGCGAAGCAGATCGACGTTTAACTCGGAATATGCGCATTATTCAAGTTTAGGCGCATATTTATTTATTCACAATAAATTACTCAACTGACGAAATAACATACATTACACTGTTTTAGCTGATGAATTATTAATAAAAAACTATCGAAAAAATCCAGCAAGAATAAAAGGCTATTTATTAACATAATCAGCCAAACAGACTTAAGCTGATATGACTACTTCCCATTGAATAACTATTAATATGAAATCAGTATAGGAATTCACTGTGAGTTTTAAACAGAAGTGAAATACAGTGTCAAAAGCGCAAAAAATGCTAACCAAGTAGGATACAACTAGTTTAGCTTGTTTTTTAGGCTTCCAGGTGCAATCTCAGACAAAAATGAAGTGAGTTAACACGAATCAGTGTAGTCGTTTATGAAGTGAATTTGAGAGAGTTTAGCTGTCATTACAGTGTAATTTACAATAACCAAATGATTTTAACGGTTTATCAAAAGTGAAAAACCGTTAATACAATGAGTTAGCTTATCTGATCAGCATTAGACCGAAAATGGATACTTAATCGCATCATGATGCTGATAACCCACAACTTCAAAATCATCCATAGTCACCCAAGTTTCTAAATCCTTAAGACTCTTAATGTCTGGGTTAATTTTTAATTGTGGTGAAGGAAATGGTTCGCGAGTTAGCTGCTCATTCTTCATTAGATCTAATTGGTCTTCGTAAATATGTGCATTAATGATTTTATGGTATGCGGTACCCGCCTTATTACCGGTAATTTGTGCCATTAATGCTAAAAAGGTAAACACTTGAATCTGATTAAAGTTAAGCCCTAATGGCACATCACACGAACGTTGATAACTCGTTAGGTGCAAAGTATCACCTAGTAATGAGAAGGTATGTGTATGCATACATGGTCTTAAACAACCCACATCAAACTCACCTGGATTATAAAATGTAATAATCTCACCACGGTCATCAACTCCTTTGGACAGGTTATCAACAATCTTGGCTAACTGATCGACAGTACCACCTGAGGTTTTCTGCCAACGTCGACCTTGAACGCCATATACCCGCCCCATATCGTCTTCTCCTTTACGATGTGGATTAGCAAGCCAGCTAGCATTATCATTCGCGTTCATATCCCAAGTTTTAGTGCCCAAAGCCCTAAAATCTGCAGCATTATCATAACCTCGAATATAGCCAATAAGCTCAGCAATCGCAGCTTTATAAAAGCTTTTACGAGTAGTAATAATTGGGAATTGGTTATTTTTAACATCGTACTCTAAATCAGCATTAATGATGGTTAAACAACGTTTTCCAGTGCGTTCATTCTCTATCCAATGACCATTGTCTACGATGTTTTGGCATAAATTTAAATACTGACGCATTGTACATTCCTATATAAAAGCTCGATAAGTTTCGGTTACCTGAAGAGACAGTCTCCGATTATTGGGTAGATGATAACAAGAATTTTATGCGGTTATCGCCATTTTTAATCCAATAACCATTAATAACAGTGCAAATATCTTTTTAAGCACAGCAGTCGGCCATACGCTTGCCATTTTTACCCCTAATGGTGCGACTAACATTGAGCTGATAATGATGCCAAACAAAGCGGGTAAGTATATAAAGCCAATGGTACCTTGGGGTAAATCAGGTGCATTTAAGCCTGCAATGATGTATCCAGTGGTACCAGCTAGTGCAATAAGACAACCCGTTACCGAAGAAAACCCTACAGCACTGCGCATTTGAATGCCGCAATAGCTCAAAAATGGCACAAACAGTACCCCACCACCAATACCCATTAATCCAGCAACGATAGCAATAATCGAGGAAACCAAAAATAACACGATAAATGCAGGTATTTGCTCATTTGCTTTAGGCTTGAATGGGAACGCCATTTGTATGGCCATAAGTATCACAAATATCGAAAATGCGGTTTGTAAATCAGCAGATGGAATTTTTTCTGAAATAAACCCAGACGCTAGTGCCCCTAACATGATACCCGGCAACATGGGTTTGAATAGATTCCATGGAACATTTCCACGTTTGTGATGAGCTAACGCAGATGAAAAAGAAGTTAAAATAATAGAGGCTAATGAGGTTGCAATAGCAACATGGGTTAACTGAGATGACTCAACACCAACCCAAGGGAGAAGATATAAAAGGGCTGGGACAATGATTAAGCCTCCGCCGATACCTAATAAGCCAGCCATGAAACCGACAAATGAGCCCAGTAACAAGCAGATTAAAAAAATCAGTAAAAGATTGTCCACAGTAAAACCTTATCCGTGTATAGCTAAATCGGCTAATGCAAAATGGCAGATAAGCCGTTTTCAGCTAAAAAGTCATTGAGTAATGTCCTGACTTGCTCCCCGTTAGAGAGTGTCAGAGCGGTATCCAAAATTTGTTCTAATGACTGTTTATCAATCCGGCGTAATAAATAATTAATTCGAGCAATACTGCCTTGATTCATACTCAATTTGTCATAGCCCATAGCGACAAGGAGTAATGCCCCCATTGGTTCACCTGCTAGCTCTCCGCAGATACTGGCATCCAATTTATAGCGTTTACAATCAGTAATTGTCCATTTTAACGCTCTTAACACACCAGGGTGAAAGCTATCAAAAAGTGAGCTAACACTGGGGTTATTTCTATCAACGGCAAGTAAATACTGAGTTAAATCGTTACTGCCAACTGAAACAAAATCGACTCTCTTAGCCACATCTTCTAACTGAAAGAGTAACGAAGGCACTTCTAACATAACCCCAATTTTAGGTTTAGGGATCCTACGCTGTAATTCGTCAGTTAATTCTGAATAAGCTTGTTCTAGGTATAATAAAGTCCTATCAATTTCATCAAGGTTACTGACCATAGGTAGCAAAATTTGTAGCTGTGATGAGTCTACATTTGCCGTTAACATTGCCCGTAGCTGCATCAAAAATAACTCTGGATGGTCAAGGGATAATCGAATACCTCGCCAGCCAAGAAAGGGGTTATCTTCATTGATAGGAAAATAAGGTAAGGGTTTATCTCCTCCCACATCTAATGTTCTCATAACCACAGGTCTATCACGAGCAGCAGATAACACTTGTTTATACACATGAACTTGCTCAATTTCACTCGGAAATCGCTGATGTAGCATGAATGGAATTTCCGTACGATATAACCCAATCCCATCTGCACCCTCGGCCATGTCGGTACTTAACCCACTTAATAGACCAGCATTCAGATATAACTGAATACGATGGCCGTCCGTTGTCTGCGCAGGTAATGACAATTCAGCTGAGAATTGACGTTGCTGTTCCTGATTTTCCGAAATTAAAGTGTAATATTCACGTAGCACGGATTCTGAAGGAGAAACAAGAAGCTGACCGCTAGTCGCATTAAGAACGAGTTTTTTATCGTCAATATTGGCCGCAATGACTTGATCAACACTGACAATGGCTGGCACACCTAATGCTCGAGCTAAAATAGCGGCATGGGCGTTAACTCCCCCAAGTTCGGTGACGATCCCTGCTAGTTTCCCTCGTGGGAATTCAGCGAGTAGTGTCGCATCCACTTCTTTAGCAACTAAAATAACAGGTTTTGAAGGGGCTAAATCTAACTTATCTGGCTCTATAAGTTGGCGTAATACTTTTTGTCCGAGTTCGCGAATATCGCTAGCGCGTTCTTTTAAGTAAGGATCTTCCATTGCCATAAACTGATCAATATAGCGAATTGAAACGCGGCTAACGGCTGATTCAGCTTGCCAGCCTAAACTCACCTCTCGTATGTATTCACCACCTAAACTAGCCTCATTAAGCAAGAGTTGTAACGCTGAAAATATAGATGCTATATCATCCACGTTTTCACGGTCAAAACGCTGGGACAAGGCACTGATTGCATCTTTACAACGCTGCATTGCAGCTTTCAGTCTAAGGGTTTCTTGCTCGGTATCGCTACATTGTTGATCTGGCTGCACTAAAGATATCGCACCGCCTAATACAAATGCATCTGCAATGGCGATCCCTTTAGATGCGCTAACCCCTTTGAAAACGACTTGTTGCTGAACATTGCTAATCGCCGCTTTGTTCTTGAGACTACGAATGACCACCGCCAGCTGCGCTGCCAGCGTCATTAAAAAGGCTTCTTCATTCTCACTAAACTGTCGAGGCTGTGGCTGCTGAACCACAATAACTCCAACCACTTGTTTTTGAAAAATAATAGGAACAGCAAGAAACGCTCGGTACTCTTCCTCTTCTACTTCTGGAAAAAACTTAAAGCGTGGGTGTGTTTTGGCGTCGGCAAGGTTAACGGCTTCTTCTTTTTCAGCAGCTAACCCCACCAGTCCTTCAGAAAGGGGCATTTTAACAAAATTGATGGCGGCAACAGCCAAGCCGTCTGTCGCCGATAAGACAAGGTGTTGTTGCTCAAGAATATATACTGAACAGCACTGAGTTTGCATCGCTAACTTTGTTTGCGAAACCAACTGTGTCAGTGCAGACTCAAGACTGCTAGCTCCAGCAACCGCTTGAGTTATATCCCTGAGCGTGTTTAACACGATTTTATCCCCTATCAGTTTACATTAATTACGGTGTCGCCCTCGTTTGCGATTGGGCTCACGTCCTTGAAACGCTAAAGTGGTGAATGCAAACTCTTTCATAACCTTACGATAAACATCTCGTTTGAAAGAAACAACTTGCCTTACTGGGTACCAATAACTCACCCAACGCCAGTCATCAAACTCAGGGTGTCCACAGGAGTTCAAATTAATACTGTCATCGCTATCTTTAAGCTGTAATAAGTACCACTTTTGTTTTTGACCAATACAAATAGGTTTACTTTCTTGTCTAATCAATCTTTTTGGTAAACGGTATCTTAACCATGAGCGTGTTGACGTTAAAATTTGTACATTTTCCGGCTTTAAACCAACTTCTTCATACAATTCACGGTACATAGCTTGTTCAGGACTTTCTCCGTCATCAACGCCACCTTGTGGAAACTGCCATGAATGTTGTCCAAACCGTCTGGCCCACATAACTTGACCAAATTTGTTACAGATTATAATGCCCACATTTGCGCGAAAGCCGTCGCTATCAATCACATGGACTCCAATGTCACTACAAATTAATGATTAGATTGTTTCATAAAGCACGGCTACGGGCAATCAACTAATAACGGCATAACTTGGGATAAAATTTAAGAATTATTACTTTTATCAACAGAAGGGAAAAATATTAATGCACATTATCCACAAAATCTGTGGATATCTCTGTTCGAAACTCACTAATAACAGTAAAACCTGCTTTAAAGAACATAAGCTACCGTATAATAAAAAAGTCAAACAACCACAATAAAACCATAAAATTCAACAAAATAAATAAAACACAAGACTAGCTACAGTTATCCCAGATGACCAAAGGTCACTTTTTAACCAGGTAAATTACTTATTAATAAATTCATTTTATGGGTTTTAAGTTATACACAAAAAACAAGAGTTTTATTTCATTAATATTAAAATAAAGCTATTTTTAAGCATTGACGAACAAAAAATTATCCGTTAAGCGATACTTTTTTAAAGTTATCCATCAAATCTGTGGATAACTATGTGTGAAATAGTAGAGCAAAAGGAGAGTAACTTAATAAATTGGTAAAACAGATTGACCAATTTAAACAAAAAAACTTATTAATCAGTACATTGGGATTATTTTACTCAGTGAATAACTTTCAATAAAATCACTGCACAATTAATAACCAGTAACAATAGATGCGTAAATACTGCCAAACAAGTAAACTTATAATGACCAAGCCTATTTAGGGGAAAGTAAGCAATAATGATGAATAGCCAGCCAAATTCCATCGCAGAATTAATGCAAAGAGCCAATGATATGGCCGGTGTCTCATTAGGAGATATTGCAAATGAGCATCAACTCAATGTACCTGATAATTTGAAGAGAGATAAAGGCTGGATTGGTCAATTGATTGAGATGGAACTCGGCGCAACAGCAGGTTCTAAACCCCAACAAGATTTTTTGCACTTAGGGGTCGAACTTAAAACCATTCCCATAGACCAATCTGGTCGCCCTATTGAAACAACTTATGTCACAGTTGCACCGTTAACAAATATCCAGGGCCTTACATGGGAAAACAGTGTCGTATTTCATAAGCTACAGCAAGTCTTATGGATACCAGTACAAGGTGATCGAAGTATTCCGGTAGCAAACAGAAAAATAGGCACCCCTGTACTATGGAGCCCAAATCCTGAACAGCTAACCGCGTTACAACAAGACTGGGAAGAGATAATGGAGATGATCGCATTAGGGCAAGTTGAAAAAGTGACAGCTCGACACGGAGAAGTATTACAACTAAGACCTAAGGCTGCAAATAGTCACTCATTAACTGAATCAATTGCAGAAAATGGCTTAATTAAACTATCTAATCCAAGAGGTTTTTATTTAAAGATCAATTTCACCCACCAAATACTAACAAATGCGTTTGGATAACATTACAATAAATCAACATTCATAATCTATTTTGAAAGTTATTAGAATACCACTATGACAAGTAGGGTAATTTTCTATAAACTAGCCTGTCTCAAAATATCAACGGATCAGATATAAACCAGTGAAAGCACGTCGACAGACGAGAAAGCTATTATTTGCGATATTAGCATGGTGTTTAGCCATGGGCGCATTTGTCTTTTTTCGTTATTCACAAGCCCCTGAACTCCCCCAATGGGCTATGGGAAAATCAGACCTTGCCACATTAGCCATCTTCATGGGTTTTGTGTTTGGTTGTCTGCATTGGATGTCGAATTTAATCGCTGACTTTAGTGCAATCAGTCGTTTACCCTATATCTTCTCAGTTATTTTTAAAGGCTTGTTTCTACTGCTAGGCGCAATGACGCTTGCCTATGTTACCCAATTCCTCAATATGTGGGCTATTGAAAATCATCTTGTCACGCTAAGACAAATGCTCACAGCGCACATCCTTTATAGTCCTTCTTTTCAAGCATTAATCATATATCTAGTCGCTGTACGTGTAGGCCTTGCCTTTATCGAACAAATGGCACTACTCGTGGGCCCTCGAGTATTGATGAACATTGGCTTAGGTAAGTACCATCAGCCAAGATATGAACATCGACTATTCCTCTTTGTTGATATGGTATCTTCAACTGCGCACGCTGAAACCCTAGGCGACTATCGCTTTAGCCGATTAATTCAAGATAGTTTTAGTATGCTGGCTGATACAGTAACTGATAATGATGCTGAAATTTATCGCTATATGGGTGATGCAGTTTTGATTCATTGGCCTCTTGAAGATGGGATCAAGCAAGATCGCTGTATGAATATTTACTACGAATTTAGCCAACAACTTAACTGGCATCGACCTTACTTTGAAGAACACTATGGCTTTGTGCCTAAATTTAAAGCGGCAGCTCATTGCGGCCAAGTTGTTGCTGCTGTGGTTGGTGTTCAAAAGCAAGAAATTAGCTTTTTCAGTGATGTGTTAAATACCTTGGCAAGACTACAAGACCAATGTAACCCGCTAGGTCAAAGAATGCTTATTTCTGGGGAGGTGGCACACCGCCTAGAAAGACAAGATAGTCGATTTGAGTTATCAGATTTAGGCGCTATGAAGCTCAAAGGCAAAAAGCATGAAATTGAAGTGTATGGTGTGAGCCCTAAAAAGCCCTAAACAAGCAACTTAAGGAATATAATTAAATATCCCTCGTTAGCGCCCCTTGCCTTTGCTCCTCTCCAGTTCACCTTAGCTTACTCAAAAGTACAAAGCGCCTTATAAACTTCTTATTCCTGTTGTTTTTCCCAGATAAAAAGTAAACCCGTTAGCTACGATGTAAAAACGGGTTCGAACGGAACAATCAAGGTTTGTAAGAAGTAAGTAACCTCTCTACCCGCTTCTTACCGATAACAAGGTATTTATCTAGATGAACTTGCTAATAAACTCCCTTTCAACAACAGACTACTCAGGTTTAGCGAGTAAGTTCTCTAGCATTAAGCCTAATGTTCTGAATGTGGCGATTCTGCTAGTTGTTTGACGCCACACCAAGCCGATATCTCGATAAGGGCTTTCACCTGGCGGGTTCATTATATTCAACTCAGTATCTTTTAAGATCCCAGCATCAATTGCCATTTGCGGTAAGAATGTGGTGCCTAATTTGCTATCAACCATTTGAACTAATGTATGTAGACTGGTCGCAGCAAAAGGGTTAATTTTGGCACTATTGCCTAACTGACAAGCAGTAATAGCATGACCAGTAATACAGTGCTCACTTTGCAGTAAGAAAATACTTTCATCTGGCATTTTTTGATAATCAATCGGGTTTATTATCCCACCCGATAACTCTTCATGAACGACCATTTTAAAAGGATCAATACCCACTTTCATACTGTGAAATCCAGTAGTATCTACTGGTAATGCAAGTATCAATAAATCCAGCTCACCTTTTCCTAATGAGTCTAATAAGCTGTCGGTAGTGTCTTCTTTTAGCAATAAACTCAATTGTGGATAATCTTGCTGACATTGCTTTACTACACGGCTTAATAAGAAAGGGGCAATAGTTGGAATACAACCTAAGCGGATCTCTCCAGTCATAGGCTCACCCTGATTTTTAACCAATTCAACTAAGTCATCAACATCAGTAAGCAGCTTTCTCGCTCTTTCAACAACTTCCTCACCTATTGCTGTGAACATAAATGATTTATGATCTCGCTCGATTAATTGGTAGCCCAGTTGTTCTTCAAGATTTTGAATGCCACTCGATAGAGTAGATTGACTAACAAAGCATGACTTAGCAGCTCGGTTAAAATTTTGTTCTTGGTGCAAGTTAACCAGATAGAATAGATTTTTTAAACTCGGTAGGTTTTTCATTTAATCGATTACCCTAAGAAGATTTCATTTAAATAATGAATTAAGTCACAACAAATAACAATCACAGCTGCGCGATCCATAGCTCAATTTTACTATTCTCAAAAAAAAGACCAAAAAAAAAGCCCCTTGCGGGACTTTTAATGTCGCTATAAACCAGCAGTGATTATGCTTTGGCTTCTAGGAATGCTTTTAATTGCTGTAAATCTGAACCAGCATGCTCAACAATTTCAGCTAACCAAGCGTTGTGCTCAGCTTCCCATGATGACTCTTCACCATGCTGCAGTTTTTGTGCAAACTGCTGAATGCGCTTCAAACCAACTGAACCAGCAGCGCCTTTAAATTTATGAGCTTCTGCGCATAATGTATCTTTATCATTCACATCATTTGCTTTAACTAAACTACCTACATACTCAGGCATTAATTGCTCAAATAACACGACACTTTTTAATAAAGTACCTGCACCAATAGCACTACAATATTGCTCTAAAGTATTGAGATCTAAAATAGACTCTAGCTGGACTGTGGCCATTGTGGCACCTCTTTCTAATTTATTTCTGTAAAATTGGAATTTATAATACTCGCAATAATCGCCTATGCAACAACTCAGCGCTTTTCAAGTCCAATTTTCGTAAACTAATTACATGGTTTTAACAAAAAATTAAAATCCGCCCATATAAATCACTGCAAAACATGCAAACTGGTTACTTTTTACACTGTTCCGCCGGTAACATAATGCCCTTGTCCGCCATTCTCGGCTAAGTTTTTGACAATTGCTACTAAGCCATCCCAACGAAAAGCACACCACTCTGGAGCAAGTAACATCGGTTTTTTAGCATATGCTGTGACTCTATGAAAAATTATCTCTTTTGGAGTATGTCTAATTAACTCACTCGCGTAGTGAGCATAATCTTCCAGACTCAATAAAGGCATTCCTTTATGTCGCCAAGCTTTAGCCATGACACTTCCTTCAACAATATGTAATGGATGTAATTTTATACCATCAACACCTGTTGATATAACTTGCGTTAAACTGGAAAGGTAATCTTCAAACGTCTCGTCAGGTAAACCAAGAATCAAATGAGCACAGACTTTAATCCCACGTTTTCTTGCTCTTATAACAGTGTCTTTATAACTATCAAAATCATGGCCGCGGTTAATTTTTTTTAAAGTTCCATTATTCGCCGTTTGTAAACCAAGCTCCAACCAGACTTCAATTCCTTTATCTTGATAGCTGACAAGTAAGTCCAATATATCATCCGGTACGCAGTCTGGACGGGTACCAATATGTAATCCAACAATGTCGGCATCTTTTATCGCTTCGTCATACTTTTGCTTTAACACCTGATACTCATCGTAAGTACTAGTATAAGCTTGGAAGTATGCTATATATTTAGAGGTAGAAGCGGGTGCATTTGCTAATACTGAACGTTGCTTACCTTGGCTCAGTTGTTCTGAGATACTGGCCTCAGTCCCTTGCTCATAACTAAACGAAGAAACATTACAGAATGTACAGCCGCCTTTACCAAGGGTGCCATCTCTGTTTGGGCAAGTGAATTTAGCATCGATAGTCAGCTTTCTGATCCGTCCACCGTATTGCTGTTTACATACAGCACCAAATGTATTCACGTAATCATCTAAACCCACTGCCAATCCTCAATTTTCAAAAAGTGGCCGATGATATACAGCTTAAAGAGTAAATACTTGGTGCTATATCAAGAAATGATGAATTAATGCGATTATATTTCAACCAATGTCAGTACAACTTCACAAATGGTTAATTTGATTAATTTAAAACCAACTATCAAAGTGAATAAATACGCAAATTAAATAAATAGTTCACTGCAACTGTGCTTGAAAATAAATTCACTATTTATAAAACTAAATCAATTAGACTAAAGTGTTAACAAAAAGTAAAATTAAAAAGCCGACTTTTTTAAAATTCTTTTTATTCATAAGGTTATACGAACAAAAATACAGTTTACGTTAACGTAAGGCTGGTTTTTTTTAACATCTGTAATAGACATAACAATTCATTTTGTTGAGTAATTTAAGTTTGACCTTTATTCATTATCGGGCTAATTTGAGTGGTTCGGGTGCATATCTATGAGAACTTCTCCGCATTATCCGAGTCGTATTAAGTTAGGTTTAGGGAGTTTTTGTATGAGCTTATATCATCCCAGCTTTGAGCGGGACAATTGTGGTTTCGGCTTAATAGCCCAAATGGATGGCGATGCTAGCCATCGTATTGTCCGTACTGCTATTCACGGTTTAGACAGAATGAAACACCGTGGCGGTATTGCATCGGATGGTCGCACAGGTGATGGCTGTGGACTACTAATGTCGATGCCAAAAGACTTTTTTGCTGCTGTAGCAACAGAAAATGATTGGCATCTAAGTCGTAAATTTGCTGTTGGTATGCTGTTTCTTAGCCAAGACCCAGTTAAAGCTGAAGCGTCTAAAGCTATATTAGAAAAAGAACTACAACGTGAAACATTAAGTGTTGCAGGCTGGAGAAAGGTACCAGTCAATCCTGACGTGCTCGGCGAAATTGGTCGCAAGAGCTTACCAGAGATCTACCAAGTATTAATTAACGCCCCTGTTGGCTGGCGTGAAAAAGACTTAGAACGTCGTCTATATATGGCTAGACGCCGACTTGAGCAACAAATTGTCGATGACAAGGATTTTTATGTCGCGAGTCTGTCAGGACAAGTCATCGTCTATAAAGGCTTAATGATGCCTGCAGATCTGCCGTCTTTTTATACCGATCTTGCTGATATTCGTCTTAAAAGTACGATTTGTCTTTTCCACCAGCGCTTTTCAACAAATACATCACCTAAATGGCCACTTGCACAACCATTTAGATTCTTAGCTCATAATGGCGAAATCAATACCATTACTGGCAACCGCCAATGGGCTCGTGCGCGTGCTTATAAGTTTAACTCGCCACTATTACCTGACTTACAACAAGCCGCACCTTTTGTGAATGAAACGGGTTCTGACTCCTCTTCATTAGACAACATGCTAGAAATGCTATTATCTGGTGGCATGGATTTATACCGTGCGATGCGCTTATTGATTCCACCTGCATGGCAAAGTAATCCTGAAATGGATGACGAGTTAAAAGCATTTTACGATTTCAACTCAATGCATATGGAGCCTTGGGACGGACCTGCAGGTATCGTGATGAGTAATGGTCGTCATGCTGCCTGTGCCGTCGATCGTAATGGTCTGCGTCCATCTCGCTATGTGATTACTAAAGACAGAATTCTAACCTTGGCATCAGAAGTCGGCATTTGGGATTACTCAGCTGATGAGGTTGTAGAAAAAGGTCGTGTTGGTCCAGGTGAACTATTAGTCCTAGATACGATGAACGGCCGTTTATATTCATCATTTGAAATTGATAATGATTTAAAACGTCGCCATCCATACAAAGAGTGGATGGCTAAAAATAGTCAAACACTTATCCCTGCAAATCAAATTGAAGCAGCTCAACAAGGTGCTAGTCAGTTTACACCTGAAGTATTGCTTCAATATCAAAAGCAGTTTGGATATAGCCGAGAAGAGCTCGAACAAGTCATTTGGATATTGGCATCAAAAGGCGAAGAAGCAACCGGTTCAATGGGTGACGATACCCCAATGGCTGTATTGTCTAAGAAGTCTCGTTCTTTATATGACTATTTCCGTCAAAAGTTTGCCCAGGTAACTAACCCACCAATCGATCCTCTACGTGAAAAACACGTAATGTCATTAACCACTTGTGTGGGGCGTGAGCAAAACCTATTTTGCGAGACTACAGGTGTTGCTTATCGAGTGATGTTTGACTCACCTGTGCTGCTATTCAGTGATTTCAACCAATTATTAGGCTTAGATAGCTCTTACTACCGAGCAAACACCGTTGATTTAAATTACGATGCACACGAAAGCTTACAGCAAGCCATTGAACGTGTAACAGATGATGCTGAGCGCTTGGCAAGAAGCGGAACAACGCTACTTATTTTATCTGACAGAGCCACTGCTAAAAATGTACAAGTCATTCCAGCAGCTATGGCTGTTGGCGCAGTGCAGCAACGCTTAGTTGATAAGAGCTTACGCTGCGATACTAACATCATTGTTGAAACGGCTTCGGCTCGTGACCCACATCATTTTGCTGTGTTACTTGGTTTTGGTGCGACCGCTATTTACCCATATCTAGCATATGAATCTATTTCAGCGATGGCGAAAAAGAACCAAGTTGAAGATGATAGTTTATTGATGCTGAACTTCCGTCAAGGCATCGAAAAAGGTCTTCGTAAGATTATGTCCAAAATGGGCATCAGTACTGTAGGTTCTTACCGTTGCAGCCAACAATTCGAAGCTATTGGTTTGTCATCTGAAGTGATTGAATTATGTTTCAAAGGTGTCATAAGCCGTATCGAAGGGGCAAGCTTTGAGCATTTAGCTGCAGATCAAAAAGCACTTCATAAAGCGGCCTACCGTGCCCATGTGCCATTACCACAAGGTGGCTTACTGAAATATGTTGAGGGCGGTGAGTACCATAGCTTTAACCCTGATGTGGTTAATACACTTCAACAAAGCTTAAAAGATAAAGATTATCCAAAATATAAGAAGTTTGCAGCGCTCGTTGATGATCGACCAATCGCGACATTAAGAGATCTAATTGGTGTTAAAGGTGACAAAGCTGCAATCGATGCTGCAAGCGTTGAAGGTGCTGAGCACTTATTCCCGCGCTTTGATAGTGCTGCAATGAGTATTGGTGCATTAAGTCCTGAAGCGCATGAAGCACTAGCTGTAGCTATGAACCGTCTAGGAGGACGCTCTAACTCTGGTGAAGGTGGAGAAGATCCTAGTCGTTTTAATAGCGAACGTAATTCAGCAATCAAACAAATTGCATCCGGTCGTTTTGGTGTGACAGCTCATTACTTAGTGAATGCTGATGTATTGCAAATTAAAGTGGCACAAGGCGCTAAACCAGGTGAAGGTGGACAACTTCCTGGTCATAAAGTCAGTGTAGAAATCGCTGGTCTGCGCCATGCAAGACCTGGGGTTACGTTGATTTCACCGCCTCCACACCATGATATTTACTCTATTGAAGATTTAGCCCAGCTTATTTTCGATTTAAAGCAAATCAATCCAAGAGCATTAGTTTCAGTCAAGCTCGTTTCAGAGCCGGGTGTCGGCACAATTGCGACGGGGGTAGCTAAAGCTTACGCAGACATGATTACCATCTCTGGTTATGACGGTGGTACTGGTGCTAGTCCAATTACCTCAGTTAAGTATGCAGGTTCTCCTTGGGAATTAGGCTTAGCAGAAGTACATCAAGCACTTGTTGAAAACGGATTACGTCACAAGATCCGCCTACAAGTTGATGGCGGCTTAAAAACAGGTATGGACATCATCAAGGCTGCGTTATTAGGTGCTGAAAGCTTTGGTTTTGGTACTGTGCCAATGATTGCGCTTGGGTGTAAGTATTTACGAATTTGTCATTTAAATAACTGTGCAACAGGTGTGGCAACACAGGATAAAAACCTACGTGACAACCATTATCACGGGTTACCTGAGCGAGTAATGACATATTTCGAGTTTGTTGCTGAAGAGGTTCGTGAATGGATGGCAAAACTTGGTGTTGCCAAGTTTGAAGATCTCGTCGGTCGAACCGACTGGTTATATGCCCTTGAAGGTCAAACAGCCAAGCAACTAGGATTAGATTTAGCCCCTATTCTTTATCAACCTAAAGTCCCAGCTGGCACCGATATTACTTGGAAAGAGCTTAATCCACCGGATGACAAAGGTGACTTAAACCTACAAATTGTTGCCGATAGCAGTCAAGCGGTACTTGAAGGCTCAAGTTTCACTAAACAGTACAATATTAATAATACCGATCGTTCAGTAGGCGCCTCATTATCAGGCTTTATTGCAACGAACATTGGCCTTAAGGGCGCTAAAGCTCCGTTATCACTGCAGTTTAACGGTAGTGCGGGTCAGAGTTTTGGCGTATGGAATAGCCCAGGACTGAACCTCACATTGATTGGTGATGCCAACGACTATGTTGGTAAAGGTATGTCAGGTGGTGAAATTATTATTCATCCACCAGTGGGTAGCCCATTTGAAAGTGAAGAAAGTGCCATTATGGGTAACACCTGTTTGTATGGTGCAACAGGCGGGCGTGTTTATGCAGCTGGTCAAGCAGGTGAACGTTTCGCTGTTCGTAACTCTGGCGCTATCGCGGTGGTTGAAGGCGTGGGTGACAACGGCTGTGAATACATGACTGGCGGTATTGTAGTGGTACTAGGTCAAACTGGGGTTAACTTTGGTGCCGGTATGACTGGCGGTTTTGCCTATATATTTGACCGTTTCAATCACTTTAGTCGTCGCGTTAATAACGAACTCGTCGATACTCAAAAATTAGAATCGTCAATCCAGCAGCAACACTTAAAAGAACTGATTGAAGCCCATGTAGCAGCAACAGGAAGTGAGCATGCCAAGATGATCTTAAGTGATTTCGAAAACTGGTTAGACTGTTTTGTTTTAGTTAAGCCTAAGAATATTGCCGTTGCCGACTTGCTGAAAATAGAGCAAAAGAGCCCGGAACTAGCTGTTAAGGCGGGGTAATTTAGATGAGTAATGATTTTCAATTTATTGAGGTAGATCGCAAAGATCCCACTAAACACTCTGCAGCAGAGCGTTCGACACAGTTTATCGAAATTTATCAGCCTTTTTCTCAGCCCCAAGTGGCAGAGCAAGCTGATCGCTGTTTAGATTGTGGTAACCCATATTGTGAATGGAAGTGTCCTCTTCACAATTATATTCCTAATTGGCTTAAGTTAGCTGAACAAGGACGTATCCTTGAAGCGGCAGACTTAGTCCACGAAACCAATACGCTACCAGAAATTTGTGGTCGAGTATGTCCGCAAGACCGCCTATGTGAAGGTGCTTGTACCCTTAACGATGACTTTGGTGCTGTCACTATTGGTAATGTTGAAAAGTACATTACTGATACCGCAATTAGCCAAGGATGGCGACCAGATATGAGCAAGGTTACTCCACGTAAAGAACGTGTAGCAATCATTGGCGCTGGTCCTGCTGGTTTAGGTTGTGCAGATATTTTAAGTCGAAATGGTGTTAAAGCTGTTGTATACGATAAATATCCACAAATTGGTGGCTTGCTTACCTACGGTATTCCAGCCTTTAAATTAGATAAAGATGTCATGCAGACTCGCCGAAGTGTTCTTGAAGGAATGGGAATCGAGTTCAAGATGGGCGTTACTGTAGGAAAAGACATCCCATTCCAAACCCTATTAGATGAATACGATGCAGTATTCTTAGGTATGGGCACATATACGGCAATGAAAGCACGTCTTCCGGGAGAAGACAGTGAAGGTGTGATCCAAGCCTTACCGTATCTTATTGGCAACACCCATGAGTTAATGGGAACCCAATGCACAGAAAATCCATATCAAAGCCTTGAAGGCAAGAATGTAGTTGTACTAGGTGGTGGTGACACTGCCATGGATTGTGTCCGCACAGCCGTTCGCCAAGGCGCTAAAAACGTCACTTGTGCATACCGTCGTGATGAAGCCAATATGCCAGGTTCACGCCGTGAAGTACAAAATGCTCGTGAAGAAGGGGTCAACTTCTTATTTAATCGCCAACCTGTCGCGATTAAAGAACAAGATGGTGTTGTAACTGGAATTGAATGTGTCGAAACCCAAATGGGCGCTGCAGATGAATCTGGACGTCAAAAAGCTGAAATCATTCCAGGTAGTGAACAAGTACTGGAAGCTGATGCCATTATTATTGCGTTTGGCTTCCAAGCAAGCCCTGCCCCTTGGTTTAAAGACTACGGTATTGAAACCAATGAATGGGGATTAGTGAAAGCGAGTAAGTTTGATGATAATCCGTTCCAAACCACAAACCCGAAAGTCTTTGCCGGTGGTGATATGGTTCGAGGTTCAGATCTTGTGGTAACAGCCATTGCTGAAGGTCGTGATGCAGCCCAAGGAATACTTAACGCTTTTGAAGATGCTTAAACAAAAACACATCATGTTTTAATGTGTTAATTCACCTCAAACACACTAAAAAGCGCATTGAAAAATGCGCTTTTTTATTAGAAATAATTTACCTATATCACTTCTGCAAATTTCATTTATGCTATATTAGCCGCCATTGAGTTCCGCTTAACCTTGTTCGAACCATTGACGGTCTTCCTTAGCAAATTTAAGCCTTTTATCCTTTTGCCAATTCTCATTTAACATTGGCCTAATTACACATACTGAGAGTTTAATTATGAAAATCGCTATTATCGGCGCCATGGAACCAGAAGTTGCTCATTTAATTGAGTCAATGACAGATCCAGTTCACTCAACTGTTGCTGGAATCGAATTTGTTGAAGGTCAATTATCGGGACAAAACGTCGTCGTTACTCGTTCAGGTATCGGTAAAGTCGCAGCCAGTATTGCTACGACACTAGTGATTAATAACTTTAAGGTTGATGCCGTTATCAATACAGGCTCAGCAGGTGGTTTTGTCGACAGCTTAAATATTGGCGATATTGTCATTTCATCAGAAGTACGTCATCACGATGTAGACGTTACCGCATTTGGATACGAAATTGGCCAAATGGCCTCTCAACCAGCCGCTTTCATTCCTGATGAAAAGTTAGTTAATGCCGCTAAATCTGCAATTTCATCCCTAGGTGAAGCACAAGTAATTGAAGGGTTAATTGCGACTGGTGACAGCTTTATTTGCGATCCTGAACGCACTAAAGTCATGTTAAACAATTTCCCGACAATGGCAGCATGTGAAATGGAAGCGGCGGCGATTGCACAGGTTTGTCATCAATTTAACGTACCATTTGTCGTAATTCGTTCATTATCAGACAATGCAAATAATGACTCACCTGTTGATTTTGACTCTTATATTGTTAAAGCAGGCCATTACTCAGCGCTAATGGTTATCGCATTATTAAAACAACTATAATTGTCTTGTAGCAATTCATTGTTAGCATACCTGGGTGAAGATGAATGTTTGATAGCATAATCACTGATAACACGTTTTATGAACAACTGCTTCGCTCAGATGGCAACTTACTAAAAAGCTGCTTGGTGCTCTTTATGGCGCTGCTTATTTCAAGAGTTGCGCCTTTATCTCGCCACCTGCATCCTATTGTGTGGTTTCATCAATTTGCTTTACTACTCAGTAAAAAAGTAAACCATCCGCAGCGTTCAGCTCAGCAGCAATTAATTGCTGGAATAATGGCTACCACGCTATTAGTTATACCGATTTGGTTTATTATTTACTTTATTCTTTCTTTAGCTGCTTACCCTTGGTTTTTTGACTTTCTCGTGCTGTATTTCTGTATCAGTGACGCTGGATTTAAACCCGTTGCAAAAGATGTCATTAGTGCTCTAGAGCACGGACAAAAAGGCTTAGCTAAAACTTACCTTTCCCCTTGGTTAATGCAAAATACAGCCAGTTTATCTGAAATGGGGATATGTAAAGCCACAATAGAACGGTTGCTGATAAGCCCAAGTTACGGCACTGTCGCAACAATTTTGTTCTATGCGTTAGGCGGTACTCCGTTAGTATTGTTACTGCATTTATTCAAACAACTTGAACACTGTTGGCCTAATTACGTTCCGCAGTACCGTTACTTTGGTGCAGCAGTATACTGGATTAACCGTATCGCATTTGCTGTTCCTCAGTGGTTATGGAATCTAACATTAGTCCTTCAGGGCGGCCTTAGTAATCTCGGCGCGATGTTTAAAAAGTCAAAGAACATTCAAGGTGTGTATGGCGCTTCTAGCTTGTATCTTGGCGCAAAAATCTTGCAAATTGAACTAGGTGGCCCCCAGAAGATGACGATAGAAAATGCTGAATATCGTGTCAGTATTACTAAGATTAACCCATCAAGAGTGCCTACCATTGCAGATGTCCGTAATGCAATTAGCTTAACGACTTGGGCTGTCACTTTTTGGTTATCTTTTACCATCGCTATTCCTATTTTATGGACCGCATTAAGGTGGGTTCAATCAATGTAATTTTTAGCGAAAAAGCGTTATCATATCGGACTTAGACGTGCGGTAGCACTATTTAGAGGCAAACCTTTTTGTTAGATAACATCCAAATTTCGTTAACAACACCCGGCTTATTATTTCCTGCAATTTCATTATTGTTGTTAGCCTATACCAACCGTTTTTTTTCACTTGCTGCACTGATCCGCAGCCTGAGTGCCTCAGGCAAGCCTGTTGATAACGAGCAAATTAAAAATTTACGCCAACGCATCAGTATCATTAGACGCATGCAAGAAGCGGGTGTTGTAAGTTTTGCTATCTGTGTGATCAGCATGATTTTCATTTATTTAGGTTTCTTCCATACAGGCTCTATTGTTTTTGGCGTTAGCTTATTGTTTTTGCTTTATTCTTTAATCTTATCGGTTATCGAAATCCGCATATCCGTGGATGCATTGAATATCCATATTGAAGAATTTAGCCAAAAGCAACGTGCAAGTTCAGAGCAAAACCATGATTAACATAGAGTGGATATACCTATTCGACTTATGTGGAACTGCTGTTTTCGCCCTGTCTGGTGCTCTTGCTGCGGGTAAACACCGTATGGATCCTTTTGGCGTTATTGTTCTCGCATCTGTTACCGCTGTTGGTGGAGGTAGCATTCGAGATGCGATAACTGGCTCAACACCGGTTTTTTGGATTACTGATTCTAATTACATCATTGTTATTCTTGCGACAGTACTTGCATGTTTTATTTTCGTTAGAAAACCTCATAAGCTCCCTACTCTTACTTTACCTGTCGCTGATGCACTTGGATTAGCACTGTTTACCGTTATCGGTGCAGAGAAAGCCTTATTGCTCGGATTATCCGGTATGTCTGCAGTGATAATGGGATTAATTACAGGCGTTGGCGGCGGTATAATTCGTGATTTATTATGTCGCCAAGTCCCTATGGTTTTAAGAACTGAAATCTATGCGACTGCATCAATTGTAGGCGGGATTTGTTATACCTTGAGTATTGAAGTCGGAATGGATAGCATTGACGCATTATTTTTTGCAATGTTTAGCACCTTAATTATTCGCCTAAGTGCTATTCGCTGGCATTTGTCTTTACCTGCATTTGATTTAAAAAGTAAGAGGCCCTGAGTGCGATTAATTGGTTTACTATGTAGTGCGTATCTTTTTTTGATGAGCTTTTCATCACAAGCCGCTGTCGGCGAGATGCCAAAAGTACAACAATTAGCAGTGCAATATATTCAAGCATTAACCGATCATGACTATCGTCAGTTAAGGCGTTTTTATAATCGTGATAGTGTTTTTTACGATAAAACGGCTAACGTCACTTACACTGGTGGTCGACATATCATTGAGTTTTTAGAGCGTGCTCACGAAGGTGTATTAGAGTATCGTTTCAATATCGAGCATATGTTCAATACAGGCTCATTGGTTGTCCTAATTGGTAATTATCACTTACGTGGTCCAGGTGATCAATTTGGCAAACCAGGTAAAATAATTGAAATAGCAGTGCCTGGAGTTACCACGCTTAAATTTGATTTGAATACTGAAAGAATGACAGAACAAGTTGATTTAATGGACTACCAAACGATGTCTGATCAATTACAATCACAGTAGCCACAGGATTTATTGACAGCAAGACATAAAAAAACGACTCATTTGAGTCGTTTTTTAGTTTAACGTTTCTCGTTTAGTTCAAATTAAACCAGAGTCACTTTAGCAAATTTACGCTTACCGACTTGGAACACAGCACTCACGCCCGCCTCAAAGACTTGACGAGTATCAGTCAGCTTTTCACCATCCATTTTCACAGCGCCTTGCTTAACCATGCGCATGCCATCAGACGTAGAACCTACTAAACCTGCATTTTTAAGTAAGTTAGCAATCGCTAGGCCTTCACCAGCTTCAAGGTCTAGCTCATCAATATCTTCTGGCATCGCACCTTTTTGGAAGCGGTTGATGAACTCTTGATGTGCTGCATCAGCTTGTTCTTGGTCATGGAACCTTGCAATGATTTCTTTTGCTAAAGCAATCTTCACATCACGCGGGTTCTGACCATTAGTAACATCTTCTTTAAACTGGGCAATTTCTTGTAATGGACGGAATGAAAGCAGCTCGAAATAGCTCCACATTAAATCATCTGAAATAGACATGATTTTGCCAAACATTTCATTCGCAGGCTCACTCACACCAATATAGTTATGAGCAGACTTAGACATTTTCTTAACGCCATCAAGTCCAACTAATAGCGGCATCATAATGACTGATTGCGGCTTTTGCCCTTCCGCTTTTTGTAGCTCACGGCCCATTAATAAATTGAATTTTTGATCGGTACCACCCAATTCTACATCTGCCTTTAATGCGACAGAGTCGTAACCTTGTAGTAAAGGATACATAAACTCGTGAATAGCAATTGACTGGCCGGCTGCATAACGCTTTTTAAAATCATCACGTTCCATCATACGTGCAACAGTTTGCTTAGAACCTAGACGGATCATACCAGCAGCACCTAATGGCTCTAACCAACTTGAGTTAAACTCAATGCGAGTTTTGGCTGGGTCAAGGATTTTGAAAACTTGCTCTTTGTAAGTCTCAGCATTTGCAAGTACATCTTCACGAGTTAACGGAGGACGAGTATTATTCTTACCACTTGGGTCACCTACCATTCCGGTGAAGTCACCAATCAAGAAAATAACCTCATGACCTAGCTCTTGAAAAGCACGTAACTTATTCAAAATAACAGTGTGGCCTAGGTGAATATCTGGAGCGGTAGGATCTGCACCTAGCTTAATTCTTAAAGGACGCCCTTCTTTAAGTTTTTCTAGCAGCTCAGACTCGACTAATATTTCGTCGGTACCACGTTTAAGTTCTGCTAACACTTGGTCTAAATCAGCCATTTCGGCACCTACTCCTGCAGCTTTAAAAAAATAAGAGGCCTATGTTACTTGTTAGCCACATTAATTGAAAGTGTGTACACTAAGGGGATTACAACGAAAAAGAGAAATTGGTACTCAGGTCAATGGCAAAGTTAATCACTTTATTCAAATTACTGCCAAAAGCGCATCAAATTGCACTCAGTTTATTAGTAATTTTCACGATGATTATCGTGCTATTCCCCTCTGATGATGTCCAAGCGTCAAAACAAGTCACTTCTGGTAGTGTTGATATCTCTGCTCGCATTAATGCACAACACACTAATCAAGATAATACTCAGTCATCATCACCTAATAAACAGTCTGAATATTCTGTGCCACTTGCATTTAGAACGCCCACTCCGCCAGGCCAATCTCGTCGATCCACTACGTCTGAAATGACACGACAAGATACGGATACCTTAACGCCATCTAAAGACAGTAATCCTATTGCTAACCTTGACCCATTATCGGTTTCGGATAATACCCTACTATCAACCCCAAAAGACCAAGAAAACGCAGTCCCTTATCGAGAAGCTGACTTACTGTCCCATAAAAGCTATAAAGTGGCCAAAGGAGATACCTTTGGCGGACTGGCAAACCGAGCGGGATTAACACCGCGAGATGTTTATCAAATCACTCGCTTGCCAAAGTCCAAGAAAAATTTATTAAAAATTATGCCCGGTGAAGAGCTCACTGTGACAAAGGATGCTCAGGGCGAAGTGACAGAGCTGAGTTATCAGATGGATAAGATTTCCACACTGGTGATAACCAAGAACCAAGATAAATTTGAAGAAAAGGTAACGGTTAAAACCATCACCTTAGAAACTAAATTTATCACAGCCAATATAAGCAGTAACTTTTGGAATGCTGCCGCCACTGCTGGGTTATCAGCAAATCACATTATGCAACTGGCAAACATTTTTGGTTGGGATATCGATTTTGCACTGGATATCCGTAAGGACGATCATTTTGCGCTGATGTTCGAAGAAGAATACGTTGATGGTCAATTTATCGGCACAGGGAATATTCTTGCTGCTGAGTTTTACAACCAAGGCGAACGATATACCGCAGTTAGATACACTGACGGAGAATATTATTCAGAATCAGGTGATAGCATGCGTAAAGCATTCTTACGCTCTCCGGTTGATTTTAAGTACGTCAGCTCTAACTTTAACCCACGCCGACTACACCCTGTGACAGGGCAAGTGAAAGCGCACCGAGGTGTCGACTATGTTGCCGCTATTGGTACGCCAATTAAAGCTGCAGGTCGTGGTAAAGTGGTTGAGGCTAGCTACAACAAGTACAACGGTAATTATGTTTTCATTAAGCATAACGATACTTACACAACCAAGTATTTGCACTTAACCAAAAGAAAAGTAAAACGTGGCGATACCGTAAAACAAGGTCAAATTATTGGTACCTTAGGTAAAACGGGCCGCGTGACTGGCGCACACTTGCATTATGAATTTATCGTCAATGGTGTGCACCGTAATCCCCGCACAATAAAGCTGCCAAAATCACAGCCTATTGATAAAAAAGAGAAGTCACAGTTTGATGCGTTAAGTAAGCAATTAATGGCTAAAATCGAGCAAAACAAGCAATTGCATTACGCCAGTAACTCGACAAACTAGCATTCAATGCGCAGCCTTGAATCCACCTTTTATCGTAATACTAGAAGTTAATATTTACGGCGAGTATTTACCATGAGTATTGGCTGCCTTTTTTATGACTACACAGATAATGAGCATTACCATGAATGCAACGAACGCTATATCTCAGAAACAAACTCACACAACTCAAACTGACGGCAGCAACACGCAGTCGCCAGGTTACTTCATAGGGTTAATGTCTGGCACTAGCATGGATGGCATTGATGCTGTATTGGTTGACTTCTCAAATAATCATATCGAACTAATAGCAACTCATACCCTTGAAATTCCTGCTCATATATTAAATAACCTACATCGTTTATGTTCCCCAAATTCTGATGAAATTAATATTATGGGAAGAACAGATCGCGCAATGGGGTTGTTATTTGCCCAAGCAGTTAATGAGCTAGTCGACCGTGCGGGAATTGATAAATCTGCGGTTATTGCCATTGGCAGTCACGGGCAAACAATTCGGCATATGCCTAATTTAGAGCAAGGCTTTACGCTGCAAATTGGCGATCCTGAAACCATCGCCGTTGAAACCGATATTAATGTTATTGCCGATTTTCGTCGTAAAGATATTGCTTTAGGTGGACAAGGCGCACCGCTTGTTCCAGCATTTCATCATGCCAGCTTTGCTCAGAAAGATTGTCACCGCTTTATTCTCAATATTGGAGGCATAGCGAACATTACTTACCTCAATGGTGACAGTGAAGCAGTCATTGGATTTGATACAGGCCCAGGTAATACCTTGATGGATGCGTATATTAATCAAGAGTTACAACGCCCTTTTGATGAATCAGGACAATGGGCAGCTTCTGGTAACACCGACCCAGCGTTTCTAAAGCAACTTTTATCTCACCCCTACTTCGCATTGGATTACCCTAAAAGTACGGGCCGGGAGCTATTTAACCAAGCATGGCTTGAACAGCAATTGGCTAACTTCTCTCATCTACAACCTGCTGATATTCAGTCCACGCTACTTGACTTAACCTGTCACTCTATTGCTAACGACATTCAAGCCATTGCTAAAAATGGAGAAGTGTTTGTCTGCGGTGGTGGCGCTTTAAATTCAGAGTTAATGAAGCGACTTAAGCAATTACTGCCTCAACTGTCACTTTCTACCACCAGCGACATTGGTATCGATCCTAAATGGGTTGAAGGAATCGCTTTTGCTTGGCTCGCAATGCGCCATGTATTAGGAAAAACCGGGAACTTACCCGCAGTGACAGGAGCAAAACGAGCTGCGATTTTAGGTAATTTTTACAGCGCTTATTAACCATTACCTTCATTCAATAACATGATGCAGCGACGAATGAAAATACATCGCTTCAGCCTTCCCATTTTCATCACTCAAGCTCCCATCAATTTATCAATGATGTTCAATTGAATTTATAAAGGTTTACTGCTTAACTCTTTGTGGACGTTAATTGTGTTTTAAACAGCAGTATTCAATTTTTATAAGGACATTTAAATGAGTATTCAGCAAAAAATGTTAGCAGAGTTCATTGGTACTTTGTGGCTCGTATTAGGAGGTTGTGGTAGTGCCGTTATCGCTGCGGCATTTCCGGATGTCGGCATTGGGTTATTAGGTGTTGCCTTAGCATTTGGGTTAACCGTTCTTACGATGGCCTTTGCAATTGGTCATATTTCAGGGTGCCACTTAAACCCAGCTGTATCTTTTGGATTATGGGCAGGCGGTCGTTTCCCGACTGCGGAACTAGCACCATATATCCTTGCCCAAGTCGCGGGGGGGATTGCTGGTGCAGGGGTGTTGTTTTTAATCGCGAGTGGTCAAGATGGTTTTAGTCTTGCAGGTGGGTTTGCATCAAATGGATTTGGCGAACATTCACCAGGCGGTTATAGCATGACATCCGTGCTGATCACAGAAGTGGTCATGACCTTATTCTTTTTATTAATCATACTTGGTGCGACAGATGCACGTGCTCCAGCTGGCTTTGCTCCCATTGCCATAGGTTTAGGCTTAACTTTAATCCATTTAATCAGTATTCCTGTTTCTAACACATCTGTAAATCCAGCTAGAAGTACTGGTCCTGCGCTTTTTGTTGGAGACTGGGCATTGTCGCAGTTATGGTTATTCTGGGTTGCGCCAATCGCTGGGGCGATTCTCGCTGGTATGATCTTCCGCTTTTTTGAGCAACCCGCTGAGCATTAGTATATTGAGTGAGGCTATATCTATCAAAGAGCACCGAGTGTGCTCTTTTCTTTTTCAATTTAGCAGTCAATGTTATCATGACCCAATTGCGTTACTGTACGCCACATTTGCGACACCTTGTTATGAGAGCCAACCATGAGCAGCAAAATGAAATCAATTGCCGACCAACTTAATATGACCCCTGAAGCACGCTATGACTATTTAGTTGAGCAAGTTAAACAAGAACAACAAATCTGGAGCCTGCAAGATCAAGATGGCTGTGTCATGCTAACAACAGAAGATGAAGATTGTATCCCGATGTGGCCTTCTGAAGAAGCGGCAAAACTTTGGGCTGTTGAAGAGTGGAAAGATTGTGAACCACTATCAATTCCATTAAGTGAATTCCAACAACGTTGGGTGTCTGGTATGGAAGAAGATGACCTATTTGTTGCCGTTTTCCCCGTTCAAGAAGATCTGGGGGTTGTTATCCCACCTTATGAACTTGACCAACGTTTAACGCCAAAGAAACAAGCTAAACACTAATCGAGTTTTATCATTTACGCTGTAGCTGGCTAAATGCTCAATCAGTGCACTTATAATGAGGATTTATGAAGCGTGCTTAATAAGCTTAGTTTTTAATGCCCTCAGCCGTTGCAGCGCAAATGATGAAGTAAAACAAGGCGTAACTGTCGAAGTAATAAACAAAAGAATAATAAACAATAAAGTTAAGGCGTTATGACTGATAATAAAAACAACCCTCAACAAGAAACTGAACTTAACACTGACAACCGTACGTCTGATCAACTTTCAGAAGTGACAGACAGCGCACCAGCACCTCAAGAGCAAAACAAACCTCTCTTTCCTAAGCGACTCATCGCGTTAATGTGTGTGTATGTTATTACCTCTGTCAGCGGTTTGATGGCTCAACAAGGGGTTTTATTATGCATATTGACCTTGATGATGGTGCTAGGTGTTGCGGGTAGACAAAAAGCTGCACTTTATATGCTGCGAGCCTATGCCATATTACAACTCGCGTTATACAGCGCTTTACCAGCCATCATGTATGATCCCGATAATATCGTTGCAGGCCCCACGACTGTTGATTTTGGATTTATGCAAATGGTGTTATCTGACTGGGTCATCTTTACAGTTTTAATCGTACTTGCATTAATACAGGTATGGATAAGTTTTGATAAAGCAGTTTTAAAGTGGTTCAAACCTAGAATGAACTTTAATATTATCAGCTAATAACAGCTAAACCCTGCCATTCAGATATGAAAAAAGCCGTCTTTAGACGGCTTTTTTATGACTCGTAAACTGTTAAAAGCTTAAACCGAGAAGCTCGCTCCACAACCACAGGTGGTTGTTGCATTAGGATTTTTAACGAAAAAGCGAGAACCTTCAAGGCCAGAAGTGTAATCAACTTCGCCCCCAACTAAGTATTGAAGACTCATAGGATCGACAACCAGTTGAACTCCTTGCTTTTCAATCGTGAAGTCACCTTCGTTCACTTTTTCATCGAAAGTAAAACCGTATTGAAAACCTGAACAACCGCCACCTGTTACATATACACGAAGCTTTAATTCAGGGTTCTGCTCTTCTTCTAACAGTCCCTTCACTTTCGTTGCCGCAGCGTCAGTAAATTGAATTGGCATTGCTGCATCTGTTTGTTCAGTCATTACTACCTCTTACTTCAGTTTCAGGTCGGAATTATCTATTACCTGACTAATTTGTTCAAGTATTACTCTTAGTTCTTTTTTAGCTTTCTAGTAACTCTGCGATCTCAAACGTTTGCTCAATACGTCCCCCTTTCACTCCTCGGGTTGCATTGACTTGAACGACAGCTTTAATTCTCTGTAAATCAAACCCTTGAGGTAAGCTAATCTCTGCATCAAACATTTGGAAGTAACGAAAACCAAAATTAAACTTTTCAATGTCGAGATCATTTAATGAAATTTCAATTTGTTCATTATCTTGAACGCCAACAAGAACCACATCAGCCACACCCTTCACGCTATTTTTACGTTTTTGTAGCTGAGTT
The DNA here is from genome assembly GCF_018100775.1 of Shewanella sp. MMG014. Taxonomy (NCBI): domain Bacteria; kingdom Pseudomonadati; phylum Pseudomonadota; class Gammaproteobacteria; order Alteromonadales; family Shewanellaceae; genus Shewanella; species Shewanella sp. MMG014. The sequence continues at coordinate 568,988 of NZ_JAGJDZ010000001.1, forward strand.
AAAATCAAGCGTAATTGATAACGGTTTGGCAATAAACCTTTAGAAAGTTCAAGACCATGAATGGCAATGCCATCGACTTCTTTCTCCGGTGACATCAAGCTGCGATAAAATGCCAACTCTTGCTCTAGGTTTTTCTGTTTCTGAATTTGTTTACTGAACATTTGCTTCATATTTGCATTGGCTTCTTTTTCAATCGCTAATGCCATTTCAAGGCGAGAAACCACATGGGATTGACGTTTAAGTTCAGTATTTAGGCTAGTGATTTCTGCCGATGCTTGCTCTGGTTCCACCACCTCAGCAATAAACACCGTGTGGCTTAACACTCCAATAAGAAAGCTCACGGCAATGAGTGCAGTTAGATATAAGCCAGACGAGCGAAATTTACGTTCTTGAACTTGCAAGCGGTCAAGCAAGCGATGATAATTTAGCATTAGGTAACAAGCCCTTAATAAAATACAATGACAACAATTCGCCCTTAAATGGATCTTAGGCAATACAGTGCAAATTAAGATAAATAAAGCCGCTATTATTCACGCCAAAGCTGCGACACGCAAATATCTTCGTAATGATTTGAGAGATAAGCTTTCTCAAGCGAAGATTAGTGCGCAACTTTGCGTCATAGCACTGCTATTTGCCATTATTGCATCTGGGGTCATAATCCTATTTCGGCTTGCGCTGGGTTGGGCTCAAGAACACACCATTCCAGAAGCAACAGATTTTTCAAGCGCTGTAAGTGATTGGCGAACTTATTTGCCTATTGTTGGCGCCTTACTCATATGGGTTGTGGCAGGCATTGGTTCAAAGCGGTACCGCCGAATGGGCATTGCTTATGTACTGCATCGTTTCAAGCTACATTATGGCAAAGTGCCGCTTCAATCGGCTCCTGGACAGTTTTTTCAAGCGCTCATTGCTTTAATCGCCAACTTCTCAGTGGGTAAAGAAGGCCCAGCGATTCACCTAGGAGCGACCAGCGCGAGTTACCTTGCTGAAAAATTCAAGCTTCCTGATAACAGTGTACGTATTATGTGCGCTAGCGGTATTGCTGCTGGTATCGCCGCCATTTTTAACGCTCCATTGGCTGCCGTGTTATTTGTATTTGAAGTCATCGTCCGTGAATACAAAATCCATTATTTTTTCCCCATTATGTTATCAGCAATTTGCGGAGCACTTTCAAGCCAACTGGTGTTTGGTAACATCCACGAATACGATCTCATTACGGTGACTCGTATCCCGCTTGATCATTACCCCATCCTAGCGTTAGGGGGCATCGTACTTGGCTGCGCAGCCGCAGGGTTTAATCATTCATTATTAAAGATGACGGCAATTGGCCAACATTGGCCACTTATTTATCGCTTAATGATAGCAGCAAGTGTCACAACGCTTATTGGACTGTTCTTGCCTCAAGCGCTCGGCTCTGGTGATTTAGCGATTCAAGCAACCATTATTGATAACCCGAGTTTACTGTTTTTACTCGCACTATTAGTGGGTAAAATTATTGCCACTATTGCAGCAATAGGCTTTGGTATTCCAGGTGGTTTAATCGGCCCACTTTACGGGATTGGCGCGCTTATTGGGGCAATACTCGCACTAGTAAGTGCGATATTTTTTCCATCTATTGCACCATATGTGGGGCTATATACCGTCATTGGCATGACTGCCATGATGGGCGTATGTCTCAGTGCACCTTTAGCTGCTTTAGTTGCACTATTAGAATTGACCAACGACGCCTCAATCATCCTTCCTGCAATGTTTGTGACCATTCCTGCATTTTTGATTGCCTATCAGGGCTTTAATACCAGCTCGGTCTTTTTAAAACAGCTGGATATTATGGGGCTTGGATATAAAGTCCCACCGGTGAATCAAGGATTACAGAAAAAAGGCGTGCGTGCTTTGATGGATAGACGTTTTGTTATCGTCAATGATAATGACGATCTATTGCTAGAAGTCATGAAACGGGCAGAAGGCAGACCGGTATTAGTCAGAAATGCAGAATCTCAAATTCAAATGTTGAGCCTTGAAATGCAATCCTTTGAAGATTCAACCACCTTGTCACGCCATGTTATGCAAGGATTTCCAGATACTGCCACTCTCAATGAAGTATATGAGTTGCTGTCGATTAAGCGTCGTGGCGAAGTGTATATTTACCGAGACAATAATCAGCATATTGTGGGGGTTATTAGCTGGGCAAACCTCTGGCAAGAAATCCGCTCAGGTCAGGTGTAATCAGTATATCAAAACACTGAGTTACTCTAAGTTCATCGTCATTGCCTATTGTTCTCATATGGCTAATCTGTGTTATGTCTAAAAAGTGATAAATAATCATTAGCGAGATTTAATATTCATTCACTCTCTGTTAAAATCTCGCCTCAGCCACCCTACATAACCACAGAATAAATAGCCCTATTTATTCTCCTAATAATTGGAAATCAGGCTGATGACACAGTTTAGCGGTTCTCACATTCTTTCAGTTAATCAACTGGATCTTGATGCAATCAATACTATTTTTAATGTCGCTGAAGACATGACGCCTTACGCTTTACGAGAAAAGCGCACTAAGGTGTTAGACGGTGCAATTTTAGGTAATTTGTTTTTTGAACCTAGCACACGTACCCGAGTCAGTTTTGGCTGTGCATTTAACTTACTTGGCGGTCATGTTAGAGAAACAGTCGGGATGGGCTCATCATCTTTATCTAAAGGTGAGTCGTTATACGATACCGCAAGAGTGTTATCGACATACTCCGATGTGATTGCAATGCGTCACCCTGAACCTTTTTCAGTAAAAGAGTTTGCCGAAGGCAGTCGAGTACCGGTCATTAATGGTGGTGACGGTTCAAACGAGCATCCGACTCAAGCACTACTGGATTTATTTACCATCCAAAAAGAATTAAGCCATCATGGACAAGATATCAGCGGAATGCATATCGCGATGGTTGGTGACTTAAAACATGGGCGAACTGTGCATTCTTTATCACGGTTACTTTGCATGTATAAAGACATTCAATTCACATTAATTTCCCCAACTGACCTAGCAATGCCTGACTATGTGATCAGTGACATTGAAAATGCTGGTCATAAGATCACAATAACAGATCAGTTAGAAGGTAATTTACATCAAGCTGATATACTCTATCTGACTCGTATTCAGGAAGAACGCTTCCCATCACAAGATGAAGCGGACAAATATCGCGGTAAGTTTAGATTAAACCACAGTATTTACACGCAACACTGTAAATCCAATACTGTGATTATGCATCCATTACCTCGTGACTCACGCGCGGCAGCAAATGAATTAGATAATGATTTAAATAGCCACCCAAGTCTGGCCATATTCAGACAAGCGGACAATGGGCTACTTATTCGAATGGCACTTTTTGCGTTAACACTTGGTGTTGAAAACGAGTTAAAACAACACGAGTGCCCAGTTAATTGGTATTCACGAAAAGCTGATAGATAGTCAGCTGAAGAAATTAGAAGGATTTCACATGACCCGCTCAGAAGCGCTTTTTGAACAAGCAAAACAAACCATCCCTGGTGGCGTAAACTCACCAGTCCGTGCCTTTAATGGTGTTGGTGGCTCGCCACTTTTCATCGAAAAAGCTGATGGTGCTTATATTTACGATGCTGATGGCAAAAAATATATCGACTATGTTGGTTCTTGGGGCCCGATGATTTTAGGCCACAACAACCCGCAAATCCGCCAAGCAGTATTAGAAGCGGTAGAGAACGGTTTGTCATTTGGTGCGCCAACTGAACTTGAAGTTAAAATGGCTGAAAAAGTTATTGAAATGGTGCCATCAATCGAACAAGTTCGTATGGTCAGTTCTGGTACTGAAGCCACAATGAGTGCGATTCGCTTAGCACGTGGTTTCACCAACCGTGACAAAATCTTAAAGTTTGAAGGTTGTTACCATGGTCATGCTGATTGCTTATTAGTTAAAGCTGGCTCTGGTGCTTTAACCCTTGGTCAACCAAGCTCTCCTGGTATTCCTGAAGACTTTGCTAAGCACACACTAACCGCGGTTTATAATGACTTAGACTCAGTTAGAGCGATCTTCAATGAACATCCTGAGGCTATCTCTTGTATCATTCTTGAGCCTGTTGCTGGCAACATGAACTGCATCCCTCCTGTTGAGGGCTTCCTTGAAGGCTTACGTGCAATTTGTGATGAGTTCGGTGCATTAATGATCATTGACGAAGTCATGACGGGTTTCCGCGTATCTAAAAGCGGTGCACAAGGCCACTACAATGTGAAGCCAGATCTTACGACGCTAGGTAAAGTGATTGGCGGTGGCATGCCAGTCGGTGCTTTTGGTGGCCGTAAAGATGTGATGCAGTACATTGCTCCTACGGGCCCTGTGTATCAAGCTGGTACGTTATCAGGTAACCCTATTGCCATGACTGCGGGTCTAGCGCAAATGGACGCATTATGTCAGCCTGGCCTTTACGAAGAATTAACCGCTAAGACCAAGCGCATTGCTGAAGGCTTTAAAGCGGCTGCTGATAAGCATGGTATTCCATTAAGCATTAACCAAGTGGGCGGTATGTTTGGTTTCTTCTTTACTGAAGACACAAACCCAATCACCAGCTTTGACCAAGTGACTCAATGTAACATGGATCATTTCCGTCATTTCTATCACTTAATGCTTGATGAAGGCGTTTACTTAGCACCAAGTGCTTATGAAGCTGGCTTCTTATCTATGGCTCACGGTGAAGAAGAGCTTGAATTAACACTTGCTGCTGCAGATAAAGCATTTGCTGCATTAAAGGCGTTATAACCCTTTGCTTGAGCGATGAGTTAAAATAGAAAAAAGGCGCATTATGCGCCTTTTTTATTTTGCTAAATCTTGCTGATTCACAAGTCATTCAGGTAAATGATTATATCGCTGGCACCTTGAACTGCTCACCATCAATCTCAAGTACAACATCTCTTGGTCTAATTTCGATGACCTTTAACTTGCCTTTAATACTGTCACCTTCTTGAAGCTCTTTACCGTCAACATTCAACCAACGATTTTCTGCTGCAGAAGAATACACATGGGCCTGAATAGAAAACTCTGGCACTTGTAGTTGCACACTGGCAGGTAATTGACCATAGCGAGGGATTTCATCTTTTTTCGGCTCTGGGATCGGGTCAAGCTTTTGTTCTGTCACAGGTGCATTCGCTGATTGCTCATATTCAACTTCTTTTAAAGCAGCTTCAAACGCTGCCATTAAGTTATTGGAATTATCTACAACATTGGCATTTTCATCTGGGGTGATTGACGCCTGTTGTGGCGCTTGAGCTTGTTGCTCAAAGTTAACATCACTTGCCGCAGCACTCACTTTTAATTTCAGAGCATCTAAATCTGAGGCGGTTTTGTAATTTGAGTTTGCACCAAGAATAATTGCATCTTCACCATACAGTGCTTGCAGCTCAGCAGCCGTTAACGGAATGTCATTGTTGGCAGCATTAGCGCTAGGTGATTCATTAAGACGAGTTTCCACTTGAGCAGCTCTTGATACCGATGCTGCAAGCGTTTCTGTTGATGAGTTTGATGTGGTCTCTCTTGGTACAGCTCTAGATTTTGCTGGTGCAGATAAACTTGGCTCTGCTTGACTCGCCGTCACAACGCCTCGATTATCATTCAACCGATAATCATAGACCACATCAGTCACAGACTGTTCTTCTTTCTGATTTACCGCCTGTCTTGAACGATATTCAGGTTGGTTTAGCGGCTTTGCAACTGGTAAAGCCACTTTATTAGCGATTCTAATTTCAGCTTGCTTTTCTTCAGCTGAATTAACGTTAACTTGCGCGCTTGTAACACGAGGCGTGCCGGACACATCAGGCTTTAATAACTTTGCCAGTCCCCACGCTGCCAAAATACCTATTATAATGACCGCAATTAATAGTAAATATTTAACCCAAGATTTAGCAGCGCCAACTTGCTGGTAATTTGCCCTTGGAGTTAATACTGCATCAGGAAGCTCACCCATTTGTTGCTGTTTTTCTTTCGTCACAGCATCTAATAAAATAGACATTAACTACGTCCTGATCTTTGAGTTAACCTTGGCCCTTGCTGGCTCAGATACAGGTTAAGTTGCACTAATGTTTGATTCCCTGCAATACCATCAGCCTTTAGACCATGCAATCTTTGAAAATCCATCAAGGCTTGCTCTAGAGTAGAATCAAAATCATTCACTAATCTTGCCGTTCTATGCTCTATCAATGCCAAACTGTTCTCTAACCATTGTATTTGAGACAAGCTCGATGTGCGGCTAATTTCTCGAGGCAATGTGCTGTCTGAGTGCCATAACAGTTCAAAGGTGCCACTGAAGTATCGATTAAACCAGTCTTTACTCACCCACAATTGTTGTTCACTGAGTTGCAGTAAAATTTGTTCACCTTCTCTTGCAACCACAACTCCGTAAAAAGGCTGTGCTTGTTGATCTTGAAGATATACAACTGCTGGGTAATTTAACCTTGAAATACTATTCCAATTGCCTTGCTGCTGATGACACATTAAGCCTTGTTGCTGCGCAGCCTGACAAGCGGTTAGCCCGATAATGGGTTGTTTATCCCACAAGGCAAACAAACCCGCGAAGGCATTATCAATACTGCGGCTTTGAGACATAGCTGCTCGTAATATGGTTTGATTACCGCTTGGCTGTCGAGCTGACTCGCTTGATTGAGTTTGAGGAATTGACTGTTTAGCCCTTTCACCACTCGAAGACATATCTGATGAATTGCCAATAAAGAAGTATAAAGATGAGCCAAAAGCTAACACTAAAGAAGCTGCAATAATCATCGGCCATTTATTTGAACTTTCAGTGGGTAAATCACCTAAAACTTCGGCAGCTGCTAGCTTAACCATATGGTGATCAATCGGCACTTTAGATTGGCCATAACCCGCCATTAAAGCTCTTTCACATAACAGATTGGTTAATCTAGGGATCCCGCCACTGAATTTATGCAATGCTTTACACGCTTTTTTAGTAAATAACGGCTCAAAACGTCCCGCTACTTGTAATCGGTGCTGAACATACAATTGAATTTCTTCAACTGTTAAGGGTAATAAATGATAACGCGCTGTAATACGCTGTGCTAATTGACGGAGTTCTTGTCGTTTTAATAATTGCTGCAACTCAGGCTGACCAATTAATATGACCTGCAATAGTTTTTTGGTGTCCGTTTCTAAATTTGTTAACAGGCGCAGTTGCTCAAGTACCTCAGCACGAAGATGTTGTGCTTCATCAATAATCAACACTGTGTTGCGATTATTTTGATGATTATTTAGCAAATACTGACTGATTAAATCTGTTAACTGCTTAATGGATGGGTTCTCACCATAGCTAATAGCTAGCTCATCACATAAGGTTGCCAACAATTCTTGTTCAGTCAGCGATGGGTTAAGAATAAAGGCTGTATCGGTATTTTCAGGAAGCTGTTTCAGCAAACAACGTGATACTGTCGTTTTCCCTGTTCCAACCTCACCCGTTAATAATACAAAGCCACCCGTCTCACCTAGTCCATAGGTCAGGTGCGCTAAGGCCTCTCTGTGACGATCACTGAGAAACAAATAATGCGGGTTGGGTGCGATTGAAAATGGATTATCATTTAATCCATAAAATGCTTTATACATCTGGCCAAAAATCCTTATTTAAAACTGACGGCTCACGTTATAGCTTGCGCTGATACTTGTCAAAATTTAGCCGTAGAAATGTTACTCGTGATAAGCTTTAGGTATAAAATTATAATGACGAAGCCAGTAACACAACCTGCTTCTATTTATCTGTTTCATTATCATACTTTGGATATGTCACTTTATGAAAACCTATCTTGTGGGCGGCGCGGTACGTGACTCACTTCTATCACTTCCTATCAAAGATAAAGATTTTGTCGTTGTAGGCAGTACCGTAGAGCAAATGTTTGACTTAGGCTATAGCCAAGTAGGCAAAGACTTTCCTGTTTTTTTACATCCTAAGACTCAACAAGAATATGCGTTAGCACGAACTGAGCGAAAAAACGGACAAGGTTATGCAGGCTTTAGTTGTGATGCCAACCAAAACGTGACATTAGAAGAAGACTTACTCAGACGAGATTTAACGATTAATGCGATGGCTCAGGATGAGTCAGGTAACATTACCGACCCTTATGGTGGCCAAAAAGATATTGAAGCGCGTGTCCTTAGGCATGTATCAAGTGCATTTATTGAAGATCCGTTAAGGGTATTAAGGGTTGCCCGATTTGCCGCTAGATTTGCTCATTTAGATTTTGACATCGCGAGTGAAACAATGGCATTGATGACTCAGATCACCGAGTCTGGCGAACTTGAATTTCTCACCCCTGAAAGAGTATGGCAAGAGGTAGATAAAGCGTTATCAACTGAACGACCTGAAGTGTTTTTCCAACAACTTAGAAAGTGTGGCGCTTTAGCGGTTTTATTCCCGGAAATCGATTGCTTATTTGGCGTTCCACAACCTGAAAAATGGCACCCTGAAATCGACAGTGGTATTCATACTATGATGGTATTACAGGCAGCGACGAAACTGAGCACTAATAAAGCAATACGTTTTGCAGCTTTGGTTCATGACTTAGGTAAAGGCATCACACCAAAAGAGTTGTGGCCTAAGCATCATGGTCATGGCCAAAAAGGCTTACCTATTATCAAAAAGCTATGTCAGCGCCTTAAAACACCCAATGAATTCAAAGAGCTTGCACTATTGTGTAGTGACCAACATCAAAATATACACAATGCTGATGAGCTGAGGCCTGAAACCATTATCAAAATTTTTGATAAAGCAGATTTTTGGCGTAAACCACATCGCTTAGATGACTTATTAATTTGCTGCCAAGCGGATATTCAAGGTAGAACGGGGTTTGAAAATGCTGATTACCCTCAACGTGATTACCTGAAAAAGTGTTTCATTCTTGCACAAGAAGTCAATGTACAAGAGGTGATTAAAGCAGGCTTTCAAGGTAAAGAGATCAAACAGCAATTATCGGTTCGAAGAATTGAGGCAATAAAGCAATTTAAGCAAACTTTGCAAGCCCAAACTTAGTACCTATGGCGCCTTGATGTATTCTTTCAATGAATTCAATACCTAAACTAATCAGCTAAATGTTGAAGCCATTAAAATCTGAATCTGGTGCCGTTTTAAGCAGTTTTAGCCTAAATGATAAGTAAATATGCTTCAATCCATTAGATTTACGATGTTTTTTGTCACTTTTATTGTTATTTGGTATAGCAAAATTTAAAAGCTGTGACATAATTAAACGGCTGCTGGGTATTGTACCTCAGCAATTTATACAACCTATAATGAAGGGATTTTCCATGAACAAGAAAGTATTAATGATTGCTGGTGTTGCTATGACTGCTCTTTTAGGTGGCTGTGCTAACACTACTGCTCTTGAAGAAAGTGTTGCTAACCTAGGTAACAAAGTAGATCAACTATCTGCTGAAGTTAGCTCTTTAAAATCTGATCAAAGCAAAATCGCTGCTGATGTTAAAGATGCAAAAGCTGCATCAATGGACGCACAAGCAGAAGCTAAGCGTGCTAACGACCGTATCGACAACATGGCTTCTTCTTACAAAAAGTAAGAATACATGAAAATTAGCTTATTTATTTAGGTTGATTATTAAGGCTTGATAATACTGATTTGACATAACCGTCATTGAATATTTCAAGCCTTAATTGTTTCTAGTGCGACATCTTTTATGCTATTTCATTCATCTTCACTAGCAGTAATTCAATAGTAACAACATAACCCTATCAGCGCTTCTTTAGGTGCAGTAACACATAATCAAACTCTAGTTGTTCAAAGCTTGTTTGTTTAATTTGATGCGCCAACTCGTCGTTTACTCGCCAGCTAAGGTTATTCATATCTAATAAAGTAATTGCCTGTTCACCCGATACATCTGCATTAAACTTAATCTCGGTTGTATTAATTATTTCAACATCTTTCGGTAGATTGAGTTGCTGCGGTTTTTCAAGCAAATTTTGATAGATTTTTTGCTTCAGCTGCCATAAATGTCTCGCGCCTGGTACAAGTAACAATAAAGCGCCATTTGCCTTTAACACTCGTAAACATTCTTTACCTTTTAGCTGCGCCTCAAAAACAGTCACAATATCTATTGCGTCAGATTTAAAAGGAAGCTTTTTAAACGGTGTTAACAATAAATTTGCTGGAGTGCTATCTTTACTCGCTGCAAATAAGGCATTGTCCGCCTCAGATACGCCCCAATGTGTAACATTATCTTCAGCTTGTGCTGATAGTGTTGATAGTGTTGATAGTGCTCGAATATAAAAACCATCATTACACTGGTAATTCAGATGATTAACTTCGTCTTTGCCTTCCGCTACGTCAGAAAATACACTCGATACTTGTTTAACTAACGGCGATAAAATACCTGATGCCTTCAAAAAACGTTTTGCTCTAAGCTGCTGCCTACTCTCGGAACTGCCTTTAAATTTAGGCGATGTGACAAACGACCAATAGCCTTGAGCATTTTTATCAATGTGATGTTTGTTATTGCAATAATAACCTTGAGATTGCTCATGTAACTGCAGCGATTCAGCACAAATCGGGCAAACTAATATTGAATCCATAACGAGAAAACATCCTTACAGTGGCAGTATTGGGTATGAGTTTTTCGAAGAAAAAGTGTAGGAAACAAAAAACGGGTGCTAGCACCCGTTTTTCAAGATAGCTTATTTTACAGGAAAATAAAGCCACATAATACGGCGCCTAGCATTAATCGATACAACACAAATGGTGTCATACCAATCTTACTAATGATTTTTAGGAAGAAGAAAATACAGGTATATGCAGCAACAAAAGAAACGGCAACGCCTAATAGTAATTCAGTGTAATCCATGGTGAGATCGCCAGAAATCACGTCTTTACTCATTAAAATAGCCGCACCTAAAATGACAGGAATAGACATTAAAAATGAAAAGCGAGCCGCTGCGTCGCGATTAAGACCTAGCATCAATGCTGCGGTAATGGTGATACCAGAACGTGAAGTACCCGGAATAATTGCCATAGCTTGCGCGAAGCCGATTAATAACGCTTTACGCCAACCCGTTTGATATTCAGTGAGTTCATTACGAGCCATTTTATCACCTACCCATAAAAGCAGACCAAAAATAACCGTCGTAATAGCAATCACACCAGGGCCACGTAAGTAAGTCTCAATTAAGTCTTTTGCCATGAAGCCAAAAAATACCGCTGGAAGCGTCGCTAGAATAATCCACCAAGCTAATTTACTGTCATCGGTGTGAACACCTTTCGTTATACTGGCAATCCAGGCTTTCAACATGGCCCAAATCTCTGTTCTAAAGTAAATCACAACAGCCAACAATGAACCTATATGCACTGCAACATCAAAGGCTAAGCCTTGATCTTCCCAGCCTAAAATCTGCGAAGGTAAAATAAGATGAGCTGAACTTGAAATGGGTAAGAACTCTGTTAGCCCTTGAATAAGCGCTAAAAAGATAACCTGAAGCGTTTCCATGTTGTTCCTTTAAATATAATTAACGAGTCAGTATTGCTGGAAAGTCAAATTCTACAGGCCAGATGTTCTGACTCGTTTTATCGTACTCTTCCCACAATGACTGGTATGTTTTAGTGTTTTTTGGATGCTGTAAACTCGGCGCAACTTCTGCAAGCGGCCATAATACAAAGGCATTATAAAGAATTTCACCACGGGGAAGCTCAATTGGAAATTGGCAAACCTCGTTGTCATAAAGCAGTAAATCGATATCTAAACTTCGCGGACTAAATTTTTTCTCGCCACGAATACGTCCATTTTGTTTTTCAATACGTTTAAAAGTGGCAACCACATCCGCAATACTCATTTCAGTATCTGCTGCAGCAACCATATTTAAAAAGTTAGTGCCATTAAAGCCCACAGCTTCACTTTCAAACATTCTTGATAGGGTTAATTGACCAAATTGTTCGTGTAGGTCAATTAGTCCCGACTGCATGTGCTCAACAGGATCAATGTTGGTGCCCAAGCTGATATAAATACGTGCCATTAACTCATCCGAAATTATACAGAGCGATTATGAATATTTGATTAATTGAAACATGTTAACTGTCAATTAAATGTGATTACCACTTAAATAAAGTCCATTAACGATGGACATCATATATGACCACGTTCAATGACTACGCCGACTGATTTTGCCGTTGGTACTGCACCCGGTTTCATAACAGCGACCTTTACCCACAAAACATTAAATTCATTGATTAAACAATTAGCGACCATTTCAGCAACGGTTTCAATCAACTCTATCGGCTTTTCAGTAATTAGCGCAGTTAAACGATTAGAGACAGTTTCATAACACAGAGCATGTTGATAATCGTCTGAAGCGGCAGCCAGTTTGTTATCCCAAGCCATATCTAAATCTATCAGTAATGTTTGGTGTATTTTCTTTTCCCACTCATAAATACCGATAACAGTTTCAACTTTTAGTTCGCGTATTAATACTTTATCCATGTGAACTCCAAGGTTTACACGTCTTTTCATAAATATTTCAGCTGAAAAGGCTGAAAATTAACTCAAATAGCAGTTATTATAGATCTCGCCTTTTTCCTAAGCGATTTACGCAGTAGGATAACGGCTGTAATCTTTGAACGTGTCACGATGTAACAGAGCGTATTAACCCAATTATCAGGTTACGTCTCAAGTGAAATAAATTAATGGGCGATGATACCCTAAGAAGTGAAAGGAAACCAATTTGAGCGCAGTTACAATCACTATTTTGATGATTATAACCGCCTACTTAGCCGGTTCTATCTCAAGTGCAATTCTCGTATGTAAATTACGTGGTTTGCCAGATCCCCGCACGGAAGGCTCGGGGAATCCAGGCGCAACAAATGTGCTCAGGATTGGTGGTGCCAGTTCAGCGGCATTAGTGTTATTTTTTGACATGCTCAAAGGAGCAGCCCCAAGTTATTTTAGCTATGTGCTAGGACAAGATGCCGTTTCGTTAGGCTTAATCGCTATTGCAGCCTGTTTAGGCCATATCTACCCGATATTTTTTAATTTCCAAGGCGGTAAAGGCGTTGCTACAGCATTTGGTGCTATGGCACCGATTGGCGGGGATTTAGCATTATGTTTAATTGCCACATGGATAGTCTTTGTCTTTTTGACTCGTTATTCATCTCTTGCAGCTATCTTAACCGCCATACTCGCTCCCGTTTATACTTGGTGGCTTGATGACAGGTTTACCATTCCTGTTGCTATGCTGTCACTGCTAATTGTAATTAGGCATAAAGACAACATAAAGCGCTTACGTATTGGTGAAGAAAGTAAGTTATCGAGAAAAAAGAAAGCATCAACTGAACACAATTGATTTAATCCCCTTCACACTGGATAAATAAAAATTCAAATAAAAAAACCTAAGCCGTAGCTTAGGTTTTTTTACGGGTACTTTAGCCGTTTACATTTAAAGCACCAAGCCTATTACACGTTATAAATATTAAATGGCATCTAACGTATCTAAAGGCCAGCGAGGCTGACCTTTCACTTCTAAATCTTCGGTTTGTCCTGCTTTTAGGCGCTGTAAACCAGCGAAAGCAATCATAGCGCCATTATCGGTACAAAATTCACCACGCGGATAAAATACCTCACCATTGAGCTTTGCCATCATAGTCGCGAGATTTTCTCTTAAACGAGTATTGGCGCTGACTCCACCTGCGACGACAAGTCGGTTATAACCTGTTAATTTAAGGGCTCGTTGACATTTTATCGCAAGCGTATCCACTACCGCTTCTTCAAACGCACGCGCAATATTAGCACGTGTTTGTTCATCATCAGGCTCTGCAGCAATTGTATTGGCAGTAAATGTTTTCAAACCTGAAAAACTGAAATTTAAGCCTGGTTTGTCTGTCATTGGTCTTGGGAACTTGTAACCCGCTTCGACACCTTTTGATGCAAGCTTAGCTAAGCGAGGTCCGCCAGGATAATCTAGCCCCATTAATTTAGCGGTTTTATCGAACGCTTCACCTGCCGCATCATCCACTGATTCGCCTAACACTTCGTATTGGCCGATACCATCGACCTTAACAAGCATCGAGTGTCCGCCAGATACCAATAAAGCAAGAAAAGGAAACTCTGGCGCATCATCTTCAAGCATCGGCGCAAGTAAATGCCCTTCCATGTGATGTACACCAATCGCAGGTTTATCCCATGAATAGGCTAAAGAGCGACCTACACATGCCCCCACTAATAAAGCACCAATTAAGCCAGGGCCTTTGGTAAAAGCAATACCATCAATATCATCGACCGTTGAATTGGCCTCTTTTAACGCTTGCTTAATTAATGGGACAATTTTACGAACATGATCTCGTGAGGCTAACTCAGGTACAACGCCGCCATAATCAGCATGTAACTTTACTTGACTATATAAAGCATGTGATAACAATCCTTGCTCGTCATCAAACACAGCAATTCCTGTTTCATCACAAGATGTTTCAATACCTAAAACCCGCATAGCAGCTCATCTTCCTAAAAATGTAAGGGCGGCAATTCTACCTCTTGATGAGAGGTTATTCCAGTCATCAAGGGACTAACTGCAAAATATGACAAGCCAATTACACAAAGTCGCCCATAAAGGGGGTTTACAAAAGCATCATTATCGGTGTAGAATTTCGCACCATTTTAAATAGCCTTGGTTAATCTACCTTTGATGGTAGTGCCAAATTAACTACACCTAAGGGGTGATGGCGTATGCCAATTATTAAAGTACGTGAAAACGAACCATTCGACGTAGCTCTTCGTCGTTTCAAGCGCTCTTGTGAAAAAGCAGGTATCTTAGCTGATGTTCGCGCTCGTGAATTCTACGAGAAGCCAACTTCTGCACGTAAGCGCGCAAAAGCTGCCGCTGTTAAGCGTCTAGCTAAGAAGCTTTCTCGCGAAAACGCACGTCGCGTACGTTTATACTAATCTCATTATGAGCCTAGTTGAACAGCTAAAAGACCAAATGAAAGAAGCCATGCGTGCCAAAGATAAGGCACGTTTGGGGACTATTCGTATGGCATTGTCTGCCGTTAAACAGATTGAAGTGGATACCCGCGAAACTCTGACTGACGAACAAACAATAGCCGTTTTAACCAAAATGGTAAAACAACGTCGCGATTCTATTGCTCAATATGAGTCAGCAGGTCGCCCGGAGTTAGCAGCATCTGAAGCAGAAGAGATTCAAGTTATTGAAACTTTCTTGCCTTCTCCTTTAACAGAAGAAGAAGTTGCGGCAATTATTGATGAAGCTATCGCTCAGGTAGGTGCATCATCCATGGCGGATATGGGCAAAGTAATGGGAGCATTAAAATCTAAAGTTCAAGGCCGTGCAGATATGGGTGCCATTGGCAGCCAAATTCGTGCTAAATTAAACTAGTTAAATTTTAATGTTGAATAAGCCGTGCATTATTGCGCGGCTTGTTTGTTTTATCTACATGGTAATGCGAGACCTATAGCATTTATGGCGATACCTCGTGACTTTATCAATGAGCTCATAGCTCGCACAGACATTGTTGATCTGATTGATCATCGTGTTCCTTTGAAAAAAGCAGGGAAAAATCACTCTGCATGTTGCCCTTTTCATAGCGAAAAATCACCTTCATTTACCGTGAGTCAAGATAAGCAGTTTTATCACTGTTTTGGCTGTGGAGCCCATGGCAATGCCATCGATTTTATTATGGAATATGATCGATTGGAGTTTGTTGATGCCATTGAGGAACTCGCTGGTAAATTGGGATTAGATGTACCAAGAGAACAAGGTACGGGTCCCAAAAAAGATCAAGGTTTGAGTCGCGATTTATATCAATTGATGGAAGAAGCCAATCTTTACTATCAAAGTCAATTGCGTCAGCACTCAGACAAACAAAAAGTCATCGACTATTTAGATTTTCGCGGACTGTCTTCAAAAGTAGTAGAGCAATTTGGAATTGGTTTTGCGCCAGATGGCTGGGATGGTCTATTAGGTAGATACCGTCAAAACCAAGCTGCACAAGACAAACTGCTTACTGCTGGCATGCTAATCGCCAACGATAACGGTAAACGCTATGACCGGTTTAGAGATCGGTTAATGTTTCCAATTCGCGACCGCAGAGGTCGTGTAGTTGGCTTTGGTGGTCGAGTTTTAGGCGATGGAACACCAAAGTACTTGAATTCGCCAGAAACGCCCATATTTCATAAGGGCAACGAGCTTTACGGCCTTTATGAGTTAAAACAGCGTCATCGAGATCCACAACAAGTGTTGATTGTTGAAGGATATATGGACGTTGTTGCATTAGCCCAGTTTGATGTAGATTATGCTGTTGCTTCATTAGGTACTGCGACAACCGCTGAACAATTTCAGTTACTTGTACGTAGTGCTAAAGAAGTCATTTGTTGCTACGACGGTGATAAAGCAGGTAAAGCCGCTGCTTGGCGTGCACTTGAAACTGCACTGCCCTTATTAAAACCAGGTGATGTGGTTCGGTTTATGTTTTTACCCCAAGGCGAAGATCCAGATACGATGGTTCGTCAAGTTGGTAAAGACGGTTTTGAAAAATTAATGCTCGATGCGCTCGACTTGCCCGCATTCTTATTTGAGACATTAACAGCCCAATATGGCACAGATAAAAGTGCACTGGCCAAACAAGCCATTACACTCATTGAACGAGTACAAGATACCGTTCTACAGAATTTACTCTTGGAGAATCTTGCGCATAAAATTGGTATGAATAGCGCAGATGATTTAAAGAAAAAATTGGGTTTTGCTGTTAAACAACAGCAGCCTATGAATAAAAAGGGCTTACAAGGTCGTGGTACGCCATTGCGATTAGCAATTGCATTATTAGTACAACGTCCTGAATTAGGGTTTGGCCTAGCTGCTCAACCCGCATTAGCCCATTTGCAAATCCCTGGCATTGCATTGCTCATTGATTTGCTAAACTTAACTCGTGAACAACAGTTTAACAGCGCACAACTACTTGAGATGTATCGAGAGCACGAACAAAAAAGTGCCTTGATAAAATTGGCCCAATGGGACCACCAAGTGGCGGATGAAAACTTAGTTCAGGAGTTTAAGCAAACCTTGATCTGGCTGAACAATCAATATATTGAACAGCACTATCAAGAACTGAGTCTTAAACAAACTCTAACAAAAGCTGAAAAAATTCAGCTAACGAAGCTGATTTCTATCATGAAAGGCATTGCGTAAGCACATTTTTTATTTCAAAAATGTTCAGTAAAGCAATGTCATGGACTAGCGTACTTTAGTTCATACAGCTATAATTGACGATTTGCTTGGCACTTATGCTTCGGCTAGTGTCCAGTCGTTATTTCAGTTACCCAACTTGGATGATATCTATGGAGCATACTCCGCAGTCGCAACTTAAATTGTTGCTTGCTAAAGGTAAAGAGCAAGGTTATTTAACCTATGCTGAAGTCAATGACCACTTGCCAGCTGACATGGTCGATTCAGATCAGATTGAAGATATTGTCCAGATGATCAATGACATGGGTATCCGCGTTTATGAACAAGCGCCAGATGCCGATGAAATGATGATGTCTGAGGACAACACCGATGAAGATGCAGCAGAAGAAGCAGCAGCTGCACTTGCAACGGTAGAGAGCGAATTAGGTCGCACAACCGATCCAGTCCGTATGTACATGCGTGAAATGGGCACGGTTGAGCTATTGACCCGCGAAGGCGAAATTGTCATCGCAAAACGTATTGAAGAAGGCATTAATACGGTTCAAAGCTCTGTATCTGAATACCCGCAAGCCATTGCGATGATTCTTGAGCAATTTGATAAGTATGAAGCTGATGAACTTCGTCTAACTGATATTATTTCAGGCTTTGTTAACCCAGATGATGACGATGTTGCGCCAACAGCAACACACGTAGGCTCTGAGTTATCAGAAGAAGAACTAGAAGACGAAGATGATGACGGTGATGACGAGGACGATGAAGAAGAAGGTCCAAAAGGTCCTGATCCTGAAGAAGCCAAAGAAAAATTCACCCAATTACGTGAAGCTTACGAAAAAGGCTTATTGGTAATCGAAAAGAAAGGTCGTGATCACCCTGAAGCCATTGGCGCTTTATTCGTGATTGGCGAGCTTTTCAAAGAATTCCGTTTAATCCCAAAACAGTTTGATCGCTTAGTTAAAAGCATGCGCACCATGATGGATCGTGTTCGTGTTCAAGAGCGTTTAATCCTTAAGCTTTGTGTTGAACAAGCTAAAATGCCAAAGAAAAA
The DNA here is from genome assembly GCF_018100775.1 of Shewanella sp. MMG014. Classification (NCBI taxonomy): domain Bacteria; kingdom Pseudomonadati; phylum Pseudomonadota; class Gammaproteobacteria; order Alteromonadales; family Shewanellaceae; genus Shewanella; species Shewanella sp. MMG014. The sequence continues at coordinate 587,226 of NZ_JAGJDZ010000001.1, forward strand.
CTTTGTTAAGTTCTTCACTGGCAATGAGACTGATTTAGCTTGGTTCCACGCTGAAAAAGACAGTAATAAGCCTTACGCTGAAGGCTTAAGAATGGTTGAAGAAGACGTTGTTCGTTGTAGCACTAAACTCGCAGCAATCGAAGAAGAAACCGGCTTAATCATCCGTGCTATTAAAGACATCAACCGTCGCATGTCAATCGGTGAAGCTAGAGCTCGTCGTGCGAAGAAAGAAATGGTTGAAGCAAACTTACGTCTTGTAATTTCTATCGCTAAAAAATACACCAACCGTGGTTTACAGTTCTTGGATTTGATTCAGGAAGGTAACATTGGTTTGATGAAAGCTGTAGATAAGTTTGAATACCGTCGTGGTTATAAGTTCTCGACTTATGCAACATGGTGGATCCGTCAGGCAATTACTCGTTCTATTGCTGACCAAGCGCGTACAATTCGTATTCCAGTACATATGATTGAAACGATTAACAAATTAAATCGTATTTCACGTCAAATGTTACAAGAAATGGGTCGCGAGCCAACACCTGAAGAATTATCTGAGCGCATGCTCATGCCTGAAGATAAGATTCTTAAAGTGTTAAAAATCGCTAAAGAACCGATTTCAATGGAAACACCAATTGGTGACGATGAAGATTCGCACTTAGGTGACTTTATTGAGGATAATACCTTAGAGCTTCCTTTAGACTCAGCGACAAGCGAAAGTTTAAAGAATGCGACTCACGAAGTATTAGCTGGTCTAACAGCTCGTGAAGCTAAAGTATTACGTATGCGTTTTGGTATCGATATGAACACCGACCATACGCTTGAAGAAGTCGGTAAGCAGTTTGACGTAACACGTGAACGTATTCGTCAGATTGAAGCGAAAGCATTGCGTAAACTACGCCACCCTTCTCGTTCAGAAATCTTAAAGTCGTTCTTAGACGAGTAAGTCTATAAAAAACGAGTAAGTCTATAAAAAGACGAAAAAGTCTTAATAGAACTAAGATAATCGAAAGATTAAAAAGCCCGCATAAAGCGGGCTTTTTTGTTGTTATAAATCAGCAATATCTATTCAATAGCCTTCCTATATTGCTTAACAGATAACCAAACGATACTCAGAAGTCAATTTCTGGCAAATTCAGTGGTGACAAGTAACAATAAACTTCGTATACTTCCCTCCGCTTTTGGTAGTGACGACTAACTTAAGTCGGCCCCTTAGCTCAGTTGGTTAGAGCATACGACTCATAATCGTCAGGTCCCCAGTTCGAGTCTGGGAGGGGCCACCAATTTTGATAAGCCGCTTAAAGAAATTTAAGCGGCTTTTTCATGTCTATTTTTCAACAAAATGGAATTCAACACTCCCAATCAAATAGTCACAGCTTATAACGTTGACCTTTCATGAGCTTTGTCTTTGACTGCTTTGGCAATCTCTAAATGAGTTTGAGCTGCCGTAATCGCTCTGACCGCTCTAGACTTAAACTCTCGTTGATAAAGGGTATATACCACCAGCAAGCTCGCCACAATCAATAGCATAGGGTTCCAGAACCAACACAGCGCCGCCATTGAGAAATAATAAGAGCGTAGACCATAATTATAGGAATGAGCAGCCTGATCACCTACAGTGGCCATTTGTCGGGAATAGGCAGCTAAATTTTTATTTTGACCTGTTGGGTCTATGGGTGCTGCGCCTATCATCACATTTAAAAAGCCATATTGACGCATTGACCAAGTAAATTGAAAAAAAGCTAATACAAAAATACCCGCAAGCAAAGCGAGCTTAACTTGCACTAATGCATGATTGGGCTCTGCAGCAAATGGTATCGAGCTAATGACGTCTTCAAGTCGCTCTACTTGCGCAAACAGCGTTAACACACCTGCTAAGACCAGTAAGGTTGTCGAGGCAAAAAATGCGATGTTTCGTTCTAAATTGGCCAATAAAGACGCTTCACCTACGCGGATCTCCTTGGTCATAACCTCTGCCATCCAATGGATTCGGTGTTGGTGTAAGCATCGAGCAATACAGTTAGTATTTTTTGCTTTTTTTCGAGCAAAAATGGTGTATCCCACCCAACAAAGGAAGAAACAGACAAGCGCTAAAATATCGAATAAAGAAAAAAGCATCGCTCTCAATTGGTTATTGGTGATGTGTTTAATTATGCATCACATTCTCTAACGCTTAAACCGCTTTATTAATAAAACATTATTCGGTTAATTGAGCGGTTAGTGTTACGTATTCAATCTATTTGCTGTAAACACGCTACTGCATGTAACGCTAAACGCTCGATAAAAAGAGAAACGCATTATATTGAAACGCAAACATACTTCATTTCAAGGTACTCATCCAAACCGTGTCTGGATCCCTCTCGACCAATACCAGAAGACTTAATCCCACCAAACGGAGCAACTTCAGTTGAAATCAGCCCTGTATTAACCCCAACCATGCCAAACTCTAACGCCTCTGAAACCCGATAAACTAAACTAATGTCGTTTGCATAAAAATATGCAGCTAAACCAAAATCTGTATCATTAGCCATTTCTATCACTTGTGCTTCATCATCAAACTCAAAAATAGGGGCGATGGGTCCAAAGGTTTCTTCTTTTGCTACTAACATGTTTTGCTGGCAATTGCTTATCACTGTGGGAGCAAAAAAGTGACCAGAATCTGTAAGTGGCTGACCACCAATTAATACTTTGCCATTAAGTGATAAGGCATTAGCAATGTGCGATTTGGCTTTATCAACGGCATCTTGGTTTATCAGCGGTCCAATATCAGTCTCTACATCAAAGCCATCTCCTACATTAAGCGCTGTAACCGCTTTGACGAACTTCTCAGTAAACTGTTCTATGATCCCTGATTGCACATAGATACGGTTTGCACAAACGCATGTTTGCCCAGCATTTCTAAACTTAGCTTGTATCGCCCCAGCTACAGCAGCTTCAATATCTGCATCATTGAACACAATAAAAGGCGCATTGCCGCCAAGCTCTAGTGATAACTTTTTTACTGTGGGGGCACATTGTTGCATTAATTTAACCCCCACGTCTGTTGAGCCAGTAAAAGATAACTTTCTTACCTGATGGCTTTCACACAAGATTTGACCTACTTTCTTTGCCTCTCCGATAACCACATTAAACACCCCGTTAGGAATTCCAGCCCTATGAGCAAGCTCGGCTAGCGCAAGCGCAGTTAATGGCGTTTGTGGTGCAGGTTTGACAATCATGCTGCAGCCTGCGGCTAATGCAGGTGCAGCTTTGCGAGTAATCATTGCTAAGGGGAAGTTCCATGGCGTAATAGCCGCGGTCACACCTATGGCTTGCTTTATGACGGTTATGCGTTTATCTGCTTGATGCCCCGGAATTGTCTCTCCATAGACTCGCTTTGCTTCCTCAGCAAACCACTCAATAAACGATGCGCCATAATTCACTTCAGCTTGAGCTTCCGCGAGGGGTTTTCCCTGCTCTAACGTCATAATCCTGGCAAGGTCGTCACTATGCTGCAGTATAAGCTGATACCACTTGAGCAGTATTTGTTGGCGTGCTTTAGCCGTTAACGCTTGCCAAGGGACTAATGCCTGCTGCGCTGCGCTAATCGCATAATGAACTTGTGATTCACTAAGTTGTGGCACACAGGCAACAAGCTCATTGGTAGCGGGATTGATTACATCTTGAGTGAAACCAGAATCCCCATCAATCCATTGACCATTAACGTAAGCTTGTTGACGAAAAAGAGAGGCATCTTGAACTCGGTGCATAGCATGACCTTTTAATGAAAATAAGTACCTAACCAACACTCAAAAACTGACTCATCAATAATTGGGATGGCTTACTCGAATAAGTTAATAGTAACTAAGTTTCATAGACATAACGACCCAAGATCAATTGTGTATTCAATGACGCTTCAAATGTCGTGCTTCAGCGATGTGATCTAACCGTCATCCAACGTATTAATGCCCTAAATGGATTGCAATCTTATATCAGCGGAGTATCTTTATTATTGATAGTGTGTCTTTAAAGGATTGAAATTAAAAGGATCGATATATGCTTGAAACGGGTTTTAAAGTCCTCTTTGTATTCGTTTTTTTTGTCATTGCTTACAAACTTATTTTTTCAGGTTCTCGTGGACTAACAATATTTGAAATGCATTTCAAAGAAGGGAAACTGAATAAACATTCGGGCAAAATACCTGAACGTTTCTCAAGAGAATGTAAAGCCATAGCAAAAGCTGAAAAGTTAACTTGTACGGTACGTGCTGAAAAGCAAGGTGATGTCAGATTACACGTATCTGCCAACGTATCAGATAAGTTAACCCAACGAATTAGAAATGTGTTTCCATTTGAATATTACGATAAAAAACAGCCTGATAATTCAAAATTAAAAGGCTAATTGCGATACTGCTAAGGTTATTGTCTTCTTAATAACCTTAGTTTTGCTCAATCTGCTATAGATATTTTAGACAGTTAGCTAGCTTTTAATAACTCTTTTAAATAACTCTTTTAATAACTATGGTTGCTTTTGAATAACCAAAGTCACTTGGGCAACTGTTACCCCAAACTTAATAATATCGCTTTTGTTAATGATAGTATTTTCATCCACTAAGAACATCCAGTCATCAAAGTGCACTTCATATTCTGACTCATCTACAATCAAGTTCATGTCATAAGCCCAACGTAACGCACTGCCCTTAGCTTCGCCTGTAGCAATACCTAAAATATCGTTAGCCTTTCCTTCATATTGGCCATTACCTAAATCAGTAATATGCCAAATTCGGGTTTGTTTTTCCCCATCATCATAAATAAATCGCTCATCAATAATACCTTGATTATCTTGCCAGCTAGCATCCATCGAGACTGTAAATTTACGAGTCACAGTGCCTGAAAAATCCTGAACAATGCCGGCTGCAGTCAATTTACCAGCAAAAAACTGCTGCAAATCCAATACAGGGGTAGTTTTATCGTAATCCTCGATTGAAGCCGATGAGCAAGACATTAAAGATAAAGCTGCCAAGGTTGCTATGCAAAATGACTTTATTCTATTTAGTTGAGTCATTATTTATTGGCTCCAATTAATTGCAGTCTAAGTTCTGGCCTACTGGTTTGCTCCGAAAGCCAAATATCCAAAAATGCGGCAGCAAAACCCGGTTCTTGAATAATGGGTAATGCTTGCTCATTGAAGTAAAACTGCCCTTTATCTTGGCTGTGCATCATAAAACTTAATCTATCGCCTTCCTTAACATCTGGCCATGCTTGTTCGATCTGCTGTTGCAATCGCACAATTTCTTCACTGTCGATACCTATGTGCAGCCATTGGTCGACCGTCGCTTCAATTAAATCTTCAGCATCAATATCGCGGTGATATTCAATCTCAAGCTTTAGCGGAAATTGGTCTTGTTGGTATTCCCCATCTACAGACATCAATTTTGCGCTATAAATAGAAAACCACAGTAAGTCCATATCTGCCTGCCCTACCATTTTCAACACACTTGATTCATTAGTATCTTGTTTAGTCGCAGGCATTGATTCTTGAACTGTTATAGCTGTCGTTGCAGCTTCAAAGTCAGCGGTAACTGCGGCTGAAGAAAATGGGCTCAGAGTCAGGCATAAAGTCGCAGCGATTGTTCGCAAAGAATTCTTAGTATCATGTTTAATATTAAAACTGGCTAACCAACGTTTTTTTGTCGTTATTGATGACGTTAACATTGCCGTTCTACTAGATAGTTTCATGCTCCTTCCTCCTTTATGACAGTTGATTAAAGACGTTATTTGAATAGTGTTTGGCTTGCTTTAGACCGATAGATTTTGCTAGATGCAAAAAAGATGGAAACAACACAAACCAAATTACAAACAATACAATCGACGTTGTAGCAGTTCCTTGAGGTAAGGTCACTGCCCCAAGGTTAGCACCACCGATATAACTTAAGCTGCCAAATACGCCACCTAGCAGTGCTTGAATAGCAACGGGCAAATGGTTAAACAGTGCCAGACTGTAATTTAATGAGATAGCAAAATATGCCCAAAGTAGCCCTAACCAAATAGGGAATGAAGCGAACTCAAATATTCCAAATACCGTCAGCAATAAGTCGACTAAACAGCCCGCTAAGGCGCTTACCAGCATAACCTTAAGGTCCCACTTCTTTTGCTGACTCACCACAAAATGCCATACGATTAACAATGCGGGTATGACAATTAATTGGTTTCCGGCTAATACACCGGCCCACCAAATAACCTGAAATGCACAAGCATTAATAATGTTGGTATGGCTATTCATTGTTAAGCACCGCTTGCTAAAGCAGTACGATACTTGGGACGAACAGCCACCAAATGCACCGCACTCGTAGTGCGCTCTAAAAAGCCACCTTCGCAATAACTTAGATAAAACTTCCACATACGAATAAAGTCTTCACCGTACCCAAGCTGTTTAACTTTTTGCTGCGCGTGATCAAAACGTTGATGCCAGTGAAGTAATGTTTGTGCGTAATCTTTCCCCATATCATCAATTGACCAAACAACCATATCGGTTTGTTTTGCAACATGTTTGTTCATTTCACTTACTGATGGTAAACAGCCACCAGGGAATATGTAACGTTGAATAAAATCAACACCTTTTCGGTAGCTGTCATAGCGCTGATCGGCAATAGTAATAGCCTGAATAAGCAGTCTTCCTTCAGGCTTTAATAAGGTTTCAAGCTTCTTAAAGAAGCTCGGTAAATACTCATGCCCCACCGCTTCAATCATTTCTATCGATACAACCCGGTCATATTCACCAGTCAATAATCGATAATCTTGTTTAAGTAAGGTAATACGATCACTCAAGCCTTCTTGCTCGACTCTGTTAGCTGCGTATTCATACTGAGCGTCTGAAATTGTGGTTGTGGTGACATTGACATCAAAGTGTTTCGCTGCGTAAATCGCTAACGCTCCCCAACCCGTTCCCACTTCAAGCAATGTTTGGCCAGGTTTTAAATCCAACCGCTCACAAATGGTGTGCAATTTGTGTAGTTGTGCTTCTTCTAGGCTGGCGCTGTTATGCGGATATAACGCACTTGAATAGAGCATTTCTTTATCCAGAAATTGCTCATACATTGCATTACCTAGATCATAATGCGCTAGAATATTACGCTTAGAGCCTGATGTAGAGTTGCGGTTGAATACGTGTTTGATGCGATTAACACCAACACTAAACCATGAAAAGTAGCGTTCAATATTGTCTAAAAGTGCAAGGTTTCGAGCAAACAATTGAACCACTTTAGTCAAGTCTGGACTGGACCAATGCCCTTGAATGTACGCTTCACCAGCGCCAATTGAACCACCCCAAATAATTTGCTTGTAAAAACTAGGATGAGAGACTTGGATAGTGGCATGTAAATCTGAATCAAAATTGCCAAAACTGACACTTTGTTCTGCGCTAGCTTGATCATCGGAGCTCACAATCGTTAAATAGCCATCAGAAAGATGCGTTAATGCTCTTAATAAAATTTTCTTGGCAAAACCTTCGGAAATAGTTGCTTGAGCTAAGTTGGCACCTGTTGCTGTATTTTCCATATCACTCTCCGCGTCCTACGTTAATCTGTTTATCATTATGATGTTGATATACGTAACAAGTTGTCATTTGGTTTAATTTAAGTTTGCGGGTGAACCACAAACGGGATCCGCTTTACAAACAGTTTTAAAGCTTGCCAATAAATACCCCACATTATTTTCACTGTCATAATAGGAAACCCTATCAACATCTTGCGAATGTTTGCGGCAGTAAATGTTCGACGCTTTAAGTAAAGACTCGCATCAAATAGTTTGTTATTAGCGTCATCTCGGTTTTGAATCGTGACGTTAAGTCGCTTACTGGGTGGGGTAATTTTCCATTGATAATGCATATCAAGGTCAAGAAAAGGCGAAACATGGAACACTTTATCAGTGTATTGAGTATCCTGCAGATCCACTAAATAACAATGTCGCTCATCCCATGGTGTATTACTCACCTCTGCGAGCATATAGATAGGTTCGCCGTCTTGATAGCAAAAGTAAAAGTTAACAGGACTGAAGTAAAAGCCAAAATGCCTGATTTGCCCAGCAAAGATAACCGAGTCACATTGAGTGCTAGCCCCCAACTGTGTAATGGTCCAAAGCACTCGATGCTTTAAACCAGCCTCAGGAGACATAACATCACAATCTGCCATTAATTCAATCACTGCTTCATTAGAAAATTGGCTAGTAAGATTGTTTAAATAATCACTTGGATTAAACTTCAGCAAACTCCATTTCGACAAACCAAAAATTTTACTGACTTTTTCTAGTTGGTTAACCTCATCTAAATCTATCGCCATCAAAGCCATCTCATATTCAAAAGAATGAGATTTAGGCGTAAACCGTCTGTGGCTTACCTCGCCTTGGTAAATACCACTTTGGAATTTGTCAGACTCTACCACTGATGTCATAGGCTAATACCGAAGTTATTACATACATCTAAGCCACTGCGCACACCATCTTCGTGAAAGCCGTTATACCAATATGCACCAGCAAAATGAGTATGACGCACGCCACAAATTCGGCTTCGCTCTTTTTGAGCGGCCATACTCGCTTCATTAAATACCGGATGAGCATAGTTAAATTTACGAAGGATTTTACTCTCATCAATCAAATGAGTTTGATTTAAGGTGACACAAAAGGTGGGTGCATCTTTAGGAAGACGCTGCAATATATTCATATTGTAGGTCACACTGGCGGGTTTATTCGCGATATCACTCGCATCAACCCCTTGTAAACGATAATTCCAGCTTGCCCATGCTGCTTTTCGCTTTGGTAATAGGTTCACATCGGTGTGTAATACAACTTCATTATCTTGATAAGCCATCGCCCCCAGAACTTGATGCTCATCTTCAGAAGCGTCTGTTAGCATGGCTAGCGCTTGGTCACTGTGACAAGCCAATATGACTTCATCGAAGTACTGCACTTCTCCATCGTTAATTTTTATATTGACCCCATCATGCTTACGCTCAATTGACGTTACCGGAGAATTGAGAAACAAGCGCTGTTTGAATGGTTCAATAAGTGCAGGAATATAACTACGAGAGCCACCTTCAAGTACATACCACTGCGGACGGTCGCTGATATTCAACAATCCGTGGTGATGGAAGAATCGAATGAAAAATCGTAACGAAAAGGCACGCATGTCGTTAATGCTGGCAGACCAAATGGCGGCGCCCATAGGTAAAATGTAGTGTTCACTGAAAAAATCAGAAAAACCTTGGCTATCTAAAAACTCGCCTAACGTGTCAATTTGATAGTCTTCTGCATCATAAATGGCTTTACATTGATTATTAAACTTAACGATTTCAGCTAGAAATCGATAAAAATCAGGTTTTAATAAGTTACGACGCTGAGCAAACATGCTCCAAAGCGTGTGGCCATTGTACTCTAAACCTGTTTGGGTGTTTTGAACGCTGAAACTCATTTCTGTAGGCAAAGACTTTACATCTAATCGTGCCATTAATTTCTGAAATCTTGGATAAGTACGATCATTAAATACAATAAAACCACTATCAATAGCGTAGGGTTTCCCTCCCACCTCGACATCAATTGTTGCCGTGTGCCCACCGATATAGTCATTCGCTTCAAATACAGTCACTTCATGTAATTGACTGAGTAAATGAGCACATGTTAACCCTGAAATACCTGATCCAACCACTGCAATTTTTTTCATATTAATCCTTTATGATTATTATTGTTTTAGACCATTTATACTGTTCTAGAGGCCAAAATCTCAGTTTTAACCATTTTAAGAGTGCTTCTGCGCTTTAGGCGCAAGTAAATTGTTAATCAATCCCGAAGGTAAACAAGCTAAACATTTCAATATATAGGTAAAACGTTTAGGGAAATGAATCTCATCACGACCTTTTTTCAATCCACTAAAAATATCAATAGCCGCTTGTTGCGCAGAGATTTTCATCGGCATCGAAAAATCGTTTTTATCTGTTAGTGGCGTTGATACAAAGCCTGGGCATATCACACTGACGCCAATATCGTGTTGCGTTAAATCTAACCGCAAGCTACTTGCAAGGTAATTAACAGCGGCTTTTGACGCGCCGTAAGCTTCCGCACGAGGGAAAGGTAAATAGGTCGCACTTGAGCTCATTAAACCGATACGGCCATGAGCAGCAATAAGTGGTAAAAAAAACTGTAAACAATACCCCATTGCAATCAGATTAGTGTTAATCACTCTTTCAAATAAAGCGCCATCAAATTGAAGCGGATTATCGATATACTCACAACTTCCCGCATTGAGAACAACGGTTGTTAGCGTTAGTCCTTTATTATTCAGCATAGTGTTAAGTTGCATTGATGCTTGTTCTATTTGATATTTATCATTGATATCAAACATCAACGGATATGCACCGCCAATGGTGTTGAGCGTTTGCTCATTTCTACCACACGCAAACACATGGTATCCCAGCTCAATATAATGACGTGCTAACGCAAGCCCAATACCAGAGCTTGCACCTGTGATTAAAATCGCTTCCTGTTTAGCTGTATTGGTTTTCATGACGATGCCCTAGACTTAACCATACGAATCAATTTTCCCAATAGTGGAATGGGTTCATATAGCATCTGGCCAAGATCGAAGTAATCACGGTGAGAGTAGATTTTATCTGTGAATTGCAGATGGCTCATGCCTTCAACATTAATAGGCTGGCCATGATTCAGCTTAGAATGCTGGTAAGTCATGACCCAAAAAACTGAAGCTTGGCTTGCAGAGGCACTTACTTGCTGTATATCAAAGTTGATAGCCTCAACATTGGCATACATGTTCGCAAAGTACTGGGTCAGATCAGCTAATCCTTCTACTTTATGTAGTGGATCTTGAAACACGATATTCTCACTGTAGACCTGATTCAGAAGGTGCAAAGTATTCTTATTGAGCTGTTGATACATGTTAATGAAGTCATCAACAATTTGCGCCTGAACAGGCGTATCGAAATTCATCGGCTCAGGTAACTCACTAACGGTATTAGTGCTACTGTGCATTTAACTCTCCTTGAACCATTTCACTAAACATCATGTTTAATTTTTAAAAGCTGAAGTACAGTAAACAAAAAGCAATTAAAACGAATAGTTATCTATTGATAATAAGCTTAGTTACTGGATTTGTCTTAAAAATAATCAAACAAAACCTAAATATTTTATATACCCTTAAGTACGTTGAAATAGCTTCTAAAGATCAAAAAAAAGCACCTAGGTTACCCTAGGTGCTTTTTACTAATGCTATTCAGCTATATGATCAACTTAGTATTGATTCACCAGCTTGCTAAAATTGACTGAACAGCTTATTGATAACCTCTTACCGCGATTGGGTTCCAATGCTTTTCAACTTCATCTTTAATAAACATCTGTTTAGCTTCACTTAGTTTAGCTTCATTAATTCCCACAGCGGCATGTGCTGACTCTTTCGAGCTAATATCTGGATACTCAACCTTATCCACTTTAAGACCAGCTAATACTTGTGCAAGTACCGCTCTTGCCATTTTAGCTTGAGATGTTGCTCGGCTCAGCAGCATACGGCCTTCGTCTGGGTTATGGGCATATATACCGTGTGAAGCCATCGCAAAGTCCCAGTGCCATTGACCATGCCTAATAGACATAATCGCACTGTTCATTTGCTCCCAATTAGCACCAGCATCCCAAGCTGCTTTCGCTTCATAATGGGCTTTCACTAACAAGCCTTCAACCTCACGAGCCATAGCTTCAATTTCATGCTTATCAGCATCAAGCTGGGCTGTGATCGCTTCTTTGCTTTCATGGCACGCTATACATGTCTTATCAAAATGAGGTAATGCTTTATCAACTTTATGGTTGGTAAACTCTTCACCTTTTGCATTTTCTTCAACTGGCATGTGGCAAGTAATACAAGTCACATTCGCCTCTGCATGTTTACTGCGGCTCCAGTGTTCAAACTCAGGGTGACGCGCCTTGAGTATCGGCGTTTTAGAAATAGGATGGATCCACTCATAAAATCGGCGAGTGTCATAGTATTTTAAAATATTGTCAGTATCACTGCCAAAAATCCATGGCATGTTAACGACGTTACTTTTTTCAGGTTGGAAGTAGTAAGTCACATGACATTGACCACATACTTGTGCCCCTTGCATTGATGCATCTTGTTTTTCAAACGGAATACCTGTTTTGCTCATTGCATTTTGAGCATGCGGACGAGGTAGTGCGAGTTCAGCACTGCCATCTACATGGCAATCAGTACAATAAACAACACTATTAATCTCCGTACCTAAGTCAGTAAAGTTAGACGCTGAATACCCTTCAAACCCCATCTCTTTAATTAAACGAGGTGCATCAGGTGTTTTACATGTCCAACAGCTTGCTGACGTGCCTTTTTCACCTTCCTTAGGTGGCACGCCAGTGCGTAATGTGTGGGTGACATCTGCAACCGCAAATTGGTGCCCACGGGGACTGTGATACTCTTTGGCAAATGAAGAACCTGCCCATAAGATAATGTTAGCAGGGTAACTTGCTAACATATCTTCTCGCTCTGTTTGCTCTTCTGTTTCGGCCCAAGTTTTATATTGGTCAGGAAACTTAGTTTGATTGATATCTGTTTGGGCGCTTGCAGCGAAGCATGAAGCTAAGCCCAATACAGCAACAAAACTCGCTACACACTTTTTAGTCATCCCCAACACCTTGCTGTTATTTTGTTTAAACAAAGCTAATTGCTTATTCACAGTTTTTCCTTACAACGTAATAAAATGTCATAGCTCATCAGGCTATTAACCAGGTCGTCCATCAATTCTTGGACGAGATAAAATAGGACTATAATGCCAAACGAATAGCGCAAAGGCCGTAAACCAAAAGCCACCCGCAATCCATAACCAAACCTGTGTATTAGCTGGCATAAGTAGCGGCATCACCGCTCGAAATAAAGCTGCAATAGGTAGGCACGCAAATGCTAATACCATGTTTGGACCTTGATAAATGTTTCTGCTGGTATGTCCAAGTGACACCCTTGAAATCATTGATAAACACAATGAAGCTAAACAGCCAATGGCAAACAGGTGCAATAAACTCCGATAAGCAAACTCATCATTGATAAACCAACCTAAACCCAACAATGAAATAGGCAAGGACAGATACGATAGATGTAACGACCATAGCATTGGCTCTTTCACTGTTTTGTGCGGTAACCAGCGGCTGATTCTGACTAAGTGCAATACGCCAGCACTTAGCAATAGCACTTGCTCAACCGCTATTGGAAAGATTTTAAAAATGGCTTGTATAACAAGCGCAATCATTAACACAAGTAAGCTTTTCTCAATGGCAAAAATTGGTTCGGCTTTTGGCAGCTTTACTCTCATCGCCGTGAAAAAAGGAATGACTCGACCACCTACTATCGTAATCAACAAAGCCAACCAAAATAACATTCCTTGCCAAATTTGATTAGCTAAAATGAAATTACGTTCTTGTAATGCGTAATAACTCACAAGATTAACCACAAGCGCCACTGTAAGCATGATAGAAAAACCAATATTTTGCCATTGCTTCACACGATAAACATTCCGCCACATAGTGAAAGCTGCAATGCCTAAAAACACGCTATCAAAAAAAGCAGGTAAAAATAGTGGAATATCAAAAGGCAATAACAGCAATAGTCTGGCTAAAAACCAACTGGTAAATGTTAAAGCCAACATTGGCCCTTTCAAGCTAGGTTGATTAGTCCAAGTTTGTACTGCCGTCAGTAAAAAACCGCACACGATAGCCATTGCAAAGCCAAATAACAGTTCATGTGGATGCCACCACAAAGGCAATACATTTGACCAAAATTGACTATTAAACAAACTGTATTCGGGAATATACCAACCCATTAACCATAATGGGATATAAAGCATAGCTAACGCTGCACCGCCTAAGAAAAAAGGCCTAAATGCTAATCGCCATATTGCTGCGGTTTTTTCAGTTTCTGCCGGATCGTCAATATTTAGCATGATATTCAAACCTTTTAACTTAACGTGAGGAATCACTTTAAAGATGCATTTAAAATATATGTTTATTGTATGTTGTTAATTCCATTCCAGCAATCATTAAAAATGGTCAGTGTTACTAACCTAGTTGAAACTGTGATCTCTCGCAAATAAAGGCAATGAACTATCTTGATGACTTCGATTTAAGTTAGATTTGAAAAGGCAGTGTTAACAACAAAAAAGCCACTTAAAAGTGGCTTGTATTGATAAAAATTAGATAAGGCATTAACGCTTTAGCGAACTTAATACTTCTATTGCTCGCTTGCGTGCAAAGCTGTGCTCAACAATAGGCGAAGGATAGTCCACTGACTTGGCTTGCTTATCACTAAACAAATCATCAAACATTTGAGTGTCTTTAGTAAAGGTAGGTTGGTGAATTGTTTTTAGCAGCGCATCTTTCAATTCAGGTACATAGTGTTTAATAAAACTCGCATCGGGATCAAACTTACTGCTTTGATTCATCGGGTTAAACACTCTAAAATAAGGTTGTGCATCGCAACCTGTTCCTGCCGACCATTGCCAACCACCATTATTCGCGGCTAAATCACCATCAATTAATTGTTGTCTAAAATAGCGCTCTCCCCAACGCCAATCTACAAGTAAGTGCTTGGTTAAAAAACTTGCCACCACCATTCTTAATCGATTATGCATCCAACCAGTTTGATTAAGTTGCCTCATGGCAGCATCAACAATCGGGTAACCTGTTCGTCCTTCACACCAAGCAGAAAACTCTTCAATGTTATTCCGCCATTGAACGGAATCTCCTTTCTCATTAAAGCTTTTTTCTTTTGATAGCCTTGGAAAAGCCACTAATAAATGACGATAAAACTCACGCCATGCCAGTTCATTAATCCAAGTTTTCGCAGGACTGGTGTCGTCCACCAGCGCTTCAGGAAATCGATTAAGGGCAGAGGCTAAACACTGCTTAGCACTAATCACTCCAATCGCTAAATAGGGGGATAATTTACTGGTACTGTCTAAAGCAGGGAAATCTCGCTCTAATTGGTAATCTTGAATACTCTGCGAGCAAAATTGCTCTAAAATGCGTTTCGCCTCTCCTTCTCCAGCACGCCAAAGATGACTCGACTTTTTTTCTGCATCAAAGACAATTGCACTTGGCTCGGGTAAGGCCGCAGCAATTGGTTTCGGAACAGCAAGCGGTGCTATAGCCATACCTGCAGTAATCTCACGCCACTTTTTAGAAAAGGGAGTAAAAACTTTATACATTTGCCCTGATAGGTTGTTCACGCAACCAGCGTTAACAATGCAATCTTGAGCCACAAAATCAATTGGAAGTCCTAATTTAAGCAGCTTCTCATCACGTTGACGTTCATTAATTTCGGGTTCTTGAGTCGCAAACACTTTTTCTATTTGATGTTGCGCCAAAAACGATGGCATCCACTCAACAACATCATCAAATAAAGGAAGGTGCACTACGTGAAGTTTAACCCCAAGTGTTGCTAACCCTTTGGCTAAAATATTGACATGTCGTTCAATAAAATCAATTTGAATGGGAGCAACATCATGGCGGCGCCACTGCTCTGTGTTGACAACGTACAAGGCTACGACTTGTTCGTTGTTCGCTTTTATTGGACTTGATAACGCAGATTTCGCGTAAGCAAATGCTTCACAAAGCGCTAGGTTGTCAGCAAGACGCAAGTCTTGCCTAAACCAAATGAGTGTTTTCATCATTAAGCCTCTATCTCAATAGGAACAATTATTTATATTATCAGTGAGATAAATTTAGTAGGCGTAACGTAGTCGTAATGCCTCAGGATGAGGATTTAGGTACACCTGGCCTTCAATGTAAGGCGTTGGGTACTCACGTAAGTAATGGTTAATCAGGGTTATTGGTACCAACAAAGGCAACACACCTTCACGGTACTTCATAATTGATTCGCTCAACTCTTGCTTTTGCTCTTTTGACAGATGCTTTTTAAAGTATCCTTGAATATGTTGCAGTGTGCTGGTGTGATTTTTTCGTGACGCGATAAGTTTCAGCGCCGTCATAAACCCTTCAAAATAAGTTTGAGCTGACTCATTTAGATCTTCTATGTTGGCTAATATCGGACCTAAATCTCGATACCATTGCGGGCTATGCGCCATAAGTAAATACTTGTAACGAGCATGAAACTGCATCAGTTTGTGCTTTGTCCAACCTTCAGCCTGTAAACAATGCCATTCATGATATGCATAAACACGAGTAATGAAGTTTTCTTTAAGTAAAGGGTCATGTAAACGCCCTTCTTCTTCGACTGGAAGATGAGGATATTTGTCCATCAGCTTTTTGGCAAAAACACCCACGCCACTTTTAGTCCCGTTATTGGTGCCGTATTTATATTCGATAACACGTTCCATACCGCAAGTCGGTGATTTAGCGCAGAGAATATATCCGCCAATAAAATCGAGCTCGCCAACTCGTTTTTCGCTGTATTCGTTTAATTTATCAGTAACATCAATTGAACCGTCTGCACTTTTGACAAAGATTTTATCGCCATCACGCTCTTGACGTATACTTTTTCGTGGAGCCCCCATTCCAATTGCCATTTCAGGACATACACTGATGTAGTCAAAAAATGGTGCTAGGTCGATATTACAATAGTTAGAATTTTTATGGCCGCCATCAAAACGCACTTTTTGACCTAATAGACAGCTGCTAATACCAATTTGAATTTTTTCAGGGTTAAAGATTTCTTTGTTCACGATACAACTCCTTGTGGCTTAATGAGCATTACGTCATGTCATGCTATTGAGATCACTTGTGTCTTTAAATATTAGTCTTTAACTCATTAAATTATAATAAAAAGTAAAATTAATTTATTCTCAAAGTAACATGAGCGAGAATTAGCCCATTACGGGCTAATTCTCAATATTAGTCTGCCTACTTAGCAGAATGCTTACCAAATTTTTCCAAGCCCCACACCAGTCCAATACCAACCAATAAACAGGCAATGGCGGCAAGCAGTTGTGACGACTCCCCAGTTAACTGCTCAAACTGCATCGGTGATAAATTTTGCTCAGTTAGAGGGACTTGCTCACCTTTAGAATTTTCACGCCAAGTTAGTACTTCTTTCCATGGCCAGATTTTCCCTAAGGTGCCCAGCATCAATCCAGTTAAAAATAGCAATGTCTCATCATGAAACTTACGTAACATGGCAGACAATACGTGGCTAAAGCTCAATAAACCTGCCACGCAGCCTAATGCAAAACACGCAAGCATAAGCACATCAAAGCTTTTAGCTGCCGCTAATACCGCAGGATAAAGTCCTAGAAGTAATAAAATAAAACTACCTGAGATCCCTGGTAAAATCATGGCGCAAATGGCAATGCAGCCTGCAAAGAAAAAGGTAAGGTAACTGACATCAAGTTCAATAGGGTTAAGTACGGTGATAAACCAAGCGAACGCCACACCGAGTACAAACAAAATACAACGTAACAAATTAATCCTGTTCACCTGTTTGAGCATGTGCACAACGGAAAAGAGAATAAGCCCAAAAAAGAATGACCATACAGGGATTGGGTGATTTGTCAGTAACCATGAGATGAGCTTAGCCAGTGTAAAAATACTGGTCAGAATACCGCCAAAAACAGCGACTAGAAATGGACCGTTAATATGTAAAAAAGCCGCTTTGATACCATGTTGTTTTATCACTCCAAACAAAGACGGGTTGATCTTTCGAATACCGTCTAAAAGTGGATCTAAAATCCCTGTGATAAACGCAATCGTGCCGCCTGATACGCCCGGTACAACATCCGCGGCGCCCATCGCCATTCCTTTGAAAAAATTTAATAGTTGCTGCAAAGCTAATCCTTAATAAAACGCTGAATTTAATTATTTAAAATTGCATTACCTTGTCAAAACATGCGCTTTGACTCAGTGGTACCTTGTATGATGTTCTTGATGCGTCCTATGACCTAGGCCTATGAGTAAAGTTCTCAAACCTCATCATTAATTTAAATAAATTATACCTCGATATTCTCTAATCTCTGTCATTAATCTTTTTTCAATTTCATTGGCATATGTGCAAGGCGTTACAAGGATGTTAAACTAACCCAAACCAACTCATCAGACCAGATGTTAAAATAATTCTAATAAGAGAAGGATCGATATGAGCAACAAGCCTAACCATGTATTAGCTTTATATAACAAAGTAACCAAATACCCATTCGGGAATAAAATTTTCTCGATTATGGTGTCACGTATGGCTCCCTATTTTGCCACGGTAAAGCCTCTCGTTACTGAACTAAAAGTCAATCGCTGTGCTTGTTTAATCAAAAAGCGCAAAGCGGTGCACAATCATATTAAAACTGTACATGTGATTGCTATTTGTAATGGCTTAGAAATGGCAATGGGTGTGATGGCAGAAGCATCGATACCTAAGCACCTACGCTGGATCCCAAAAGGAATGACAGTCGATTATACCGCCAAGGCAGGCAGTGATATCTTATGTGTTGCAGAAGTCACCCCCGAACAATGGCAAGTTGGTGACTTACTGGTTCCTGTCAATGCCTATGACACCGATGGTAATGTGGTTGTTCGCGGCACAATTAAATTGTGGATCTCTGAAAAACCACAAAAATAAGCCTTTCTATTACAGCCTAGCTGTTGCTATCTTTTTGATTCAGTGACTGTTAGGCTTTTAATCATCGATCACCACACAAAAACAATATGAATAGCGAAATGGATGCTGCAGCTCATATTAGTACGCCTACCAGCGTCACCAATACTGGCCCAAATCAAGTCAATACCATCAACGAAAGCCATGGAAACCGTAACCATAATATCGACGCCTTAAGGGGATTAGCTATTCTTGGCATCTTATTCATGAATATATTTTTTATGAATGATAGTTTTTACGGTTATGCCCCGCATTTAATACAGCCAAAGATGGATATATTCACAGAGGTAGTGAGTAATGTATTTCTGGAAGGCCGATTTTTAAGCCTTCTTTCCATCTTATTTGGTGCAGGTTTATTGGTGCAATTTCAGCGCTATGAATCGCAAAGTCTACCTGCTTACCCATTAATGAAAAAACGCCTCTTATGGCTTATGTTAATTGGGCTAATGCACGGCGTATTTATTTGGGCTGGCGATATATTATTAACTTATGGTATCAGTGCTTTTTTAGCGCTTAATTATATCAATAGCGATCTCGAAATACTCAAAAAGCGTGCAACTCAATTTGTTGCTCTTTCACTTATTTTAGTCGCTTTGTTTAGTTTAACAATTGAAGATGATCTGTACTTTCGGGGCTCCGAACTGCACCTTGAGCAATTACAAGAATGGTCAGCTGGCTATCTCAACACCGTAATATTGCAGCTTATTCAAGTGGGATTCATGCTTATCATAACGCCCTTTACACTCATTTGGTTTATTGGCGGCTTGATGATGTGGGGAATGGCGCTTTACAGGCAAGGAATATTTGAACACGGGTTAGATAGAGTCACGTTATTAAAATGCATTACGTGGACCATTATATTTTCTGTTATTGATACTTTATTGGGTTTTTCATCTAATCCGGTGCTAAAAGAGCTCTCCGCAACCACAGTAATAATAAGTGCCATTCCGATGGCAATGATTTATATCCATTTGATCGTTAACCTGTGCAAAAACAGTCCACATGCATTAAGTCGATTGCAAGATGTCGGTAAACTAGCCTTGAGTTGTTACATTATCCAATCCGTTATTGGCGTGATATTATTTCGCTATATTATTCAATACTATGCACCTGAATTACATTTGATTCTGAATAGAATTGATTACGTCTTTATTGCTGGGATAATTATTGGATTACAGCTAGTGTTTGCCCCATTGTATTTGCGGTTCTTCAAGCAAGGGCCATTAGAAGCATTATGGCGAAATCGAGTTCGCCATAGTCAAAACAAGATGACCTCACAGTGAGCTACCTTATGAATAAATGGATTATTAACAAGTCGCTTATATGCTCAATCTGCGCAATATTGATGTTATCAAGCTGCGTCAGCTGGGTGGCCCCTAATGTTAAATCTGAACTGGTTGCACTGCAGCGCGGTGAATATCAACTCGATAAGAATCATGCTGCACTTCTCTTTAAAATTCAGCACCTTGGTTTATCGACTTATGTGGGGCGTTTTAATCAGTTTGATGCTGAACTGACTTTTGACCCAGACAATATGACCGCAGCGAGCTTAACCGCTGTAGTCGATATTCAATCTGTTGATATCAACAATCCAGACTTAGCTGAGACCCTACAAGAATCCACTTGGTTTGATTCTGAAACTTTTCCTCAAGCGGTATTTGCAAGCCATACAGTCACCCCTATATCTGAGAGCCAATTTAATTTTACTGGCAACTTAACGCTTAAAGGGGTCACTCAACCTGTCACATTCAAAGCAACCTTTCATGGCGGCGCAGATAATTGGATGACAGGTAAGTACACTGTAGGGTTTAGTGCCATAGGCCGCATTAAGCGTTCTGACTTTAACATGAGCAGTTATATACCGATTGTCGGTGATGAAATAGATTTAGAAATTTATGCTGAATTTTTAAAATAGTTCTTGCTTAAAGCGGCTCTTGTTTAAAATAACCCTTTTATGGCATCCCTTATGTAAAGTACCCCTTATTGACATCGCCATGAACATTTAACCAAACGAGCACCAATGAAACTATTTGGATTGATATCTTGCCTAGCACTCATCATTGCAAGCTTTAGCCTATCTAGCTATTTAGGTTATTACGTGCTGTTCATAAACCTGATTTGTGCCGCTGTGACTTGGCATGATAAACGTGCTGCCAGTAAGCAAACATGGCGAGTGAAAGAGCGTACCTTATATATTTTAGCCTTCATTGGCGCCTGGCCAGCGGGCGTTCTTGCGCAGCAATATTTCCGCCATAAAACGCAAAAAACGCCCTTTAAGTGGATTTATTGGGTGATGATTGTTTTAAATATTTTATTAGTTATAAGCATGTGTTACTTGCAGTTAAGACACACAGGCATAAATTAACGCAAAGTCACCTTAAGCAAGCGTGAGACTTTACCCCTGCACTATCAATCAGTAACATGCGTAAAACGACAATCCACCAGAATACACACGAGAACTTACTATGAAAGTCTTATTGGCTATTTGCGTCATCGCTGGACTCATCTTTTACTTTTTTACTCAATCAAATAATAAAAAAGCAGCTCAAGAAAACATTATTAAAGGTGATGCGTTCTTGCTAGAAAATCAGAAAAAAGAAGGGGTTGTAACAACACTGTCAGGGCTTCAATATTTAGTCATGCATAAAGGTGAAGGAACTGAGCATCCTAAAGCAACGGACACAGTTACTGTGCATTATCATGGCACTTTGATTGATGACACAGTGTTTGATAGCTCAGTGGAGCGTGGTCAAAGTATCGATTTCCCACTTAATCGTGTAATTCCAGGTTGGACTGAAGGTGTTCAGCTAATGACAGTTGGTGATAAATTTAAATTTTTTGTGCCAAGCACCTTGGCTTACGGTAACCGCGCGGCAGGTAAAATTGAAGGCGGTTCAGTGTTAATTTTTGAAGTTGAATTACTCGCGATCAACTAAATCAAGCGTTCAACTAAATCAAAGTATTAACTCAATTATCACTCTAATACTTAACAAAACGCCCATTAGTCATTGCTAATGGGCGTTTTTCAGCATTAGGTAAATATCAACGTACTGCCTGATGTCTATTTAATCAAAACGATAACTAAATCTACGCTAGGCCAAAAGGATCATCGATTGATTTAGCGGGTTCAGTGAACCAAACCGCTCCCTTTTCGGTCATGTAAAAATGGTCCTCATGGCGCACGCCAAACTCTCCCGGCACACATAACATAGGTTCATTACTAAAGCACATTCCAGCAGTCAGTTCAGTATGATCATTTAATACCAAATAAGGCCACTCATGGATGTCTAGTCCAACACCATGACCGGTTCTATGAGGTAAACCTGGTACATCGTAACCAGGGCCAAACCCCGCATTTACAATAACCTCACGCGCGGCTTTATCGACACTCGCACAGGTTTTACCAATTTGAGCAGCCTCAAAAGCAGCTAACTGAGCTTGTTGCTCTAGTTGCCATAGTTCGCGTTGGCGATCATTAGGCTCACCAAAAACATAAGTACGAGTGATATCAGAATTGTAGCCTTGTAGCTGACAGCCAGTATCAATAAGTACCGTATCATTTACATCAAGAGATTTAGGCGACTTAACCCCGTGAGGATAAGCAGTATCTTCACCAAACAACACAATACAGAAATAAGAACCAGCAGGGGCGCCTACCTTTTTATGCGCTTCATGAATGAATAGCTCCACTTCAGCAGTCGTGATCCCTTCACGTAATATGCTAGCTGCTGCAATATGAACAGCCAAAGTCATGTCTTTGGCACGTTGTAATAAAGCGAGTTCTGATGCTGACTTAATCATCCGGCAGCCAGCAGTAATACTTTTAGCATTGACATATTCAAGCTCAGAGTTCGCTAATCGCATGCCATCAAAAATGAAAAATGCAGTTGACTCATCGATGCCTATTTTACCGGTGGAAATCCCCATCTGGCTGACTGTGTTGGCAAAAAGTGCGTAAGGGCTTTCATCTTCATGCCACGTATTTACCTTACCTTTAATCGCCATGAAGCCTTCTAAAGTATCTAGCTCAAACGCAGGTGCAATATATTCAACGTCACCTGTTGCTGGGATGATGGCTCCAACCATGCGCTCACTGGCGTACCATTTAGTCCCAGTAAAATAGTATAAATTGGTACCAGCATTAACATAAATGGCTTCGATGCCCTGCTGCTGCATTAACTGTTGCGCTTTAGCAATACGTTGTTCAAATTCCACAAGTGCAATACTAACTACATCCTCTGTCATGTCCGATAAACTTGCCAGCGCTTGCTCTTGAGTTTGAGTACCAACTCCAATCGTCATAAATGACTCCAAAAAAAGTTAAGGGTGATGAGATTTCTGTCTTAGTGTAAACTGCAATTTGAAAATGTATACAATATAAATTCATATCAATATTTACTGGTTTATAGCCCATGTAACATTTGCCCAATATAGTCTTTAACTTGCAAAGCGCCTCAGGCAATTGCGATAATCGCCTTTCATCAATAAGACTGAATCAATCAGCCCTCTCCAACGGAGTTATCATGTCAGACATTATTAATCAGCGCCTACAGGCCATTCGTGAAGAACTAACTAAACATAATCTCGATGCGTTTATTATTCCTAGAGCTGATGAATACCTCGGAGAATATGTCCCTGAGCGAAATGAGCGCCTACTATGGGCAACGGAATTTACTGGATCTGCTGGGATGGCAATTGTCTTAAAAGATTCTGCGGCAATTTTTGTTGATGGTCGCTATACCGTGCAAGTTAAGCAACAGGTTAATGGCGAACTATTTAGTTACGAAAGCTTATACGATACCCCGCAAGTTGAATGGCTCATTGATCAATTAGCCTCAGGTAAACGTGTTGGAATCGACACTCGACTGCATACATTAGCTTGGTACCAACAAGCTGAGCATAAACTTACCAAAGCGGGACTTGAGCTAATCAGTGTTGCAGAAAACCCAATTGATATTCATTGGCATGACCGCCCAGTATTACCTAGTGAACCTATTACCCTATTTAGCCATGAAGGCGCCGGGCGAAATAGCCTTGAAAAACGTCAACAGATTGGTGCACTAGTCGCTAAAGAAGGCGCAGATATGGCATTGATTGCTGCGTTAGATTCTTTCTGCTGGCTACTTAACATCCGTGGCAATGACGTTCCACGTCTACCTGTCACATTGGGCTGTGCATTATTATCAACCAATGGTGATATGACCTTATTTGCCGATATTGCCAAAATGCCAGCTGGATTCATTGAACATGTTGGCGCTGGTGTTGATTTCAAAGATGAGTCACTTCTAGCTGATTCTTTATCGCAACTTAACGGTGTAAAACTGTTAGCTGACCCAAATACTGCCAATGCGTGGAGCCAACTCACGGCCCAACAAGCGGGTGCCGTATTAGTTGCAGGTAGCGACCCTGTCGCTTTACCAAAAGCACAAAAAAATGCAGCAGAACTAAACGGAATGCGCGCAAGCCATGTCAGAGATGGCGTAGCCGTTAGTCGTTTCCTTGCATGGCTTGACCGTGAAGTTGCCGCTAATGTGATGCACGATGAAGCACAGCTCGCTGATAAGCTTGAATCATTTCGTTTAACGGATCCACTTTACCGTGAGCCTAGCTTTGACACCATTTCTGCAACGGGTGGTAATGGCGCAATGTGCCATTACAATCACCTTGATGGCACGCCAAGCAAAATGACCATGAACAGCATTTACCTTGTTGACTCTGGCGCTCAATACATTGACGGTACGACTGATGTCACTCGCACCATCGCAATTGGTCATGTCACTGCTGAACAACAAAAAATGTTCACCTTAGTGCTTAAAGGCCATATTGCTCTTGATCAAGCTAAGTTCCCGAAAGGCACATCAGGCCAACAACTTGATGGATTTGCTCGCCAGTATTTATGGCAACATGGGTTTGATTATGATCATGGCACAGGTCATGGCGTGGGACATTTTTTAAGTGTTCATGAAGGCCCACAACGCATAGGTAAAAATGTTAATGGCGTAGCATTATTACCAGGAATGGTGCTTTCTAATGAGCCAGGTTATTACCGTGCTGATGAATTTGGTATTCGAATTGAAAACTTGGTGGCAGTTATCCCTTCACCGACACTGGTTAATGCTGAACGTGACATGATGGCATTTGATGCACTCACCTTAATTCCGATGGATAAACGCCTAATTGATAAATCACTGTTAACTAAAGCCGAAATCAATTGGTTCAATCAATACCATGCCAAAGTATTTAGCACGTTATCGCCACTCATGCAGGGCGAAGATTTAACTTGGCTTACTCAAGTGACGAGTGAGTTATAACGGCGCCATAAGTCAACGCTAACGACCACTGAATACCAAGTTTTGAACAAAAACTTGGTATTTTTTTGTGTTTTTGCCTGTTTCTTCAAAATGTCATTAGATTAAGTTAAGAATTAATCAATTATATTTGTTATACTCCGCCGCCGCTTCTTATAGCAGTTATACTGAGCTTGTAAATAACCCGTTGAACGACGTGATAATGATAGGAATATATACCGATGAAATTTGAATCTTTTAGCTTCGCCCCTGAAATATTAAGTGCGATCGCTGATTGCGGTTATAAAACTATGACACCCGTTCAGCAACAAGCTATTCCAGCTATCCGCCGCGGTGAAGATGTGCTTGCAAGTGCGCAAACGGGCACAGGTAAAACAGCTGCTTTTGCACTGCCTTTACTACAAAAAATGGTTGAGAATCCACGTGAAGTGCAACACTCAAACACCCGCGCGCTTATTTTAACGCCGACACGTGAGCTTGCTGCACAAGTTGCTGAAAACATCACTGATTACAGTAATAATATTAACATTGAAGTGCTGACCATCTATGGTGGTGTAAAAGTGGCAACCCAAGCGCAAAAACTAAAGCGCGGTGCAGATATTATTGTTGCCACACCTGGTCGCCTTTTAGAACACTTATTATCCTGTAATTTAAGTTTATCAAACGTGGAATTTTTAGTACTTGATGAAGCCGATCGTATGTTAGATATGGGCTTTAGCACTGATATTCAAAAAATCCTGCAAGCCGTTAATAAGCAACGTCAAAACTTACTATTCTCAGCGACTTTTTCAACATCAGTGAAAAAGTTAGCCAATGAAATGCTTAATAAGCCAAAAGTGATTACCGCTGATAAGCAAAACACCACAGCAGCAACAGTAAGCCAAGTAGTTTACCCCGTAGAGCAGCGCCGTAAGCGTGAGTTATTGTCAGAGCTCATCGGTACCAAGAATTGGCAACAAGTATTAGTGTTTACCGCAACACGTGATGCCGCCGATCTATTGGTTAAAGAACTGAATTTAGATGGGATTCCATCTGCAGTTGTTCATGGTGAAAAAGGCCAAGGCAGCCGTCGCCGTGCATTACGTGAATTTGTTGAAGGTAAAGTTCGTGTGCTAGTAGCAACAGAAGTGGCAGCCCGTGGTTTAGATATTCAAAACCTAGGTTATGTTGTTAACTATGATTTACCTTTCCTTGCTGAAGATTATGTTCACCGTATTGGTCGCACAGGTCGAGCGGGTAAATCTGGCACTGCAATTTCATTTGTTAGCCGTGAAGAAGAGCGAACTCTTGCGGATATTGAAAAGTTAATCGATCAGCCTATTCGCAGAATTACTATGCCAGGTTACGAAGTCGGCAGCAGAGAGTTATTGCTAAAACAAATTCAAAAACGTCGTAGCTTTGCCAAAAAACAGCAACGAGTTGACAATGCGGGCGCACAAGTTGTTGCAGAGCGAAACATGCAAGGACGCCGTGTCACTGTTGGTAAATCAACCAGCACAGTTAAGTATAAAAAACTAAAATAGTTCATTAACTTAATATCAAAGCTTATCTAAATTAAGGCGCTACAAGCGCCTTTTTTATTGCCCCTCAAAGTTCAATAGCTGTCATTTTTATCGCTACACATCTAAGATGTAAATTTAAATTCACTTTTAAATCTATATCATGAAATAAAAACTGTTATGCTCGGGTCTAGTAGATTGTGAATGTAAAGTCACTGCTATGCACACTTTAAATTGAGAAAACAATGAAGTAATGCCTTGTGTGGCATTCAATAAGACTAACCCTTTTTATTTGAATATGGATTTCAGCATGTTAAAAAAACTTATGTTAGCCGCAGCAATCACCTTGTTTAGTTTGCCTTCGCTGGCTAAACCAATAGCCAGTGATGAATACCACGTCATGCCATTAATGAATGGTCAGCAGATCCCAAGTGTTGTTTTACAAGATGTGAAAGGCAACAAAGTAGATTTAGCTGAGCTAACAGCGCAAAAGCCAACCATTTTCTTTTTCTACCGTGGTGGCTGGTGTCCATTCTGTAATATCCAAATGGGTCAGCTAAAAGCGATTGAGCCGAAGCTAATTGAAATGGGCTTTCAATTGGTAGGGATTTCACCTGACTCACCCGCTAAATTAAAAGCATCAATGACTGATAATGAATTAGATTACTTGCTGCTTTCTGATGAAAAAATGGCAGCATCACAAGCATTTGGTATTGCATTCTATACTAGCGAAAAAGTCACCAGCATGTATCAAGCTAAACTTAATGTGGACAATACCTTATGGACGACACCTGAAGGTGACAAACGCCTAGTTCTCCCTGTTCCTGCGGTTTATGTTGCAGATAAAAGTGGATTAGTGCATTTTCAATATATTAATCCGAATTACAAAGTCCGTCCGGCGCCAGAGTTAATTTTGACTGCTGCAGAATTACTGCAAAATCAGTAACCTGAATCTTAGCGTCAACCTTGGCGATAACTTATTGTTGTCGCCTACTCCCCTCTTCTTTAATCAGTCTGGTTTAGCCGTTTTCTTTTCTTTTAAACACAATCATTATCACCTTATCAAAAGGCTTTGACATAACAATTATTTAATCGCTGAAGCCAAGTTGGTAGCAGCAATTCAAGCTCCTCTGCTACAATACATCTTATATTATTCGTCTGATGACAACGCCCTATCACTGAACGATTTATCTGATACGGCAATTCAACCTAACGGTGTAAACAAAGTGCAAACCCAAACCTATAACCTAGCCATTTTAGCTGTGGCAGAAGCCGCTCAAATCGCATTAGCAGAGTCTGCAGCAAAACAAAAAGCCAAAAGAACATCCGCCCAAGAAAGCCACTTCTTGTGTGCTTGGTTAGTGGAAATGTATAAAGTTAAACGTTTCCCTAAAATCGTTGCCAATGATATTTCTGGTTGGATTACGTTAGCTCGTAGCAAAGGCGCCGGCGCCATGCTTCCACAACTGTTTGATGCTATTGCGACTCAATACCGCCAAGTCGAAAAACCTGCCATATCCCAACATCAAGCAGTACAGGAGTTACTTGCAGAACTGGAAACGGACGACTGGTTTGTTATCGCAGATAGCGCTTTTTCAAATGAGCCGAAAACTAAACTAAAGCTTGCAGGAAATGGTCAATCAAGTTTGGTGGTATGTGAAGATCAACTAGCGCAGCACTTTGAAGGTGATAAACTCACTAAAGCATTGCCAATTTATGTTCGAGGTGACGAAAAGCATTTTGCACAAAAGGCGTTAGATAAAGGCTTATTAGTCAGCCCTGGAAATAAAAAAACCAGTATGATTAAGCACCATAAAACTTATTTAATTGCACCAAACAATCAATTAGGTGAGCTTTGCTTACTTGTCTCTATTTAGTCGTCACCTCAATAAGATAACGGCTTAACGCTAAACAAAGCAATGAGTAACAACGAAATAGCCATGAAGATATGGGCGCTTTAGACAAACTTATAGCGCCCTATTGAGATTGGATTTATTGATGCTCGTGGGTATGTAACTGACCCACCTCTAAGACAGGTGATGCATCTAAATCTTCAGCATCCATCATACTTGAAATACGCTGCATAGTGGCCAGCATTTGCGACTGTTCCCATTCTTCCATTGATTCAAAACGGGTAATAAAGTGCTCTTGTAGCGGTGTTGGCGAGTCTTTTATGATGTCTTTGCCTTTTTCCGTTAAACTAATCCCCACTTTACGCTTGTCCGTTAATGACCTTGTACGCGTCACCAGTTCACGTTTTTCTAATCTATCTAAAATACTCGTAATCGTGGCAGAGCTGAGATTAATTGTCAGTGCGACCTCTTTTACCATCGCATTATCATGATCTGCAATTGCTTGGAGCACTAATAATTGTGGGCTAGTCAATCCAGTTTCTTTACTCAGCTTTTTTGAATATAAATCAATGGCTCGAATCACTTGCCGCAAAGAGACGAGTAACTCTTCATACTTTTTCATAAGACAAACTCAGTTCAATACTAATGATTTCAATTCTATCAAATGCGTAATCAATCCTAAATACCGCCTTTAGTCTTAATAAAGCACGAACCTGTAAACTTTTCATGCAACATAGGTTGATCTTATTTAACAACTCCGTATCATAATAGTTTGTATTCTAATTATTAGTAGTAAACACATGTTGCAACCACGCGTTTTAAAGTCGTCACTGTTTTCAATCTCAAAATCTAGACTAATAGCAAGAAATTCACTGGAATTCGTTTGTTTTTGGTTAATCCTCGCAAGTTATATATTCAGCCCTTTGTATACAATATATAAATCGTACTCAAACGATAATAATATAAAGTGATGAAAAATTCGTATTTAACATTTGCATTAAATTATTTTTTGATATTGATGTTAACTGGCAATACGATCAATTATCCCAGTACAAGCAAATCCCTCATTCAGCGTAAACACAACAAGCTGAATCGCCTTTGCTGTGCCCAAAGGCCTATACACTCTTGCTTACAGGCGTGTAGCAGACTGTATGAGTATTTTTTTAGCTTTAAGAAAACCAATACTGCTGTTGGGTTATTTATCAGCTCTTTTGCTGTGTTTGGTTTCAAGTTCACGCCACAATTTTACTTTAGCTTAGTTTTTACAGCTTTCGTTGCCGAGCTTTCAGGCACTACTTTCAATTTATCCCAACGATATTATTCATATTCCACTTCATTCAAAAACACATTTATCAGTATCAGTGTATTGATTAACTGGTTCTGCATAACAGTGCTACAAGGTAGTTTTTCAGTTATTCGGCTTGCCATTCTTTTACGACTTAAATTAAGCATTAACGCACTAGCCACCAACAGTGCACTAGCCACAAAAGTCGCTTTCTTCTTGAGCCGTCTACTACCTCAACAAATAACCCTTAAATTTAAATTAGTTAATCGAAAGCTTGTCAAAAGCACATCACAAGAGGAACTATGTCTTTACGTCACAACACGCGCATCGTAGTCAAAGTTGGCAGTGCCCTTATTGCACCAGGAAACGATGGCTGTAGCGCTAAATATCTTAAAAATATTGCTCAGTTTATTCAAAACTGTCGCCAGCAAGGACAACAAGTAATACTTGTTTCATCTGGCTCTGTTGCTGCAGGGCGACAATGGTTTGATGTTGATTCGCCAACCAAAGCGTTAAAGAAAGCCATGGCTGCGGCAGGTCAAAATGACATGATGGCAATATGGGCTAAGTTACTCGATATGCCATTAGCCCAAATCCTGTTAACTCATGCAGATTTATGTAATAGAGAACGCTACGTCAGTATCAAAGACACCATTGAGTCATTGCTAGAGCACAATGTACTGCCTGTAATTAATGAAAATGACACCATGACGTCTGAAGAACTTAAAGTGGGTGATAACGACAACCTAGCAGCGATGGCAGCGGCGGCAATTGATGCTGATACCCTTATCATGTGCACAGACGTTAACGGCCTTTATGATAAAAACCCACATCAATACGATAACGCCCAACTTATTCAGCAAGTGAATGAGATAACCTCCAAGATATATGCAATGGCGGGAGGCGCGGTAAGCGCAACTGGCACAGGAGGGATGCTAACTAAAATCCAAGCGGCAGAAAAAGCCACTGCACAGGGTATTGATACCTTAATTATTAATGGATTTGAGAATGCCTCTTTTGAGCAACTACTAGCAGGTAAAAACCCTGGCACCCACTTCCTCGCCAATATCGAGCCACTCTCACCCGCGATTCATTGGATGACGCACACTGTCAAAGAGCGTGGTGAAGTCATCATTAATGACACCACAACCACCCACTTTGCAAGTGATGAAGATATGCTCACAAGTGGCAATATCCTTGAAGTGAAGGGGCAGTTTTCGGCAGGAGATACCATCTTAGTATCGACCGATGATGGCACCAAAGTGGCTAAAGCTAAAACCAATTACAGTAGCTGTTTACTTAATTATATCGCTCAAGAACAGGATGACGAGAATACAAGCCAAAGCTATTTTGCGCAAAACGATTCTATTATTTCGAAAGAGCACTTAACCGTATTGGAGAACGAATGAATTTAATTACAGATATTGCAAAGCAGGCCTCTCAGGCCTCACGCTCTTTAGTTAACTTAGACACCGAAACTAAAAACCATATTCTAAACGTTATGGCAGCAGAATTGCGAAATGCGGTGACCACGATCCTCGAAGCGAATCAGCTGGATATGGACAATGCAAAACAAAATAACTTAGCAAGTGCCATGCAAGACAGATTGCTATTAAACGAACAACGAATTGAACTAATGGCAAAAGGACTAGAAGAGGTAGCACTACTCCCCGATCCTGTTGGTAAAATCCGCGACTTAGGTGAGCAGCCTAATGGCATTAAGATCAGTAAAATGCGCATCCCACTTGGCGTTGTCTGCATGATCTATGAAGCAAGACCCAATGTCACCGCTGATGCTGGCGCATTATGCTTTAAATCAGGCAATGCCATTATTTTGCGTGGCGGTAAAGAAGCATTGCATTCAAGCAAAGCCATTGCCTCAATACTACAAAAAACCTTAGTCAAATTTGATTTACCTGAAGCACTCATTAGTGTCGTGCCCAACGCTGACAGAGCCTTATTAATGGATTTAATGCAACAACGTGAATACATTGATGTCATTATTCCTCGAGGCGGTGAAGGGTTAATTAACTTTGTCACAGATAACAGTAAAGTGCCTGTGATTCAGCACTTTAAAGGAGTCTGCCATTTGTATATAGACAAATATGCGGACTTCGAAAAAGCCATTAAATTACTGTTAAACGGTAAGACACAACGAACAGGTGTGTGTAATGCGCTAGAAGGATTAATCGTTCATAAAGCCATTTTAAATGACTTTATGCCGTTAGTTGCTAAACATATGGCAGAGCAAAATGTCTTGATTAACGCCTGCCAAACCAGCCTCCCATTTTTTAACCAAGCTCAATTATTGCAAGATGACCAATTTGGTACAGAATATCTCGACCTTGAAATAGCGGTTAAAACTGTCGATAGTTTGAATGGAGCACTGGATCATATCCATCAGTTTGGCAGTAATCATACCGAGGTTATTTGCACTGAAGACAAACAGCGTGGTGAGTTATTTCAGCGCAGTGTTGATGCTTCAGTCGTGATGGTGAATGCCTCATCGCGATTTTCTGACGGTAGCCAATTAGGCTTAGGCGCTGAAATCGGTATTGCTACGACAAAATTACACGCCTATGGTCCAATGGGACTGGAATCGTTAACGGCTGAAAAATTTTTAGTTTCAGGTGATGGTCAAGTTCGAGATTAGTAATATCACCAGTCAATAAATAGTGATCACATTGACGTCCTTGTCGTTAAATCAACGGTATTTGGATAAAAATAAAGCCCTTTCGAGGGCTTTACTATTTATGTTCTAAATTAAGGTAGCCAGACATCTTGGCTAAAATGGGTTAAGAGTATAACCTTCTTGGGCTAATACGGCATGAGCTGTCATTGCCGACAAAGCCATATCGACACCTGGTAATAATGCCGTGTGTTCTAAACCATAATAAGCAGCGCTTTGGCCGCAAATATAAATTTTAACGCCATGATTTATCAGCTGCTGCACTAACTCTTTATTAGGATTTCCCTCACTAACATCTTTGCCATGAACCTGTTGGTAAAAAACATCATTAGCCAAATCAGTTATCGACGATCCATGAACGACCATAGCTAATTGAATATCTTGTGGCTTAACGTCTGCCTCAACATGCATATTAATAAACCGTGCTAAGGTATTTAGGCTACGATTAACTTCGCCGGGCTTAGCCGCTTTGCTCATATCAAATGCCACTTTAAATACCATACCTTTTGGGATCACTAAGCTCGACGTCACTGGCGCAATCTTACCGTATTCTTTTATGGTCGCGCCGGATTTAAAAGCCTCTTTGCCTGCAATGGCTGACGGTGACATCAGCATAAGCGCTCCAATAAATAGCACTGTGCTGACATTGAAAACCTGCTGATAATAGTTAACCATTTAATCTGCTTCCTTGTGATAATACGATTTATGAAGATGCGTAATAAACCTTTCAAACTCTAATCAGTTAATGTTGATTTAACAAGCAATAGATAAGCTGTCGGTATTTGCCAAGCGTATGCGTATAGCTGAGCAATAACAAAACTATCTTGCACAGATCAGTTTGGTTATAATGGCGCCTGTTGACAGTAGTTATTGTGAACTTACTTTGTCATACACTATTTTTGTATAAGCCATAAACCTTATACCTACAGCATTTGTTTCAGGAGTTCCCATGGCTCGCCAAGTCATTTATACCTTTAAAGGTCAAACCAAAACTATCGCATTCAGTTACGACAAACATCATGATCTTTACGAAGCTGCTGCAGAAGCTGAAGGTATCGACTTAAGCCGCTTTTTAGCGATGGAACAGCAAATAGCGCTCACTTCTAAAAAAGGGGCTCGCGCCGAAAAGGATTTCCGTAAAACTGAGTTTGCTCGCTTTGGCTTTTCAAGCATTAAGTTTGTGCGCGAAGACGACGAAGAAACATCAAATAGCTAATCGATAGGAAATCACATGATCAACACAGAACACGCAAACTTTCCTCGAGCCAGCTTCACGAGACGTTGCGGTGCAATGATTTATGACGGCCTATTAGCCGTTGCCGTTTATATGGTGGCAGGGGCTGTCGGCTTTGGTTTATTTTTAGGCCTAACCAGCACAGGTGTTATCGGCATGAATGGTCACGAGCATGTATCAGATCTACTAAATCAAACACCGCTTTATCAAGGAATTTACCAGCTTTGGTTGGTGATGTGTGTTGTGGCTTTTTATGCGTTATTTTGGAGTCGTGGTGGCCAAACTCTCGGCATGCGAGCGTGGCGCTTGAAAGTTCAGCACCCAAACGGACAAAATTTAAGTTTCATCACAGCCGTAGCTCGGGTTGTATGGTCATTTGCAGGGGTTAGTAACCTGTTTATTTTAATTAATCCAGACAAGCTTGCCCTACAAGATAAAATGACACGCTCCGAAGTTGTAGTGCTATCGGTTGAGGCTAATCAAATGCGTAACTGGCATGGTGCTTAACCGCAATATTAGCTAACGAGAAAACCTGCTTAATCTTCATAAGCCAACTGAATTTTCAGTTGGCTTTTTTAATGGAATTACTGCTTTATCCGATAAAAAAGCCTTTGTAACAGGTGTTGTCCTCTCAAAAGAAGTCGAAAATACTCTATTTACTCCAACAATTCCTGCACAGCAAGTTCAATCTAACTTGGCGTTGGTTAAATACTACGCTATCTTAGGGGACAAGGTGTTGAGTAATCTAAGAGACTCTGTGAAGTGACATCTTAATAAAGGAATATTAAGTTCTCAAAAGGAAGCTGATTAACAGTTGAAATTTTTAACAGCGATTAAAACATTGCTTGTCAATTATCTTAACCGAGGTACTGAGCTTTATGACGACCCAGAAAAGCGTCATAGAATACTCATTATCAATTGGTTCGGGATGGTTGGCTTTTCGATTACATTTATTTTAGGTATCAACGCTTACTTTCAAAATAACGACCGACTTGCCATTGTTCTGCTGCTATCTTGCGTTCTTTTTTTCTTATCTTTATTGAATCACTGGAAGTTTTTAAAACAGTATCGGTTTGAAACCTCCGCCACACTCATCCAGCTTAGTTTGCTCGCCTTAATGCTGTATTTAGTTTATAGCGGTGGGGCCAATAACACTGGGCCATTATGGGTTTTTTTAGTCCCTCCTGTCATGATGTTCTTTGGCGGGCTTAAAGGTGGTTTACGCAATACTAGTGTGTTTATCACGTGTTACTGCATCATCATGTTTTACCCAGACAATCAATTACTTGAAGCGAGTTACACACACGAGTTTAAAACCCGTGTGCTGTACTCATTAATTACACTGACTTTCTTATCTGGTTATTACGAATACTCTCGCCATCAATCATTTCAGCATGTAAAGCAATTGAGCGCCAAATTTGAACAACAAGCTTTACGGGATCACTTAACCGATATTCCTAATCGACGCGCCATGATGGAGCAACTTAATTACGAGTATGCCAGAGTCGTTAGAAATAATTATGATATGAGCATACTGCTTATTGATGTGGATTTTTTCAAAAAGATTAACGACAAATACGGTCATCAATGTGGTGATGAAGTGCTTATTAAGTTGGCAAAATCCTTTACTGCCACTTTACGTAAGCAAGATATGATTTCACGTTGGGGTGGTGAAGAATTTCTGATTTTATTGCCTCACACGGGGTTTAATGACGCATTTGAAGTGGCAGAAAAAATCAGGAAAACTATCCAACAAAATCCTATAACATTCGATGATAAAACGATTGAGATAACGGTCAGCATCGGTATAGGTAAAGCTGATATCCATCATTCTGTTGACTCGGCAATATCTCAAGCCGATGAACATTTATATCAAGCTAAAGAAGAAGGACGTGATAGTGTCTATCCCAAAGTGGACAAAATAGCCTAGCCATTTACATTTCTCTTCCCATCATTAACGTTCTTTGTTGATATTCCAGGAATAAAAAAGCCAGCAACGGCTGGCTTTTAGGACTATTTTTTAAATAAGATGCCGCTTGTATTTGGCGCGATTGAGTTACTTACGAATATAGTAAAGCGCACCTAAACTAAATAATAACGGCGGCATCCCAGCACTGATGTATGCTGGCAGACCATAAACAATACTCAATGGTCCAAAGATTTCGCTACAGATATAAAAACTAAACCCAGCCACCACGCCTAATAACACTCGTGCGCCCATTGTTACCGTTCGTAAAGGTCCAAATACGAAAGATAAGGCAACCAAAATCATCACTGCGACCGTCACTGGTTGCATAATTTTACGCCAAAGCGCTAATTCATAACGACTAGGATCTTGTTGATTTACTTTCAAGTAGTCCAAATAGCCAATGAGTCCTTGAATACTCAAGGCTTCAGGTTTTACCGATACGACACTTAGCTTATCTGGGGTGAGTGTTGAGTTCCACACTCTTTCTTCTTGGTACTCTAGGGTAATCTTTTCTTCTGTGATGTGCGTATTTTTCACATCCATTAATCGCCATACACCATTAGCGAAATTCGCTCGCATCGCTTGGGTCATGGTTTTTAATTTAAGGTCATCATCAAATTCATAAAAAGTGATATTGTTGAGGGTGTTAATGGACTCTACCTCGCCAATATTGACAAATAAATCACCGTCTCTCGCCCATACACCACGATGAGACTTAATCAAACTACCACCAGATACCTTAGTTGCTTGTAGCTCTTTAGCACTTCGTTCAGCAACTGGAGCGCCCCACTCGCCTAATGCCATAACAATAATCATGAGGGGAATAGCTGTTTTCATCGCAGAAACAGTGATTTGTAACCGAGACATGCCTGAAGCCTGCATCACGACTAATTCTGAATTAGAGGCGAGCATCCCCATACCAATTAACGCACCCAGTAATACCGCGATAGGGAAAAACAACTCAATGTCACGTGGAATTAAATACAGCACATAAATCACTGCATCTAACATGGTATAAGCACCACGCCCCACAACTCGCAGTTGATCAACCCATTTAATAATTCCTGACAAACCTGTCAAGATAAGTAGACATAAGGCAGATGTACTAATAATAACGCGAGCAATGTAGAGGTCTAATATTTTCATGATGCCACCTGCTTGCGCTTAAAGCTTTGCAGTAATTTGGCGCCACTTGGACGTTCCTTACCTAACAAAAATAATCCTATCACTAATGCAGACCCATGGATCCACCACATGCCTAAAGCAAGTGGTATAACTTCATCTTCCAAGGCTTTTCGACCTGCAACCATTAATCCGAAATAGCCTAAATAGAGCAAAATAGCAGGGAACATTTTAGCAAACTTACCTTGCCTTACATTGACACGAGCTAATGGCACAGCAATTAACGTCATCAGTGGAATAGCAAGTGGTAACGCTAATCGCCACTGGAACTCTGCAACGGCCTCTGGACCAGGTGTATCAAGTAGCTCACCCACTGGCAGTGCAGACATTTTACGCCGCCTTTCATCCACTTCTTGCTCTTTAATTTCCATCCGATAACCACCAAACTCAATCATTTGATAGTCGAGGTTTTGAGCACTACC
This sequence comes from Shewanella sp. MMG014, assembly GCF_018100775.1. Taxonomy (NCBI): domain Bacteria; kingdom Pseudomonadati; phylum Pseudomonadota; class Gammaproteobacteria; order Alteromonadales; family Shewanellaceae; genus Shewanella; species Shewanella sp. MMG014. Next base: position 624,291 of record NZ_JAGJDZ010000001.1, read on the forward strand.
TTGATAACGAATACCATTATCTAACTGTAATTGTTGACTGCCAAAGCTGTCTTCAACGACACGACCTTGCTCAGAAACAACAATATTAGTTAGACCTTCTTCGTCTTCTGGATCGGGAAGTTGCGCAACAAATACTTTTTCAAGTTCATTGGACTTAGATATTTTTTCTACAAAAAGAACCGCCCTACCATTAGGACTTGCCTGAAAACGGCCTTGAACAATCGCAGCAAGGCCTGCTTCTGACTGGGCCTGCTCTAATACTTGATTTTGCCTCTCTTCCGCCCACGGTCCAACATACACAGATAAAATACCTGTGAATATTAAATTGGCCACGGCAATCAGTAAAGTAACGCGAGTAACATACCACTCACTGATCCCAACGCCATGGAGCACCACCATTTCGTTTTCGGCATACATTCGCCCGTGAGCAAGTAAAATGCCCAAGAAAAAACTTAATGGCAGCACCAATACCGTCAATTGCGGTAAATTTAGACCTAATAAGGTCAATACTAATGTGGCGGGAAATTCGCCATTTGAGGCATCCCCTAATACACGCACAAATTGCTGGCTAATAAAAATAGTTAATAGCACCAAAAGTATCGCAAATTGCGCTTTTAAAACTTCAACGATCAAGTATCTAAATACAATCACAGGTAGGATCCACTGTCTAAACTTGTCTTTTTGCTGGTATCAGAGTAAGTTCACTATAAAATGTCTGCTTTTAGCAGTTATTGATAGTTTTCTGACCAGCTCGTGAGCTTCCTTTAGTGTAATTCATTTAGCAGCTATAGCAGAAAATTACCAAGGATTTATTTCCTTAAAGGGTTGTAAATATGGCCTAACAGGCCTAATTAAAACATTATCTAATAAATATAAAAATTTGTCTTTAATAATCTAGGAGTGCTCATGGAGTTTAGCGTAAAGAGCGGCAGCCCCGAGAAGCAACGTTCAGCTTGTATCGTTGTCGGTGTATACGAACCACGTCGTTTATCTGGTATCGCGGAGCAATTGGATAAAATCAGTGAAGGTTACATCAGTAACCTACTTCGACGCGGTGATTTAGAAGGCAAGCCAGGACAGATGTTGTTATTACATCATGTTCCGAATGTGCTAAGTGAGCGCGTTTTATTGGTTGGTTGTGGTAAAGAGCGTGAACTTGATGAACGCCAATACAAACAAATCATCACCAAAACCATCAATACTTTAAACGAAACAGGTTCGATGGAAGCGGTTTGCTTCTTGACTGAATTGCACGTTAAAGGTCGCGATACGTACTGGAAAGTTCGCCAAGCCGTTGAGACGACTTATAACAGCTTATACAGTTTTGACACCTTAAAAACACGTAAAGGCGAAACTCGTCGTCCATTACGTAAAATGGTGTTTAATGTACCGACACGTCGTGAACTAACGATTGGTGAACGTGCAATCGATCATGGAATGGCTGTCGCATCAGGTATGGATTTATGTCGTGACGTTGCCAATATGCCACCTAATATCTGTAATCCTGCTTACCTTGCATCTCAAGCACGTCAGATTGGTGAAGTTCACCAAAACCTGACAGTAACGACTGTCGGTGAAGAGCAAATGGCTAAGCTAGGCATGAACTCATACCTAGCAGTTGGCCGTGCCAGTGCCAATGAATCCATTATGACAATCATGGAGTACAAAGGCGCTGTTGATGAAACAGAAAAGCCAATTGTCCTCATTGGTAAAGGCCTGACGTTTGACTCAGGCGGCATCTCATTAAAACCAGGTGATGGCATGGATGAGATGAAGTATGACATGGGCGGCGCAGCAGGTGTTATTGGCGCAATGAAAGCCTTATGTGAAATGAATTTACCTATAAACGTTATTGGTATTCTTGCTGGCTGTGAAAACATGCCATCAGGTGATGCTTACCGTCCAGGTGACATTTTAACTACTATGTCTGGCCAAACTGTCGAAGTATTAAATACTGATGCAGAAGGACGCTTAGTGCTTTGTGATGTACTGACTTATGTTGAACGTTACGATCCTGAATTGGTTATCGATACCGCAACATTAACTGGCGCTTGTGTGATTGCCTTAGGTAAACATGCCTCTGGTTTATTCTCTTCACATAACCCGTTAGCTCACGAACTATTAAATGCGGGTGAGCAATCAGGTGACCGAGCATGGCGTATGCCGATTTGGGATGAGTATCAAGAAATGCTTGAGAGCCCATTTGCTGACATGACTAACTTAGGCGGTCGTCCCGCAGGTTCTATTACTGCAGCATGTTTCTTATCTCGTTTCACTAAGAAATATAACTGGGCACATATCGATGTGGCTGGTACAGCTTGGAACAGCGGCGCAAATAAAGGTTCTACAGGTCGCCCTGTGCCATTATTAAGTCAGTTCTTAATTAACAGAGCTGGTGTTGATCAAGGCGAATAAGCCTTATTATCCAAGTTAGACAATGCGTTTTATGAAAAAAGGTGAAGAAATCATTCTTCACCTTTTTTATTTATAAATGATTTAAAACTAATCACATCTAAATGTTAATTTAACCGCTGTCCACCCTAGCCCCATGAGTTGCTTTTAGTGTAAAATCCGTCTTTACTTCGTCAAATACAGTAAAAGCATGCCAAAGACTCTGTTTTACTTAATGCCCGCCATCAATACGCAGCCAAGTGCAATCGAAAGTGTATTTTTAAGCGCCTGCCAATTAGCAGAAAAGCATTATCGTCAGCAGCAATTAATTTATATTCATTGCCAAGACAAGCAGCAGGCATACGCCATTGACGAATTACTTTGGCAATTTGAGCCAACGGCATTTGTTCCCCACAATTTAAAAGGGGAAGGACCGGTAACCGGTTCACCTGTGGAAATTGGTTTTGATAAATTAGGCGCGAATAAAAGCCGCCATTTACTCATTAATCTCGCAGATCAAGTGCCATCATTTGCGGTTAACTTTCCGCATATTATCGATTTTGTTGCTAATGATGATGCGCTAAAACAAATTGCACGTGCTCGCTATCGCGAATATAAGCAATTAGGCATTGAACTCACAACAACTGAGTTCACTGGCGTTTAAGTCAGTTGATTCGTTAACAATACCAACTATTAATTTAGATTGAGAAAACAAAAATCCCATGGAAAAAACATATAATCCGCAGTCAATTGAGCAATCTCTTTACCAAAACTGGGAAGAGCAAGGCTACTTCAAACCACATGGCGATGAGTCAAAAGGTAACTATTGCATCATGATCCCGCCACCGAATGTGACGGGTAGTTTGCACATGGGTCATGCATTCCAAGATACCATCATGGATACCTTGACTCGTTACCAACGCATGAAGGGTAAAAATACCCTTTGGCAAGTGGGTACTGACCATGCGGGTATTGCAACTCAAATGCTGGTTGAACGTAAAGTCTTTGCAGAAGAAGGATTAGGCCGCCACGACTTAGGCCGCGATAACTTTATTGAACGCATTTGGGATTGGAAAAATGAATCTGGCGGTACTATTACTAAACAGCTACGTCGTTTAGGCGCATCAGTTGATTGGGACCGTGAACGTTTTACCATGGATGAAGGCATGTCTGAAGCCGTACAAGAAGTGTTTGTACGTCTATACGATGATGAGTTGATTTACCGTGGTAAACGCTTAGTAAACTGGGATCCAAAACTGCACACTGCAATTTCTGATCTTGAAGTTGAAAATAAAGAAAAGCAAGGCAGCATGTGGCATTTCCGCTATCCGCTTGCTGAGGGTGCATTAACTGCTGATGGTAAAGACTATTTAGAAGTCGCCACGACACGTCCTGAAACCATGTTAGGTGATAGTGCAGTTGCTGTTCACCCTGACGATGAACGTTATCAATCACTGATTGGTAAGTTCATTTTATTGCCAATCGTAAACCGTCTTATTCCTATCGTAGCTGACGATTATGTCGACATGGAATTTGGTACAGGTTGTGTAAAAATCACACCTGCACATGACTTTAACGATTATGAAGTCGGTAAGCGTCACGCCCTACCTATGTTCAACATCTTAACGATTAATGCAGAAATCCGCAGTGCTGCAGAAGTCGTCAATACAGATGGTACAGCAAATAATGAACTTGATAACAGCTTGCCTGAGCGCTATGCCGGTCTTGAACGTTTTGCCGCCCGTAAAGCCATTGTTGAAGAGTTCGAAACATTAGGTTTACTTGGCAAAATCGACCCTCACGGATTGAAAGTGCCTTATGGCGATCGCTCAGGTGTGGTCATTGAACCTTTACTGACAGATCAGTGGTATGTCTCTGTTGCGCCAATGGCTAAAACTGCGATGGAAGCTGTTGATAATGGCGACATCAAATTCGTACCACAACAATACGAGAACATGTACAACTCTTGGATGCGCGATATTCAAGACTGGTGTATCTCTCGCCAACTTTGGTGGGGACATCGTATCCCAGCTTGGTACGACGAAGCAGGTAAAGTCTATGTGGGCCGTGACGAAGCTGAAGTTCGTGCAAAGCATAACTTAGATGAGTCTATTGTCTTACGCCAAGATAACGATGTATTAGACACATGGTTTAGCTCTGCGTTATGGACATTCTCAACATTAGGTTGGCCAAAAAACACCGAAGAATTAAAAGCTTTCCACCCAACAGATGTGTTGGTTACAGGCTTTGATATTATTTTCTTCTGGGTTGCCCGTATGATCATGATGACCATGCATTTCATTAAAGATGAAAATGGCAAACCGCAAGTCCCGTTCAAGACTGTGTATGTGACAGGTCTTATCCGTGATGAAGCGGGTAACAAAATGTCGAAGTCTAAAGGTAACGTACTTGACCCATTAGACATGATTGACGGTATTGACCTTGAGTCACTTGTGACTAAGCGTACTGGCAACATGATGCAGCCTAAACTTGCAGCTAAAATTGAAAAAAGCACGCGTAAAGAGTTTGCTGACGGTATCGAAGCACATGGTACTGATGCGCTACGTTTCACTTTAGCGTCAATGGCTTCAACAGGACGTGACATCAACTGGGACATGAAACGCCTAGACGGTTACCGAAGTTTCTGTAACAAAATCTGGAATGCTTCACGCTACGTACTAATGAACACCGAAGTACAAGCTGAAGGCGCTGATGATGATGCTATCGGTGAAGCGTTAGATTGCGGTCAACTGCTCGTTGATGGCAAGCCTGGAACGATGGAGTTGTCTCTTGCTGATCGCTGGATTATCGGTTTGTTCAATCAAACGGTAAAAGCTTATGACGAGCATATGGCAAACTACCGCTTTGACTTAGCCGCTAACACTATTTATGAGTTCACTTGGAATCAATTCTGTGACTGGTACTTAGAGCTAACGAAGCCTGTAATGCAAAGCGGCAGCGAAGCACAGCTTCGTGGTACACGTCATACTCTAGTCACTGTACTAGAACAAATGCAGCGTTTAATGCACCCAATGATGCCTTATCTCACCGAAACTATCTGGCAGCGCATTAAACCGCTAGCAGGAGTTGAGGGAGAGACGTTAATGTTGGCTGAATTCCCTAAATTTGATGCCACTAAAGTAGACTCTCAAGCGATGGAAGATCTTGAGTGGGTTAAGCAAGTGATTACGGCTGTACGTAATATTCGTGCAGAGCTTAACATTGCTCCTTCTAAGCCACTTAACGCCCTACTACGCGGCGTGAGTGAACAAGACAAAGCACGTCTAGAAGCAAACCAAACCTTCTTCAAGACCCTAGCTAAGCTTGAATCTATGACTATTCTTGCCGACGGTGAAACAGCGCCAATGTCTACAACACAGCTTGTAGGCGATATGGAGTTGTTAATTCCAATGGCTGGATTAATTGATGTTGCTAAAGAAGTGGCTCGTATCGACAAGCTACTTGAAAAAGCAGCCGGCGAGTTCAAACGTATTGAAGGCAAGTTATCGAATCAAGGGTTTGTCGCTAAAGCACCTGCAGCCGTGATCGAAAAAGAGCGTGCTAAACAAGCGGAATACCAACGCGATATTGAAAAGTTAACCGAACAAAAAGCTGAACTGGCTAAACTAGAAAGTTAACCTCAGTAATACGAAAAAGGCCATCAACAAAAGTTGATGGCCTTTTTTATTTCTTCTATGTCTAAATTGACTTGCACAGTCAAAGCCCTATTTGTGAACTGCTGCCGATCTTAGGTGCTAGATGCTAGATGAGGAAACTTATTGCTCATTGACGCTTAAGGTATATTGCGGATATTTAGCCCCTTGGCTAGATTTTTTATTCGCCACAACCTTAGCGCCTATTTCGATGTACTCTCCATCGACACCAGGATTGTCTAACCCCATTGCTGGAAACGTTTTATAAGTGGTATTTTTATAGCGAATTTTAATGTTTTTTATTTGGATTAGCGGCTCATTATTCAAACTAACAAAATTAATCGTTATAGGATCGCTAGTATCAGAAGTAATAAAATAGCGCCCTTGATAATAATCATCATCAAGCAACGTCGCATTGGTTGAATTACCAATCCCGCCTTTCCAGTTCACTACCACAGTAGAACTTGTTCCACTATTTTGTAACACCGTAGGAAATTTAATAGGCTGAATTTCTGTAATAACAATTTGTGCGAAGGCTGAAGAACAACACAGCACACTTAACGCAGCGAGCAAGGTCAACTTTATGAGCTTGAGATATCTGGAAGAGTCAATACAAGTCGGCATACCGGTGACCACCCAATTTTATTATTATTATTTTTATTAGCCATTGATTTTAAAATATTTTAAAAACAAAAATGTAATTAATAAACCTTAAGCAAATAAAAGCTAAATTAAGTCTATAAAAACATTTTGTATCAAGTAGCCTTATCAATATTTTCTCGCATCATCTCAGTAATGTTACAAAAAATCAACAAACTCATTTAAGAAAGCCAGGCAATATTGATGAGTTCAGTCTACTCAATTTTTCGTTAAATTCTGTAAAATTCCCAGCCTAAGATCAACCTTGTACATTTTTAAATCAAAAGAACGTTTAGATGAAAACTTGTTAACTGACCAAAAATTAAACAAAAACACCATTATATCAACAACATCAAAAAACCAATCAAACTACTCAACTAATAAGTAAGATCTTTCATAGCCGATATTATTCTAATTTTCATAGAGTTAAACGCTAGTTTGAAATCTAATACTTTGTAGCTAGTATTTTAAATTAAACTTTAGCAATAACTTATAACTCTTAGCTATATAAAGAAATGCAACACACAATTGTAACCAAAGTGTTGCAAATTATTTCAATGCTGCTATTTTGACTTTGCCCATTGATTAAGTCCTTGTTTAAAAGCGACAAATATCCACATAAAAATTATGGGCTATTAAAATTATAATATTACACCTGGGAACAATAAAATGACTAAAAAAATACTATTATCATCTGTTATCGCCTCTACGCTATTTCTTTCTACTCAAGTGGGTGCCGCAGACGAAACAGGTACTGCTAACTTCAACTTAATCTACCCAATCACTGTATCTGAAACGACCCAAATGGAATTTGGTGATGTATCAATCGCTGCTGATGGCCAGTGTGCTCTTGATTACTCAGATACAACTTCTGGAGCTGCATGTGTTGCTGGTGGTAATGCTGCACGTACTGGTGTGTTCAATGTGGCTGCCGCTGACGGAACAGTAAACCTTTCAGTATCTGGTCCTGATACGTCTGTTTCTGGCGTTACGTTTACCCCAACTCTTGCTAGTGCAACGGGTACTGTCTCTGGTAATACGTTAGACGTTGATGTTGCTGGTACACTTGATATCGTTGCAGCTTCAGCAACTGAAGGGACTCACGCACTGTCGTACACTCTTTCAGTGGTTTACTAAACCTGTGTTATCTGATGTAAGCAATTTACCCTAACCTATATTGCTTACATCACCAGTAACATTGATGAATCCCGCAACGTGGTTGCGGGATTATATTCACCCCACTAACAAACAAAATTAAAATAAGCTCGAAGTAAGCTAACAATAATAATTAATAAATTTGCATCTAATGCATCAAAATTTAGCTGGGCAACAATATGAAAAATTTACTACTTATAACCACTTTGGTGTTAAGTCTTATACCTAGTGTGAGTGCAAACTTACTCGTGACACCAACCCGTGTCGAACTTGACAACCAGCGCAACAAAAGCGCCGTTTTTTCATTAGTTAATAAAAGCAGCGACACCGCTCGCTACGAAATTTACCTTGAAGACAAACAGTTACTCTCCAATGACGAATTTTTAACTTTAGCACCTAAAACAAGTCCAACTTCACTTACCAGTTTCACCCGTTACTCTCCTCGACGAGTCAGTTTATCCCCTGAGCAAGGTGCAAGAGTAAGGCTTGCTGTGCGTCCGCCAAAAGACATCAAAGCTGGTGAATACCGAAGCTACATCGTTTTTCATCAAATCCCTTTAGCCCCGACCACAGTTTCAGACACCACTGAATCCAATGACACGATGAACTTATCAGTCACAGCCTATTTACGTATTGCCATTCCGGTGATCATGAGAGTCGGTGATTTAATCGCAGAATTAACAGTGAACGGAGAATTGCTAGCAAGCCCAGATAATAAGCAACAACTAATTGTTGATATCGCCCGCAGCGGTCAACGTAGCAGTTACGGTGATATTGAAGTGTATGACAGTGCATCTAATCAATTAGTTGGCAGTTTAAAAAATGCATCCATCTATACAGAAAACGATCAACGTCGATTTGCTATAACACTTAACCAAGCAGTAAAACCTGGGACGGATCTACTGATTAGATATGTTGAAAATGACACTTTATTCGAGGCTAAAACAATCGAATCAGTGATCAAATTATAAGGGCAGTGTGACTGAAAAATACCTACTTTATCTCGGCAGATTATGCTTTTTCGGCATATCAACCGTATAGCAAAATATACTTTTTGTATTTGTTTATTATTGCTATACATAGAAACAATCAATCCAGGGCTTGAATCATCAACGCCCTGGAGAACCGATTCAATTGATTTTATTGCCAATCTCAATCTCGCCGCCTCTAACAACCAATCCCAACATAAAGAAAGAGAAATCCCTGACAAAGAAGCTACCGTCAATGACTCGTTAACGAAAACGGCCTCATCATTACAGCAAAGCACTTCATTTCAACGTCAAACCAAATCAAAGACAATGGCCTCAGAATCAATAACAACTACGCCAGAACCTGAGTTAACTGTCACATCAAAGCCGATAGCACTTACATCAACAGTATTAACTTCAGCTTCTACTTCAGCGTTAGTCAAACCCATCATAGTGAACTCTGAGAGCAAGAAAAAAGTTAACATTCAGCCTGAAACTGTCTCTTCCAAGAGAGCACCAACAATTGACTCTGCCCCCATTAATGACCTTAACAACCAGCGCCCTAATCAAGAACTTAGTCAACAATCTAGTCAAAAAAATAGCCAACAAGTGACACTATCTGACGCGGCAAAGCTCATTCAGGCTACTTCGCCAGTGACTGTAGCCTCAACAGCAAATAACCCTGAAATAGCATTAGCGAATTGTTCTCGACGACTGACTCGAAGTTACACAAGCTCTGCAGCAAATGAAGAGCAATTTCTTGTCGGGCAGTTTAATTATGGTTCTGAGCAGCTAAGCGATGAGATTTTTATCTATCAAGATAAAGCAACCCTTTATCTGCCAATACAATTTTTAGCCGATAATTTGATGCTACCGTTACAAGTTAACATGCAACCATTAAGCGTGAGCGGCTGGTATTTGACCACGGAAAACACTGTGGATATAAGCCAACACCTCATGCAATTTACTGCGCAAAATAGTAATTGTAATCAAAACCCAACTGACGTCTATTTTGATGATTGGGACATCTATGTCGATATTGAGGTGGTAGAACAAATACTAGGATTAGAAATTCACTTTGATCATGCTCGTCAGTTACTAGCAGTGAATGAAAATACCTTAGTTCCACTAAGTCAGCTGCTTGAGAGGCAAAAGCGCCACCAGCAATTTAATCATCAAAAAAATGCCAATGGCCAACAAAGAATGCGTCAAGTAACTAGCGAGTATGCCACGATTGGCGATTTGGCGTTACATGCAGATGTCGGCGTCTCACAACGTAAACAAATAGAAACCCAACAACCGAATGTTGATGGGTTTATCCAAGCGAGGACTGATTTACTCGGACATAGTGCCTATGCAGGTTACTCTTGGTCGGAATACGGCGAAACATTTAACGCCTATATAGAAAAAGCAATGGCCGACACTTGGGTTAAATACTATCGACTTGGCAGTATCGACTCCCATAATTTGGCGTTGGTTTCAGGCGCCAGCTCTGGTGAAGGTCTCATTCTTAATGCTGGTGACGCATTTTCAGATGACATTAGATACATTGTCGTTGAAGGTGAGTTAGAGCCAGGGTGGGATGTTGAATTATACCGAAATGGCGGTTTAATCAGTGTCCAACGTGTTGGTGATAATGGACAATATCGCTTTGAACAAGTCCCCTATTATATTGGAACTAACCAATACCAATTACGTTTATTTGGGCCAAATGGTGAAACACGAACAGAGTCCTTTAGTAAACTGCTCGACCCTTCTTTAATGCAAGCCGACAGCTTCGGAATGAACTTTGGCGTGATGCAACGAGAGCAAGATGATTTAAAACAAGTTTATGCGAGTGCAAACTGGGCGATATCTGATAACTTCTCGGCTGGTATTGCCTTAATTGAGCAACAGGTTAGTGACAACAAATGGCTGTTTAACCCTTCTTTGACTTTCAGTATGTTAACCGACAACAGTGTCTGGCAACTTAATCTCACAGGAAATGAAACTGGAACAGCAGCTAACATTATTGCCCAAGGGAGTAATAGCCTAATTGACTGGCAAGCAGAATGGGCACACTACCAAGACTTTGAATCATGGGAGAATCCAAATAACCAAGTAAAACAACTGGCCAATATTAATGTGAATGGCAACCTAGACCACACGAGTATGAGCTGGGGACTCAATGGCTCATGGCAAGAACAAAACTTTGGTACAGACAGCATTTACCTTGGAGCAACTGTAGCAGGCCAGTTTCAGCACCTAGCATTGAGTAACGAGTTAAGTTGGCAAAACATCGCCGATACACAACGTTGGGCCAATCGATTAGCCCTTTCAGGTCGAATCTCCGACTGGTACTTACGTAGCTATGCTGATATTGCACTGCTGCCCACAACAGAACTCACCCAGTTAGTGTCTAATGCCAGTACGTCTTTAAGCGAGCAAAGTAACTATCAGTTTGAAGTTCGTTACCAACCAACGGCATTAGCAGAAGTCACGGTGAGAAACTCTTTATCTTATTTTCTAGATACCAGTACCTTAAGGCTGACATTAGAAAATGACTCTGAAGGTGATTGGTTTGCACAATTTAAATGGAGTAGTTCAGCACTATTAATTGCACCCGATAACACTTGGTTACTCGACAGAGTGAGCCATTTAAATACTGGAAGTGTAAAAATTATCGCTTTTCAAGATGACAACAACAACGGCCTATTTGATGAGGATGAATTACCACTCAGTGGCCTACGTTTTTCAGGCCACAGTCAAGCTGATAGCGCAACGGATGAGCGCGGCCAGTTATTAATTACCCACATACAAACTTCAAGACCACATCGTCTTGTGCTAAATGAGCAATCACTACCTGACCCATTTTTACTGCCTCAAAACAGCATTTTATTAGTAAACGCTCATCCAGGGAATGTAGCCGAAGTGCTATTTCCTGTGTTATTTACTGCAGAGCTAGATGGCGAGATATTTTATGATGATGGGGTTGCGGCAAAAGGTGTGCTGGTGACGTTAATTGATGACGCTGATAATCAATATCATGCCCGAGTAGAGTACGATGGAGTGTTTATCTTTGAGCAACTGGTACCCGGTCGCTATCAAATTGAAATCAATAAACAACGCCAAGCCACACCAATCGAACTGAAGCCAGGTGAATATGTGACCCTCGCCACACAAACCATTTCTCGTTAAACCAAAACAAGATAAATAAGTGCGCATTTATTCAGCAACAACTAGAATAAATTATGGATTTATTGATGTGGAAACAAGTAAAGCATGTCACTCTTTATGTTGGTGGTTGCCGTTTCACAAGCCCATTTTAACTTAGTGACCCCTGTGTCTATTGAGCAAATTCGACCAATGGATCTTGGAATGATATACAACCAAGCCAACGTTAATTGCCAGTTAGATCAATTCAACCGTCAAGGTAACGGCTGCCTCACTTCCGATAATCAACTCGGTCAATTTAAAATTCAAGGTAATGGCGAGTCTTCCATTAACGTGAGGGTTTACCCAACTTCCACGTCCAACGTATTATTTACCCCTATTCTGCCCAATGGCAATCAGCAGCAATCATTTGCATTATCTGAAACAGCAACAATTATCAATGTCGGTGGCAAAGTGGATGTGCTGAACATTGAAGATGTTGGGCAACAGCAATTGTCATACACCATTGAAGTGAATTATCACTAACCGACAAAACAACGCAATAGCGCTTTCTTTCACAGGTCTTTATTGTAAGTGCTAAACAATACTCGCATATTGGCAAGTGTTTCTAGTCAATTGCTCTGATTTCCTGTATAAGCATCGCCTCTAGAATATTTTTCAACTTTCTTAACCAAGCACTTTGTTTGCAAACATCAAAGCCAACAAGCTTGCACGTTATAAAAGTCAATCAATATAAAGATTCAATTTTTCATATTTATAAGATGGGCAGGTACGATTATGTCAGACAAATTTTTCTTTAAAGGCCGTCAAACGCCTAAACCTGCCTATGGCGAAAGTGGTTACAATACTAAACGTCAGGCTAAGCTTGGTACTAAAGTTAAGCCACTAACCTTGTCAGTTCAAACCGCAGAAAGGGCTGCGCAAGTACAGCAAATACTAGATGACAAAAACCTGTTTGCGAACATGACTGTTGATGAAAATAACCCTGAAAATATTATTGAGCTAGAGGGCATTATCAATAAGCCTACCGCTGTAACAGCCGAAGCAAAAATTAACCGCAACGCTCCTTGCAGCTGTGGCAGTGGTAAAAAATACAAAAAGTGCTGTGGTTAATCATGTCTTGGATTAAGTAATTCATTAGAACAGCTTAAAGCGACGCACTAAGCACCACTTTAGCTTGAACAATAAAAATGGAATCAAAACATGTTTTTGATTCCATTTTTTGTTATGAAAATATCTTTATTTTGTGAAATATTATAAGCTTAACTTCGTTCTTATTATACTCAGTCTTAGTGTGCTTAATAAAAGGCAACACTTTTATCAACAGGTTAATTAATCAACCAACGTGATACTAGAGGTCAGAGTGAACACAGTCATAGCAGTAAAGTCCTTGATAACGGCGGGCATCTTGTGCTGCGCTACCCTAAGTTGGCCCGTCATGAGTCAACAATTTAGTCTCGTTAACAGTAACCATACTCCTATGGCAAATATGGTGGTATATCTCACTCCTACCTCTCTCTCTTCAGCAAAAAAGATAACCCCTGAATCAACTCAGCCTCCAATTGAAATACATCAAGAAAATAAACAGTTCAGCCCATATATCACGGTTATTCAACAAGGTTACCAGCTCAAATTTGTTAATGATGATGATATTACTCACCACATTTATTCGGCATCAGGCCCCAAACGCTTTTCGTTTAAACTACGCAAAGATAGCACTCAACAAGATATGCTATTTGATCAAGCAGGCCACATTTCAATGGGGTGTAACATCCATGACTGGATGAGCGGACATGTGTTGGTGGTCGATACTCCTTATTACGGCGTGACTGATTCAAATGGTAACGTCATATTCGACGAGCTACCTGATTCTGAATATCAACTCGTTGTCTGGCACCCGCAATTACGGGCAGATAACAATCAATTTAGCCAGACAATAACAACGCCTTTAGCAGAGGCATTAACCATACAAATAACTGCATCAATGGACGACATCCCAACTCAACAAAGTTTGGATGACTTTGACTTTCTGGATGGATATTAATGCGAAATACGTTTAATAGTATTCAAACTCGAATATTCACCTTTTTCATGGTGTTATTAATAGCTGTTCAAGCTATTTCTTTTGCCATTAATTACTATTCGAATAAACGTTTAGAAAAACAGCAGTTAGAAAACCAACTGTCAGTAGCTGAGTTGGTATTTAAGTCAGAATATGACAACCGAAATTACTATTTATCCGCTTTTGCCGAAACGGCAGCAAAAGACTTTGGCCTTAAAGATATTTTTATTGATGGCGACAGCCGCAGTTTTTTGGTGGCATTAAATAATCATCGAAAACGCATCAATGCAGACTTAGCTATTGCAGTTGATCATCAAGGGAATGTGATTGGCGAACTGTTAACGACAGCAAAAGGACCTAACAAAGGCAAAGTTAATGTTGGACCAGAGCAAGGTCAGCCATTTAGATTCCCGCTCGCAACAGAATTTGAAACCAGTAGCCCCTTATACCCTCTTGGCGAGCATGTTTATCAGTTAAGGTTTTCACCATTAACCAGTGGCGCAGCAAACATTATTGGCTGGGTGGGCTTTGGCTTTATCATTGGCGACGAGTTAACGCATTCGTTATCGGAGCAAACCGGCTTGAACACAGGATTTTTGCTCACATCTGAAAAAAGTAACCAATTAATTAGCCTCTCCAATACCAGATTCACCCACGAAGACCATCAAGTCATCAGTGACTTTATTGAACACGATCAAACCAATGATGAATACATTTTATGGCAATCAGATTTAGGTGAGGTTAAGCGTGATAGCCAAGACAATGTTCAACTACATGCTTTTATGTATTTGAGTCGCAATGCTGCGCTTGAATCAGCACAAGATCATTGGTTTCAACAATTATTATTGATTTTATTAATGTTGCCGATGTCACTATTTGTGGCCTACATTATTGCTCGAGGTGTCACTAAGCCACTTACATTATTGATAAAACAAGCTCGATTTATTGCAAAAGGTAATTACAATTCAAAGGTAGAAGTTGGCAACAGTGCAGAGATGAAAGAACTCGCTGAAGAAATCACTGCCATGCAACAAGCCATATTAAGCCGTGAAAACAAAATCGCCTTTCAAGCCTACCATGACCCACTGACCAATCTAGGTAATAAAAACGAGTTAATCCGCATCACCTCGAGTTGGTTCGAAAGCAAATCTCCATTAGCAATATGCCTGATTAATATTCGTCGTATGACTGAAATCAACGGTACCTTAGGTCATGTTGTTGGCGATATGGTGATCACAGAAGTTGGCCGTCGATTAGCAAGCTTTGATGAAATAGATCTCGTCTGCCGTATTAACGGCGATGAATTTGTCCTTGCTATTGAGCACACAGAGCAAAAATCACTTACCGCATTAATTAATCATGTCCAACAAACTGTTGAAGCCAATTACTGCTATCAAGACATTTCGTTGCATTTACAAACCACAATCGGCATCAGTTTTGTTTATTACCCAAGTGATCTCGAAACACTATTACGCCAAGCCGACACCGCCTTACAGTATGCGAAGAAACATCATCAACATTTACAGATTTACCACCAGCAAATTGATGTTAATACCGTAGACAGACTGCAATTAGTCAACGACCTAAAACCGGCAATTGAGCAAGATGAGCTAGTGTTATTTTACCAACCTAAGCTGAACCTCAAGCTCAATAAAGTGACCCATGTAGAGGCATTGGTTCGTTGGCAACATCCGATAAGAGGCATGATCCCGCCAGATAGCTTTATTCCTATCGCTGAAAAAATGGGACAAATGAATGCTCTAACGAACTGGGTAATCAATCAAGCGCTAGACCAATACCTACTATGGCAACAACAAGGAGTTGAGCTCTCCATAGCAATCAATATTTCAGCTGAGAATTTAAAGGATGATCAATTTTGCCAGCATATTTTGCAAATGATTAAAGATAAGAAAGTGCCTATCGAAGCATTAACACTGGAGATCACCGAGGATGCCGTTGTTGCCGACCCTGAACATGCCATCAAGCAACTTACAGAGCTCAAACAGCATGGGCTTAAGCTATCAATTGATGATTACGGTACTGGCTACTCCTCTTTAGCCCAGTTAAAACAACTTCCCGTGGATGAGCTAAAAATTGACAAGTCATTTGTACAAAACTTGATGAGCAGCGAAGACGATAAAATTATTGTCAGTTCAACCTTGCAGCTTGCCCATAACCTAGGTTTAAAAGTGGTGGCTGAAGGCATTGAAGATGAAGGTTCTCTCAAATGGTTAACCCAGCGAGGCTGTGAAATGGGCCAAGGCTTTTACTTGTCAAAACCCGTTGATGCCGAAAAGTTAACCCAATGGTTATCACAATCAAATTACCGTTAACACGTCACTAATCCGTTATAAATAAATCAATAAGGTACGCGGATGAATTATTGGAAAAGAACAGGAAAATGGATTTGTATTTTATGTTTAGGTTGTCATTCAGCCACTGCTGCAGAACATCACTTTTCAGGCCTGATTGATGTAAGAGCCAGTTACACAGATGGCACTGAATCTTATGTCGATGGTGGTTTAGGAAAATTTCGCTTTGATGACGGCACTCAATTATCACTTTCCCAAGTTGGCCTGACCTATAAAGTGGATTGGGAAAACGCATTTTCAGCACATGTGACAGCCAATGGTTATCTTGATAATACCCGTAATGATATTGGTATTACCGAAGCATTTTTAAATTATCGCAGTTTGCCCTGGCAAAATGGCCTTAGGTTAAAAGGTCGATTAGGCTTAATGTTCCCTGATATTTCTCTGGAAAATATCGCCACAGCTTGGTCGTCCCCTTATACATTAAGCTATTCGGCGATAAACAGCTGGTTAGGTGAGGAGTTTCGCCATCTTGGTGCAGAACTCACCCTTGAGCGCTTAGGAAAATTCCATAACTCAAAACATGACTTAGCCTTATCTGCAGCTTTATTCCAATATAATGATACCGCTGGCGCCATGCTCGCTTGGCATGGTTGGACACTCAGCTCCCGTCAAACCTTACTCCATGAATCCTTGCCATTAAGTAATATGCCCAGCTTAGCAGGAGGCAGTTTAGATGATCAGGCCGATGAATCAGATCCTTTTATCGAACTAGATGATCGTTTTGGTTATCACGTACATGGTCAATGGCGGTTTAAAGGAAATGGCGAAGTGTCATTAGGCTATTATGATAACAATGCCAATACTCTCGTCTTTAAGAATGGCCAATATGCTTGGCTAACAAAGTTTACTCATGCTGGTGTCAAATGGCGTTTACCCTACCAAATCGAACTCATCAGCCAAGTCATGTATGGCAGCACGTTAATGCAGTCACCAGAAGCGGTAGATGTGGTTAATAATGACTATCAAGCCGCCTTTGTTTTATTAACTAAACGTTGGGATAAACATCGCCTGACTATTCGAGCTGAAGATTTTGAGGTATCAGACAATGATGCCACGTTCGACGATAACAATAATGAACAAGGCAACGCCCTCACCTTGTCGTATCAATATCGTTTACAAAAAAGCTGGTTTATCCAAGCTGAATATAACCGTATAGACGCGACTCGTGATGCCAAAGTTGAACAAGGTTTACCCAAAGAGATGCTAGAGCAGCAGTGGCAATTAGCCACTAGATGGTATTTCTAACCCCCAGTTGCCGCTTCATTAGCCATGGATTGGCTGTTACCGCTTTTTTACTTCATAACAAATCATGCCTAAGTGGTTAAAAAATAATTTGAAGAACGGTTATCCATAATTAAAAAAGCAGCAACCTGCGCAATAATCAGTCCATATTTCAATTGTGTAACCCTCGCATGACGCCAATCTTCCCCTCAAAGATTTAACATTAAATATAAAGCGCAATTTTTATCACAGTTCTTTTGTATTTTGTTTCAAATTAGGTAAAGTGTCTGCCAGCTTAATGTTAATAATAATCATAATAAAAGGTGAGATATGAGTGAAAATTCACACTCAGGTAACGACCTCAGTGAAGTAAAACAACTTGGAATGTGGGCATCGATTGCCAGCCTGAGTTATATTTTTTGGATCGTCGGCGGCATGGAGCTGGTTGAACGTATCGCATACTACGGTGTAAAGGCCAGTGCTGGTCTTTATGCAAAAGCCCCCACCTCTGAAGGTGGCTTAGGTATTAGCCTTAGCGATTATGGTGTGATCATC
This sequence comes from Shewanella sp. MMG014, assembly GCF_018100775.1. Taxonomy (NCBI): domain Bacteria; kingdom Pseudomonadati; phylum Pseudomonadota; class Gammaproteobacteria; order Alteromonadales; family Shewanellaceae; genus Shewanella; species Shewanella sp. MMG014. The sequence goes on from NZ_JAGJDZ010000001.1 coordinate 642,463, forward strand.
GCAATTTGGGCCTTCATGCAAACCTTCATACCTGTCTTTACGGGCGGCATATCAGATCGCGTTGGTTACAAAGAAACCATTTTTGCCTCTACGATAATTAAAATCGCTGGCTATCTTGTCATGGCTTTCTTCCCAAGCTTTTATGGTTTCCTCTTTGGTGCCATTTTGCTGGCGGCGGGTACAGGTATTTTTAAACCGGGTATTCAAGGTACCTTAGTGCTATCCACTGGCAGACAAAACACCTCAATGGCTTGGGGTATATTCTACCAGGTCGTTAATATTGGTGGGTTCTTAGGTCCGCTAGTTGCTGTGCATATGCGCCAATTATCTTGGGATAATGTGTTTTATGCCTGTGCTGCCATTATCTCGTTAAACTTTTTATTTCTATTAGCTTATAAAGAGCCAGGAAAAGAAGAACGTCTTGAGCGAAATCGTAAAATTAAATCTGGCGAAATTAAACAAGAAGCCCTATGGCGTGATGCCTTAAACGAGCTTAAAAAACCAGTGGTGATTTACTACATGCTAGTGTTTGCTGGTTTCTGGTTCTTGTTCAATGCCTTATTTGATGTATTGCCTATTCATATTGCAGAATGGGTCGATACCAGTGTGATTGTGACCTCGCTATTTGGCCCCGATGGCACATCTAATGGCTTTTTCCAATTCTGGTTAGGCCTAGATAACACAGGCACTAAGGTCATGCCAGAAGGCATGCTTAACCTCAATGCCGGTATGATTATGACCAGTTGTTTTTTGGTGGCAGCGCTTACTGCTAAATACCGTATTACCACAGCAATGCTAGGTGGTTGTTTGCTGAGTATCCTCGCATTTGTATTTATAGGTGCAACTAATGCGGCATGGATGATTGTACTAGCCATTGCTATGTTCTCTTTCGGTGAAATGATGATTAGCCCGAAGAAAAACGAGTTCATGGGTAATATTGCTCCTGAAGGCAAAAAAGCGATGTACTTAGGTTTTGTGATGTTACCGCAAGGGATTGGCTGGACTCTTGAAGGCTACTTTGGCCCTAAGTTATATGAAATGTACGCATCAAAAGAAGTATTCTCACTACAACTCCTTGCTGAGCGAGGCATGGATGCTGCTACAATTGGCGCTATTCCGCAAGGTGAAGCCTTTAGTACATTAGTGACTTTCACAGGTGAACCTGCTCAAGAACTCACAACCTTGCTGTATAACACCCATAACATTGGTATGGCGTGGTATATCATCGCTGCCATCGGCACTATTTCAGCAGTAGGTATTTTCCTTTACGGTAAATGGTTATACAAATTACAACAAAGCTAATACCAAACTCAGTATGTAAATAGTAAAAAGCTGACTATGATGTCAGCTTTTTTATTGGGCAAGTATTAAAGTAGTGTAAAAATTCAAGGTCGTACATCATGACACTACACGTTAAACTCTTCACTCTGAACTATTTGAATTCGCGATTGCATTGTTAACCCTTTTCTAAGCAATAAAACATAAAAAGGAGCCCTAAGGCTCCTTTAATCATTATGCTAATCACAAAAAGTTATCGTAACCTTTTTAGCATGCTAATAAACCGAAAAGTCATTAATGACTTGTTCCACTATGCATCACATCAACACCATAGGTTTTACCTTCGGCATGACACGTTGAACAAGACTCAATCGGTAAATCAACCACTGAACCAGGTTCATCCTGTACATAAGCGCCATTACTCTTGAAGTGAGCTAATGCAGAGGCACTCACGTGACAACTACGACAAGCTTCAGAGATTGGCGAGATGAAACCAGCATCAGTTTCGACAGAGCGTTTACCTGATGTTAATCCACCATCTGCAGCAAATACGGTGCTATCTTCTTTATGGCAAGCCTGACAATTATTTAACATTGCAGAGTACCCATTAAGATTGCCTTCAGCATCACGGTATACAGCTGGTTCGCCATCCCAGTAGCCAGCATGGAATCTATGAGCAACGGTAACGAGGTCTCGGTTAGCAAAAGATAAACCTTCAACGACATCCCATATTGCATTGCCATCGGCATCTACTTCGTCAGTTTTATACGATGCTGTAGGGTGATAAGTAGGAGAACCACCTAAGTTTTCGCTATGACAATAAGCACATTGTGTGAACTCAGTGACACCGTGAGTGCTTTTTATATGCGTTAAGTTACCATGACAATCATTACACTTAGCTTCACTAATTGAAGTACGATCTGCATCAGCGATACGCATCTCAACAATATCTGCATCAGGCGTAAGGTTAAAGTACTTAGTTTCAGCCAGATTCGCCACGCCCATTTCAACAATATTGCCATCATCATCTTGGGTACACTCGACAATTTCACTTCCTGAGCCGCATAATTGCACTTCAGCTGTTGCGTAAATTGGACCCACTAATAAATCAGCCGCAAATTCAGCTTCGTTAACGACTACGCCATCAGAACTCATCACGCCACCAACGAAGTCCATTTTAAATCCACCATCGGCACCGTAGCCATGTGACACAGCGCCTGTATCTGCATCTAACGTGCCGATTAATAAACCACGGCCAGCATTAGTCATATAATCTGTGATTGACGCATAGGTTGCAGCATCAAGTAAGGAACCGTTCATGCTCACTTCTGACGTAACGACTAACGTAGACATCCCAGCAGTTGCTGAAGCTTCTACTGCTACTGATTGAATATCAATAATAAACTTATCAGCTAACTCATCTCTGCCGCCAACACCATGAGCTTGCATAGGGCTTAAACTGCCCGCACCATGACAACCTGAACATGAAGCGTCACTTTCAGGCACAATTCCTAAGTGACCTTCACCAGTTTCAAAATCGACATTGGTATGGCAAGACACACAGGCTTCTGCATAAACATTGTCATTCCACTGCGTACCGTTGTCGTGACAGGTTGTACATTCATTCAACTCTGCAGGGAAGGCAATTTCAGAGAACATCTCTTTAGCTGCACCTTCTAGATTATCAATATGATGACCAGCGTGAATGGTGTGGATCATGGCATTAAAGTTAAGGTTATAACCTAAGGCTTCCGCTTCTTCATCCGTCACTGGATAAGAAGGGTTATGACAAGACACACAGTTTTCTACTTTTTGATAATTATGGTGCGCGCTAAGATCAGCGATACGTGAATCAGTATCTTCATAACCATCTAACTGGCCGTGACATTTAATACATGCCGCATTTGAAACGGAGTCTTTCTCTGAAATTGCGATTTCATTAGTCGCAGGAATAAAGTCAATTGGGGTAGAAAGCAGTTTATCTGAAACCGATGTGCCAGAACTATCGACAATATTATAAGTTCGAACCATGACACGATGAAGACTATTAGTATCCCCATTTTCTAAGACAATAGGCGCATTACCATCATGCTCCCAAGTCCCGGTATATGTACCAGGATTGGCTTCATCTTCAACCAGAGTACAGGCATCTACCTCTGTTCCCCATGAATCTGCTTTGCCCGTAGGCGTACAATACATGCTGTAGCTAAAATCATTTGCTAAACCATTACTTTCCCAAACAAGAGGTGCACCGGTATCAGTCATATTTTCCGTTTGGTTAGCCACATAAATAGCCACTTGCTCTAAACCAGTAAAAGGTAAAGATTCACCTGCTGAATTTTTACCTGTGGCAGTAAATTTAACAGAAAATTCTTCGCTCCCCACTACAACGATATCTTCTGGTGCAACCGTTAATATAAAGTCTGCTGCAGATTCTACTGTTGAAACAACATTACCCGCAGGTGTACCCGGTTCACCAGGTGCCCCTGGCTCACCCGGAGCCCCATCTTGGCCATCTTCACCATCACTGCATCCCACTAACCCAATAACAGCCATCAACGCTGTTGCGAGTATTGTTCTCTTATAAGTTCTCATTATCGTATCCCTTTATTTTAGGTATTTGATTCTGCCGTGGCAGTGATTCCAATATAAAAGACAGCCTGTAATATGTATTAAACTTGTGTGGTAATTGTGATTGAAATTTAAAGATTCTTAGCTAAAAATTGCACAAATCGAGCTTAGCAATTTCGCTATATAAAACTCACATAACTTATTGCTTTTATTTGATAGTTTGAGTTCAATTTATAATATTTACAATTTTATAATCAGCAAAACTGGGAGGAAAACAAAGTAACAAAATGATGGATAATAGGTACTATCGTCTGAGTAGAAATAAACTCATTTAAACACGGTAAACCAACTCAAAAACCAGACTTAATTTGAAGTTAAAAAAAGAAGCCTTTCGGCTTCATTTTAGGCGTTTATTTCGAGAGACTATGCGTTACAAACTGATCAAATACTTCACTGAGTCCAATATAATTTCTCTGCTATTTTCACAGTAACGTCTATAAGGCGATGAACGTTCAATAATGTTGTACTCAGGGGATAAACATTTACCCACCAATTTTTGTCTTTCAAAAGCGGGGAGCTTTTCTACACGTATATCGTCTAAGCTACCCAACACTTTGGATTCAGCAGTCGACATAAAACTGAAGCTTCTCATCGTCAATAGATGACAAAACCACTCTGAAACAGAAGTCACCCGACTGATGCTTGGTGGTTCGATACCCGATTGACGACAATAGATTTCAAACGGATCTAATTTGTCATTAAACCCCTTTCCTTCAAGAATCAAAAACGGATAGTTGCTAATTTCTTCTAAATCAATATAACCGCTGTTCCAAATAGGGTGATTTCGCCGAGCAGCAATAGAAGTAGAAGTAGAAGTACCAATAACTTGAGACTCTAATTCAGTCACACAAGCCCCGCCAAAATTAATCCCGAGGTCGATATCACCTTGATGAATTTTCTCTTCTGAGTATTCGTTCCATAAATGAAGCCTCACTTTACCCAATTTATCCATCACCTCTTCACGGCCTAAAGACAAAGCCAGCGAATTAATAATGATAGGAGTGACAGCAATATTGAGGACTTTAGAAGAATTGGTTTTATTCCCTGCACAAACAATTCTTTCTATATTTGAGGCAGATTCACAAAATTCGCAGATGGGTTGATAAAGGTGTTCAGCTAAGGCGGTAGGTTTTAAACCTTGCTGGCGACGATAAAACAACTCGTCGTCAAAGGTCAACCTAAGTGCTGTGAGGCAGCGACTAATTTTAGGCGCTGAAACGCCAAGCTCTTTTGCAGCAAGATTGGCAAACCCCGTTTCATAGATAATTTTGAAAACCAATAAACTGAATACATCAAGTTCGCTAATTTTTTTTAGTGCTTTTATATCCATGTTATTGCCTGTTTAAATTTCATCCAGCCAAAACATTAGCACTAATATTTACAAAGTATATTGATCCAGTGCAGACTTATTAATCTTGAATCTGCTCATATCTATCTAAATTATTTCATTAAAATCTCTTCCTCAGTTAAATGACGAAATTTTCCACATCCGAGTTGAGTATCTAAGTTGATACTACCTATCGACTCACGATGTAATGCCAAAACAGGATTTCTAAAGCGCCCAAACATACGCTTTATTTGATGATACTTACCTTCTTGTAAAGTCACCCTAGCTTGAAAAGTCGATAGAATTTCTAATTTTGCTGGCTTGGTGACAATATCTTCATATCCAAAATGCATCCCCTGTAAAAAACCAGCAATATAACTTTCATCGAGTGGGTTTGCTAACGTCACCAAGTATTGCTTATTAACCTTAGTATCAGGTGCCATCAGCATTTCAGACCAACGGCTGTCGTTGGTAATTAATAGTAATCCAGTTGAATGTAAATCTAGGCGACCTGCAATATGCATCAAATCCAGATCGATATTGTCAAGTAATGACAAGGCTGTGGGATGGATACGGTCTTTAGTTGCGCTGACTACACCATCAGGCTTATTTAACATATAGTATTGCCGAGTATGATGTTGTAACCACTCACCATCAAAGCGTATATGTGTAAATTCATCAATTTGTAAATCGACTGACTTACAAATTTCACCATCCACTTCAATGCGATTATCAAGCAATAACTGCCTGACAGCTTTCTTAGAAATTTGCAGCTTTTGAGCAAAAAATTGATCTAACCGACTTCGCTTACTTCGCATTTTATAATTTATTCTCAATTAACTAATTAAAAGAATTAACTTATTCCGATTCATTTAGTTACTTCGTTTGAGTTAACAAACCAAATCGAATACCCTGTTTAAAGGCAAAACAATAAAGGAGTAACATGTCTTTGCAACCAGCTTATCCGATTTTACAGCCAGAAATGAGCATTGTAGACCTAAAACAATCCATTACTGAGTTTGATACCTGGTTAGAACAACAAATAAATAGTTGTTCTATCGCAGAAATACTGCAGCATCGAGCGCAGTTTTTCGACATTTTACTAAACCACCTTTGGCAAGCTACCCCGTTTGAAACCAGCACCATTTCCTTAAATGCAGTGGGTGGTTATGGGCGTAAAACACTTCACCCTTTTTCTGATATTGATATTTGCATTATCCATGACAGTGACTTATCAACACATGACGCAAACTCCTTAAGCCATTTTTTAACTCAATTATGGGATTTAGGGTTAGATTTGGGCCATGCAGTAAGACGACTTGATGATACTTTTAAAGCCTGCGCAGAAGATGTCACTATTGCGACAACACTGCTAGAAATTAGACATATCTGTGGCCACGAGAATCACCAACACCAAGTTCTGAGTAAGCTTTATGGCGAAACGATTTGGTCAAGTGAAGCATTTTTTGATGCTAAATATGATGAACAAAAAGTGCGTCACAATAAGGCGCAAGGCACCGCATTTAATATTGAGCCCAATTTAAAAAACAGTCCCGGTGGCATGAGGGATATTCAAACCATTACCTGGATTGCTCGTAAGCATTTCTCTATTGATGGTTTAAAAGATCTACGCCGACTTAAATTTTTAACTGACGATGAATACGCTGAGTTTATGGAGTGTCAAAACTTCATCTGGCGTGTCCGTTTTGCTTTGCATCAGGCCTCTAACCGCTCTGAAAATCGATTATTACTCCAGCACCAAGCTGAAGTTGCACGTCTGCAAGGTTTTGGCGATAGCGGTAATATCGCCATTGAAAAAATGATGCGTCAATTATTTAGAGCCATGAAACGTATTCGTGAGCTAAATCTAATGTTAATGGCTTATTTCGAACGTGAAATTGTGCCACAAAAAACACCTGTGATAATTGAGATAAATGAAAACTTCCAAATTTATAATGGGCAAATTCACGCTCAAAACCAAGACGTTTTTATTGATCGTACCCAAATCATGTCGATGTTTACCTTTATTGCCATTTATCATGAGCAAGTAACGGGTATCACCCCAGAAACATTACGACTATTGCGCCAAGTGCGACGAAGATTAATGGGTGACTTGCAAGATTATCAGGTTTGCCGAGAGTTATTTGTTAGCTTATTTAAACACCCTCATGGAATGGGTCTGGCAATAACCTTGATGCATCAGCACGGTATTTTAGCCTCCTACTTACCTCAATGGCGTGAAGTCGTAGGTCAAATGCAGTTTGATTTATTTCATGCATATACAGTAGATGAGCATACTCATAAGCTACTGAAAAAAATATATGGCTTAACTCAAGATGAAGTGCCAGCAGATCAAAAACTGGCTGCTGATATTTTTGAACGTTTTCAAGCAAAAGAATCCATTTTATTTGCAGCGTTATTCCATGACTTAGCAAAAGGTCGTGGCGGCGATCATAGTGAGCTTGGCGCAGTAGATGCCAAACTATTCGCAAAGTTTCACGGGTTAAAAACCTCACAACAGCAATTAATCAGCTGGTTAGTTGAGCAACATTTATTAATGTCTATTACGTCTCAACGAATGGATATACACGACCCAGAAGTGGTTAAAACCTTTGCAAAATCAGTTGGTAGTATTACAAAACTTGATGCACTATATTGCCTCACAGTTGCAGATATCCAAGCAACCAATGACGATTTATGGAATGACTGGAAAGCAAGCTTACTTACCGACCTCTATTTTGCAACGCGAAAAGCGCTCAGAAATGGCTTAGAAAATGTGTTGCAATTAAGAACCCTCGTCAGAGAGCACAAACAAGATGCTTTAGGCATTATTAGTCCTAGTGAAGCTCAACTTACTGAAATAAATGCCTTGTGGAAACGGTTACCGTTATCATTCTTTAGTAATGCAATTCCAAGTGAAATCGCTAAATACAGCCTAGGTATTCTAAGCCACGAACAAGAAAATCATCCTGATGATCACTCACTCATCTTACTTGATGACAGTAGCGTTAAAGGCTGTAGTGATGTGTTTGTTTACACCAAAGACAGACCTGGATTATTTATTTCATTATTTAACACACTGTCGACACTAAAAATTTCCGTTAACCAAGCTCAAATATCTAAAACCAAAGACGGATATGTTGTTGAAGCATTTAAAGTGCTCGATTTTGATGGCAAACCTATTTTTAGTGCCCAACGCCGTAAACAAGTCATTAAAAAATTACGTCAGGTACTCGATGACAATATGTCACCGCCTAAAACTCGACCTTCTCGCCATACCAAAAACTTTGATAATAAACCCACGATTGAGTTTATTCATTCTAAGAAGGCCGACCGCACACTAGTGCATGTACTGGCATTAGAAACCCATGAATTTATGGGGCAAATTGCCAGTGCCTTTAGAGCACTCGATCTCAACATTCATTCAGCAGCAATTAGTACTGTGGGCGAACGTGCTGATAATGTATTTGCATTATCTAATCAACATGGCGCACAGTTAACTGAATTGGAGCAAGCTGAACTGCAGGAAAAATTAGTCAAATCGATCACTTCAACATTATAATTGCCTTATCTTTGTTGTATTAGAGCCTTATATGTCTGAAAGTCATAATCAAACTGAAGCCAGTACTATTAATCATGTTGCTGAAACCGATGACACCAATACCGTCGGTTTCAGTTACATTAAAGAATATATCCTTGATAAATCTCATTTTGAAGAAACCTACGACCAATCTGTCGAAGTTAATTTAAGTCCCAAACGGTACCTCAAAGCGATCGCTTTTACTGTTGCAGGATTTTTAATGACATTCACCGATGTGACACCTTATCTTGCCTACTTTTTTATTGGTTTAGGTGGTGTTGAAGCATTACAGGTTCGCTTTAATCGCGCATGGTGGCTAATGAGACAAATGATCAGTAAGTCGGCCAACAACCCCGTTACTATTACGATTAATGAGCAGGGAATACATTCTAAATCTAGCTATATTGATCACCTTCTTCCTTGGACAGATATCTGTCGTGCTAAAGAGACCGGTGAAGGCTTCTTATTAACCACTCAATCATTAAAGCATTACATTTCTAAGCGTTGCTTAAATAATGCTGCCATAGCGTTTATTAATCTAAAACTGAACTAAAACCATTTTAAGCTGACTAAATAACGTACAAGGCTACCTATGAGCGTAACGAGGTTAAGTCATTAGTAAATTTAAGTGGATAAATACTTCACATTATTTGTCCACATTTTAATGAGTTAACAATGAAAAAAGATGTCACTGTGGCCTTAAACCAATAATAAGTTCTCAAAGGACAACACATGAAAAAGCCAGCTTTTTATACATTCATTTCATTATCACTCATAGTGAGTTCAGCCAGTTTAGCCAATAATACGCAAGCGCCAATTGATATTGTTAATTCACTTACTGTCGCCTGTGAAACAACAGCAACCGAAGAACAAGTGGATAAAAACGAAAGGCAACAGTTTGTATCTGATTGCATCAATGCTCAACTGATTGAAATGGGCTATCAACGCCAACGTCAGCTAGCAAAAACAGATGAGACAAAAGAAAATATTTAACCTGTAAAAACATTGGCATAGCCAAAAACAAACCAACACACAACCTAAACAACACCAAGCAAACATAAGTATCAGTTTGTATCAAATCAATTAAACAAATTTTTCATTGATTAAATAGGTGTTAAAGTGGCACCTATTCATCGGTTTAATTGATAAATATAGGTTGTTTGTTTTTGATGTATCGATTATTTTTTGCCTTATTTGTATCACAATTTATTCTTTTTCCTGCCATTGCGGATGAACCTTGTCAACTTGACGGTGATTGCGTTGTTGTAGGTGAATGGGATATTAGTGTTGCAGTTGGCTATGGCAATAAAACTAATCCTATTGCCAATTACGACGACATTCCATTATATGCAATACCATCAATAGCTTACTATGGTGAAAGCTGGTTTTTTGACAACTTTAATTTTGGCTATACCCTAACAGAACAAGAAACCTTTACCATCAACTTAGCAACAAGCTATAGCGATGAACGCGCTTTTTTTTATCGCTGGGATCCTTCTAATATCTTTCTTCCTCAATCTGCTAATACTGACCCAGTTTCTTCTCTACCTAATATTGGAGGGTTTGGAGTACAGAGTGTTGAGCAACCCGTTGTTTTAAATGAACTTGAAAGTCGAAACTTCACCGTATATGGTGGTGCTGAATTATTTTGGTATGGCCAGTTTGGCGTGCTAAAAATCGCAGCCGCTCATGACTTACTGAATGTCCATAACGGGCAAGAAGTAAATATTAGCTGGAACTATTCTTTAGCTGTGAGTGATTGGCGTTTTGATCTCACTCTAGAAACGGAATGGAAAAGCGCTGAAGTCATTGATTATTACTATGGTATTCGCCCCAGTGAAAATGCATACTGGAGTGAACAATACCAACCAAGTTCAGGCTGGAATAAAGCAATAGAATTAACAACGCGATACCGTATATCAGAGCGTTGGGACTTATTATTAGCTTTGCGCCATGCTCTACTTGCAGATGAAATTATAGACAGCCCAATAATAAATGAAGATTACTCCAACTCCTATTTTGCAGGAGCTGCATATAGGTTCTAACCTTGTTCCTCAAAGAACATAAGGTCTATCACCTTTTCGGTATATTAATACTGATTTTTAGTGCTTTCTTTGCCAAAGCTGATACGCTTATCGGGCAAGCACAGCTTTCGGCTACGCCTCGTTTATGTCTTATTGATGCAAATGATAGTATTTGTGAAATTGACATTGAGCTAAATTGGCAGGTCGAAAACGAACAATTGGTTTGTATCCAGTCAAATTACCAACCTATTGCTCGCTGGTGTAGTGATTCAACTGATGAACACTCGTTGCAAATATCAGTAAGTACAAATGAAGATATTCATTTTATCTTAATAAATAAAAACAATAATAATGAACTGGCGGAAGTAATCCTAAAAGTCACAAAAACGTCTGAGCCCAAAATTCGACGACGTTACCGAAACCCTTGGAGTTTATTTTAATGGCAACCCCCCCATCAACTCATAGAGTTTTATTGGTTGAAGATGATATTCGTCTTGCCAATTTGATTGTGGACTATTTAAAGTCACACGATATGCACGTTGAAGTTGAGCGACGTGGCGATACCGTTCTAACACGATTAATTAGTTACAAGCCTGATATTATTTTACTGGATATCATGCTACCTGGACTTGATGGATTAAGCCTTTGTGAAAAATTACCTGACTATTTTGCAGGTCCAATTTTATTAATGAGCGCATTAGGCTCACCTGAAGATCAAATCAAAGGATTAGAATTGGGTGCTGACGACTACGTAGTTAAGCCTGTTGACCCTAGTTTATTAGTAGCTAGAATCAATAACTTACTTCGCCGTCAGGCACAGCCTTCAAAACCTGAGTCACACTGTTTAAGTTTTGGTAAATTAAGTATTGATCCTCATACTCAAGCTATTCGCTTGGGGAATACGGAAGTAGATCTAACTAGCCATGAGTTTGAGTTATTATGGTTATTAGCCTCACAAGCGGGCCAAGTGTTGAGTCGTCAATATATTTACCAATACCTGCTTAATATTGACTTTGATGGTAAAGATAGAAAAATCGATGTCCGTATTTCGCGTTTGCGTAAAAAGCTAGGCGACAGTATTGAGACACCATTCAGAATTAAAACTGTTTGGGGACAAGGTTATTTATTCGCGCCGGAAGCGTGGAATAACTAATCGAGTTATAGAAGACTTTGAAAAGACTCTTCATCAGCCTATACCTATTATTAAGCTTAAGCTTTTTAGGTATAGGCTGGACTTTAGATAGCCTCTGGCAACAACAAGTCGACGAACACGACAACATAGACTCGCCTTTAATCGCTTTTGCCCTTCTATTGGCGCAACAACCTAAAGCTGATCGACAACAGCAGCTAGAAGCGATCATCGAAAAATACCCATACCCCTTACAGCTATTTGAAAAACATGAAATAGCACTCAGTGCTGAAGTGGTGTTCTCTGACAATCAAATCATTACCACCACAGCAGATAAAGATCATGAACTGCAATTCATTGCTGTAGGCGATCAAGTCCTGATGGCTGGCCCTGTAGATGTTGACCCTAGGGGGCAGCTTAGAAACTTGTTCACCATTTTCTTTTATTTATTACTCGCATTTGTTGCGCTAATTTGGGTTTGGCCTTTATCAAAAGACCTTAAAACATTAAAAAAAGCGACCCAAAACTTTGGTGAGGCCAAGTGGAACACTCGCATCGAACTTAATGCAGGTTCACAGGTTGCACCACTGGCCAATACATTCAATGATATGGCAAAACATATCAGCGACTTAATTGAGAACCAGAAACACCTATCCAATGCAGTATCACACGAGATAAGAACCCCTTTAGCGAGATTAAAGTTTGCTTTAGCCCTTCTACCTCAATACTGCCTTCCTAAAAGTGATGCAGAGCGCAGACAAGCTTTTCTAGATGAAATGCAGTTAGACATAAAAGAAATGGAAACCTTACTGCAAGAGCTATTAACCTATGCAAGCCTTGAGGTTCAACTAGAGCCGACATTAGAAAAATGCGAGCTAGTGAGTATTACAGAGGATCTCGTCAGCCGCCTACAGCCATTGAATGAGAAACCTATTCACTTTCATCACTCGATGAATAACATGGGTATTATGGCGGAAACATCGCTTGTCGAGCGAGCCATTCAGAACCTAGTGACAAACGCACAACGATACGCCAACACCGATATTCATATCTATCTAAGTTATGATGAAAGGCAAGTCTATTTAGCGGTAGTCAATGATGGTGAAGCTATCCCAGAAGAAGATCAGCCTAAACTGTTTGAGCCATTTTATCGCAGTAAATCTCAACATAAAGGCAATAAAGGACACGGATTAGGCTTAGCGATTATTAAACGAATAATGCAGCGCCATAAAGGACAAGTGAAGTTAGAAAGTGACCACAAGGCCACGACTTTTACGTTAATATGGCCAAGGTAAATCAAACACCTCAACGAGTTTAATCTAACGAAAAATCCCCAAAATCAAGGTCATCATCTGGCTTTTCATCAAAATCAAATTGAGGGTTAACTTCGGCTTGCTGCTGTTTTACCGCTATTTGATGGGCTTTATATTTTGCATATTGCCTACGACGTTTACGCTGTATACATAAGCGAATAATATTGTGCTTTTGCGCATCACTAAAATGAAGCCAGTTAAAACGCTCATCTCGGTTTCTTAAGCAGCCCACACAATATCCGCGCGCATCTGTTTGACACACACCTATACACGGACTGGGTACCGACAGAAAACTGAGTTGCTCCATAACCTCTTTCGTATTGCACAATAATCATTCTAACTTAGCATTAAATAAGCAGATTGCCATATAACTAAACAATTATTCATCAATTAATCAGTAGCATGCCATCGCTAACATTGGTTAAAGCACTGAATTTGCATTAAGCTAACAGTAAGTTTATGAACAAACTGCCGTTAAATTAATAACTACATTGTGCTTAAAACATTTCATTAAAGCATGAGTTGCAGTCTGAAACGTTCGAATTAGTGGAGAGTTTATGTTTTATCGATATATGATGTTATTTACCATGCTACTGTGTCTTGGGGCTTGCCAAAGCACTAATGTTCAGTCTGATTATGATACCAAGTATGATTTCTCTGATCTAAAAACGTTCCATTTCATTGATACGCCAGATCAAGGCGATCCACTAAGCGCTGAACGCATTCGGGCAAATATTCTTTCTACTCTCACAGCTAAGGGGTTTGTTGAACAACAAGAAAACAGCGATTTTACTGTTAGTTATGGCTTTTTAACCAAAGATAAACCTAAAAGCTCTGGGTTATCGATTGGTTTAGGTACTGGCACCAGTGGGAGCCACGGTGGTGTCGGTGTGGGCACCAGTATGGGGATCCCAATCGGTAGTGATAGTGCGAAAATCCAAGTTATTCAAGTAGACATCATCGATGCAAAAGAGAACCGCCTTATCTGGCGTGGAACAGATGAGTTTGATTTTGAATCTGGCGGCGACGAGAAAGTCGTAGAAACCAGTAAAACCATCACCAATATACTGGCCTTATTCCCCCCTAGCCCAAAGGTTAACTAAGCAGCCAAAGTGTTAAAACAACCTCAAGGTACTTAATCAAAAACAAAAAAGTCCGCATAGTGCGGACTTTTATTTTACTGCTATAAGGTTAGCTCGTGACTATCCATTATTGTGCTTATTCATTATGGCGCTAGTTTCATTATCGTCACTATTTACTATTGCCATGATTGACTAATACTATCGTCAGTATCAGAAAAATAGCGGTTAATGACCTTTAGCAAACAAGTAGTTCAACCAACCTTGCATACGCAGTAATACTTTACGAATAATCGATACATGAGTGAAATGCTCTGTATAAATGGCCGATTGCCCAGCGACACCCGCAGGTAATGTTCTAAGCAATTCATTTTCATCGTCAAGCTCAATCAATACCAGAGCACGACCACGCTGGAACAATTGATTAGAAGACCTAAGTGCCCCACCAAACTGTAACTCACCTTCAGCCATGGCTGGTAACACTTTAGCTACTCGACCTTTATGAACAACCCCTGGCATTGCATCTAAAATAATTTCAGCTTCATCACCTTCTTTAAGACGTAATAATGAGTTTTGCCAAAACGCACCAGCAAAGTATCTATCTTCATCAGGTATAAACGTCATCGCAGGTCTAAGGGGAATAGGCACTGCCATTACACCAGGACGAAGAGCCATTTGCGTAACAACACCGTCAACGGGTGCACGTACCTCTGTACTGTCTAAATTAAATTGCGCCTCTTCTAGTTGCGCTTGAATAACCGCAACATCGGTATTCACCCCATCAATATTGGATTGATAAGCCAATCGATAGCGAATTTCTTCTGCTTCAGCGGCTTTAAACTGTGCTTCAGCAGATAAATATGACTGACGTTTGTTATCGAGTTCAATTTCTGAGAATGGCGAGTTTTTACCACCTTTTCGCTTACCTTCATCATAACGTTCAAAAGCTGATTTCGCTCTATCGCGATTAGCTTCTGCTTGAGTTACACGAGCAATAGCACTATCCCAAGATGCTTTTAATTGCGGTACTGCTTGCTTAGCATCTTCTAGTGCAGCTTGCTTTTGTTTAACCGCAGCAATAAATGGTGTCGGGTCTATTTTAAATAAAACATCGCCTTTCTTCACTGGAATATTAGGCTTCACATTCACTTCAACCACTAATCCACGCACAGCAGGGTTGATTGGAATAGATACAAAGTACTCACGAGCAAAACGAGTATAAGGGTGGTTGTAGTTCATTAAAATTAGCAGTGTACCAATTAACACAATACCGCCTAATACTGCTGTCGGTACTGTCCATTTGGTTAATGGGATCTTAAATATCTTGAATATTGCTACACAAAACGCGGTGTAAGTTAAAATCAGTAGTAGATCCATGATTACACCTCTTGCTTAGGTTGTTGTTCTGGCGTGTGTTCTGAAACCTTGTCAGTTTTTGGCGTCTCAATAGAGGCTAAGCGCTGATTTAAATCTTCAACCTTTTCCATTAATTCGCGTACCTCACCTTCAAGAATTAACTCTCGCTTTTTACCATTACTAAACCCCCACCCTCTATCTTCACGATACAAGGTTGCCCAAATCCATAAAAATGGCCAAATAGCATGCATGGTAAAAAGACTCACCCAACCCGCTATATGCAATGCATCCTGCTGAGGGTGATTACGTTTCTTGGCAATTTCATAGGGAATATCATGAATTGCAATCACACCGTAAAAAATCACTAGCGCTACAAAAAACAGCAGCCCTAATGCAAAATAATCCAAAAACATATGACTCTCCTATCGACTCATAGCCAGAAAACCAACCAGTATTGTTTTAAGTTAACCTCACCAATTCGCAACCAATTAGCGCAACACAAACACAACCTCAAGATAACACATGAATATCAATAAAATAACCATAAAACACTGTTTATTCGTTAAAAAAATAACTCTTTTCACGTGATCTTTTACACATTTATAGGCTTTGCTAATCAATCAAGTTTGAATACAAGTTAACATTCTGCAGCAAACTCCCTACAGGTTTCCTAGAAGGTAAAACAATGAACGCGAAGACCCCATTAGATTTTGGTACTGCCGGTACTGAAGGTGCGATTAAAGCTATGCTGCTAGGATGTGGTGAACTAGGCAAAGAGGTAGCAATTGAGCTACAACGATACGGAATAGAAGTGATTGGTGTAGACCGTTACCCTAACGCACCAGCCATGCAAGTGGCACACCGAAGTCATGTGGTAAATATGTTGGATGAAGCGGCGTTAAAAGCTGTCATTGAACTAGAAAAGCCTCATCTAGTCATTCCAGAAATTGAAGCTATTGCTACTCAAGCTTTAGTGGAACTTGAAGCCACTGGTATTAATATCATCCCTACAGCCAAAGCAACGCAGCTGACGATGGATCGAGAAGGGATCAGACGTTTAGCTGCTGAAACGTTAGGTATCCCGACTTCACCTTATTATTTTTGCGACACCTTAGCTGAATTTACTACAGCAATTGAAGATATTGGCTTGCCTTGCGTGGTAAAACCCGTCATGAGTTCATCAGGCAAAGGCCAAAGTGTGATCAAATCAGCACAGCAAATTGAACAAGCTTGGCAATATGCTCAAGAAGGCGGCCGCGCAGGCGGTGGGCGCGTCATAGTCGAAGGCTTTGTGGATTTTGACTATGAAATTACCTTACTCACCATCAGTGCAGTTAACGGAATTCATTATTGCGCCCCAATTGGTCATCGACAAGAAGACGGCGATTACCGTGAATCATGGCAACCGCAAGCCATGTCAGCCATTGCATTAGCAAAATCGCAAGAAATCGGCCAAGCGGTAGTCAAGGCATTAGGCGGCTTCGGCTTATTTGGCGTTGAATTATTCATTAAAGGCGATGATGTGTATTTTTCAGAAGTATCTCCTCGTCCACACGATACCGGGCTGGTGACGTTAATTAGCCAAGATGAATCAGAATTTGCGCTACATGTACGTGCGATTTTGGGCTTACCTATTACGCAAATTAAGCAACATGGTTCGAGTGCTTCTGCAGTCATTTTAGCTGAAGGTAGCTCAGATAATATTCGCTACCAAGGCGTTGCCAGCGCATTAGTTGAGCCTGATACTCAAGTTAAGTTATTTGGTAAGCCAGATATCGACGGCCGCAGAAGATTAGGCGTTGCATTAGCTAGAGATACCGATATTGATTTAGCAATAGCTAAAGCGAAACGAGCAGCTGCAAAAGTAAAAGTGATTGCCTAGGGCTTGGCGACTTATGGCCTCTCTCTTGCCGACATTGAGCTTACTGGCATTAACTAAGTGACGTTAGCTAAGTGACATTAACTAAGTGACGTTAGCTTTAAAATTAAAAAAGCCTAACATCTGTTGTTAGGCTTTTTTATGATTGTTGGTTATCACTGCATCTTGCAGACCGTGCTAATTTATCCAGCAAAGTCTAGTTAACTTGATGACAAGGCTTACCCTGTAAAAATTGCTCTATGTTATTAACCGCTATTGTTAACAGGTTTTGTCTTGCTTCTATCGTCGCCCAAGCAATATGCGGAGTAATGACAATATTGTTAGCTGATAACAAGGGGTTATCTTTTGCTGGGGGTTCAGTCGAAAGCACATCCACAGCGGCAAATAACTTACGCTGATTTAGCGCTAATGCCAGTGCATCCTCATCAATCAATCCGCCTCTAGCTGTATTGACTAATAGCGCACCAGGTTTTAACAAACCTAAACTCTGACTATTAATGAGTTTATCTGTCGTCTCATTTAGCGGGCAATGCAATGAAACAATATCAGCTTGAGTCAGTAATAACGCTAAGGGCTGCCAACTTACATTAAGAGGTAAATTGGTTTTCTTTGAGCCACTAGTAATAATGACGTTCATATTGAATGCTAAGGCCAATGTAGCAACCTGTTGACCAATATCCCCATAACCCACAATGCCAATGGTTTTGCCTTTTAGTGACATTAATGGTGATAAGGTAAAACAAAAATCTCTCGCATTCGACCATTGACCTTGCTTAACCGCCTCATCATGCAAAGACACTTGCTGGCTATGCTGCAAAATAAGAGCAAACACCATTTGCGCAACTGCATCAGGACCGTATGCTGGCACATTCGTCACAACGATATTACGGGAACTGGCCGCAGTCATATCAACGACATTGGTTCCTGTTGCCGTCACACCGATATATTTAAGCTTTGGGCAATGCTCAATAACCTTATTCGTTATAACGGCTTTATTGGTTAGTATTATATCGGCATCACGACTTCGAGAAATGATTTGATCATGCTCAGTGTGCTCAAACACCTCTATATCCCCGAACTGTGAAAGCGCATCCCAACTTAGGTCGCCTGGGTTAAGCGTATAGCCATCAAGCACTACAATTTTCATACTCGCTCACCTACCTATAATTTTACAGTGCTTGAATTTGACCGTGCTAAAAAGCGTTTTTAGAATCTAACCTCTAAACCCACATTCGCTTGCCCTTGCCACATAACATCTCCCGAAATATGCCAAAGACATTCATTAGGACCACAAAGGAAAGTGTTATCGGAATTTATAAAGGTGGCATAACCTCTCACATCAGCAAATAAAGCAACTTGTGGAGTTATTTCAAATGCTGCACCGCCACCAAATCCCATTGAAAATCGCGTTTCAGATGAGTAGTTACCGCTTGGTCTAAGATGAGTTGCACCGACAGTGGCAGTGACATAAGGTTTAAATTTGCCATTAGGGAAATATAGACTGCCACCTAAATGGAAATAATCGACATCCAGTTCATTAAAAATTTCATCACTAAATGCGCCACTTCTAACATCTGTCGCTTGTGTACTATAAAGGAAGTAGATATTGCCAGGATCTTTTGTGGTTGTACCTATCATGACACCATAGTGCTCTGATTCTGATATTTTCAGTTTGCCAGTTTCATCGGTACTCACTTCTGAAATATCAAATTCAGATGTACCAAAACTGTAGCCGCCAAAAGGTGATACATATATCTCGGCACTTGCAGGCAAAGCCGCAGCGGATAAAGATAGCGCGCAAATAAAAGAACGTAATTTCATGTGTAACTCCATGTACAACAACCAATGTCATAAGCAAAACACGGTAAATACCGCATTAATCGAATACTAACGCATCCCTCTTGACGCTTTAACCGTTTCATACGCAGATTGAATATCTTGGGCTTTAGATTTAGCAAGCTCCATCATTTCTTCAGGTAAGCCTTTTGCAAGTAACTTATCAGGGTGATGTTCATTCATTAATTTACGATAAGCACGCTTAATCTCTTGGTCACTGGAGGACTCCTGCTTACCCAGTAAAGAATACGCATCATCCAACTGCATATTGTTGCCTTTGCCTGATTGGTGATGATGAAACTCAGCTTGCCAACGACTAAGTAGTGCGTCTAAGTGAGCTTGCCCCAAACCTAACTCTTTGGCAACTGTAGATAAAATTTGTTTTTCTTTACTGTGTAATTCACCATCTGAAAGCGCTGTTTGAATTTGTATTTCTAAAAACATTTGTAGAATTTCACGACGGCCTTGCGCCATAGCTCGAAATTCTTGCAAGGTTTTAACCAAATCAAATTGTGCATCTCGACCAGCTCTGAAGGCCGCTTGTGCATCACGCCTCGCATCACCGGTGAGTTTCATTTGGTCCATCAGCATAGTAGCAATACGAATATCCACATCGGTTACGTGTCCAGATGCTTTAGCAACATGACCCATCACCATAAATGTAGTGTTAAAAAATTGAGCTTGCCTCTCATGTCCTTTGCGCACTAAATCGGCCAACCCTGCCCGTTTATCAAAAGCATGCCCCAGCCATAAACCGATTAAAGCGCCAAAAAATTTGCCCGCCATAAATCCAATGACAAACCCAAAAAACTTACCCCAAATGCGCATTGAATTTCCTGCTAATTAATCATGGTAAACATGAGCTCACCATGTAATGAATTTATTGATTCTCAATATAATGTGTTAACTGTGTTAATCGCTCGATTGTACCGACATCACACCAATAGGATTGAAAGTGGCTCGCCGCCAATGTTTCACTCGCTAGTTTTTGCCTTAACAATGGTCCTAAACCACTTTTACCCGCTGTTAGTTCTGTGAACATCTTAGGGTGATAAATTCCCATACCTGAATAGGTTAATTTGTCCTGTTCACTTTCAGCTAGCATATTGTCTATTATAGCAAAATCCCCGCTAGGATTATGCGTAGGATTATCCACTAACCACAAAAAAGCATCTAATGCTGAATTTGACGCCATCACATCTATTGCCTGCGTTATATCAGGTAACTTATCGATATAAATATCACCATTAATAACAAAAAACGGCTCATGACCGATAAGAGGCAATGCCTGCTTAATACCACCTGCCGTTTCCAGAGCTGTTTGCTCGGCACTGTATTTAATCGTTATGCCCCATCGACTTCCGTCGCCTAAACTGTCGACAAGCTTATGCCCAAGCCAAGCATGATTAATAATAACGTCTTGAAATCCTGCTTGAGCTAATTTGTCTAAATGGTACTCAATTAATGCTTTTCCAGCCGCCTTTACCATTGGTTTAGGTAATGTGTCAGTTAAAGGTCGTAATCTCTCACCACGGCCAGCAGCTAAAATCATTGCTTTCATTCTATCTCCAACAAAATAGATAACGTATTAATTCGCTACTGATTTCTTTACTTTGATATCAGAGGGATCACTCGCTCTTTAACCCATAAGCCAAACTCTTCTAGCTGAGGATAAAGCGCCGAGACCTCGACGATATAAGTCAGTGTTAACGGAATATCTTTTAAATAACCTGGTTTTGCATCTCGGTGATGTAACCTTGCAAAAATACCTGCGGCTTTGATATGGCGTTGTAATCCCATTAAATCAAACCAAGACTCATACTGCTCAAATGACACAGACTCATCAATGAACTGATGCTGCTGACAAAGACGAAAATGAGATTGCTTTAACTCATCAACGATGTCTTTTGGCCATTTGATATAGCAATCCCGTAAAAGAGATACGGCATCATAAGTCACAGGGCCTATCACTGCATCTTGAAAGTCAATCACACCGAGTTGCTTATCCACCACTAAAATATTGCGGCTATGATAATCTCGATGCATGCCGACATGTGGCTGAGCGATAGCATTTTCTATTAGCACACTAAATGCGTGTGAGATAATTTGCTTATCATGGTCTGATAAAGTTAATTTCAGATGTGTTCCTAACAGCCATTCACTAAAAATCGCTAATTCACGCTCAACAAATTGACGATCATATAAAGGCAGCTCACCAGAGGCGGTGGCTTTGACTTGCGCAATTTTAGGTAGTAATTCGAGCGCTTGAGTATAAAGCGGCTTAACTGTTTGCAGATTTAACAGATTAATTAGCTGCTCATCACCTAAATCAGACTGCAAAACAAATCCTGACACATTATCTTGAGCAATAATTTCAGGTACAACTAATCCGACATTTTGATACGAAATTGCCATATCAATAAAAGGTTGTATTGGCACAAGCTCGATCGGTGAATCTGAGACTATATAAGACTTTGCTAAATGTTTAACTCTAAAATAACGGCGAAAACTTGCGTCTCCACAGATTAGCTCTATCTCGACTTCTGTCTTAAAATATTGACTTAACCACTTCCTAAGTAAAATAAATCTTGTATCAGATAAAGTCATCTCAATGGCTCTTATGGGAAAATTGCTTTATTATAGCCAACATAACACTTGGAAACAGCTAAAGATAACTTGTTTAGCTGCGGCTTTTTTTCGATTCATTTTGTCTAGACTAAGAATTCATAATCATTAATTAAAATGCAGATCCGCTATTTTCTGGCACTAAGCCTGTTACCAAACCTAGTCTCGGCGCAAGAACCTTCTGAAACAGAAACGGTTCAACTTCAATGTGTGATTCAACCGCCTGTTTCTAGTTCTGTTGATGACCGTCAACAACTGACTAATTTATCTCCTGAAGATATTGTCATCATTTCTGATCGCTCTGAAGCTGCTATGGGTGACAAAGCCCACTTCTCCGGTAATGTGAGTTTTAGTCAAGGTTCAAGACACATCAGTGCAGACGAAGCAATTCTTGATCAACGAAACGAAAAATTAGATGCCAACGGCAATCTCATTTTTTCGGACGAACTATTTACCGTTACCGCTGATTCATTAAATGCCCAAATGGTTACCAATAGCGCAACCTTGAAAGGCGCTAAATATTGGTTGCACGGCCAACAAATTCACGGTGATGCAGAGCAACTCAACATTACCGAGCAAAATAACTTAGAGTTAACCAATACCAATTTCACTACCTGCCCTGTTGGCGATGAATCTTGGCTATTAGAAGCCAAAGAAATTCGCATTGATAGCACTGAAGAGTGGGGAGAAATTTGGGAAGCTAAAATGCGTATTGGCGGTGTGCCTGTGATGTATATTCCTTACATGACCGTTCCCGTTTCTGACAAGCGTAAATCTGGTTTTTTATTTCCAGATTTTAGTACCAGTACAACTAACGGTGTTGAAGTCAGTACCCCTTATTACTGGAATATCTCACCGGAGTTTGACCTCACTTTCACCCCAACCTATATGTCAGCTCGCGGCTTTTATTCAAAAACCGAGTTCCGTTATTTAGCGGGTGAGAATCAAGATGGTCAATTAAACTTCGAATACTTAGCTAACGACGATAAATTAGATAACAGCCCAGACCGTTACCTTTACCATTGGCGCCATCAAGGTGCCATCAATGACAACTGGCGTGTTCAAGCTAACTTCACTGATGTATCAGATAACAACTATTTCAATGATTTGAATTCTGACGTCAACCGCTCAACTGACAACCAATTATCTCGAGTGGGTGAAATAAGCTATTTTGAGCGAGATTGGGATTTCGGCATGAAAGTGCAAGACATTAAAGTTTTGGGCGAAGATGAAGTGCCTTATCAAGTCATGCCACAACTTAATTTTAATTACCAAACCAATGACTTTTGGAACAGTTTGGACTTTAAATTTAATTCAGAATTGACGAATTTCCAGCACAAAGAAAACGAATATTCAACTGCAACCCGCTTCCATATGGAGCCAAGCATTAGCTTACCTATTCAAGGACCAGCAGGCTCTTTAACCAGTGAAGTTAAACTAATGCAGACACAATATTGGCAAGATATTGCCGATGATAGTGACCTAGATGACTCCGTTAGCCGTACTATTCCTCAAGTCCGGGTACATGGCCAAGTTAACTTTGAGCGTCAAACTCAAATGTTTGAAATGGATTATAAACAAACACTGGAACCTCAGTTCCAATACTTATATGTAGGATATGAAAACCAAGATGGCATTGGTATCTATGATTCTGCACAACTCCAGGAAGATTACTTCGGATTATTCCGTGATAGACGTTATTCAGGGTTAGATAGAATTGCTGATGCTAACCAAATGACTTTAGGATTAACAACACGCCTATTTGATGACGCTAACATCGAGAAGTTAAAGTTTAGCCTAGGCCAAATTATCTTCTTCCAAGACAGTAAGATTAATTACACCGATGAAAATATTGAGGCAGCGCCTTCAACCTCAGTATTAGCAGCCGAGCTTGATGCCAACCTTTATAACGATTGGTTTATTAGTGGCGCAGTTCAATTTGATACTGAAAACGGTGATACCAAGAAGAGCGAAATGACACTCGATTTTCGCCCAAGTAATGATAAATTACTTCAGTTCAGTTATCGTTACGTGCCAGATTTATTAAATACCAATACCAACGATAGAGTGAATATTTCTCAGCTTGGTATGCGTACCACCTGGCCTATCAATGATGACTTTTACTTTGTTGGTAATTTTTACTACGACTTGAACGAATCTCGTAGTATTGAAACTTATACTGGGGTGCAATACGAATCTTGTTGCTGGGCAATGCGCCTAAGTTATCATTACCGTATTAAAACCAACTACGATGATGATTTAAACCCGAGTGTTGATGCTCGTGAAGAATTTGAAAGTGGTGTTTATCTAAACTTTATTATTAAAGGCTTAGGCGGTTCAGGTCCATTAGGGGTTGAAGATATGCTTAACGAAGGGTTATTTAACTACCGTAAACCGCTTTACTTAAGGAATTAGCCATCATTTATCCATCAATTGTGATAGATTGCTGAACCTAGTGGAAAACAAATAGTCCTAATAAAAGTTAACAACACTATTTTGGCGAAACGCCAACAATAATTAGAAATTTAAGTGCCAAGGATTCTGTGGATGAAACACTGTAAGAAAATGATTTTTGCTTTATTTACTCTGGCGGTTAGCCAAGTATCAGTTGCGGCGCCTGTTCAGTTGGACAGAGTTGCTGTGCAGATTAATGAAGGCATTATACTCGAAAGCGAAATCAGTCACATGGTTACCTCGGTTAAAGCCAATGCGCAAAAAGCCGGTCAAGGTCTTCCTTCTGACAACGCACTGCGTACACAGGTTATCGAGCGACTTATTCTAACGCATTTACAGCTACAAATGGCTGAGCGAATCGGTCTATCTATTGGTGATTTACAGTTAGACCAAACCATTGAAAACATCGCAAAAGAACAAGGTTTATCTGTTAGCCAAATGAAACAACAGATTGAAAGCGAAGGTATGAGTTTTGCTCAATACCGCGAGCAACTACGTGAAGAAATCACCCTAGGTGAAATTCAACGTATTCAGGTTCAACGTCGTATTCAAGTATCACCGCAAGAAATCAATAACCTCGTAAAAATGATCCAAGAGCAAGGTCTTAAAGACGTTGAGTTCCAAATGGGTCATATTCTTATTGAAGTACCAAGCAATCCAACAAGTGAGCAACTTGAAGCCTCAAGTAAACGTGCCAACATCGTGTTAAAACGTCTAAATGATGGTGAAGACTTCCGCCGCACTGCAATCGCATCATCGTCTGGTCCTAAAGCACTTGAAGGCGGTATCTGGGACTACATGAGCATTAATGAAATGCCGACATTATTTGCAGAAGTCGTCACTGATGCAAAAACCGGTGATGTTATTGGGCCAATCAAAAGTGCATCAGGCTTTCATATTATTAAAATCATGGATGCTCGAGGCTTACAAACTCAAGAAATTAATGAAGTTCGCTCTCGCCATATCCTACTAAAGCCTTCGCCAATTTTGTCAGAAGAACGTGCTAAGGCGATGTTAGAAAACTTCCTAACTCAAATTCGTTCTGGTGAAGCAGACTTTGCTGACCTTGCTCGTCAATACTCTGAAGATCCGGGTTCAGGAGCAAAAGGCGGCGAATTAGGTTGGGCTGAACCAACTGTCTACGTACCTGAGTTTGCACAGACATTAAATAGCTTAGAAATTAACGAAATTAGTGAACCATTCCGTACAACTCATGGCTGGCACATTGCTCAGTTAGAAGAAAAACGTACAACGGATGCAACGGATCAGTTTAATAGTAATCGTGCTCACCAATTAATTTATCGTCGTAAGTTCAACGAAGAACTGCAGAACTGGTTAGACGAAATGCGTTCTGAAGCTTACATTGAAGTTTTTGAACCAGAGATTATTCGAGGTTAAGCTAACTTAATGACACAACGAATTGCGATAACACCGGGTGAACCGGCAAGTATCGGCCCCGATCTCGTTATAAAACTTGCTCAGCAGGCTTGGCCTGCTGAGTTAGTTGTTTGTGCAGATCCTGATTTATTAATCAGCCGAGCTAAAATGTTAGGCTTGCCGCTTAACCTTCGTCCTTATCAGCCAACGCTTGAGCCAAAACCTCAAGAAGCGGGCACATTAACCATTGCACCTTTCACACTGGCTACTGAGGTTAAATGTGGTCAGTTGGACGAAGCAAATAGTGCTTATGTCGTTGACACCTTGCGTTACGCTGGTGAAAAAAACATGAGTAATGAGTTTGCCGCTGTTGTAACAGGCCCAGTACATAAAGGCATTATTAACCAAGCGGGTATTCCGTTTAGTGGTCACACAGAGTTCTTTGCATTACAAGCAAATTGCCAAGATGTGGTCATGATGCTTGCAGCACCAGGCTTACAAGTGGCATTGATGACTACGCATATTCCTTTAGCTTACGTTGCTAAAGCGATTACGCGCGATCGTTTACATCATATTA
This sequence comes from Shewanella sp. MMG014, assembly GCF_018100775.1. Taxonomy (NCBI): domain Bacteria; kingdom Pseudomonadati; phylum Pseudomonadota; class Gammaproteobacteria; order Alteromonadales; family Shewanellaceae; genus Shewanella; species Shewanella sp. MMG014. The sequence goes on from NZ_JAGJDZ010000001.1 coordinate 668,928, forward strand.
TTCAAATTTTGCACCGAGAATTAGTGCAGAAATTTGGTATTGCTTCACCTAAAATATATGTTTGTGGACTAAATCCACATGCAGGTGAAGATGGACACTTAGGTAGAGAAGAAATTGATATAATGATCCCGGCTTTAGATGAGCTGAGAGAGCAAAATATTGATATTGTAGGACCGTTACCAGCGGATACCTTATTCCAACCTAAATACTTACAAGAAGCAGATGTGGTTCTTGCTATGTATCACGACCAAGGACTTCCAGTACTTAAATCATTAGGTTTTGGAAAATCGGTTAACATTACCTTAGGTCTTCCGTATATCAGAACCTCTGTCGATCATGGCACTGCATTAGAACTTGCAGGTACAGGTGAAGCAGATTGCGGTAGTTTTACCTGCGCATTAAATAAAGCCATTGAATTGGCCTCAAAAGTAAGTAAATAATTTTCCAATGAGCAATAAAGTACATTTAGGCCACACGGCCAGAAAACGTTTCGGACAGAACTTCTTAACTGATGAAAGCGTCATCAGTAGAATTGTGGGCGCAATTTCTCCGGATAATGATCATGTCATGGTCGAAATTGGCCCTGGTCTAGGTGCATTAACTGAGCCTGTGGCTGAAGCCGTTGAAAACTTAACCGTGGTTGAGTTAGATAAAGACCTCGTTGAGCGTTTAGAAAACCACCCTGTATTAAAAGATAAGTTAACCATCAATCAAGGTGATGCGCTTAATTTTGACTTTAGCCAACTGCAGCAAGGTGATAAAAAGCTCAAGGTGTTTGGTAACTTGCCATACAACATATCAACGCCACTGATGTTTCATCTTTTCGAATTCGCTGAAATTATCGAAACAATGCACTTTATGTTGCAAAAAGAAGTTGTACTTCGTTTATCAGCCAGTCCTGGCACCAAAGCCTATGGACGATTAACTGTTATGGCTCAGTACTTCTGTAAAGTCGTTCCAGTATTAGAAGTACCACCTGAAAGCTTTAAACCCGCTCCAAAAGTAGATTCTGCGGTAGTACGTTTATTGCCTTTTGATGAAAAACCATTCCCATGCAAAGATGTTGATGTATTAAGACATGTTTGTACCACAGCGTTTAACATGCGCCGTAAAACATTAAGAAACAACTTAAAGCAAATGGTCACTGACGAAGAGTTTACACAACTCAATATAGACTCGTCGTTACGACCAGAACAAATCAGCGTCGAGCAATACGTTGCGCTCGCTAATTTAGTTTGCGATAAAAGTTAGTCACCTCAAGGGCATTTATATCGTTAAATGCCCTTCTGCTTTTTAGGATGTTGAATGACCTCTGTAGCCTCAAACGTCAAAATTAAAGTTGAAACAAAATACCTCGAAGATCAATCTTCAGCAGAAGATGAAAAGTACTTATTCAGCTATACCATCACTATTATCAACCTCAGTGAAATTGCCGTTACACTAAAAGATCGCCACTGGATCATTACTAATGCCAACGGTGAGACAAGCGAAGTGAAAGGACCTGGCGTGGTAGGTGAAACCCCAACCATAGACCCTGATACTGCTTATCAATATTCAAGCGGTACAGTAATGGAAACGCCTGTCGGTTTTATGGAAGGAAGCTATGGCATGGTGACAGACCAAGGCGAAAGCTTTAGTGCGCAGATCCCAACATTCAGACTCGCTGTCCCAGGGATATTTCAGTAAGCCTATGGCACATTATTTTGTTGGTGATATTCAGGGCTGCTTTAAAGAACTTCAACGCTTACTTGCTGCGGTGGATTTTAACCCGTCAAAAGACGAAATCTGGGCTGTTGGGGATCTCGTTGCTCGAGGACCTGACTCGCTTGCAACGCTCAGGTATTTAAAGTCATTAGATAATAGCGCTAAAATCACCTTAGGCAATCACGATCTTCACTTACTGGCACTACACGGTAAAATCAAAAGAGCAAACCCCAAAGATAATCTCACTGAACTCCTAAATGCCGATGATTTAAGCCAGTTAATTGATTGGCTGCGTGAACAACCTTTAGTTCACACCTTGCCTTCTCACAACATCATCATGACTCACGCAGGCGTGCCGCCTCAATGGGATTTAACGACCTTGTTAGCTGAAGCAAAAGCAGTCAGCGACGCGCTAAAACGAGATGATTATTTAAAAACACTTATCTCGAAAATGTACACTGAAGCGCCTGATTTATGGGATAGTAAGGCAAAAGGTTTACCCAGATTGAGATATTGCATCAACGCACTCACACGCATGCGCTATTTATTTCCTGATGGCAGCTTGGATTTTGCCTGCAAAACGCCAATCAGTGATAAACCTTCTGAATTAACTCCTTGGTTTGAATTCGACTCAGTCCTTAAATCTAGCCATACACTCGTATTTGGCCATTGGGCTGCGTTAATGGGAATCACTCACCAAGAAAATGTAAAGGCACTAGATACTGGATGCTGCTGGGGTGAATATATGACACTTTGGCATGCTGAAACGAATGAACAACTCACTCAAGCAAAACTAAAATAATTAATAAATTGTTAAACTAATAATAAACTTAGCCGATAAAGCTATTAGATCTCATATGATCACATAACCCTGAGCGATCTTGAGACAAATTCGGGATAAAATAATAACAGCCGGAGTATGCTATGAAAATTAATGTTGCCACCAGAGTTATTGGCGGTTTTACTGTTGTGACACTGCTTTTAATTGTATTAGGTGGCGTATCTTTACTGACCAATAATACCATTAAAGATAGTACAACAACTTTGCAAGAAGTTAGCTTACCCGCGCTGACTGCAACAGGTGAATTAACAAAAAATTTAAGTGCCCAGCAAATCCAAATTCTATTTGGTTATTACACTAATGAATCAAATAAAATCCCCGCTGTTGAGAAAAAAATCCAAATAGAGTCGAGTGAATTTCATAAAACGCTTAACAGATTGACTGCACTGATTTCAGATAGACAAGAATTCTCAAGTAATTTATCGCAATTAAAATCTAGCTACGCTGGTTTTGAAAAGAACGGTAAATTAATGCTTAAAGAGCATGAAAATGCATTAATTAAGAATGAACAATTATTATCTTTACGTGATGATCTTGAAGACAGTGCTGACGAAGCCTCGTCTATCTTACTTGATCTGATCGATTTAGAAATGAGTGACGATACGACCGAACAAAGCATTGCAGCAACGGCAGGGGTTGTTGACAGTACTTTTATTAATATTATCACCACCATTTATGACTTAGTTGCTGCTACTGATGACAGTAAATACAATGTTATCGTTAAAGAGCTTGAGTACATGGTGAGTGACACGAGAAGAAAGATTGAACATATTAATCTTCAAGGTCGTGGCATTATCAGCGACGGTACATTAGACGATTTAAATACTGAAAGTAACGCAGTATTCGCTTTGATTAATGGTAATAACTCAATCGTTGCCCTAAAAGGACAACAACTTAAACACAATAAACAAGCTGCCAACCTATTAGCTGCAACAGACAAAGATCGTTTAGAAGTCAACGCTAAAATGTTTAGTCTCGCCGATAATATCGAAAGCTTCACTAGTCACATTGGTAATAGTGCTATTGAAAATATTGATTCAGCCAGCCTCAAAACTATGTTTGTTGTTATCTTAGCGATTTTGGTTTCTATTATCGTCAGTATTGCAGTAGTAAAACCACTGACTCGCTCACTTGCCAAAGTTAATCAAGCACTTAACATTCTTGCTTCAGGTGACTTGACCCATAAACTCGACGACTCAGGTCACGATGAGTTTGCCGAGTTAGCGAAGAACTGTAATAGCTTAGTTGATAGCTTACGAAACCTGATTGTAGGTATCTTAGATCGCTCTAACCAACTTGCAGCAGCAGCTGAAGAAACATCAGCAATTACCACGCAAACGACCAGTGGCATTCAAGAACAGAAGAGCCAAGTCGACCAAGTGGCAACAGCAACAACTGAATTAAGTTCAAGTGCTCAGCAGGTTTCAATGAGTGCTGACCAAGCCTTAGAGCAAATTAAGCAAGCTGACGAAGAAACTCAGCACATGCGTAAACTTGCAGAAGAAAACAAAGTCACCATTCTCGCACTTGCAGATGAAGTCGCCAAAGCAGGACAAGTGATTAACAAGGTTCATTCTGACAGCGCATCAATTGGTTCTATTTTGGATGTTATTAGAGGAATTGCAGAACAAACCAACCTACTTGCACTTAATGCGGCAATTGAAGCTGCACGTGCAGGTGAGCAAGGTCGTGGCTTTGCTGTTGTTGCTGATGAAGTTCGAAGCCTTGCTTCTAGAACACAAGAATCAACCAGCGAAATTCAGCAAATGATTGAAATGCTGCAACAAGGCGCGCAACAAGCGGTATCAGTGATGGAGCTAGGACGCAGCCAAGCTACAAGTTGTGTTGATAAGACAGAGCAAGCGAATTTAGCACTAGAAACGATTAGCCAGTCAGTGCACAAAGCTTATGATTCAGGTAATCACATTGCTCAAGCTGCTCAAGAGCAAAACTTAGTGAGCCAACAGGTTTCTGAGATGCTAGAACATATTGCAGCAATATCAGAGGAAACGGCAACGGGTGCTGATCAAACAGCACAATCAAGCCATCAAGTTGCAATGTTATCTGAAGAGCTACAAGGCTCTGTAGGTGAATTTAAGGTCTAACTGTTATAGACGCTCATCTTTTACTAAAAAGGCTCTCAGGAGCCTTTTTTAGTGGCTTAAACTTAATAATATAAACTCAGTTCTACCTGAGTTTATATAGTTTACTCAACTTGTCAGAATAAAAATCATATTACCCAATATGCCGAACCGTATCAGCTCGGTTATTATTTCACTCAACCACGCTTCCCCAATAATCCATCTCACTCATTAAGTTAGATTTCGATAAAGTTTTAACAGTGTCAGTAACAAGTATCTAGGGTGACTATTTATATTAACTATCTAGGGTGACAGTCTTGGATAGCAGCCTGTGATAACTGTTTATGATAGCTCACTGTTATCGGTTTATATTCAAGCCTTTTTATATGTTCCTTTTATTTAAATTCTGGTTTCTGTGCTGCTCTTGCGAACTCTTGCTAGTAAAATGAGCGAGACGAAAAAGCTAAGCCATAAAAAAACCGCCCAAAGGCGGTTTTTAATCAGATGTATCTGAGTCTGCTTTACACGTTATGAATACAAACACTCACAACAGTTTCATAATGCTAAAGCAAGTCATTCCAACGAGATGGCTTATTCGCCATTACTGATTCGTTGTTGTACTGCAGCAGTGATTGCACTACCGCTATGACCATTTGCATTTGCCCAATCAAGAATGCTTTGTCCATCTGCTTCAGGAGTATTTAAATCTCCAGCAGGAAGACGTTTTGCAATGTACTCACCCACTTCTAAGGCGTTAGAGTTGTATGCAGTTCTTAATAAGCTATTACCGTCGCAAGAAACACCAGTGTAAATATTGCGTAATTTTACGCGGCTTTCCTTCAACTTTTTACGTAAACGGTTTTTGTCATTAGATTTTACATAATCACAAATGTTCGCGACAAGTTGATCAGTATTCGCTTCGGCAGGGGTTGACACAAAAGATGCTGCGATTAGGGCTGCTAAGGCCACAGGCATTAAACGCATCTGACACTCCTTTTTAGGTATTTTTATTTTTGTACCTGCCATCAAGGGCAAGTATCTATTCAGGGTAACACAGGCCACAATTTAACATTATTTCACCAAAGTGTTAAAGCTATATTGCAATTGTGATTCATTTATCTCAACTACCTTATCTTTTAACGTCCAGCTACCGTCATCCCATTCAGGGAAAAAAGTATCACCATCAACCGTTAAATCGATAAAGGTTAGATATAAGGTATCGGCCAAAGGTAAAATTTCTTTATAGAGTTGTCCGCCACCAATAACAACTAATTCTTCACAACCTGTCACAAGGGCTTTTGCAGCCTCAAAAGAATTAACGCAAGAAACGCCTTCTGGTTGATAGTCGCTTTGACGGGTAATGACGATATTGTGGCGACCCGGTAATGGTCTACCAATTGATTCGAAGGTTTTACGCCCCATCACTACAGGCTTGCCGAGTGTCATAGCTTTAAAATGTTTTAAATCTTCAGGCAGGTGCCATGGCATTTTGTTGTCTTTACCGATTACACGATTATTGGCCATAGCGGCGATCATAGCGATGCGCATGTAAAATCCTTATTTGATGCTGGAGAAATTAAATAATTGGTCGAGTGCGATAGTAAACCAAAGCCGGCATAGCCAGGCCTACAGACAGCGCCCCCAGAATGAAAACTGTTTTTAACCCATTTTGAATAACCATAGTGGTGAGATCAGAACTCACCTGCTCTTGCACACTTAGCTGAACAATTGCAATTAACGTATTATACGCATAAGTCCCTGGTACCATGGGAATGATTGCTGCCACAGCATACATCAGCGGTGGGGCAAGATGCCTTTTAGCAAAACGGATGGTTATCACTCCAACGAGCGCGGCAGCAGCAAATGTGGCCCATTCAATTGGCATATCTAGGTGCAATAACAAGGTTCTAAAACTATGACCGATTGCACCAGCAAGAGCGCAATAAGGTAAAAACCGTCTTGGGACATTAAATACCATCGCAAACCCCATTGCTGGGATTGCAGAAAAGAATGCATCATTAAGTAAAGTCAGCACAAGATTCATGTGTTCAACGTCCCTCCAAATGCCATCGCTAGCGTAATACCGATAACCGTTGCCAATGTGAGTAAAGTGGCATGTCCCCAGCGAGATATACCGACATTCATATGGCCTTTGACCATATCAGAAATAGCATTTATCAGTGGGAAACCCGGCACAAGCATTAACACACTTGCAGCCATTGGAATTTTCGGTGTTGAGGTCAATTCCAAAAGGTGACCAAGTTGCGCCACCAAGGTGGTAATAAAGGCGGTGATAGCAAAAATTATCAACAGATTAAAATGTTTTTTCACTAAGGATAAACGAACCGACATGCCGACAGCTGAAGCGATAAACGTAATAAAGCATGCCGCTAAATCACCACCGAATAAATGACAGAAACTCGCACAAGACAAGCCAATCATCGCGATGACATATTTGGCTGGATACGTTTTGGGTTCGATTTTTTCTAGACGGCGTTTAACTTGCTTGTCGTTGTAAATGCCTTTTTCGGCCAAGATACAGATGCGTTGCACTTCACATACAATCATCATGTTAATGCCGTGCTCGCGTAAACGGCGCGTCGTGGTAATACAACGGCCATGGACAAGGCTGGTCAATACGAGGGAATTTGAAGAAATCGACAGTTCGACACTGGCTAGGCCAAGGGCTTTGCCTAGGCGCTGGCTAATCTCTTCAACAAGATCAGATTCAGCGCCATAAGCTAAGAGAAGTTGTGCACTTCGTACTACAAGACGAGTGATATCATTTTGAGTGTCGGCGTACACAATTTTTCTCTTATTTAACTCAATTTAACGTTGGTAGATAATTTCCACATCATAGTCATCATCGTCGAAATCGTCATCGAAGTCATCATCGTAGTCTTCGTTAACAGATTCAACATTAGCTTGATGGTAATTATCCCACTTAAACTCGACTTCATCGTCAGGGCTGATTGATTCATCTTCGTCAGGCAATGCAGAAATAAAGTCGAGAAGTTTTAAACTTAACTCTTCAGTATTGGTGCGATTAAATGCTGACATAGTGTATATGTCACCTTTCCAATCGATTTCCTTAACGATGTGCTCCATTTTCTCAGCAAGCTCATCTTCTTGTAGTAAATCAATCTTGTTAAATACTAACCAACGCGGCTTAGCAGCCAATTTAGGAGAATATTTCTCAAGTTCAGCCACAATTGAACGCGCAGACTCAACCGGATCGCTACCATCAATAGGGTCGATATCAATAATGTGTAATAACACACGACAACGCTCTAAATGCTTTAAGAAACGAATGCCTAAACCCGCGCCATCTGACGCGCCTTCGATCAAGCCAGGAATATCAGCAATAACAAAACTCTGACCAGGACGAGGGCTGACAACACCTAAATTAGGCACCAAAGTGGTAAATGGGTAATCGGCGACTTTTGGTGTAGCACGAGAAACTGAACGAATAAAAGTTGACTTACCCGCATTCGGTAAACCTAACAAGCCAACATCGGCTAGTAACAATAGTTCCAGCTTCAGCATGCGTACTTCGCCTGGTGTACCTAATGTCTTTTGTCTAGGCGCTCGGTTGGTACTACTTTTAAAACGAGTGTTACCTAAACCGTGGAAACCACCTTTAGCCACTAACAGTTTTTGACCATGAGTGGTTAAGTCACCTAGTAACTCTTCTGTTTCAAAATCAACAGCGCGAGTACCCACAGGTACTTTTAATAACATATCTTCGCCGCCATGACCTGTACAATCACGACCACGACCATTCTTACCGCGCTCAGCGATGTAAGAACGTACAAATCGAAAATCAATAAGCGTGTTCATGTTTTCGTCTGCGACTAAAAATACGCTACCGCCATCACCGCCGTCACCACCATCAGGACCGCCATCTGGCACATATTTCTCACGTCTGAAGCTAACGCAGCCACTGCCACCGTCACCCGCTTCAACTCTGATTTTAGCCTCATCAATAAACTTCATACATACTCCTGACACCACTTAATGTGCCAATTATAACCTCAAAAGACTGAGATGTGCAGGGAAGCGTAGAAGATTCAATCACCATAAATCGCTTACTGCAAAATAAATAACCATCGGTGTAACACACCGAAAATACTTCAATGAAGTTTAGTTAACTAACTCCAACAATGAAGTAAAAAACACAAAAGCCCCGCCAGAAGGCGGGGCTTTCAAAGACTGATTAAAGTCTAGAATTAAGCTTCGATGCTAATAAACTTACGGTTATTAGGACCTTTTACTTGAAACTTAACTTTACCGTCTGTTAATGCAAACAAAGTATGGTCACGACCAATACCTACGTTTACACCAGCGTGGAATTTAGTACCACGTTGACGAACGATGATGTTACCAGCAACAACTGATTCACCACCAAAACGCTTAACACCAAGACGTTTACTTTCTGAATCGCGGCCGTTACGAGTAGAACCGCCAGCTTTTTTATGTGCCATGAGTTAGACTCCTAATATTATGCGCTAATCGCAGTGATTTTAACTTCAGTGAACCATTGACGATGGCCCATTTTCTTTTCGTGATGCTTACGACGATTGAACTTTTGAATAGTTACTTTCTCACCGCGACCGTGGCTAACCACTTCAGCAACAACTTTACCACCAGCGACTAATGGAGCACCAACGTGAACATTTTCACCGTCAGCAACCAATAATACTTGGTCAAACTCAATAGTTTCACCAGTAGCAACTTCAATTTTTTCTAAACGAACTGTATGACCTTCAGCAACACGGTGTTGCTTTCCGCCACTTTGAAAAACAGCGTACATAGCTATTTCACTCCAAATGGACTAACACTCCGGTTCATTATATGTAGATACCGGGTGCTAAAAACTTTTAATGACAATGGGCGCGGAGTCTACGCTAAGATTTACCATCTGGCAAGTGTTAAATGTGAATCAATAAAAAAAGCTCGGTTTAACTCCCACAATCTAAGAACAAAAGCTGTCTAAGGCATGAATTTTAGATAAAATTTGTTAATATACAATTTGAACCTTATATAGTGGGCAATATAATTTGCCTGATAGCCTAATAACTAGAGACCATTATGGATTTAAACGCCATTCGTCAACTAGCTGATAACGACATGCAAGCCGTAAATCAGTTAATTTACAAACAACTTGAGTCTGATGTTGCACTAATTAACCAACTCGGTTTTTACATTATCAATGGTGGTGGTAAAAGATTACGCCCATTACTTTCGGTACTTTCTGCTCGCGCTATCGACTATAAAGGTGAAGAGCATCTTAAATTAGCAGCCATTATTGAATTTATTCATACTGCTTCTTTATTACACGATGACGTTGTCGATGAATCAACATTACGTCGTGGTCGTAAAACAGCCAATGCTTTATTTGGAAACAGCGCAAGTGTTTTAGTCGGTGATTTTTTATATACCCGCTCATTTCAAATGATGACCGAACTCGATAGCATGAAAGTGTTAAGAGTCCTTGCCGACACCACTAATATTCTTGCTGAAGGTGAAGTCTTACAATTAATGAATTGTAATGATCCAGAAACCACCGAAGAGAATTATATGCGGGTAATTTACTGTAAAACAGCAAAATTATTCGAAGCTGCAACCTTGCTCACAGGTGTTATTGCTGACGTAAGCGAAGAGCAACAACATGCCCTTGGTGAATACGGTAAATTTTTAGGCACCGCTTTCCAATTAACCGACGATTTACTTGATTACACGGCCGATGCTGATGAACTTGGCAAAAACATTGGTGATGACTTGGCCGAAGGTAAGCCTACACTGCCATTAATTTATGCTATGGCTCACGGTAGCGATACAGCAAAAGCATTGATTAAAGAAGCGATTGAAAAAGGCGATGGCACAAAAGCAATTGATGAAATTGTTGCAGCCTTAAATGATTCAGGCGCCCTTGAATACACTAAACAAAAAGCGAACCAAGAAGCTGACAAAGCGATTGCTGCACTGGCCCCAATTGCCGATAGTGAATATAAGACAGCATTAATCTCGTTAGCGAAAATTTCAGTTCAACGAAATAACTAATCTATATTGGGTTAAATATCTACGCTCTGGTATCTGAGCATAATTAAGCCAACCATCATAAAATGCCCTCTACAACTCAGTAGTGGGCATTTTTATTGCTATCAATACAATTTAAATCGTTAAACTTGCCAATCTATAGGTGTTTGCCCTAACTCTGTTAACAGTTGATTTGTTTTAGAAAAGTGACCACTACCAAAAAAGCCTCGATAAGCAGACAGTGGAGAAGGATGCGGCCCTGTTAATACGTGATGCTGCTTTGCTGTAATAAGCTTTCCCTTTTTAATGGCATGAGCGCCCCACAAAATGAATACAATAGGCTCACCTTTATCGTTAAGGGTTTGCATCACTTTATCTGTAAAAGTCTCCCAGCCGGCTTTTGAGTGAGAATGCGCTTTTCCCTCTTCTACTGTTAATACGGTATTGAGCATTAACACCCCTTGTTTTGCCCACTCAGACAAATCGCCATGGTCTGGGGTGACAAAGCCATTAATGTCTTGTTGGAGTTCTTTATAAATATTCACTAATGATGGCGGTGTTTTAATGCCTCTTTGAACCGAAAAACATAAGCCATGAGCTTGGTCTGCACCGTGATAAGGGTCTTGCCCTAAAATCACCACTTTCACATCACTCAAAGGAGTCAATTCAAATGCGCGGTATACATCTTCATCGGCAGGGTAAACCGTTTTTCCTAGCTGTCTTTGATGAGCAACAAACTCATTTAATTCACAAAAATACGGCTCCGCTTGCTGCGTTTTAATCAATGTTTGCCAATCGTTCATCTAGGGGGCTACCTTGTAAAAGAGTCAATCTCATTATGGTGTTAATTCGCGAAATACAGCCTTTCAATTACACTTACTAAGACAAAGGTTGAGTCGAAGCAAATAATTAAGAAGATGCTCAAGCATACTATGAATCACTGAACACCTATCAACATCCAAGTTTCAAACTTATCCATTAGTGATGGTTATCATTATACTCGGCCTATTAGCCGCCGTCGCTTTAGCTAATATGAAGTGTTTGAGTAAAATGCTCGAGTAAAATAACCGAGTGAAGTGATTCAGGCCCCGCTGATAACGTTCATATTTTCACTAATCCAAGTACCGATGACCAGCTCAATATCAATCAATGGGGTTACCCTGCACAAAACTGGGCTCCTTTTGAAGCATCGCAACGATTCGTTATATCTAGTAACTAACAATAACCCTGTTCAATGCCTCTACCTCTACAACCCTCTCACGCCATTATCAATATATTATGATCCACGTAATGGACAGGTGATCACAGATTCCGCCCCTGATAGCGAATTGAGACTTTATTCTGTCAATAAAATCGGTACACTCATTGCTAAATTAAGTCACTATTACGAGTAGAACTCATGTCAGAACAAAAAACTGAAACAACCATGTACCAACTAGCTGATCAATTTATTGCGCTAGCCAATCAACTAGGTCAAACAGAAAATGATATCGGTAAAGTCGGTACTGCTTTGCGTTTTGCTGCAGCGCGCTACAATGCGTTTGAAGCTGCGATTAAATCAGCCAATCTAGAAGCAGAAAAAGAAAATGCATTGAGCTGGTTCACTGAAGAATACAAAGGCATGTTGAACGAAAACTTAAATGACCACATTAAAAACCCACCGGGTGGTCAACAAGAAGCCAAAGAAGAAAAAGCTGACGATTCTGTGCAGGTCTTCAAAAATTAAGCATGCCGATATTAAGCATGTAAAAAAGCCATCATTACGATGGCTTTTTTGTTGGAGAATTTTTCACTAAATAATATCTATAATGACCCTTAAGGCCAGTAGAATAAGCACCACGCCTGACAGCTTATCGATAAGCGCAGCCTTGTCACGTAAGCGAGACAATATCGGCCCATGAGATAATACGACAGCAATGATGGTATACCAGAGTCCATCTACAACCAGTGGGGTTAATACAATTAATGTTTGTCCCGTTAGCGATTCAGCTGCCAATACAAACTGACTAAACAGCGCTAAAAAGAACAACAAAATTTTAGGGTTAAATAACGAAATAGCTAAACCATCGCGAGCTGCTTGAAGTAATGAAGTTGACTCACCTGACTGTAATTTCTGCTCCATCCCCCCTTTAGATTGCAAGGCTTGAAATCCCATCCACGCTAAATAGCACGCTCCAATAAGAGCAATACCATTAAACACTAAAGGTGATTTTTCAAGCACAACGGCCAAGCCCAATAGCGTTACTAATGCGTACACACCAATGCCAATTGAGTGAGCCCAAGCACACACAACGCCGTGTAATCTCCCTCCTGATAACGTATGTCTTAGCACCATAGCTAAACTCGGACCGGGAGACATCGCTCCTAAACAACAGATGGCGAGTAATCCAAGCCATGTACTTAATGCCATTACTTATAAATCCTTCATTCTACCGTGATTATTCATGCTCACTATGCTTGAGCATTTCTGAGGCCCTATTAATGAGTTCAGCGTTATATTTCCGTGCAGAATAGATAAAAATACTGAAATCATGCCGCAAAAAAAACGTACGTTATCATGAATGAGCCTTTACAACATTCATTTAACCTCAATTTAAGCAAACCTTGATATAGTACACTGTATTAACATGCTTTTTACTCGAGAAACCACAATGTCATTAATGCTACCAATTTTACTTGGATTATTACTTGCCGGAATTGCTCTACTCATATTTTTTAAAATTAAAGGAAAAAACATTCCTGGTATCGTAATCGTAATATTGGGCTTTATGACAATCTGTTTTACTGGGGTTTATGCTTTTTTGGAAAAAACCGAAGACTACAATGCCTATAAGCGATTGCAGTGGCAACCCCTTAACCCCGCTCAAATTATGCCATTGGTTGAGCAAGGCTACACCGTATTTGTCGATGTGGATGCTGACTGGTGTCTTCCTTGCCGCACCAATAAAGCCAATGTGACCCATCGTGAAATCGTGGTAAACGCACTAGAGGCAGATAACCTTATTTTGATGAAAGGTAACTGGAGTCAACCTAATAAAATGATTGAGGATTACGTTGGTAAAGAAGGTGGAATAGGAACGCCTTTTAACAAAGTCTATGGACCATCACACCCTCAAGGTATCTTATTACCTGTAGAGTTAACCATAAACGCCGTGTTTCAGGCGTTAGAAGCAGCTAAATAATCTCCACGCAAAAAAAAGACTGCCTAGGCAGTCTTTTATGTACGACGTTAACGTGATTTAGAAAATATAGCTTAACTTACCGTAGTAATAGCCACCATTGTAATCAAATGGGCCACTTTCATAATACACTGCACCTAGCACGCCTTGAGTACCATCTTTTAACTCTTGCGCTTCTTGGTCAAACAAGTTGTTGGCTCCAACAGAAAGCGTTAATTGATCAAACATGGTGTAACTGACTTCTAAGTCAACAGTAACAGCCGAGTCTGCCGTTTCAGAGCCCCAATCTGAGGTATCATCCGCATGGGTTGCATAGTATTCACCAAAGTAATTACCACGCAATGACACACTGATATCATCCCAGGTTTGCCCCCAAGTCAATGTTGCACGGTGAGCCGGAATGCCATCTTCTAAGCGGCGAACTTTACCTTCATCAGTCGTCTCAGGATCGAATTTATCAACACTCGTGTCAGTCCAGCCATACGCTAAGCTGAACATCGTATCACCCGACATTAACTCAGTTTCGTAAGAGCCGACAATATCGATACCTTGCGTCGTGGTATCAAAGTCATTGGTATAATAAGTCACCGCAGAGATGAGCTCAGGGAACTCAACACCTGCATCTCTTAAATCATCATAATCTTCTGGTTCTACTGCAATTTGACTTGACTGAGCAATACGGCCTGTCACCTCAATATTGTAGTAATCAACAGTTAAGAAGAAGTCGTCATACTCAAATACAGTACCAATGGCATAGTTAATTGACTCTTCAGGCTCTAATACTTCACCACCATAAAATGCTGCTAACGGATCGGTTGGAGGCGCGATAAAGGTTTGAATTAAATCACCGTTAACAATCGATGTCTGAGTATTCACGACATTTTCTTGACCAACAGTTGGTGCTCTAAAGCCTGTGCTGTGCGATGCACGCATAGACCAGTAATCTGTGAAAGAGTACTGGGTCGAAATTTTATAGTTTAGTGTATCGCCAAAGGTTGAGAAATCTTCGTAACGAAGTGCAACCCCTAACAACCAGTCATCAGTTAAATACGCTTCAACATCAGCGTAAATACCAATATTACTACGGTCATTTTTACCTGCAGCTTCTGGTCCAAACCCTTTAAAGCCATGAGAACCAATATTGAAGCCTTGATCAGCATAAGGACCAGCTATCCAAGATGCTTCTTCGCCTTGAGTAATTTCAAAAGACTCTTCTCGCCACTCAAAACCCGTTGCAAAACTAATATCTTCAATTGAACCTATGGTAAAGTAACGTGAAAAATCGAGATTTACCGTTGTTTCAACTTGTTCGTAAGCACCTGTATCAAAGTCAGTTTGTGTATCTTCAGGATTCGCAGCTAAACCAAGTGAAGGGTTTAAAGAGTTGTACAAGCTAAAACTAGATTTATTCGAACCTGTGCCAGCACTGGCGTCATACATCCACTCGCCAAATTCCCCTTCAATACCAGCAAAGAAAGACATGTCTTCAATGGTTCCGGCAAATTGCGGAGTATAACCCCCTGGACGCACTTGGTTCATAGAGAAACAATTAGCATCAGCAACCATTGCTTGATATGCCGCAGTGTCTAAAACGTTGCCATCTGAACCATCAGCATTTTTCGGGATTGGCACTGGAGCACAGGTTGATTGGTCGCCGTTAACAGCCCCCACTAATAAGTTTTCACCGCCATCAACTGAGTAAACGTTGCCACGGTTATGTGGGTTACGATAATAAAATCCACCAATTGCTTCACGAGAAGACACATTACCAAATGCATAAATACGATGGTTATCATTTAAGTCAAAACCCGCATTAACAAAAACGGTGTAATCATCATTAATTTCTGGGTTACCCCAAACTTGAGCAGGATCATTAACGTAAGTATTGCCTTGTGCGATTAAATTACCAGCATCAGGACGCTGCACACTGCGACTGGTGGCATCTGCGGTTTTATACTGCGCACTAATATTAACAAAGCCAGCATCGGTCAAAGGTAACCCAATGTTGCCATCGATAGTCGTTGTCGCGCCATCACCTTCATAGTACTCGCCTTGACTGATACTGATTGAACCGCCTTCAGCACTATCTTTTAGTTGGAAATTCATCACACCAGCAATAGCGTCAGAACCGTATTGTGCCGCAGCACCATCACGTAATACTTCAACTTGCTTAAGCGCAATACTTGGGATGACAGAAATATCCGGTCCTTGAGCACCATCGTTAATACCACCACCTTGGAAAGCAATAACAGAAGCACGGTGACGACGCTTACCATTAACAAGGATCAGGGTACTGTCAGAAGGAAGACCACGTAAATTGACTGGGCGAACAAGTGTGGCGGCATCACTAATAGGTTGGGCACGCGAGTTAAAAGAAGGCACTGATGTCACCAGCATATCAATCATATCAGTTGAGCCATTTTTTCTCAGGTCATCACTACTGATAATATCTACTGGCACGGGTGATTCACCAACAGAGCGAGGCGCCGCTCGGCTACCTACTACGGCAATTTTTTCAACATTTTCGGCGACTTCTTCATCCTCAGCCATTGCTGCTGTAGACATAGCTGAGCCTGCTAAAGCTACCGTTACAGCAAGACTTAACGAATTTAAGCCAAACTTCCTTTTCTTTAGATTAGTCATCATTTTTTGTCTCAAATTATTATATTTATGCTTGTGACGGGTAATTTAATCAGGTGTTTACAATTAAATAATCGTCTCTCCCAAAATGAAATTATTTCACTTTCATTTACATTTCTATAACAAATAAAACGTAATTGCTAACTATTTCTACTCCCACTCAAAATAATAATCGCCATAAGCAGGCTAAATCAGGATAAATAACTTAACCTCATGAAAATAACCTACAATTTTAGTTACATTAACCACAATTAAGCTTTTGCTAAAAAAGAATCCACTAATATTACTGTTGCAGTTAGTTTAAAAAACCAACAACTCGCAAATTTAAAAGCTCGATCAACCAACAAGTTAATAGAGTACAAACTCTAGATTAATTAATAAGATAGATGAAGATTGACTATTTTCAGTAGACCTTTTAATGTAATTCAACCAATCTAAACAAGTGTTTGATTTTCTCGAATAACAATAAATCATGAATAAAAGGGACAGTCTCATGGCGTATGACGCAGAATCACAGCTCAACTTAGATCAATACCACTCTCTAGTCGATTTAATCGAAAAGACCTGTCAGCAGTACGGAAATAACATTGCTTATGCGTGTTTAGGAAAGAACACCACATTTAAAGAAATCGAGTCCGCCTCACGACATTTTGCTGCGTATCTACAAAATCACACTGATTTAACTGCTGGGGACAGCATTGCTATTCAATTGCCCAATATTACCCAGTTTGTCATTGCCGCATACGGAGCCATGCGAGCAGGGTTGGTTATCGTCAATACAAACCCACTTTATACAGAGCGTGAATTGATCCACCAATTTAATGATTCAGGCGCTAAAGCCTTGGTTGTGCTTTCTGATTTGCTACCCACGCTCAATAATGTCGTCTCAAATACAGGTATTTCATTAGTCATTAGTACCCACGCCTTGGATTTAATTTCGCCTCAACCGCAAATAGATACCCCATTCAATAAAATTGAATTTAATCAAATGCTACTTGAAGGTGAGCAATCCACTTTCACTGCAGTTTACCCAAAACAAACAGATCTAGCCGCACTGCAATACACAGGTGGCACCACTGGCTTATCAAAAGGAGCCATGTTAAGTCATCGCAATATGCTAGCTAACTCGGCTCAAGTAAAATCTAGAATTGCCAGCACGATGACACCGGGTAAAGACGTTTTCGTTGCGCCATTACCGATATATCACATCTATGCCTTTATGGTGAATCTAGTACTCTATTTCGAATCAGGAAGTTGCTCAGTTTTAATCCCAAATCCAAGAGATATCCCAGGGTTAATTAAGACCATGAGTAGCTACCCTTTCACTGGCTTTGCAGGACTTAACACGTTATTTGTTGGTTTATGCCACCAACCAGATTTTCAAGCACTAGACTTTAGCCGACTCACCATTACTATCTCTGGCGGAACGGCGCTCACAAGTGCTGCAGCAAACATATGGCAAAAAACCACAGGTTGTATGATTTCAGAAGGTTATGGTTTATCAGAGACTTCACCTGTCGTGAGTTTAAATGCTCCTGGTTATCAACAATTAGGCACGATTGGTAAACCCGTTCTCGAAACGCAGGTAAAAATTCTCGATATCAATGATAATGAAGTCCCGCTAGGTGAAGCAGGAGAGCTTGCAGTAAAAGGCCCGCAAGTCATGCAAGGCTACTGGAATAAACCGCAAGAAACGGCCAATGTCATGACCGAAGATGGATATTTCAAAACCGGTGACATTGCAGTTGCAACGCCTGATGGTTTTCATAAAATTGTCGATCGCAAAAAAGATATGATCATTGTGTCAGGATTTAATGTTTATCCTAACGAAGTTGAGGATGCATTATCGCAGCACGAATTAATCCTTGAATGTGCTGTCGTTGGGGTCAGTGATGATAAATCTGGTGAGGCAGTTAAAGCGGTAATCGTTTTAAAAGAGCCAACATCTGATGATGCAGCCACAAAACAGCTCATTTCAGACTATTGTCGCAGCCAATTAACCGCCTATAAAATTCCAAGGTTAATTGAATTTACCGAGCAACTACCTAAAAGTACCGTTGGTAAAATTCTTAGACGAGAACTCAGAAAATAACACTTATTGATAAACAGCCCACGACAATGAGTAAAGTGGGCTGCTTATCTGTTCGTTAGATCATCAACACTCAAGGCATGCATACCCAAGGTTTAAGCACTCAAGGTTTAAGTAATTAGCCTACAAATATTCAAAACATGGTTTGAAATAGCTGGTCACTCATATCTCGCTCTTTAAACCTAGCGCTTTCACCAAATCCTTATATTGATGTGTCAGTCAGTAACTGCAAACTAGCAAACTCTTTATAGGTCTCACTCGATTGCATAAGCTCTTGATGTGAACCAATCGCCACCACTTGACCCTTTTCTAACACAATAATCCTATCAGCATTGATCACTGTCGCTAATCGATGGGCAATAATTAACGTCGTTCTACCTTGCATCAAATTATCTAAGCCTTGCTTAACTTTTACTTCGCTAACAGCATCAAGCGCACTCGTGGCTTCATCAAGTAATAGGATTGGTCTGTCAGCAAGAATAGCTCTAGCAATGGCAATACGCTGCTTTTGTCCGCCAGACAACTTAACCCCACGTTCCCCTAAATACGTATCATAGCCATCCGACAACTCTTTAATGAACTCATGGGCTTTTGCTGTTACACAGGCGTTTATCACCTCTTCTTTTGTTGCATCAGCTCGCCCGTAGCGGACATTTTCAAAGACATTAGTGGCAAAAATAACTGACTCTTGCGGCACTAAGGCATATTGCTCCCTTAGCTGCTGCAAAGTGACTTCAGCCACATCCACTCCGTCTAAAAGCACTTTGCCTGATTTAGGTTGATAAAATCGCAGTAATAGTTCAAATAAGGTGCTTTTACCTGCGCCACTCTCACCAACTAATGCCACTCTTTCACCCGCTTTGATCTCAAGATTAATTCCCTTAATCACATCTTCATTACTACTTGGGTAAGCAAACCTTAACGACTCAAGTGACAAACTGCCATTGATTGCAGCAGGCAAAGACTTAGGCGCTTTAACCTCAGGGATATCAATAGGGGTATTGACCAGCTCAATTAGTCGTTCAGCTGCACCTGAAGCTCGTTGTATTTCACTAAAAACTTCACTAATTGTGGCCACAGAGCCCGCCGCCATAACAGCGTAAAACATAAATGCAGATAGTTCTCCAGCGGTAATATTTTGCAACATGACATCTTGAGCGCCCACCCAAAGCACGACAGCAATTGCAGCAATACTTAAAAACATCACCGACGAAATTAATATCGAACGATATAAAATACGAGTTTGAGCAACAGACATCACCGCTTCAACCTGTTGATTAAATACATTGCGGTCTTGTTGCTCGTGACCATAAGCTTGCACTGTGTGTATCTCATGCAAGGTCTCATCAATATTAGCGCCTAAATCGCCAACTTTATCTTGGCTCTTACGCGAGTACTCACGCACTTTTTTACCCAGTAATATCACAGGTACAAACACTAAAGGCACAGCAAGCAGTACAAGGCCAGTCAGCTTTAAGCTGGTAATTGCCATCATCACTAAGGCACCAGTAACCGTAACTGATGAGCGAAATGCCATCGATAAACTACTACCAACCACGCTTTGCAATAAGGTACTGTCAGCGGTAAAACGAGAGATCACTTCACCCGTTCTTTGCTCCGCAAAAAAAGCAGGGGATAAATTAAGTAAATGGTTATAGACCTTGAGACGAATATCCGCAATCACACGCTCGCCGAGCCAAGTCATCAAATAAAAACGACAAAATACCGCTGTGCCGCTGATAGCTGTGATGCCCAAAATAAACAAAACAATCTCGTTGAGTCGTTCAGCATTATCTGCAACAAAGCCTTCATCGACCATCATTTTGACCCCTTGGCCAAGAGACAACCAAGCAAAAGAGCCAATAAAAAGAAAAGTAATAGCGGCAACCACTTTTAGTTTATGGGGCTTTAAAAATCCCATAATCCAAGGAAAAACGGCATATTGAGTGGCGGGTTCAGGTTTGATGTTGGTGATATCACTTGTTGAGGTAGAGTTCAAAATAAATACCCATAAACACATAAGGGCATCAATAGTATCAACAAACAACGAATAAAATGAAGGAATAACAATAACAATAACAATAACAAGTTAATGCATGAAGTCAGTTTGGCTGTATGGTCAAAAAAGTGGTTACAGTGATACGAGTAACCACATTGAACAAAGAATGAGTTGAGCGCCAACTTACTCTTTTATATTGGTATCAATTGACTTTAGTGAGCGCAAAAAGATCCCTAAACCACCCACACTTAATACCAGAATCACAATTAAATCGAATGCACTCATATGGCTAAAGCGGAAGTTAATAGAACTTATCACACCAAATATTAAACCGACTAATGAACCAAAGGTTAAGATCCAACCCAATATATTCTTCGCATTATAAAACATTAGCCCAATACCAAACATGAAGGGGATCATAATCATCCCACTCGTTAGATTCATGCCACCAACACTGTATAAGCTATGACTAAAACCAAAAGAACTGGTAACTTTTATTGCTTTTAGCAACATGTAAAAGCCGCCACACATCATGATTAAGCCGATAAAAAACGAACCAATTCCACCTGATGTACCACCTGCACCGTTCATACAACTCCTTTGTAGAAAAACGTAATCTTGTGTTCGATGTTACTGTCAGCGATCTACAATAGCAATATTGTTTCATCTGTAATCGATGGCGCATTTTTCAATACATTCAATATTTAGTGCAACAGCATCCTTTGCAGGCTTGCCTCACACTCTACCCTCGCACATTGACAGCTTATCTGCGATAATTGCCGGCTATTTCATGATGGTTGCTTTAGGTAAAAAATAATGACGGTTAGTGAGTTTTCTTGTGCAGGTATTGAATTAGCGTTATTTCGCTACCCTAAGCAGCAAGAGTCAAATCTGCAAGCTTGGGATGCCGCAGATGAGCACTTAATAAAACACCTTGTTGAAACCGCACATATTCCAGCTAATACAGCTATTTTGAATGACAATTTCGGCGCACTTCAATGCGGCCTCACTCGTTTAGACAACACCTGGCCGTTGTGGATTGAAACTGATGCTAAAACCAGTTTACTTGGCGCAGAGTACAACCTCAGCGCTAATGAGTTGGCACCAACGAACATCACCCGCCTTAATAGCCGAGAGCAACTGCCTAATGACATTAAATTGGTCATTGTTAAACTGCCTAAAAATCTGACTTATTTTACTCAGCAATTACAACGTTTATCGCAAGTATTAGCTAAGGGCACTCAAATTCTAATTAGTGCTAAAGCAAAGAATATTAATAAATCATTACTTGGCCTCATTGAACAAAATTTAGGCCCAGCTTCTGCAAGTTTAACGTGGAAAAAAACACGTATCATTACCTGTACTGCTGACGGGATAAAGCGATCATTACTTAAAGAAGTCTCTTGGCCAGTTAAAGAGTTTAATTTAACCATCAATAACTTCAGTAATGTATTTGCTGCCAACAAACTCGATATCGGCGCACGTATTATGCTAGATAATATGCCAGAAGGCGCCTTTAAAACCATCATCGATTTAGGATGTGGAAATGGCATTTTAGGTTTACGTGCGGCACAACTGTACCCACAAGCGCATATCCATTTTGTCGATGATTCTGAAATGGCTATTGCATCAAGTCAGTACAACTGGCAAGCAAACGGACTCAATCATGATCAAGGACATTTTCATTGGGATGACTGTTTAACCCACTTAGATGAAAACGTCAGTGCCGACTTAGTCTTATGTAATCCGCCTTTTCACCAAGGAGAAGCCATTACCGATCATATTGCTTGGCAAATGTTTCTTGATGCCAAAAGACGATTAGCGACAGGCGGTATTTTACATGTTGTTGGCAACCGTCATTTGTCCTACCACATTAAACTAAAACGTATTTTTAAAAATTGCACTACCGTTGCATCAAATGGCAAGTTTGTCATTTTACAAGCTACTAAATAGACGAAAGTTAATCTCATCGATTAATTTTCGTCAACATGGCTATTTCAACGATACTTTTCCAAGATTAACAGACTAACTGGCAAGTTTAATGGGCATTCGAGTTATTCAAAACAAGGTCCAATGGATTTGGTAATGGGATATTCTCGCAGCGAGATGTCAGTTTTCTCGCTACGAATTAGTGAAGAGTAAACATGCCGAAATAGACTAACTGCTAAAGCTTGTCTTATTCATGCTGACATAAAATCTAGTGGTATAACTATTAACGCCCTCGCTAGATCACATCATAACCAGCCATAAACAACCAGTAGTAGCACAAACCAATGATGACTCTCCCTCAAATGGCCGCGAAACTCAACGAACTATCAACCCGTAATCTGTCAATATTCACCACAACAATTAATTGGTAATAACAAGTAAAACAAATTGGTTGACAATTGATTTTATTAAAAGATATTATTGGTTTTAAAGCGTGCGCCAAGTCACACTTACAAGGGCCTCCAGCGTTTACAAATTTAGAACATTTATATAATTCAATGAACTTAAACGCAGATAAAACAGCTGTTAAAGCTTTACCAACTAAGCCTTTAAGCATAAAAAGTATGACTTTATGGAATAAAAACTGGTTCAACAACGCCTATGTTAATTGTTTAAAACATCTATTTTATTAGTTTAACCAGGTTGTGCGCTCCAGATCCCCCCCCTCGTTTGGAGCGAAAAAAAAGGCCTCTCATATCGAGAGGCCTTTTTACTAATATTGGCAGAATCATCTTAGTTCAATACAAATAAGATACTGTTTATAAAATAAAAAGCCTTCTCGTTAAAGAAGGCTTTTAATCTGTTAGTGAAAGCGACTGCGCTTTTACTCACTAGGGACTAATTAACCCAATCGGTTAACCAAATTATCAATCGAGTATAAATCACGTTTTTCGCTGTTCTTACGACGGACTTCTTCAAGTGCTTGAGCTTCAACAGTATCGAATAACACATTGATTAATCTATTAAAGTGCTTATGCATTGCTAAACGTGCTTCTGATGCATCGTTTGCAGCTAACGCTTTATAAATGGAAGTATGCTCATCAAGTGTTTTCTTATTATCTTTACTACAAACACTGTCGTAATCAGTAATTATTTTTTGGCTTGATGCACGCAATGCCCATAGGTTTTGAAATGACTTAATCAATGCGCCGTTACGAGTCGCATTGGCAATTATTTGATGGAACATTTCATCAGCCTCTTCGACATAAGACTTATTTTCCATCATTATCAATGTTTTATTTAACTCAACCAATTCTTCTTCAGTGATAGTATTGGCAGCTAACGCAGCAATTTCACCTTCTACTAAGGCGCGAGCTTGAGTTAATTCAAATGCATTAATCTTGTTTGCAGGGTTATTGGTCGCAACAGATTGTAATACATACACGCCCGAGCCTGTTTTAACTTCAATTTTTTCGCGCACTTCCAGTGCAATAATTGCTTCACGAATGGTGGGTCTGCTGACATCAAACTTTTCAGCTAACTCTCTTTCTGGCGGTAAGCGACTACCTGGTGCATATTCGCCGTTAGCAATAGACGCTTCAATCTCTTCAACGATGCGCCAAAACATACGCCTATTCTTCATGTCTGGTCCTTCAATAGTTAAAACCAATTAGATTTAGTTATTACTTACCATCATATCTATTTACTAAGTCAACGCAAATCCTATTTGAAATTTTTATTGTACTTGAACGATTTTCGCACTAGCTTAAGTCTAGTTAATATTTTGTTATTGGCAATAACAAAAATAAAAACAATTTACATAATTGGTAACACAAAGTGGTTGACAAAACACCTTACCATTGGTTAGTTTCTACTCAGACACAAAGTTGTATTTAAAATAGCGTGGTATTTAAAGATCGTGTTTAAAGGATTGTGTTCACATTTTGATTAAACAATATGTAATCTGGGGAGATTAACGTGAAACTCAATAAAATCAATAATGCACTGAGATTAAGCAGAAGGCATTTTCAGCCAATATCTGCACTCTACAGTTCAGCACTATTAGCCTTTATCGCATCACCAGCTTTCGCACGAGGTGAAGTTGACGCTGTTAAAGTCACAACGCCAAATGCGCAAGTATCAGAACAAGAAGCAGATAATAAAAATGACAGCCCTGATATGGAAGTCATTAAAGTAAGCGGACTTCGCGGCACAATGAGCCGAAAATCATAACACGTGGTAATGACACCACAGTTGCTGATTATTCTCGCTCAGGCTCTAAGTATTTCCTTGGTGCAAAAGTTAAGTTTTAACCTCAAGTAAAACTTAGTCGTACAGCTCCTATCTCGATGATTGAGATAGGAGTTTATTTCCAAGGTAAAGATTGAACAAAGTAATCAAACGACCTAGCGCTAATAAATATAAAAAGAGAGTCATTATGAGTTTTCAAAGCAAGTCGACAAATAACCCAATAAACAATGACAAGTTGTTCTCACTTTCGTTAAAGTCCGCGTTTATGCTGAGTTTAGTGTTTTCTTCAAGCTATATTCAAGCCGCTTCCTATACCGTAAGCACGCCTGATGAATTTAAAGACACAGTAAAAAAGCTGGTCGCTGGAGATAACATTATTCTTGCTAACGGTACTTGGCAGGATTTTGAAATTAAGTTTAAAGGCCAAGGTACAAAAGAAGCCCCTATTTCACTAACGGCAGAGACTAAAGGGAAAGTTATCCTTTCTGGTCAATCAAACTTAAAAATGTCAGGTGAATATTTACATGTATCTGGCTTAGTTTTTAAATCAGGTTTCACCCCAAGCAATGAAGTCATTGCATTTAGAACCAGTAAAAACGATCTCGCAAATAACTCTCGCGTTTCTGAAGTCGTGATTGATAATTACAGCAACCCAGATAGACATGAGTCTGATTACTGGGTGTCTTTATATGGCAAAAACAACCGTTTTGACCACAACCATTTAGTTGGAAAGCGCAATAAAGGTGTGACATTAGCCGTCAGATTAAATACCGAAGCCAGCCAAGAAAATCACCATAAAATTGATCACAACTACTTTGGTCCAAGACCGATTCTTGGGTCAAATGGCGGAGAAACATTGCGCATTGGCACCAGCCATTATTCGATGAGCGATTCTTTTACCGTTGTTGAAAATAACTATTTCGACCGTTGTGATGGTGAAGTAGAAATCATCTCAATTAAGTCTGCTAATAATAAAGTTAGCAATAATACATTTTTTGAATCACGCGGAACCCTTACCTTACGACATGGCAATGGTAACCTCATCGACAGTAATGTGTTTTTGGGTAATGGCGTAGACCACACAGGCGGCATTCGTATTATTAACCGTGACCAAACCATTACTAATAACTATTTAGAAGGTCTTAAAGGTTACCGATTCGGAAGCGGCTTTACGATTATGAATGGTGTACCTAACTCACCCATTAATCGTTATCACCAAGTCGTTAATGCTAACGTTCACCATAATAGCTTTATCGATGTCGACCACATTCATTTAGCTGCAGGTAGCGATCAAGAACGCTCAGCAGTACCAAAAGATTCTTCTGTCTCTGAAAATCTATTTGTTAATAATAATCAACAAGCTCCCTTCTCTATTTTTGACGATATTTCGGGAATTTCATTTTCAAACAATATCTCTAATGAACTATCGAATAACGAGATTGAACAAGGGATTAAGCCAACTGAAATTAAATTAACCCGCGAGAAAAATGGCTTACTTTACCCAACGTCAGGTAATGACAACATTGGCGCTCCTAAAAGCCTTTCTCCAACGTTAAAGTCGCAAACAGGTGTTAACTGGTACCCAAAAACAGAGCCAGAAACCGCATTTGATTCAGGAAAAACGCATACTGTTGCTAATGCAGAAGCCTTTATTAATCAAGTGAAGTCAGCAGCAGATGGTGATGTCATTTTATTAAAAGCAGGTCAGTATCATGTTGAGAAAATTCTTGAACTTGATAAAACACTCACCATTAAATCAGCGCAAACAGAAAAGCCCACCATCACCTTTAGTCGCCCAACTTTATTTGAAATTCAAAACGGTGGTAGCTTAAAGCTTGATAGTGTAAAAATTAGTGGTGCCAACAGCTTAGACTCTGCAGGCAACACCGTTGTTAGAACCAGCAAATGGGGCATGTTAACCAACTACCGCTTCAGCATGTTTAACAGTGATATCGAGCAGCTTAATATTAACCATTCGTTCCACTTTTTTGACTCTGGAGCACGCGCGTTTGCAAATAACATCGAGATAATCAACAACAACTTTAATCTCATTACCGGTGATATTTTTAGACTCAATAAAGAAACTGACGACTTAGGTATTTATAACGCTGAATATCTGACTATCAATAACAATCACTTCAACCAAATTGAAGGCGCTATTGTGAAGTTGTATCGAGGTGGCACCGATGAAAGCACCTTTGGCCCACACCTAAGCTTTAAAAATAACGACGTTAAACAAGTCGGCAATGGAAAACGCAATAAAACCCATGCAAGTTTGTTCCTCCATGGCGCTCAAGTTGCTGACATCAATAAAAATCAATTTGTAGATAGTGCGTACGTCAACATTGAACACACCACTGGTGAGCCCATTACTAAGGTCACTCACAATCAGTTTACCAATACCGCCAAGCCTAAAGTCACAGAGTTATATGCAATTGGTAAAACCACTGCATTAATCGCTGATAACACGGTTAACCACACTAACAATAAAGCGCAGTAATTATGATTTCTTTATCGATAGCCTTAATCAAACAATCAGCTTTAGTAAAAAGCATACGACGTTCTGGTGTATTTGCTTTCTCAGTCACTTTGTTAGTGTCTGTGAGCGCCTTATTATCACCAGTGCATGCATCACAATCGACACATCCGAACTTAGTTGTAAACCAGCAAGATGTGTTAACTATGCGTGCAGCAATTAAACAACCAGGTTCATTTAAACAAGCATTTGAAGCTCAAAAAGCTCAAGTCGATAGCTTATTAACACAACCGATTTTAGTGCCTGTTCCTGTCGATGCAGGCGGGGGTTATACGCACGAACGCCACAAGAAAAACTATCAACAAATGTACGACGCTGGCATGATGTATCAGCTGACTCAACAACAAAAATACGCTGATTATGTGCGTGATATGTTACTTGAGTATGCCAAACTATACCCAAGCCTTCCTTTACATCCAAAGCGTAAGTCACGCAACGAAGGTAAGTTATTTTGGCAAGGGTTGAATGAAGCGGTATGGCTTGTTTATACCATCCAAGCGTATGACTTTATCGTAAGTTCGCTTGATGACACTCAGCGAAAAACCATTGAAACTGGCATTCTTCTTCCAGTGGCAGACTTCTTGTCAGTGCAATCACCCCATACCTTCAATAAGGTTCATAATCATGGTACTTGGGCGACTGCTGCTGTGGGGATGACAGGCTTTGTGTTAGATAAGCCTGAGTTAGTAGAAACAGCACTGCTTGATCTTGAAAAATCTGGCAAAGGCGGTTTTTTACGTCAACTAGATGAGTTGTTCTCACCAGATGGCTATTACAATGAAGGGCCATATTATCAACGCTATGCCTTACTACCTTTCGTTACCTTTGCAAAAGCCATCGAGCAAAATCAACCTGAACGCAAGATTTTTGAGTACCGCAATAATATTTTACTCAAAGCTATCTACAGCACAGTTGAATTAAGCTACAACCGTTTATTCTTTCCGTTAAATGATGCAATTAAGAGTAAAGGCATAGATACCACTGAACTTGTGATTGCGGTCAGCATTGCTTACGGCTTAACAGCTAATAATGATTTAGTTGATATTGCAAAACAACAAAACAGAATCTTACTCACTGGAGATGGCCTTAAATTAGCGCAAGCAATCGATGCGAATAAGCCAAGCCACTATCCTTTTAATTCACGTGAATTCCTTGATGGTAAAAATGGTGATGAAGGTGCATTAATTGTAATGCGTCAGCACACCCCGACTGTTCAGGCAATCGTATTCAAAGCAACAGCTCAAGGCTTAGGTCACGGTCATTTTGATAAGCTTACATGGCAATTTTATGATGCAGGCGAAGAAATTGTCTCAGATTATGGCGCTGCTAGATTCTTAAATATTGAAGCTAAAGCCGGTGGACGTTACCTACCTGAAAATAAGACATGGGCAAAACAAACCGTTGCGCACAACACCTTAGTTGTCGACGAGACCAGTCATTTTAAAGGTGATGTAAAAGTGGGTAATAAA
Source organism: Shewanella sp. MMG014 (assembly GCF_018100775.1). Lineage (NCBI taxonomy): Bacteria > Pseudomonadati > Pseudomonadota > Gammaproteobacteria > Alteromonadales > Shewanellaceae > Shewanella > Shewanella sp. MMG014. The sequence goes on from NZ_JAGJDZ010000001.1 coordinate 697,684, forward strand.
AATCACCCTATCGTCGACTTCTATCATCATGATGACAAATTAACGCTAGCATCTGCTCATATCGATACCGCTTATGATGACGTCAATATAAGCCGAACCATGGCATTGGTTTCTGTCAAAGTTGATGACAAAGACACGCCACTTGTCTTTGATATCGTCGAGGTTAATAGCAACAACTCACATCAATATGATCTGCCATTACACTACCAAGGGCAACTAATCGACAGCAACTTTGCTCGTCAAGCTGCAACGGAAAAGTTAACCCCATTGGGTAAGCAAGCGGGTTATCAACACCTGTGGCTTAAAGCGAATGCGACGCCTAAAAAAGGGTTAGCAAAAGTCACTTGGTTAAACGACAACGGTCTGTTTTATACCCATAGCAGTATCGTTGATGGTAATACTGACGTGTTATTTACTCAGCTAGGTGCCAATGACCCTGACTTTAACCTACGTAATGAGCATAGCTTTATTCAACGTACCAATAGCAAGCAACATCGTTTTGTGAGCGTATTGGAGCCCCATGGCGAATATAACCCATCGGCTGAATACACCCTTAATGCCACCAGCAATTTAGAGACCCTAACTTATGAACGTCAAGGTGATCTCAGCATTATCGGGTTTAGCGTTCTCAGTAATCAAGGTAGTACAGCTTTTGTACTTGCCATAAACCACCAAACCAAGAATAGCTTGGACAACAACAAAGATAACAACACAACCCAGCGCTTTTCTTATCTAGGCAAAACATACAGTTTTGACACTAGATACCAGTTAATACAAATTTCGCAGTAGGAGTTAACAATGAAACAGAGTGAACACTTTTCATTTGGCAATGAAACGGAAATCGAAGATATCGGTGGCGGTCTTAAACGCCAAATGCTTGGCTTTAACCATGAGTTAATGGCCGTCAAAATTTGGTTCGAGAAAGGTGCTATTGGTTATAACCACGCCCATCGTCATTCTCAAGTGACTTATGTTGTTGAAGGGGAATTTCACTTCAATATCGATGGTGTCACTAAAATCCTAAGAGCTGGAGACAGTTGTTTCATTCCGCCCCATGCAGACCATGGGGCAACCTGCCCAACTGGCGGTATTTTAATTGATACTTTCAGTCCTGCTCGAGAAGATTTTGTAGAGGGGTTAGCATGAAAATCAACAACCTTCGTTGGTGGGTAATTTTATTGATCGCCATTGCGACAATTATTAACTACATTGACCGTTCTGCACTTAGCGTACTGTGGCCTGATATTGTGGAAGACATCTTCCCTGATGAGTCTGCCCTAGAACGTAAACAGATTTACGCCAATATCTCTATTGTGTTCATTTTATCTTATGCCTTTGGTCAAGCCATATTCGGCAAAATTTTTGACTGGGTCGGTACACGCCTAGGGTTTGTTCTATCAATTGGTGTTTGGTCGATTGCGACTGCGTTACATGCATTCGCTCAAGGCGCATTAAGTTTCAGTTTTTTCCGCGCCATACTTGGTGTTGCAGAAGCAGGTAACTGGCCTGGAGCGGCTAAAAGTAACGCTGATTGGTTCCCAGCTAAAGAACGTGCCTTAGCACAAGGTATCTTCAATTCTGGTGCAGCGATTGGCGGTATTATTTCTATTCCACTCATTGCTTACATGACAGTTTACTTTAGCTGGCAAATGATTTTTGTGGTTATCGGTCTAGTCGGTCTATTGTGGCTTATTCCATGGATTATCTTAGTTAAAGCACCACCTAAGTCTCACCCTTGGATCACCGAAGCAGAACGTGAATATATTCTTACAGGTCAAAAAGTAACTGACGATTCAGGTGAATGCGACCAAGAAGAATATAACCCAACAACAGGTCAACTGTTAAAGCACAAACAAAGCTGGGGCGTGATCATTGCCTCTGCTGCAATCGATCCTATTTGGTGGTTATTTGTATTCTGGATCCCGATTTACCTCAACGAAGTTTACGGTATGGATGTTAAATCTATCGGTATTTACGGTTGGGTTCCATATGTAGGTGCAATGCTGGGAGCTTGGTTTGGTGGTTTGCTAGCGCAAAATCGCATAAAAGCGGGTTGGAATATTAACAAGACCCGTAAACTGACGATCACTTTAGGTTGTTTAATCATGCTCCCAGCACTCATTAGCATGGCGAGTCCTGGTGGCCCAACAACTGCGGTAATCATTATGGCGGTGATCTTATTTGGCTTCCAAACAGCTATTGGTAATGTGCAAACGCTACCTAGTGACTTATTCGGTAAAAAAGCCGTTGGTTCACTAGCAGGTTTCTCTGGCATGGCTGCTAAATTAGGTGCATTAGGTTTAACAGCGTTAGTGCCATACCTCACTGCAGACGGTAACTACACACCAGCGTTTGTTATTGGCGCGTCATTAGCTGTTATTGCCATTGTTGCTGTTTGGGTGTTGATTCCTAAAATTGAGCCTGTCAAAAAGCCTCAATAACTTAGCAATATTTTTTAATCCTTGTGAATAAGGCTCCGTAAATGAAAAACATGTTTTTACTTGGCGAATGTATGATTGAGTTGATGACAACCTCATCAAACACCATGAAGCAATCATTCGCTGGTGATGTTTTTAACACGGCTGTTTACCTAAAGCGCACGTTTACAGATGTGAACGTGCAATTGGTCACAGCGGTAGGTAAAGACCCATTCAGCCTTAATATGATTCAGTATTTTAAAGATGAGAACATTGGTACGGATTTAGTGTTTACATCGGACACAAAGATCCCTGGTTTATATTCGATACAGTTGGATGAATATGGTGAGCGTAGCTTTACTTATTGGCGTGAAAATGCTGCAGCCCGTCAAGTTATGCAGCATATTCAGTCTGAACAAATAGCGCAATTGTCTGCTGGTGATATGTTTTTCTTTTCAGGCATTTCATTAGCTGTTGTAGAGCCTCAGGCCAGAAATGATTTCTGGTCTATGGTGAAACAATTAAAAGCATCCGGTGTGCAAATCGTGTTTGATCCAAATTATCGACCTCGATTATGGCAAAGCCCGAACGAAGCCAAAGCGCAATTTGAGCTGGCATTTCATGCCGCCGATACTCTGCTACCGGGTATTGACGATTTTGAACAGCTTTACGCCATAAATAACGCTGCTGACATGATAGGTTTTTTAGCCCCATTCGGCATTGACGAGCTCATCATTAAAAATGGCCCTGAATCTGTCGTTGCATTATTTAACCAATCTGAGCCAGTTGAATTTAAGGTAAAACCTGTCACGAATGTGGTGGATACCACCTCCGCTGGTGACTCGTTTAACGGTGTGTATTTAGGGGCAAGAATGAATGGTATTGCGGTATTAGATGCCGTTGACCTCGCCTCTAAATCGGCTGCATTTGTTATTCAGCATAAAGGTGCAATCGTAGACAAGGTCGAGTTTAATCAGTTTAGCAAGACATTATCTCTATCGTAAAAAACATTTGTCCTCGTGTTGATGAGTCGCCGATTAACTACTCATTGCTCAGCGGTTCAATTAATGCAGGCTAATGAATTAGCTAAAGATAATTTAAGCTGGGGCTGTACCCAAAGAGCCCTTTTTTATTTGGCTCAACCTACTTTATTGGTATCCACTCCCTTTCAGGTATCAATAATGTAGGTTAGGCCATTTCCTATCTCGCCCCTAACCTGATCAATAAAGCTTCAGTTGCCACAATCACCCAAATCCCCAATCTAAGAAGTGCATAAGCGCATATCATTGAAAGAGTATCTAGCGACAGGAATTAGCAGCTTATGTGCTTACTTCTTTGTAGACGTTTCTTGTTGTGGCGGCGAGAATAACACCGACAAGCGCTGCTTAATCGATAAGTCAGGCTGACTGACATCTTTGAACATATCTCGCCATTCAGCAAAGCTAACCACTATCGGATTCATGCTATTTACCGGTTTTGTAATCCCATAAATAACCGTCGCTTTTTCAGGCTCAAAGGTACCAAATAACTTATCCCATATGATCAACACCCCAGCATAGTTCTTATCGATATACTCTGGGTTTTGACCATGGTGAACTCTGTGATGGGAAGGCGTGTTAAAAATCCACTCAATTGGTCCAAGCGTCTTCACCGCTTGGGTGTGCACAAAAAACTGTAACCCTAAGTTCAGTAATACCACAAACACCACCCAATTAGGTTCAAAACCAATCACTATCAAGGGTAGCCAGAATAACCACATTCCAGCCAATGGATACATTAAGCTCTGCCTGAAGGCTGTACTAAAATTCATATTTTCAGAGCTGTGATGCACCACATGTGCGGCCCACATCCAACGGATCCGATGACTTGCACGATGAAACCAGTAGTAAAAGAAGTCTTGTAACACCATCAATAAGAGGAAACTGAGTACCCCCATCTCAATATCAAATAACTTCCAACCAAAAAAGTATAAATACACTTTCGCGATTAACAGGCCAGCAAGAATGTCAGTCAATTGATGCATGCCAGCTAAGCAAACATTACACCAGACCTCCGCTTTTTGATAACGAGCAGAAAGCGGTAATTTGTGGCGTAAATCCCCTAAAAACCACTCCAATAAAATGCAAATAAAGAACACAGGCGCAAGTACTAAAAGTAGTGCTTCGGGGTGATCGATAATTGAATTCAAATCCATTGAATGTCCATCCTAGTTATTATTATTTTAAACTTATTTTTTGATGTTAGTTTCTTGATGTTAGTTTCTGAACCCTGCATGTCGTTATTAAACAAGGCCTACCATTTAGCAAAATGATCTTCTGTCAGCCCAAGCTGATTTCGTAAAACATGTTTACGGTTATTATTATCAATAATATGGCCACTAAAATAACCAATGTACTGTCTGAAGTTACTTTTCAAAAAGCCAAAATTGCGTTTTTCACTACGACAATTTAACGCCCTAAAGGTCAAATCCACTTGGTTATCAGCGGTGCTAAGTTGCCAATAGTCGTCACTTACATGTCGATTAAAATCAAACTTAACCGCAGGCAATAAATGTCGCTCGCCATTTATCCAAAGCACATTTTCCGTTGCACCTGTTTCATTTACGCCAGCAGCAAGATTAAGTCCAAGCACACCGTGCTCAACCTGCGCATTGATTGACGCCCAGCGCCAGCTCGTTTCACGGCGCATATACCCCGCAGAGAAGTCATAGCCGCCAAGTGCGTATTGTAAAGGCTGTGGCTCATGCTTAATGGTTAAGCTGCCTTTAACTTTTAAGCCATTGTGTTTTTGGGTGTACGTCCAGCCGTTATACCCCGTTGGGGTACATAAGCTCATAGGTAAACTCAGCACAGGCGGCTCTAACGTTAACTCGGCCTGAATATCGTCAGTTTGAATACTGAGTTGCCATACGCCTTCTTTGATGGAAAAAACAATAGGACCTTGTTTGTGCTTAATACGGGCTTTACCTTGCAAAGGAGAGCGCGAAACCGACATTCCCCATGACAGTGGTTTTAAGGCTTGAGTTTCAGTTAAGCGGTTTTTTTCAATATCATACAAATAACAAAAACTACTACCAACATAGCGGATATCAGCTATAGCAACACCAATGATATATCGAGGCGTGGTGATATTGATAAATTGAAACTGTTTATAATCAAAGTACTTTGCCCACCAAGAGCAAGGCTTATCCATTTCATTGAAATAGTGAAACTGTTTAATGCTTAGATCTGATACCGCACCATCAAAATGACCAAATATAGGTTGTCCTTCAGCATTCATTAGCTTGTCAGGTGCAAGTTGTAAGTGATTCATTGACATACTTATTCCGTGTGTTATCTCTGTATGTGGTTTATTACGCTTGCGCACTAATTACTCTAACGTGAACAAATTAACAGTTGAAGTCAAATAGCGTGAGTTTGCGAATAAGATTCTTACCGCTCAAATCCTCAATATAGATATCAGGTTACGCTAATTAACTCGTGTAATTAGGCTGGATTGGTGCTTAAAATCTGTTATTCTGAGCCCACCATTTTTTATTATTTTTAGTTATGAAATCATTGTCATTAGTGCTTTGCTCCGCCCTATTTTTAACCGCTTGCGCCAGTCATACTCCCACTCATATTGCACTAAACCCCAATGTGCCTGTATCAGAGTATAAAATTGATCGCTTTGATTCTGTTGCAGTCAGCACCATTGACGTTCGTAAAGCTAACTTTATTGTGAGATTTAACAAAGAAGGCGAAGCTGCAAAATTGGTCAGCCCAAGTGAACCTATTAGGCAACAGCTTGATGACGTATTTAAAAAGGCAATGAGAAATGCTGGTTATCAAGTCGACCCAGCGGCCAGCCATACCGCACAATTCCAATTAGACTATCTACTTACAGATGTCACAGAGTCAACATTCGGTTTTGAAGCAAAAACAGCACTAACTATCAATGTTGTCGCAAAAAACGAGAACCAAGAATTCACTAAGATTTACAACGCAAGAGGTATGTTAAAAGGCCCATTTAGCCCTGACTTTGCCACGCTTGAATTAGACATGAACAAACTCATTGATGAGTTAACCACTAAAATCATAAACGATGCAGAACTGCATCAGTTTTTACAACAATAACACGCCCCCCGAATAAGGAAGATCTCATGCTAAAGTGGATTGCTGCCAGCATTTTGTTACTGACATCCATGGTGAGCCAAGCCGCCATTGATATTCAACCTAACACGCTTTACCCACAAGTCGAGTTTGATACCACTATGGGTAAAATCGTCGTTGAATTGGATCGCACCCGTGCCCCGCTCACTGTCGACAACTTCCTTACTTATGTCGTTAAAGGTGAATACGACAATACGATTTTTCACCGTATTATCGCTGATTTTGTTGTTCAAGGTGGCGGCCTGAGCCCTGAGCTTGAAGAACGTGAATCTATGGACCCGCTATTTAACGAATCAGGAAACGGGTTATCAAACAGTATGGGCACGATTGCCATGGCTCGTGATAATGATCCGCATTCTGCGACCCGTCAGTTTTACTTTAATGTAGGTGACAATAAAAACCTTAACCCTTCAAAACGCCGTTGGGGATATGCGGTATTTGGCGAAGTCATTGAAGGGATGGCAGTTTTAGAAGCTATGTCTTATGTGCCGACTGGCCATAACGATGAATTAAACTGGCCTGATTTTCCTATCAAAGAAATCAAACTGAATAAAGCGACACTACTGAAAAAATAAAAAAGGGCCATAATTACCACTTTTTATTAAATCATTTTTTCAACAACAGCTGGAGTGAAACATTGATTTTACTCCAGTTTTTTTAGCCTGTTATCTTTGGTTTACAAATTATTCCAGAACAAAACACTGAATTTTCGATGACAATGTAAATTCGAGTAAATATTCAACAATCCTGACTATACTTACCTAACCTATTCACTGTTTTACTCCCGTGTTTTGATTTCCGTGTGACAACACAAGCTCACACTCTTGTATTCATTTATCAGATTTTGTTCATGGATTGTATTTAAAAAAGGATGTCATCAATGACCCCAAATGACTTCATAGAAACAAAGGCGCCGCAGCTTGCCTATTATGGGAAAGCATTTTTAAATAACCAATTAGAGCACAGCGAAATTAAGCTCTACATGTGGGACGTACTCGAAGAGTGGCAATCTATTGCCGATAGCCCGACTTTCGAACCCCAAACTCCTACCGACACAGAAAAAGTATTTTGGCATCTTCTCCATTGTTTTGACCAATGGCCCGCGATTGTAATTAGAGGTAATCAATTCTTACGTCAACAAGTCGATGATTGCTGCGATTACATTAATATAGGTGGCACAATGCCATCAGGTTGTATCGGTTTACGGCCGACAAATTAACCAAAAGTTTCCCTTTGTTATCCCTGTTTTTATAATAGGTTAAATTTCCAATCAGAATGGCTTGAACCAATGAGCAGCGCAGCATAAGCTAGAGCCATTCTCCTTCAATCAGTTGCCTTAATGTCAGAACTGTTATCTCGTACCCGTGAAGCCTTATCTGTTTATTATCACAAACGTGTCCTTGCAATGTTATTGCTTGGGTTTTCTGCAGGCTTGCCTCTCATGCTGGTGTTTTCCACTCTTAGCTTTTGGCTTAGAGAAGCCGGTGTTGACCGTGCGGCTATCGGTTATTTTAGCTGGATAGCCCTCACCTATGCCTTTAAGTGGGCTTGGTCACCATTGGTTGACCGAATGGCACTGCCAGTATTTACCCGATTATTTGGGCGGCGACGAGGTTGGATGATCTTTGCCCAACTTGGTCTTGTAGCTGCGATATTAGGTATGGCACAAAGCGATCCCCTCGTTGATTTAGAACAGCTAGCCATTTTTGCTCTCATTCTGGCTTTTGCCTCTGCCACTCAAGATATTGTGATTGATGCCTTTCGAATAGAATCTGCACCTCAAGACATGCAAGCGGCATTAGCTGCTGCATACCAAGTGGGTTATCGCGGCGCAATGATAGTGGCCACAGCTGGCGCATTAACTATCGCCGCATGGGTTGACCCAGGTAACACTGACTATAATTTAGAGGCTTGGCAAACCGCTTACTTTGTCATGGCAATGCTCATGTCAGTGGGGCTCATTACCACCTTATTCTGTAAGGAGCCCCAAGTTGATACTAAAGATGCTGATGAGAACGAACGCCAATTAAAGCAAAAATTTGCTCAAAAATACCCGACTAAAATGGCAAGTGCTATGGCCTGGTTATACAGTGCAAGCGTGTTGCCATTTGTCGACTTTTTCAAGCGCTACGGTAAAAGTGCCATCCTGATTTTATTACTGATTTCTTGTTATCGGATCTCAGATATTGTGATGGGAATTATGGCAAATGTGTTTTACGTCGATATGGGCTTTAGCAAAGAAGAAATTGCGTTTTTAAGTAAAGTATATGGATTAATCATGACGTTACTCGGTGCTGGTGCGGGCGGCATTTTAATTATGCGTTATGGCACGATGAAGATTTTGTTTGTCGGTGCTTTACTTGTTGCAGTCACCAACCTACTGTTTGCTTGGCAGGCGTATATTGGTTACAACGTGCCATTTTTAACCTTTGCCATTTCGGTAGACAACTTTAGTGCAGGGATTGCAACTGCCGCCTTTATTGCTTACCTATCCAGCTTAACTAGCAGCGGATACAGTGCCAGCCAATATGCATTACTGTCGTCAATTATGCTGCTATTCCCTAAGTTTATTGCAGGGTTTTCTGGGGTATATGTAAACGCATTTGGCTACGTTAACTTCTTTATTGCTGCCAGTTTAATTGGCTTCCCCGTGTTATTGATGATTAGCTTATTACAGCGCTACCCTCCCCCCTGCCAACAGGCTGATAAGCAAACAGCATCAGCAAACCCTGATGCAAATAGCGCTAACGAAAAAAGCGCTGACGTAAACAGTGATGCCAATAAACTCACTTAGCAGAGTTAACAGACTCTACACGTATACTGCACAGCAGCATTCACACGTCATCGAATACAATTAGTCACAACAAAAAGCCCAACTTAAGGTTGGGCTTTTTTATACGCATTACATATACAGCACTGCAGTTACCACAAGCCTTTTGACTTAACTTTGCTGGCTCGAGCCAATTGAGACGTTAGCTGAGACTCAGCCAACTCTGTAGCGCCCATTTGGGAGCCACTGATCGATAATCCTTGATTAAGCTTATCTGCTACCGCTTGAAATTGGCTGGTTAACTGTTGTTGTAATAGCAAAATAGACTGCTGAATCGCTTTTTGATTAGTCTCAATGGCGGTTTGAATATCAGTGAATGGCTCAAGATTATCTTGAGCTGAAAGCACATTATCAGGCAAGCTTGCCGACATTGATTCAATTTGTTGTGTTAGTGCAGATAGCATTTTTTGGTTATTGTGTTCAACCGTTGCTACTTGCTCGCTTAATGTCGTTAGCGCACTACTAATTTCAACACAATTAATATCAACACGATTAATATCAGCACTGTTAATTGTCTCTTGCAGTTCAGTGGTAAGCTTGCCACACAGCGACGTTTCTAATCCGCCGACGGCTTCTGTTGTATTGAGCTGCATTTTTTCAAAATGGCTTTGATACAAGCTTTGCTGCGCTTGAAGCGCTTGCTGTGCACTCGCCTCCTGCTGCTTTAAGACTTCCTCTCGGTGACTTGCCAATATAGCTTCTAACTGTTGCCATTGAGCTTCCTCTAGACCTTGATGCGATGTGGCAAGGCCAGGCTCTATTGCTGGATCACAGTCAGTGTCATCAAATAAGCTTATTTGCTTCATTAATCGAGCAGCACTGACGCCATCCACATGATATTGCTCACTAATAAGCCTAGGTAAATCAGCCGAGACTTGGTGCAAATAAAGGCCGCTGAGGTAGATGTCTCGATGAAAGTGACTGCGCCGCTGAAGGGCAATATCTTTATCATCACCACGGCTTTTTTCCGTTTCTTGCCAAGCTCTTAAATTATCAATAGCAAAGCTATGTTGCTTATGTAGCTCTGGCGCTAAATTAAACGTGCACTGAATTCGCATAAAAGTTACCTATTAAGCTGCGTGATAACAACAGATCTCACGAGATAAGGCTTCTTGAGGCTGTTCAAGTAACACGATTTTTTCACCTAAGCTTGGGTAAACGGCATGCACAGCTTCTTCAATCAGCATAGCGCCACCCCCCACAAGATAAACGCGGTTAGGGTTACGCATAAAGGTTTTGGCTTCATAAGCAATTGCATTACCGAGTTCTTGAATTTTGTTCTCAATACATTCAAGCACCCAATCAACTTTGCTTAAATCATTAATAACTTCACAAGCAAACTCACGGTCATGACGGTGCTTAATTAGCTCATTTGCCACCAAGTAACTTGCGTCACTATCAGCTGCTGCCAAGGCTTTTCTCGCGGCGTCTGTCACCATAGACACGCCGATAGTGGCATTGCCGTATACACTCGACACGTCATCAAATTCACCAACGATCACGCCCATATCCAAGGTTGTGCCACCAACATCAATGACTAACGATTTAGTAAAGGCATTGATACCAGAATCCACTAACGTTGTTAACACCGCAGGCAAGCTTTCAGGCAGCACTTCAACATCCACTATCTCGAATAACTCACCTTTATTGAGCGAAATTTCACGCAATAAGTTTTCTTTTTTACGGGCGATGTTGGCTTCATTCTTTTGGCAATCATCCGCATTGTAATATTCAGTAATTGGTAAGGTGACCAAAATGCTCACAGGGCATGGGGCTACCCCCGTTTGAAGTAAGGCATGATGCACTGACAATAGGTTTAAATCATCGTACTGATATGCCACATGAGTGGTTGATAACGCTCTGTCCGATGTGGCATCAAAGGTGTATTTGGTCGAACCTATTTGATAATTAAATATCTTCTTTCCATTGAGTAATGCAGCACTTTTCCAATCTTTCCTAAACGAATTAGGAGAAGTCACACAATGTACTTTGTCATTTTCAATCCAGCTGATTTTGACATTGGTAGAACCATCATCGATGGCAAATTTCATTTTTGCAGTGCTCATAACGCGAATCTTAAAGTGTCTTAATGAAAGGTGTGCAGCAACAAGGCGACCACAAACGCTCACAACTTAAATAAAAAATGAATTTTTATCGATTAATGATTTAGATAATAAAAAACGCCGTAACCTTTAACGGCTACGGCGCTTGCATCATTCAAATAAGCGAATTGAAACTAATCAGTCACGAAAGTTATTAAACTGAAAAGGCTGCCCTAGTTCGGACTCTTTTGCTAAGCGCATGACCGCTTGCAAATCATCACGCTTTTTACCCGTCACACGAACAGAGTCGCCTTGAATCGCCGATTGTACTTTCAATTTACTGTCTTTGATTTGTTTAACCAACTTTTTGGCAATTAAACTATCAATCCCTTGCTTAAACTTTACTTTTAAACTGAAGGTTTTACCGCTATGAACTGACTTTTCATCCACTTCCATCGCTGATGGTTCAACGTTACGTTTACTTAATTGTATACGTAAAATATCCACCAATTGACGACACTGAAAATCATCTTCAGCTTTCAGTGTAACCACATTATCTTTATGTTCGATTTCAGCTTCTTTACCACGAAAGTCAAAACGCCCAGCAAGCTCACGACGTGAGTTTTCGACAGCATTACGTAGTTCGACTTCATCAACTTCTGACACAATATCCATAGATGGCATTGGAGTTCTCCCCTATTTACGATGCCACTATTCTAGCATTTTCCACCACAGGGCAAACCCTCCATAAAATAGAAAACAATAATTATCTGGAAGTTAATGACATTAATCGTGGTATTTTCTATCATTGCTGCATCGAAACGATATTGCATCAGGCTAAGTTAACCACAGCATGAAATTAAAACTTTTTTTTACAGGCGCATTTGTAGTCGCAGTACTTGTGGTGAGTTACTTAGTCTTTTCCAAACCTAATTACCCAGTTACCTTCTCAAATATGGATAAAGTCGGCCATACGGTCAGCTTTTTAGGGTTGGCGTTTCTCGCCTACTTTGCGTTTAAGCCTAAATGGTATTGGATGTGCTCTGTCCTCACTGCTTATGCGATTTTAATTGAAGTTATCCAATCCCAAATACCTTACCGAAGTGCCTCGGTAGCCGATGTGGTCGCTGACGTACTGGGGATTGCTTTGTTCTATCTATTTTTGTTTGTATTTAGAAAGTACCAAGCGGCTAAATTACTCCCTAAACCTGCTTCAAAAGTATAATAAGCGAGCCCATTATGCTTCAGCCTCACACAACCAAAACGGTTGCCGCCACTAAACCTACGGTTGCCATTCTTGGTGCTGGCGCCATCGGCATGTTGGTTTACAAGCAGTTATCTGAGTTCACTCAGCCGATATTACTCGGTAGGGATTTAATCAAAGAACACGCACTGACATTTGAACCTTTTTCAAAGGGCACCACCAGCGAGACACAGATCATTGAAGGGATGATGTGCGATGTAAACACGATAACTCACACTCAACTTGCCTCAGTTTCGTTAATCATCGTTTGTGTAAAGTCTTATCAAGTAACGCATGCCATCAGGCCACTCATCGATAGCCTGCCGCAGCACTGCACATTGCTGTTGTTGCATAATGGCATGGGACCGCATTTAGATACCCTCGCTTTATTGGCACAACATCAAAGAGACGACATTAACCTTTATCTTGGCACAACATCGCAAGCGGCATTAAAATGCAACAAGCTTCATGTGCGTCAAACCGGTACAGGTAAGACAATGTTGGGCCATTTAAAAGGCAAAAAATTAACAGAGAAGCAATTGGCACTGTTAACCCAAGCAATACCTGATTGTCACGTAAGCGAGGACATTCGTTTAGCCCTCTGGCAAAAGCTGGTCATCAACTGTGCGATTAATCCACTTACGGCCATAGAACAGTGCCGTAACGGTCAACTCGCCAAACCGCAATACCAAACACGCATAGATAATATTATCGACGAATGTATCATGGTGGCTAATGCAGACGGCGTAATGCTATCCAAACCAGCAATGGTTGAATACGTCTATCAGGTTATCGCACTGACGGCGAATAACTACTCCTCAATGCATCAAGATATTGCGCACCAACGCCAAACTGAAATACATCAAATTAATGGCTATGTCACGTCACGGGCGAAGTATCATCATATTGCTACCCCTGTGAATGACCAACTCGTGGATGATGTCAGCTCATTATAGGATTGACGCTAGACTTATTGATAACAGCCTTGAGCTTATATAAACAGCCTTGAGCTTTAAGATAGCAGCCTTGAGCTTTAAGATAGCAGCCTTGAGCTTTAAGATAACAGCCCTGAGCCTTAAAATAACAACCTTGAGCTTATACAAACAGCCTTGTACTCACTAATAAAAAGCTGCCTTAGTCTTATGACCAAACCGACTTTTACGCCCACTTGCCAACCTTTTAAGCCCGCCATTGTTGCAGGGTATATCAGTATGCTGCTTGGGGTTTTATTTTGTATAACCTACTTTGACCGCCCACTAGCTGAATATATACATCATGTAATGCATGTAAAAATAGCCAGCTTTGCCTACTCAAGCCAAACGCATGCTGTGCTAGAGTCATTATCCAAAAGTCCTTTGGTGCTGGAAATATTGGCCTTCATTATCGTTGTGCTTAGCCTAACTAAGCCCTATCAACTGCGCCTTTATCATCTAAGAAATATCATCTTATTGGTTGCAATCAACGCCACTATTATCAGAGTCAGCGCCAAGATAGTGTTTGGCCGCACTTGGCCAGAAACTTGGACTAACAATAACCTCTCTTGGATATCCCATGGCGTAGAGGCATTTTATCCGTTTTCTTTATCGGCAGGCTTTCATTCTTTCCCGTCAGGACACACCCTATTGACGTTTACATTCGCATCGTTGTTTTGGCAATGTTTCCCTCGTTTTAAGTTGGTATGGATATTTGCGATGTTGGCGGTAGTGCTAGGGCAATTACTGCAAAATTATCATTATTTGGGCGATATTCTCGCGGGCGCAACGCTTGGTTTACTCGTAAGCCAACTGAGTATTAATTATTATTGTCACAACAAGAATTTCAGACATAAAAAAGGACCTTTCAATAGGTCCTAATTTGATGATTCGTTGACTTTAACTGAGAGCGATTAACGGTTAGATATCGATACCAAAACCCACGATAAACTGGTAATCATTTTCTTTTGGCGTATTGCCGTCAGAATCAGGTTGAGGGCTCGCTGTGTGATCCCAGACAAACGATAAATCTAAATCGAAGATATCCGTTAACTCAATCTCAAGTGTCGCTAAAGCATGATGAGTATAACCACCAGAATCATCATCACCGTATTGCACACGATAAGAAGTGATAAAATCGATATCGCTGGTTATTTCGGTATCATAAACCGTCTCAACTACCACAGTTGCGGAGCTACTGTCTGTGCTTTCTCCCGCTTCGACATTATTAAACTTAGTATAGGTATATGCTGGACCACCTGAAATACTCCACTCGGTTTTCGAAGTATCAATGATGTTATAACCTAAACCCGAACCTAAAGTTAGCTTGTATTCAATGTTTAAAAACTTATCGGTATAAATCTCAGCAAACACAGGGCGCAAATAAAACTGCTTAGATAAAAACCAATCGAAGTTGGTATTAATACGGTTGTTATTAATTTTCTCTTCACTGTCTGATTTAGAATAGTTACCGATATAGTCGATATTAAATCGAGACTCAGTGGTTCTGCGTTTAGTTTTCGCGATAGCACTGTAATCAATTTGCTCAGTGTTACCCGATCTAAAGTTGGCACCTAAACTAATTTTACTCGACCAGTAATTAGATTCAGTTTGCTCGCCTGCGATAATGGTCAGAATTTGCTCTCGCTGAAACTCTTTACCGTCAATAAACATTTTACCATCACGCACCAATAACTGTCCGCTTTGGGTGCTTAAATCTAAAAAGCCAATACTGACCGTGCCAGCACTTTGCAGTACTTTAACGTCATCCCAATCAATAAAAAGAGTGTCGAGTTCATCGCTTTCAAACTCAAGCTGATCATCATACAGGTTTTTTATTTCCCCTTTTAACAGCTCCATCGAAGTTAACTGTAGCCAATCAAACTCACTGTCTTGAGGCGGGGTAACTTGTTCGGGAGTAAAAGTTGCGGCACCTGATAATTGGCTACCTTCAGGCGCTAAACTTTCTGTCGAAAGAGTGGCACTGTAAACATTAGAACTTAATGTAAATAAGAGGCTAGTGCAGCCTATGGCAACACTCAGTTGTCGAGCAAGGTGACTCATAAAACACTCCCTGAATAAGACTTCTTGGTTTTACTCAGGCTAGTATAGTACGAAAAAACAACAAATTAAAATCAATATAAGGCATTAAACCCCAAATGGGGTTACCCCGTCAGCTGCAGCTAAATGTTAAGTCCACATCACCAAAATTGCAGCTAGTGCTATTAAGACTAAACCCAATATTTCGTTAACCTTCACTTTTTGTTTTAACCAAAATACGCTAATGAGCATAGTAAAAAACACTTCAATTTGACCTAAGGTTTTCACATAAGGCACAGCTTGCAACGACATTGCACTAAACCAACCTATAGAAGCGATACAGCTACACACACTGATTGAAAGCGTTAACCTTGGTCTATGCCAAAGCGCCAGTAATGTCGCTCGGTCTTTAATCCCAAGGTAACTGACCAGTATCAATGTCTGTAGACCAATAACAGATAACAACACCCAAGCAGCTCTATGGGTAAATGGAATAGGGTCATACATCGCTGAGTCAGTCATGAGCAGCAAGCTTGCCTCTCGTACCCAAAGGGATGTGAACGCAAACGCAACCCCACTGCCAATACCAAGCACTATGGTATTAAGCGATAATCGCTTAACACCCCGTTGAGTGCTTAACAGCATTACAGCCACCGCACCAATGATCACACCAATCCAGCCTAACAAACTCAGACTCGTACCAAAAAACAGCACACCTAATATCGCCGCGACCAAGGCCTCACTTTTCGCAAGCCCTGCACCAACAGCAAAGTTCTTTAACTGAAATAGTTTAACCATCAATCCCGTAGCCAAAATTTGCATCAAAGATGCCCCAATGACAAAAGCATAAAATTGATAACTAAAACTGGGAAGCTCACTGGGTTGAAATTGATAAAGGCTGAAAAGGTATAAAGCAGCAATTGGACCTGCCCAAATAAAGCGCGCCAAGGTGACACCACTGATTTTCACTTGCTGACTCAGCTCACTTTGAAATGCATTACGCCAAGATTGCATAAAAGCGGCAAGTATTGTCAGTGCTATCCACATACATTTATACCCAATAATTCATAGCGTTGAGGTTTATTTTAATGACTTAATTGAACAGTCTTTTATGACTTTAAAGTATCACACACTCAGCAATAGATTACTGGTAATTTGTTCGCATATAGTCATGTGGGGGAGATAAATGGTTTAGAGCTAATATGATTCTGAACAGAAGTTTGTGAGCGCAAAGGGGATAGAATCGCTCGTGGGATTAGGAAAGGTATGGTAATAAATTAAAATGTACACTGACCCACATATTACTTTTGCACAAAAGGTGACAGTGGCCGGAGGACAGATTGCAGGCGCTTGTCAAGTACTGACTTTGCGATGTACATAATACGTTACGATAGCATACCCAATGAGCATTAATAAGAAGCAAAACATTGTCTGAAGGCCGAGTCCAATAGACCAAAACTTTAAGGGAGCTTCAAATGCCCAACTTTTAGCATGACCAGGAAGATTAAGTATTGCAGCAATTTGATTATATAAATGTATAGAAATTGAAGCTGAAGTGGCAAGTGGAACTATGCCTTTTACCGACTTAGACAACCCTCCGATAACGATGCAGACAACAATAAGAGGAGAAAATAAGATAAGCCACCAGAAAACTGGTACAGCCTGAACTTCAGGTAACATTGGTAAAATTACCTGAATATAAATGAGGTAATCACTTAAAGCCTCAACGAGACCAACACAAAAAAAACTCCCTATTACTATCTTAATGCGCGATATCTCCAAAGCACTTAACGCCTCATTAAGAGGAAATAAAATAGTTGGTTAAAATAAGCGAGGCACGAGCAAAAA